>NZ_JBITFA010000013.1:57573-266761 GCF_044455705.1 Kitasatospora sp. NPDC051170 | reverse complement strand
GCCCGGTTACATTCCGAACCCGGAAGCTAAGCCTCATAGCGCCGATGGTACTGCAGGGGGGACCCTGTGGGAGAGTAGGACGCCGCCGAACAATTCTTCTGAAAAGCCCCTGATCCACAAGGATCAGGGGCTTTTCGCATTTCCCCTGACGTATCGTCGGTGCATGGACGATCAGACAGCGGTCATTGCGAACAACGTGCTCCGCCCCGAGCAGCGCGACGGTGCCCTGCGGGTTCTGGCGGAGGCCCAGGAGCTCGACGGCCGTGCGGCCGTGTCCGAACAGGGCCGGCTCCGGTTGCGGAACAGCGATCAAGGCCGCCCGGGCGTCATCCACCTCCTCGAGAGCAGCGGCGGCGAGACGGTTCTCGGCTACGGCCAGCTGGAGGTCCCGGAGACCCCGTCCGCCAATCCCTCGGCCGAGCTGGTGATCGACCCGGCCGCCCGCGGGCTCGGCCTGGGCCGCCCGCTGGTGGAGGCGGTCCTCGAGCAGGCCCACCGTGAGGGCCGGGACGCCGTGGACTTCTGGGTGCACGGCGGTCACCCGGCTGCCCGGCACCTGGCGCAGGCGTACGGGGCCGAGCTGGTCCGCGAGCTGCGGCAGATGCGCCGGCGCGGTCCGCAGACCGAGGCGGTGGCCGTCCCGGAGGGCATCGAGCTGCGGACCTTCCGTCCGGGGGAGGACGACGCCGAGTGGCTGCGGCTCAACGCCCTGGCCTTCGCCCACCACCCGGAGCAGGGTGCCTGGACGCAGCAGGACCTGGCGGACCGGCTCGCCGAGCCGTGGTTCGACCCGGCCGGCTTCTTCCTCGCCACCCGGGAGGGCAAGGTCGTCGGGTTCCACTGGACCAAGGTGCACCCGGCCACCGCCACCGAGCCCGCACTCGGCGAGGTGTACGTCGTCGGGGTGGACCCGGCCGAGCAGGGCAGTGGCCTCGGCCGCGCGCTCACCGCCGCGGGACTGCGTCACCTCACCGGTTCGGGCGAGGGCGAGCGCGGACTGGGGACGGTCCTCCTCTACGTCGACGCGGACAACCCGGCCGCCGTCCGGGTCTACGAGCGACTGGGCTTCACCATCCACGAGGTGGACCTCATGTACCGGGCCCGGTACCGGGGCGGCCGACCGGCCTGACCCTCCCGGCCCGGCCCGGCCCGGCCCGCCGAGCGAGTGACGGACAGGACAGCACAGGGCAGCGCAGGACAACACAGGGCAACACAGGGCAGCACAGGGCGAGCGGTCGGACGAGGTCGAAGGGCGTCGGAGGACCGCGACACCCCTTGCTCCGACCGACTCAGCTTTCCTCCTGGCCATGCGGTGTTTACCGTGGATTCAATTGCTGCCGCGAAGATCACAGGATGAAGTCCGTAGTGTCTCGCTCGTGCAGAGTCGACCGCGATTCGTCGGCCGGTCCTGTACGTACGGCGCCCGGCGGGTGGGCGCTGGCCCCGGGTACGGCCCGGAGCGAGGACGACGGCCCGCAGAGCCACACGCGTCCGGACGTAGTCCTGTTGCTGGAGGAGCTGGAACCGATGAGCATCCCCCGCCCCGTCTCTGCCCCGCTGTCGCCGCCGGCGCGGATGTCCAGTCCGCTGGGGAATCCGCCGGAGCTGCCGGCCACGGACGAGTTGGAGTTCGAGCCCCTGCCGCAGGGACGTTTCCTCGATCGTGAGCGCAGTTGGCTCGCCTTCAACGAGCGGGTCCTGGAGCTTGCCGAGGACCCGGAGATCCCGCTGCTGGAGCGGGCCAAGTTCCTCGCGATCTTCGCGAGCAACCTGGACGAGTTCTTCATGGTCCGGGTGGCCGGCCTCAAGCGCCGCATCGCGACGGGCGTCGCCCAGCGCAGCGCGTCCGGCCTCCAGCCCCGTGAGGTGCTGGACCAGATCTGGACGCGCTCGCGCGAGCTGATGGCCCGCCACGCCGCCGCGTTCCAGCAGGAGGTGCTGCCGGACCTCGCCGCCCAGGGCATCGACCTGGTCCGCTGGCCGGAGCTGGCCGAGAAGGAGCAGGCCCGGCTGCACACGCTGTTCCGGCAGAAGATCTTCCCGGTCCTGACACCGCTGGCCGTCGACCCGGCGCACCCCTTCCCGTACATATCGGGGCTCTCCCTGAACCTGGCCGTGGTGGTGCGCAACCCGGTGTCCGGGCACAAGCACTTCGCCAGGGTGAAGGTGCCGCAGTCGCTGGCCCGCTTCCTGGAGGCCTCGCCCCAGCGGTTCGTCCCGCTGGAGGACGTGATGGGCGCGCACCTGGAGGAGCTCTTCCCGGGGATGGAGGTGCTGGCCCACCACGCCTTCCGCGTCACCCGCAACGAGGACCTGGAGGTGGAGGAGGACGACACCGAGAACATCCTCAAGGCCCTGGAGAAGGAGCTGATGCGGCGGCGCTTCGGCCCGCCGGTCCGCCTCGAGGTCGAGGAGTCGATCGACCCCTACATCCTGGACCTGCTGGTGCGGGAGCTGAACATCACCGAGGCGGAGGTCTTCCCCCTGCCCGGGCCGCTGGACCTCACCGGGCTGTTCGGCATCGCCGACCAGGACCGCCCGGAGCTGCGGTTCCCGAAGTTCGTGGCCGGTACGGCCCGTGGGCTGACCGACGTCGAGTCGGCCTCCCAGCCGGACATCTTCGTCGCGATGCGCGAGCGGGACGTCCTGCTGCACCACCCGTACGACAGCTTCTCCACCTCGGTGCAGGCGTTCCTGGAGCAGGCCGCCGCCGACCCGGACGTGCTGGCGATCAAGCAGACGCTGTACCGCACCTCCGGCGACTCGCCGATCGTGGACGCGCTGATCGACGCGGCCGAGTCGGGCAAGCAGGTGCTGGTCCTGGTCGAGATCAAGGCGCGCTTCGACGAGCAGGCCAACATCAAGTGGGCCCGCAAGCTCGAGGAGTCCGGCTGCCACGTCGTCTACGGCCTGGTCGGGCTGAAGACGCACTGCAAGCTGTCGCTGGTGGTCCGCCAGGAGGGCGACACCCTGCGGCGCTACTCGCACGTCGGCACCGGCAACTACCACCCGAAGACCGCCCGGCTGTACGAGGACATCGGTCTGCTCACCTCCGACCCGCAGGTCGGCGCGGACCTCTCGGACCTCTTCAACCGGCTCTCCGGCTACTCCCGCCGCGAGTCCTACCGCCGCCTGCTGACCGCTCCGCGCAGCCTGCGCGACGGTCTGGTCTCCCGCATCCACAACGAGATCGCCCACCACCGCGCGGGCCGTCCGGCGTACGTGAAGCTCAAGGTCAACTCGATCGTCGACGAGGCCGTGATCGACGCGCTCTACCGGGCCTCGCAGGCCGGGGTGCCGGTGGACGTCTGGGTGCGCGGGATCTGCGCGGTCCGCCCGGGGGTGCCGGGGCTGAGCGAGAACATCAGGGTGCGCAGCATCCTGGGCCGCTTCCTGGAGCACTCGCGGATCTTCGTGTTCGGCAACAACGGCGATCCGGAGGTCTGGATCGGCAGCGCCGACATGATGCACCGCAACCTGGACCGCCGGATCGAGGCGCTGCTGCGGATCACCGATCCGGCGCACCGCGCCGAGCTGTCCGGGCTGATCGACCTCGGGGTGTCGGACGAGACCGAGTCCTGGCACCTGGGGCCGGACGGCGCGTGGACGCGCCACTCGCAGGACGCCGAGGGCAGGTCGCTACGGCACGTCCAGGACCTCTTGATCGACTCGCGCCAGCGCCGCCGGGCCGCCACCCCGCGCTGACGCGACCACTGATGCGAAGCCGCCGGGGGAAGGGGACTCCCTCCGGCGGTCGGCCACCAGCCTCGGGGAAGGGCCCGGGGGAACGGGGATTTACCACGCCATGACCGATGCGCCGATGACGGCCCAGGCGGCCTCCACCGCGACCGCAGGGGACATCCTTTCCCTCCGGCTCACCTCCCAGGCCGGCGCGTTCCTGCGCGCCCTGCCGCTGGCGGTCGGCGAGGTCGGGGCCAGACCGGGCTCGGCCTCGGCCGTGCCGGCGGCCGGCACGGCCGATCTGCTGCGGTGCGTCCGCAGGATCGGCGGGCTGCTGCACACCTTCGGCACCGTCTTCGACCAGACCTGGGCGCAGGAGACGCGCACGGAGCTGCGCTGGCTGCTGAACCTGCTGGCGCTGGAGCCGGGGTACGTGCGCCGCTCGGCCCGGCTGCTCGGCGCGCTGGACTCGCTGAGCGGCACCGACCCGGAGGGCACCGGCATGCTGGCCGGTCACGCGGGCGCCCCCAAGGCGCGGGCGCTGCTGGACCGGCAACTGACCCTGGCCCGGACGCGGGCGCACTCGACGGTCCTGCAGGACCTGCGCTCGGCCCGGCTGCACGCCCTGGCCGACCGGATGACCCTGCTGGTCGGGGAGGCGCCGCTGCTGGAGTCGGCGGGCGGCCGGGCCTCGGCGGTGCTGCTGCCGCAGGCGGCCGCGGCGTTCACTGCGCTGGCGGCGAGCGCCCAGCAGCTGCCGCTCCAGCGGGCGGCGACGCCGTACGGCGGGGACGGGCTGCGCCGGCTGGGCCCGGTGCCGCAGGCGCGGGGTGCGACGGACGCGGACACGGCCCTGGCGGCCGACGACGCGCCCTGGGCGCGGCTGCGCATCCTGGTGAAGCGGGCCCGGTACGCGCTGGAGGTGTGCGGCCGCCCGTCCGGGGAGCTGAACGAGCTGGACGCGGTGCTGGGCCACCACCAGGAGGCCGCGGACGCGGCGGTGACGGCGGCGACGGCGGCGCGTACGCCCCGGATCACCCCGGCGACGGCGTACGTGCTGGGCGTGGTGCACGCCGACCAGCGGCTGGAGGTGGAGTCGGCGCGGTACGCCTTCGGCCGCCGCTGGCCCGAGCTGCCGCCGGGCCTGGACGGCTGGCTGGAGATCCCGCCGGCCGAGGGCTGGGGGCACGCCCCCTCCCCGCGGACGGCCTGAGGTGCGCCGGCCCCGGACGGCCGAACCGCGGGGTGCCGCGCGGCCCGTGGACGTCTCCGAGGCCGGGACCGGTCGCGGCCGGGTGATCCTGGCGGCGGGCGCGGTGTTGTGGCTGCCCGGCCGTCCGAAGAAGAGCGGCCGGCTGGGGCGGCCGCGGATCGCGGTGATCCACCGTCCGAAGTACGACGACTGGAGCCTTCCCAAGGGCAAGCTCGACCCGGGGGAGGGCGTGGTCGAGGCGGCGCTGCGCGAGGTCCGGGAGGAGACCGGCTTCCACTGCCGGCTGGGCGCGGAGCTGCCGGCCCAGCACTACCTGGCGCAGGGCCGTCCGAAGGAGGTCCGGTACTGGGCGGCGGTGCCGGCCTCGGGGGAGTTCCGTCCGAACCGGGAGGTGGACCGGCTGGAGTGGCTGCCGGCGGGGAAGGCCCGTGCGCGGCTGACGCACGAGCGTGACCGGTTGCTGGTCGACGCGCTGCTGGTGATGCTGGGGGCGAGGCCGGTGCGGACGGACGGGGAGGCGCCGGTGAAGGAACGGTGGAAGTGATCCACCTGCGCCCATGCCGTGACGCAACCGTTACTACCTGACGTAGTTTCCTGTCATCCCTCCGAGGTTCACTCCCCGTTCACTTGCGACCGGCTGTCGTGTCACTTCCCCGGCCTAGTTTCGGGAATGCCGACGGGCCGAACGGGCCCCGGACCACAGCAAAACCCGCGCTCCTCCGTGCACCGCACGATCTGCGCGACGGGCAATGCCACAGAAAGGGACACCCCTGTGAAGCTCCAGCGGAACGGCCGCTCCAAGGCCCTCGCCATCGGTGCCATGGCGCTTGTCAGCTCGCTGTCGCTCGCCGCCTGCGGCTCGGACGACAACGGCACCGGCGGCACGTCCGGTTCCAGCTCGGCCGCGGCTGGCTCCTCGATCAAGTGTGGCAAGGCCGGCAACCTGCTCGGCGCCGGTTCCAGCGCCCAGGCCACCGCGGTCGACGTCTGGAAGACGAACTTCGCCGCGGCCTGCTCCGGCAGCACCGTGAACTACCAGGCCCCCGGCTCCGGCGCGGGCATCCAGCAGTTCAACCAGGGCAAGGTCACCTTCGCCGGTTCCGACTCGGCCCTCAAGCCGGCCGAGGTCGACGCGAGCAAGGCCGTCTGCACCGGTGGCCAGGGCATCGACCTGCCGATGGCCGGCGGTCTGATCTCGCTGGTCTTCAACGTCGAGGGCGTGGACAGCCTCGTCCTGGACGCCCCGACCGCCGCGAAGATCTTCGACACGCAGATCACCAAGTGGAACGACCCGGCGATCGTCGCGCTGAACCCGAGCGCCAAGCTGCCGGACGCGGAGATCCAGACCTTCCACCGGTCCGAGGACTCGGGCACCACCGAGAACCTGACCAAGTACTTCGCCGCCGCCGGCAACGGCGCCTGGTCCTACCCGGCCTCCAAGGCGTGGGCGGGCAAGAACGGCCAGTCGGCCACCGGCAGCGCCGGTGTCGCGGCCCAGGTCAAGCAGGTCAAGAACTCGATCAGCTACGTCGAGCTGGCCTACGCCCAGACGAACAACCTCAAGAGCGCCGCCCTCAACACCGGCGCCTCCAAGCCGGTCGAGGCCACCGCCGCCAACGCCGCCAACACCTTCGCCAAGGCGAAGATCGCCGGCACCGGCAGCGACCTGGCGCTCAAGCTCGACTACGCGACCAAGGACGAGGGCTCCTACCCGCTGGTCCTGGTCACCTACGAGATCGTCTGCGACAAGGGCAACAAGGCCGAGACCCTCGACACCCTGAAGTCCTTCCTGACCTACACCATCAGCGACGCGGGCCAGAAGGCCGCCGGTGAGAAGGGCTACGTCCCGCTCCCCAAGGAGCTGACGGACAAGGTCAACGGGATCATCCCGACCCTGGCCTGATCCGAGGGGACCACCGGTGGGTCGGCCCCGTAACGAGGGGGGCCGGGGCCGCCCCACCGGATCGCACCGAACCCAGCACCAACGTCCGGGGCACCGCCGCCATGGTGCCGACCCCCTTCCGGGGCGGCACCACCAGACCGGAGTAGACCAATGACTTCATCCTCCCCTGCCGCCCCGCGAGGCAGGGAACGCCGACCGCGTGACAGCCGGGTCGGCGACAAGATCTTCATGAACCTCGCCCGGGGATCGGGCATCTTCCTCCTCGTCATCATGGGCGCCATCGCCGCGTTCCTGACCTGGCGCTCGGTGCTCGCGCTGAGCAACAACGAGGGCAACTTCCTCACCACCTTCGAGTGGACGCCGGACGCCCCGAAGCCGGTCTTCGGCATCGCCGTCCTGGTGGTCGGCACCCTGGTCAGCGCGATCATCGCGATGGCGATCGCGGTGCCGGTGGCCATCGGGATCGCGCTGTTCATCTCGCACTACGCCCCGCGCCGGATCGCCCAGCCGTTCGCCTACCTGGTCGACCTGCTCGCCGCCGTCCCCAGCATCGTCTACGGCCTCTGGGGCGCGCTCTTCCTGGTGCCGCACATGGACGGCCTGACCAGCTGGCTCAACGAGTACCTGGGCTGGACGTACATCTTCGACCAGACCCGGACCGGCACCCCGCGCAACCTGTTCACGGTCGGCATCCTGCTGGCCATCATGGTCCTGCCGATCATCACCGCGGTCTCCCGCGAGGTGTTCCGCCAGGTCCCGCGGATGCACGAGGAGGCGGCGCTCGCGCTCGGCGCGACCCGCTGGGAGATGATCCGCACCGCGGTGCTGCCCTTCGGCCGCCCCGGCATCATCTCGGCCTCGATGCTCGGCCTCGGCCGTGCGCTCGGCGAGACCATCGCGGTCGCGGTGGTGCTCTCCTCCAGCAGCGTCCTGTCGCTGCACATCCTGGACGCCGGCGGCGGCACCTTCGCCCAGAACATCGCGCTCAAG
This sequence comes from Kitasatospora sp. NPDC051170, assembly GCF_044455705.1. NCBI lineage: Bacteria > Bacillati > Actinomycetota > Actinomycetes > Kitasatosporales > Streptomycetaceae > Kitasatospora > Kitasatospora sp. NPDC051170. Next base: position 258,974 of record NZ_JBITFA010000013.1, on the reverse strand, counting down.
TTCTCCGAGGCCGGCGACAACGGCCGCAACGCGCTGATGGCCTCCGGCCTCGTCCTGTTCGTGATCACCCTGCTGGTGAACGGTGCCGCGCGACTGATCATCGCCCGCCGCAAGGAGTACTCGGGGGCCAACGCATGACCGTCACCGCCGCCGTCGAGGACGCCCGTCCTCTCGGCAACGCCCTGAGCGCCAACCGGCTGCCCAAGTGGGCCCCGGCCGCCGTCGCCGCCGGCTCGATCGCCCTCGGGTGCGGGATCGGCGCGGTCGCCGGCCTGGAGAGCCACCTGCAGTGGGGCCTGATCTCGGCCCTCCTGTTCCTGCTCATCAGCTACCTGCTCTCGGCCCAGGTCGAGGGCCGGCGCCAGGCCAAGGACCGGTTCGCCACCTCCATCGTGTGGGTCGCCTTCATCCTGGCCGTGGTCCCGCTGGTCGCGCTGACCGTCTACACGATCCAGCAGGGCATCGGCGTGGTGAACGGGGACTTCCTGAGCCACTCGATGAAGGGCGTGCTCCAGTCCGGGCCCGGCGGTGGCATCTACCACGCGCTGCTCGGCACCCTGCAGCAGGTCGGCCTGGCCACCGCGATGGCCGCCCCGATCGGTCTGCTGACCGCCGTCTACCTGGTCGAGTACGGCCGCGGCGGGCTCGCCAAGGCCGTCACCTTCTTCGTCGACGTCATGACGGGCATCCCGTCCATCGTCGCGGGCCTGTTCATCCTCTCGCTCTGGAACATCGCGCTGGGCTTCAGCTACTCCGGGTTCTCGGGCAGCCTCGCCCTGGCGATCCTGATGATGCCGGTCGTGGTCCGCTCCACCGAGGAAATGCTCAAGCTGGTCCCGAACGAGCTGCGCGAAGCCTCGTACGCCCTCGGCGTGCCGCGCTGGAAGACCATCCTGCGGATCGTCCTCCCGACCGCGGTCGGTGGCATCACCACCGGCGTGATGCTCGCGGTCGCCCGCATCACGGGTGAGACCGCCCCGGTGATGATGCTGGTGTTCGGCGCCGACGTCATCAACAGCAACCCGTTCGACGGACCCCAGCAGTCCCTGCCGATGTACATCTGGATGCAGTACTCCCAGGTCAACAACGACTTCGGCTACGCCCGCGCCTGGGGCGCCGCGCTGGTGCTGATCGCCTTCGTGATGGGGCTCAACCTCATCGCCCGAGGCATCGCACGCTGGCGCTCGCCCAAGGGCGGACACTGAGCGACCGACTGACGACGAGACAGACGAGAGAAGCAACGATCATGGCCAAGCGCATCGACGTCAGCGGGCTGTCCGCCTTCTACGGCTCCACCAAGGCCATCGAGGACATCTCGATGAGCATCGAACCCCGCTCGGTGACCGCCTTCATCGGCCCGTCCGGCTGCGGCAAGTCCACCTTCCTGCGCACCCTGAACCGGATGCACGAGGTGATCCCCGGCGCCCGGGTCGAGGGCAAGGTCCTCCTGGACGACGAGAACCTCTACGCCGCCAACGTCGACCCCGTCGCGGTGCGCCGCGCGGTCGGCATGGTCTTCCAGCGCCCGAACCCGTTCCCGACCATGTCGATCTACGACAACGTGGTCGCGGGCCTGCGCCTGGCGGGCGTCAGGAAGAAGGCCGTCCTCGACGAGGTCGTGGAGCGCTCGCTCAAGGGCGCCAACCTCTGGAAGGAGGTCCACACCCGGCTGAACAAGCCGGGCGCCGGCCTCTCCGGCGGTCAGCAGCAGCGCCTGTGCATCGCCCGCGCCATCGCGGTCGAGCCGCAGGTCCTGCTGATGGACGAGCCCTGCTCGGCGCTCGACCCGATCTCCACCCTCGCCATCGAGGACCTGATCGGCGAGCTGAAGTCGCAGTTCACGATCGTCATCGTGACGCACAACATGCAGCAGGCGGCCCGCGTCAGCGACCGCACCGCCTTCTTCAACCTGGCGGGCGTCGGCCAGCCGGGCAAGCTGATCGAGCTGGACGACACCCAGCGGATCTTCTCCAACCCCTCCGTCCAGGCGACCGAGGACTACATCTCCGGCCGCTTCGGCTGAGCCGGTACCCGAACTGCTCCACGGTGCTGCATGGCGGTGCCGCCGGGGAGCACGAGAAGGGCCCGCCCCCGAGAAGTGGGGGCGGGCCCTGTCTGTTGTTCCGCGCTGCTGTTCCGTGCGGTCGTCCCGTGCGGTCGTTCCCCGGTCCGTCAGCCCCAGAAGAGGTGGACGAACCAGTACATCAGCGCCGCGACGACCGCGGCCGCCGGCATGGTGACGAACCAGCCGAGGACGATGTTCTTGGCGACGCCCCAGCGCACCGCGCGGATGCGCTTGGTGGCGCCCGCGCCCATGATCGCCGCGGTGATCACGTGGGTGGTGGAGATCGGCGCTTTGAAGACGAACGAGGTGATGTACATGACCGCCGAGGCCGTCGCCTCGGCGGCGAAGCCCTGCGGCGGGTCCAGCTCGATGATCTTGCGGCCGAGGGTCCGCATGATCCGCCAGCCGCCCGCGTAGGTGCCCAGCGAGAGCATCGTCGCGCAGGAGATCTTCACCCAGACGGGGATGTCCCCGGTGGACTGGTGGCCCGAGATGGTGAGCGCCAGGACCACGATGCCCATGGTCTTCTGCGCGTCCTGCAGACCGTGGGCCAGCGCCATCGCGGCGGCCGAGGCGGTCTGGGCGACCCGGAAGTTGCGCTTGGCGCGGTGCGGGTTGGCCCGGCGGAAGATCCACAGGATCGCCAGCATCACCAGGAAGCCGCCGATCAGGCCGACCACCGGCGAGACGATCATCGGGATGACGATCTTGTCGAGGACCCCGCTCCAGATCACGTCGATCCCGCCGGCCATCGCCGCGCCCACCATGCCGCCGAACAGCGCGTGCGAGGAGGAGGACGGGAGACCGAAGTACCAGGTGACCAGGTTCCAGGCGATCGCGCCGACCAGGGCGGAGAAGAGGACCGCCATCCCCTGGTTGCCGGTCGGCGTCTCGATGATCCCCTTGGAGACGGTGTGCGCCACCCCGCTGCCCAGGAAGGCGCCCGCCAGGTTCATCACGGCGGCCATCGCGAGCGCGGCCCTGGGCGTGAGCGCCCGTGTGGAGACCGAGGTGGCGATCGCGTTCGCCGAGTCGTGGAAGCCGTTGGTGTAGGTGAAGAAGAACGCAACGCCGATGACGGCGATGAGTGCTGCCATGTCCACGAGGGTCAGGACTCCTTGACGGCGATGGTCTCCACCGTGTTGGCGACGTGCTCGAACGCGTCCGCCGCCTCCTCAAGGACGTCCACGATCTGCTTGAGCTTGAGGACCTCGATGGCGTCGTACTGACCCGAGAACAGGTGGGCGAGCAGCTTGCGGTGGATCTGGTCGGCCTGGTTCTCCAGCCGGTTGACCTCGATCCAGTACTCGGTGAGGTTCGACATGCTGCGCAGGTTCGGCATCGCCTCGGCCGTGAGCTCGGCTGCCCGCGCGAGCACCTCGATCTGCTGCTCGACGCCCTTCGGCAGGGCCTGGATGTCGTAGAGGACGACCAGGTCGACGGCCTCCTCCATGAAGTCCATGACGTCGTCCAGCGACGAGGCCAGGCTGTAGATGTCCTCGCGGTCGAACGGCGTGATGAAGGAGGAGTTCAGCTGGTGGAACACCGCATGGGTGGTGTCGTCCCCGGCGTGTTCGGCGGCGCGCATGCGCTCGACGATCTCCGCGCGGGCCGACACGTCTGATCCCAGCAGTTCCAGCAGGAGCTTCGATCCGACGACGAGGTTCTCCGCGGCCGCGGCGAACATGTCGTAGAAGCTCGTCTCCTTCGGGGTCAGGCTAAAACGCACGGAAATCTCCGATGTGCGGGGTAGGGACTGAACGATGCTAGGTGCAACCAAGCGCGATCACGCAAACGGGGTGGTGGGACAGGGAGCCGGAACCTCCTGTTCCGTAACGCCGCCGCGGCGGTGGTTCGGGGCCGCACACCGGTGTGCGGACGGGAGCCCCAGTCTGACGGAAGCTCGCACGGATTGTCCCCGTCGTCGGCCCAGAAGACGGGGGCGCCGCTCATACGGCGCAACCGCTCCGCCGCCTGGCACGTGCCGGGTCGGCCGGCGGAACACCACGCGCCGTCCGGGTGTTGGACACTGGAGGCCGACGCAGCCACCAGGCACTCATGACGAAGGCGGGCCGATGACCACGACGCAAGCGCGCACCGAGCCGGACCACGCGCACGGGAGCGACCCGCACGCCGAACAGATCCCCGCCGCCACCGGGCACCACGGCCCGCACGGCTACAGCGGTCAGAAGGACGCCCACCTCAAGCGGCTGCGCCGGATCGAGGGCCAGATCCGGGGCCTCCAGCGCATGGTCGACGAGGACGTCTACTGCATCGACGTGCTCACCCAGGTCTCCGCCAGCACCAAGGCGCTGCAGTCCTTCGCGCTCTCCCTGCTGGAGGAGCACCTGCGGCACTGCGTGGCCGCCGCCGCCGAGGAGGGCGGCGCGGAGCTGGACGCCAAGGTCGCCGAGGCCACGGCCGCGATCAGCCGGCTGCTGCGCAGCTGAACCGCGCCCCCCGGCTTCGGAAACCCGGTCAGGACGACGGCGGGTCGGCCCCGTGACCGTTGGCCTCGCCGGCCGGCTCCGGGGCCGGCCGGGGCACCACCCGGTCGAGCAGCACCTCGTCGATCCGCTCGGTCGGCAGCCGGTCGCCGGGGCTGGCCGTCGCGGCGATCATCAGCTCGCCGGCCAGCTCGATCTCGTCGAGGGCCGCGTCGTCGTGGCCGCCGCTGCGGTCACCCGTGGACGACACCACCTGCACCACCCCTTCAGCGCCTCGCCAGCCCGGGCGGCAGCCACCCGACGTCCAGCCTAGGCACTCCGGGGCCCGTCCACATGGCACGGACGGGCCATCTGTGCGCCGCCGAAACGGGTGGCCGCCGCTCCCCGCACGGCCACCCGCACCGGGGCCGCCTACTTCGGGCTCTCCGAGGGCTTCATCTGGTAGATGTCCGAGGCCGGCGGCTCGGCCGCCTCCACGGGCTTGCCGAAGTCGCTCAACGAGGTCGTCGACGTCACCTTCACCTGGTCCTTGGCCTCCTTCGACCCGGCCACCCCGGCGAAGGTGAACACCTCGACCACCTTGCGCAGCCGCCCCTGGTCGTCCAGCCAGGCGTCGTAGGGGACCTCCTTCACGGTGAAGGTCTGCCCGCCCATCCGCAGACCGTCCCCGCCCCGGCCGCCGGTCGCGTCCGCCGCCTTCGCCAGGTCCAGCGTCCCCCGGTAGTGGTGCAGGGCCACCCCGTCCACCGTCTCGGTGCCCACCGCGTCGGCCTTCTGCGCACCGCGCAGCGCCCCCGCCGCCGAGGCCGGGTCGGTGGCGCCGCTGCTCACCAGGTTGCCGTCCGGCAGCTGGCGCACGTCCAGCTTCACCCACTTGCCCTCGGGCACCTTGGCGCCGCTGTTCTGCAGGTAGACGGTGCCCGGCAGGACCACCTCGACGATCTTCCCGGTGGTCGCCGCTCCCGGCGGCACCTGCACCTCCAGCCGGCCGACCCGCTTCACGTAGTCGTAGCCGCCCGTCCCGCTGAACGAGGCCTTCTTCTCCGCGGACTCCGTGACCAGCTCCGAGGCGGTGTGCGCCGAACCCGTGCGGCCGGTGATGTCGGCCGCGCTGCGCACCGCGGTGAGCGGATCGGCCGCCAGCTTGTCGGGGGCGCTCGACCGCTGGTCGGAGGAGCCGCTCCCGGAGCCGCCCGAGCAGCCCGCGGCGCCCACGGCCAGTGCGGCGACGAGCAGGGCGGCCCCGGCCGCCGGACGCAGGTGCGGCAGCCGGCGGCCCGCCGGCCACGCGGTGCGCTGCTGGTCGGTCATCTTCATCCTCGCGACAACCCCCTCGGACCCGACTGCCCCGCGGGCCGGCCCGGGACGGGCGGCACCGGAAGGGCAGAGCTCTTTCCGGGCAAACGAGTTGGGAGCCGAAGGGTTACGGGCCGGCCCCGACCCGGTGCGTCGCGCTCGGGGCCTCCGGCGCGTTACGGTGAACCACGTGCACAGTGAGCTGCCGGCCGCACCCGGCACCACCCGGATGCCCGACCACCGCATCGCGATCAGCGAGCGTGGCTCCTTCGCCTTCGCCACCTGCAGCTGCGGCTGGTACGCACCGGCCCGCCGCTCCCGCGACCTCGCCCGCCGCGAGGGTGCCGGGCACCTGGCCGAGTCCGGCGGCGGGGAGATCGACTGACCCCGTCACGCCGCGAGGTCGGACTCCGGCGGCTGGTCCTCGGAGCGCACCGCTCCGCGGCCGCGCCGCCGTCCGCGCTGCGCCGCCCCGCGGGGAGCCCGGGCGCCCCGCTCCGGCGCCCGGACGAGCGGGGCGAGGGCCGTACGGGTCAGCGCGTGGCAGAAGGGGACGAGCACGGCCATCGCGATCGGCGCCAGCAGCAGCACCACGGCCACGGCCAGCGCGAAGCCGCCGATCACGTCCGTCGGGTAGTGCACGCCCATGAACATCCGGCAGAAGCCCTGCAGCAGGGCCAGGCCCCCGGCGATCCAGCCGAGCCTGCGGTTCACCAGGAACAGCGCCACCGCGACGCCCATGGTCATGGTCGAGTGGTCGCTGACGAAGGAGTGGGTACCGGCCTTGCCCTCCACCAGCACCAGCAGCCCGGGGTGGTCGACGAACGGGCGCGGGCGGTTCACGATCGCGGCGATCGGCAGGTTCGCGAGCTCGGCGATCGCCACCGACAGCGGCACCCACAGCAGCCCGGCCACCGCCACCGGCGCGTCCGGGCGGCGCCTGGCCTGCAGCCAGGCCGTCAGACCGAGGGCGGCCAGGCCGATCAGGATGCCGTACTCGCCGATCCACGAGACCAGGTGGTCCAGCCACCGGGGGGCGCGTTGGGCCAGCCCGTTGACGGCGTAGAGCAGTTCGAGGTCGGGGTTGGTCGTGTCGGCAAGCGGCGTCGACACGCCGCACCTCCTTCTGGTCCGCTGCACCTGTCCGTTCCGGCCGGGCCCACCCGGCGCGGAGATCCTGACGGGGGGCCACCGGACCCAACGTCATCGCCGGGGCACAGCGTTCCACGGAAACGCGCGGTTATGGAAACTTGACTCAGCGTCCACAGGGCACACACAGGTGCGCCCCGGTCTCAGCGGGTGGCGGCGGTGGGCGGGGCGGTCGGCGCCGGCGGGGCCGCCGCCGCGGGGCGGGCGGCCGTCGTGGGGCGGGCGGCCGTCGTGGGGGCCGTCGTCGCCGTCGTCGCCGCAGCGGAGGTCGGCGCGGTGGTGCCCGGGCGGCGGGGGGCGTTGACCGCGCCGTTGCCGCCGTTGTCGCGGGAGGGCAGCGCCTGGGCGCCGTCCGAGGTGACCCGGGTGGCCCCGATGTACTCCCGGGTGTCGATCTTGTCGTAGCGGATCACCGCGTTGGTGTGCGGAGCGTTGATCATGTACCCGCCGCCGACGTAGATCCCCACGTGGTGGATGCTGCGCGGATCGCTCAGGTCCGTCGCGAAGAACACCAGGTCCCCCGGACGCAACTGATCCCGCGACGGGTGCGGGCCGGCGTACCACTGGTCGTTCGCCACCCGGGGCAGCTCGATGCCCACGCTGTCGTACGCGGCCCTCGTCAGACCGGAGCAGTCGAACCGGCCCCCCTGCGAGGCCAGACCCTCGCCGCCCCACAGGTACAGCGTGCCGAGCTTGGTCTGCGCGAAGTAGATCGCCGCCGCCGACTGCGCGGACACCTCCACCGGTGCGGTCGGCGCGGTGAAACTCCGGGCCATCGCCTGGATGTTCCGCACGTACCCCTGCGTCTCCTTGTACGGCGGGATGCCCCTGTTCCTCGTCACCGCGTACGGGCCGGCGTTGTAGGCGGCCAGCATGTTCGCCTGCGGATCCCCCGGGACGCCCGCGACGTCCTTGGCGAGCGCGCAGTCGTACACCGCCGCGGAGGCGATCGCGTCGTACGGGTTCCAGACGTCCTTCTTGCCGTCCCCGTCACCGTCCGTGCCGTACGCCCCCCAGGTTTCCGGCATGAACTGCGCCAATCCCTGCGCACCCACCCCGGAACGGGCCTTGGGGTCGAAACCGCTTTCCTGGTACAGCTGCGCCGCGAGCATCGGCGGGGAGATCTCGCCACAGAGCGATCCCCACTTCTGGATCGCGTCCTGGTAGACGGCGGGCACCGTGCCCGGAGAGAGGGCGGAACGATTCGCCGACTGCTGCGGCGTCCCACTCGCCGCATACGTCCCGAACGTCACCAGACCGAGGAAGCCGAGAGCAACAACTCCCGCTGTGGCGGCGGCCGTACCGCCCTTCCGGAGTACCATCAGCACCATCCCGACGAATCGTCAGTCGAAGTGTCCCGGAAGGCGTTGCTCACCGCAATCATCAGAGATACAAAGAGTGAGCGCTATCCTTCGTACGGTGGACATCCTCGCGTACGTGTCCGAGACCTCACGACCAATCCGCGAGAAGTAGCCAAGTCGACATCAGATCTGGCCAAGAATAGGCACCGACCCTTCGCGCGGGCGGGGTCCGGGCCCTTGAATTTGCCTGATCGGGCGGTGAGATGGAAATGAACCTGAGCAGCGTGCACACCCTTGCGGCCGGCCACCTGGCCGAGGACCCACCCAAGAAGCCGAATATCGACACCATCATCGGCGGGATCGCCCCGGACTGGGGCCCGTTCGCCAGCCTCGGGTCGGAGGCCCGGGTGATGGTCGAGGTGATCATGGCCCTGGCCATCATCATCTGCCTCGGCATCGCCGCCTGGGGTGCCGCCAAGCAGCGGATCGGTGCGACCGCCCTGCGGGACAGCTTCGGGGCCGAACAGGGCAAGGGGCTGATCGTCGCCGGGCTGACCGGCGTGTTCATCATCGGATCCCTGGGCACCCTGTTCACCATTGTCTACGGTATGGCGGTCTGACGATCCGACAGGCGGATCGCCGCTCCACCTCCCCACCCCGTACCCACCCTCCGTCCGCGCCCGCCCCCGGCCGGAGGGCCCCCGGAGCCCCCCGGCTCCCCGCACCAGGAGGGCCGCCGTGCCGTTGTCCGACGACCAGCCGCACACCCGCACGCGGCTACCGGTCGGCGAACAGCCCTCCCCCCAGCCGAGCCTGCGTCAGTCGCGGCCGCTGCGCACCCTGCTGACCGTCCTCCTCGTCGTCACGCTGCTCGTGGTCGCCATCTCCATCGCCAACCGCGGCAAGCCCGACCCCGGCGGCACCGGCCACTCCGCCGACCGCGCCGCCGCCACCGCCCCACCCGGCGCCGGCCCCGCCCCCAGCGGCGACCAGCCCGTCGGCACCACCGTCAACGGCATCGCCTCCGGCTTCCCGCACACCGACCAGGGCGCCCAGTCGGCCGCCGTCAACTACGCGGTGGCACTCGGCTCCGCCGACATGTTCCGTACGGACAGCCGCCACACCATCATCACCACCATCGCCGACCCGGGCGCCGCCCCGACCCTGCAGAGCCGCCTCGATCAGGGGTTCACCCCGGAGACGGCCGCCAGGTTCGGTGTCGATGCGCAGGGACGCCCGCCCGCGGGAATGACCTTCGTCATGCGGACGATTCCGGTCGGGGCCAGGAGCAACGGCTACAGCGCGGAGAGCGCCAAGGTCGACGTGTGGTGCACGGGTCTGTACGGGGTGGCCGGCGAGCGTTCGATCAAGCCGGTTTCCGAGGAGTGGTTCACGCTCACCCTCAGCCTGCGGTGGATCGGGACGGACTGGAAGCTCTCCGATTACAGCCGGGCGTCGGGCCCGGCACCCGTTCCGCCGGACCAGCAGGCCGCAACCGCTGAGGAGATGTCTGGTGCCGTCGATAGGTTCGGAGGCTTCCGCTATGCCCGCTGACGGTAACTCGGGCGCGGTGCGACGGGTCATGGGTCGAATGGTGGGAACGGCGCTCTTCGGCGCCCTCTCCGTCATGCTGCCGACGCAGCGGGCCTTGGCTGCGCCGTCGCCGACTCCCACCCCAGGGGCCACCAACACGAGCTGCCCCGGAATCCCCCTTCCCGGGAACGACGTCTACTGTGCCCCGCCCGGCGGCACCTCGTTGCCCGGGAACATCGGCAGCAATGTCACCGATCCCCTCGGGTCGTTGGCGAAGGGGTGTGCGCAGGCGGCGGCCTGGGTGGTGCGGAATCTGTCGGGGGCGATCGACGGGACGACGAAGGTGGATTTCACCAATGCGTCGTTCCTGCAGCAGTACGCCGTGGTGTTCGCGGTGTCGACGGTGATCACGCTGGTGCTGTGGTTGCTGGCGGTGACGAAGCGGGCGGTGCGGGGGGCGCCGTTGACGACGGCGTTCACGGAGGCGATCGGGTTCCTGTGGTTGACGGTGGTGGCCTCGGCGTTCACGCCGTTGATCCTGTACACGGTCGTGAGTGTGACGGACGGGCTGACCAAGGCGATCGCGGTGGGGACGAAGTCGGACACGGGGACGTACCTGGGCGGGTTCGCCGACACGTTGGAGAAGGGGGACGTGGGGGGCGGTCCGCTGATCCTGGTGCTGGTGTCGCTGGTGGCGGTGCTGGCGGCCGCGGTGCTGTGGATCGAGCTGCTGATCCGGGCGGCGATGCTGTACGTGGGGGCGCTGCTGGGTACGGCGGTGTACGCGGGGCTGGTCGACAAGCAGATGTGGAAGCACGTGCGCCGGTGGGCGGGGGTGATGGTGGCGGTGGACCTGGCGAAGCCGATCATCGTGATCATCCTGGGCCTGGCGGGTGCGGTGGCCAGCGGGAGCGGGGCGGACGACACGTTCTCGCGGGTGCTGTCGGGGCTGGCGATCCTGTTCCTGTCGATCTTCGCGAGCGCCGCGGTCTACCGCTTCGTGCCGGGGTTCGGCGACGAGATCATGAACATGAGGCACGCCCGGGCGAGCGCGGTGCAGGCCGGCTCGGCGATGATCAACGGCACCGCGAACCTGATGAAGCAGGGCATCAGCACCCACGGCGACCGCGGCCCGCAGGGTGCCGGCGGGGGTGGCGGGGGTGCCGGCGGCGGTTCGGTCGCGCCGGGCATCGCCGCGCACGCCGGCCGGACGCCGTCGCCGCCACCGCAGGGCGGGCCTCCGCAGGCCCCGGTTCCGATCCGCGACAGCAATCCAGCGAAGGGAGGGTGACGGGTAAGTGAGCAGCGAACCGCTCGGCCAGTACGGGGCCCAGTACGCCCAGCCGTACGTGCACCAGCGCCGTACCTATCTGATCGGCAAGGCCCGCCCGAACGCGCCGATCGGCCGGAACCGGGAGTCCGGGGAGATCGTGCTGGTCATCTTCGGGGCCTTCGTCGGCATGGTCTGGGGCCTGCTGATGCCGATCCTCCCGTTGCGGATCGTCGGTCTGGTCGGCTTCCCGGTGCTCGCGATCGCGGCGGTGTACGTGCCGTACCGCAAGCGGACGTTCTACAGGTGGGTGGAGATCAACCGGACGTACCGCCGGACGGCGCGCGGCGGGCGGGGGCTGTGGCGTTCGGACGCGATGGACGCGGGCACCCGGATGGACGGCCGGGAGGTGGAGGTCGGTCCGCCGCCGGGGGTGGGGCGGCTGCGCTGGCTGACGGCGCCGTTCGGGCCGGACGAGGTCGGGGTGCTGATGCACCTGGAGCGGCGGACGGTGACGGCGGCGATCGAGATCGAGGGCCCGGGCGTGGGTCTGCGGGACTCGGAGGACCAGGAGGCGCTGGTCGACCGGTTCGGGACGCTGCTCAAGCACGTCGCGAACGGGGACGGTTTCGTGACGCGGCTGCAGATCCTGGCGCGGACGCTGCCGGCGGATCCGGACGCGCACGCGAAGGACGTGGAGCGGCGCGGCGACACGGAGGCGCCGCGCTGGCTGCAGGAGTCGTACGACCAGTTGCAGTCGATGGTGTCGACCTCCTCGGAGCAGCACCGGGCGTACCTGGTGGCGTGCATGCACTACACCCGTGACCTGGCCGCCGAGGCGCACGCGATGGGCCGCAACGCCTACGAGCGGCGCTCGGGCGGCGGGCGGTCGCGGGACGACGACGGGCTGGCGGCGGTGATGGCGCGCGAGCTGACCGACATCTGCGCGCGGCTGGCGGAGGCGGACATCCGGGTGCGGCAGCCGCTGGGTCAGGCCCGGCTGTCGTCGCTGCTGCACTCGATGTACGACCCGGACCACCCGATCGACCACATCCAGGCGATGTCGCGGCGCAACGCCTGGCCGGCGGAGCTGGACGCGACGCACCCGCAGTACCTGCAGGCGAAGACCCGTGAGTCGGTGACCCGGGACCCGTGGTGCCACGCCACGGCGTGGATCAAGGAGTGGCCGCTGACCCCGGTGGGCGTCAACTTCCTGGCGCCGCTGCTGGTGCACACCCCGGACGTGATCCGGACGGTGGCGGTGACGATGGACCTGGAGCCCACGGACGTCGCGATCGAGCGGATGCTGACGGAGAAGACCAACGACGAGGCCGAGGCCAGCCGCGCGGCCAAGATGAACCGGACGGTGGACCCGCGCGACCTGGCGCACACGGGCCGGGTGGACCAGCGCGGTGACGACCTGGCCTCCGGCGCGGCCGGGGTGAACCTGGTCGGGTACATCACGGTCTCCTCGCGCAGTCCGGAGGCGCTGGCCCGGGACAAGCGGACCATCCGGGCGTCGGCGGGCAAGAGCTACCTGAAGCTGGAGTGGTGCGACCGCGAGCACCACCGGGCCTTCGTCAACACCCTGCCGTTCGCGACCGGCATCCGCCGCTAGCACCGTACGACGGGCACCGCACGACCCGTTCCGCTGTCATCTGGAGGCCGCCCATGGCGCTCGGCAACATCACCGAGTCGTTCACCAGCCTGTTGTTCGGCAAGGTGGAGACGACCCGGCTGCCGGTGCGTACCTCCACCGGGCAGGCGCAGGCGGTCTACCTGCCCACCGCCGCACCGGGGCTGGGCGATTCCGGGGTGATCATCGGGCGGGAGGTGTACAGCGGGAAGGGGTACGTCTACGACCCGTTTCAGCTGTACGGGCAGCAGCTGCCGGCGCCGCACTGGCTGGTGCTGGGGGAGTCCGGCAACGGCAAGTCGGCGCTGGAGAAGACGTACGTGCTGCGGCAGTTGAGGTTCCGCGACCGGCAGGTCGTGGTGCTGGACGCGCAGGGCGAGGACGGGGTCGGCGAGTGGAACCTGATCGCCAACGCGCTGGGCATAAAGTCGATCCGGCTGGACCCGATGGCGGCCCGCGACGGCGGGGTGAAGCTCAACCCGCTTGACCCGGCGATCACCCAGACGGGCCAGCTGTCGCTGCTGCGCACCATCGTCGAGGTGGCGATGGGGCGCGGGCTGGAGGAGCGGGCGGGCTTCGCGCTCAAGGCGGCGCACGCGCACGTGGTGGCCACGGTGACGGACCGCCAGCCGGTGCTGGACGACATCATCGACACACTGCGCAGCCCCGAGCTGTCCTCGGTGGAGTCGCTGGGCGTGGCGGTGGACGAGGTGCAGTCCTGGGGTCTGGACGTGGCGCTGGTGCTGGACCGGCTGGTCGACGGTGACCTGAGGGGCATGTTCGACGGGCCGACGAGCGACGGCATCGACCTGGACGCGCCGCTGATCGTCTTCGACCTGTCGCACATCGACCGCAACTCGATCGCGATGCCGATCCTGATGGCGATCGTCGGGGTGTGGCTGGAGCACACCTGGATCAGGCCGGACCGCAAGAAGCGCATCTTCCTGGTGGAGGAGGCGTGGCACATCATCAACAGCCCCTTCGTGGCGCAGCTCTTCCAGCGGCTGCTGAAGTTCGGGCGCCGGCTGGGCCTGTCCTTCGTGGCGGTGGTGCACCACCTGTCGGACGTGGTGGACGGTGCGGCGGCGAGGGAGGCGTCGGCGATCCTGAAGATGGCCTCGACGCGGACGATCTACATGCAGAAGGCCGAGGAGGCGCGGGCCACCGGGCGGGTGCTGGGTCTGCCGCGCTGGGCGGTGGAGATCATCCCGACCCTGTCGCCGGGCATCGCGGTGTGGGACGTGAACGGAAACGTGCAGGTGGTGAAGCACATCATCACCGAGACCGAGCGGCCGCTGGTGTACACGGACCGGGCGATGACGGAGGACGCGGTGGCGGAACGGACGCGTGCGGAGCGGCAGTTGGCGTCCGAGCCGGGGGTCTGAGCCGGGGGTCTGCGCCGGGGTCTGAGTCGGGGTCTGCGCCGGGTCCGAGCCGTACGGCGCAGGGGCCGCGCACACCGGTCCCGCACCGGGGTGACGGCGACGGTTCGTCAGGGGGACATCTTCTCGTTATGTCCGACCACCTGACAGCTACGCGCGTTGACCCTAGGCTTCACGGACGCAACACATGCCCAACGCCCGGCCCTGTCCCACAGCCGGTGCTCCTCCGAGGTGCAGGGGACCCTTCATGCTCTCCGTCAGATCCCGACGCGCGGCACTCGCCGTCGTCGCGGCCGCAGGTCTGTTCGGCACGGTCGTCGTGCCGACGGCCGCGCAGGCCGCCGACGCCGGTGCCAAGCGTCACAAGACCGTCAACCTCCAGCTGCTGGCGATCAACGACTTCCACGGCAACCTGGAGCCCCCGGCCGGTTCGTCCGGCACGATCAAGGAGATCGACCCGGCCACCGGCCAGGTCGTCTCGACCCCGGCCGGTGGCGTCGAGTACCTGGCCGGCGCGCTGCGCGAGGCGCGCGTCGCGGCCGACGACTCGATCACCGTCGCCGCCGGCGACCTGGTCGGCGCCAGCCCGCTGACCTCGGCGCTGTTCCACGACGAGCCGACCATCGAGGCGATGGACATGCTCGGCCTGGACGTCTCCTCCGTGGGCAACCACGAGTTCGACCAGGGTTCGGCCGAGCTCCTGCGCAAGCAGGACGGCGGCTGCCACCCGAAGGACGGCTGCTACGAGGACGGCCGCACCTTCAAGGGCGCCAACTTCAACTACCTGTCGGCCAACGTGACCGACGAGAAGACCGGCAAGACGCTGCTGCCCCCGTACTGGGTGACCAAGTCCCAGGGCGTGAAGGTCGGCTTCATCGGCGTCACCCTGGAGGGCACGCCGAACATCGTGACCGCCGAGGGCGTCAAGGGCCTCAAGTTCGCCAACGAGGTCACCACGATCAACAAGTACGCCGCCGAGCTCAAGGCGAAGGGCGTCAACTCGATCGTCGCGCTGATCCACGAGGGCGGCTACCCGGCCAGCAGCACGTACAACTACGACTGCGGCCCGGCCGGTCAGGGCATCTCCGGCCCGATCGTCGACATCGCCAAGCGGATCGACCCGTCGGTCGGCGCGATCGTCACCGGCCACACCCACAACGCGTACGCGTGCACCATCCCGGACCCGAACGGCGTGCCGCGTTCGGTGACCAGCGCCGCCTCCTTCGGCCGGCTGTTCACCGAGATCAACATGAAGCTGGACAAGACGACCGGCGAGATCGTGCGTCCCTCGGTCAAGGCCGAGAACCACGTGGTGCGCCGGACGATCGAGAAGGCCCCGGACCTGACGCAGCTGGTGGAGCACTACCAGAAGCTGGCCGCTCCGCTGGCCAACCGTCCGGTGGGCTACATCGCCTCGGACATCAACGGCCGTGGCAGCTCCGACCTGGAGAAGCCGCTCGGTGACCTGATCGCCGACGCCCAGCAGGACCAGCTGTCGGCGGCCGACAAGGGCGGCGCGCAGGTGGCCTTCATGAACCCGGGCGGTATCCGCTCCGACCTGGTCTACAAGGCCGCCGGGAGCGAGGGCGACGGGGTGGTGACGTACGGCAAGGCGTTCACCGTGCAGCCGTTCACCAACATGATGCAGATCAAGACGCTGACCGGCGCCCAGCTGGTCCAGCTGCTCCAGCAGCAGGTGAGCGGTGGCAACGCCGCGGCGCCGAAGATCCTCCAGGTGTCCTCGAACCTGCACTACACCCTGGACATGCGCAAGGCCGGCGCCGACCGCGTGGTCGTCGACTCGATCCGCCTGAACGGTGCGGCGATCGACCCGGCCGGCAAGTACCGGGTCGCGGCGAACGAGTTCCTGGCGGCCGGCGGCGACGGCTTCCCGGCCTTCGCGGCGGGCACCGACAAGCTCGTGGGCGCCTCCGACCTGGACGTGTTCACCGCGTACCTGACGGCGCACTCCTCGGCGGCCTCGCCGCTGAAGGCGCCGGCGCAGGACCGGATCAAGGTCGTCGGCCCGGGTACCGACGTCGACTGATCCCACCGGACGGGGACGGGCGGGGCGCTGTCGGGGCGCCCCGCCCGTCCTGCTATTCCGGCGCGGGCCCGCCGGGCAGGCGGAGGGTGGCGAGGGTGCCGGGGCCGCCGTCGCCGGCCGGGCCGAGGGCGACCTCGCCGCCCGCCTCCTTGACGCTCTGCGCGACGATCGACAGGCCCAGGCCCGAGCCGGGCAGCTGGCGCGAGGAGGGTGAGCGCCAGAACCGGTCGAAGACGTAGGGGAGTTCGTCCGCCGGGATGCCGGGCCCGTGGTCGCGGACGGTCAGCACGCCCTGGTGGAGCCGGACTTCGATGGTGCCGCCGGGCGGGCTGTACTTGACGGCGTTGTCCAGCAGGTTGATCACCGCCCGCTCCAGCGCGGCCGCGTCGCCGTGCACGTACCAGGGTTCGGTCCCGGTGTCGTAGACCAGCCCGGGCCCGCGCAGCTTCGCCCGTTCGAGCGCCCGCCCGGTGATCTCGTGCAGGGCGACGACGGCGAGCTGGCGCACCGGCTTGGGGGAGTCGGGGCGGGAGAGCTGGAGCAGGTCGCCGATCAGGACGGTGAGCTCCTGCATCTGGGCCTTCATGTTGCCCAGCAGCTTGGTCTTGGTCGCCGCGGGCAGCGGGCGGCCGGTCTCGTTGCTGCGGATCAGCAGGTCGACGTTGGTGCGCAACGAGGTGAGCGGGGTGCGCAGTTCGTGTCCGGCGTCGGCGATCAGCCGGGTCTGGCGCTCGCGGGAGTTGGCGAGGGCCGTGCTCATGGAGTTGAACGAGGCGGACAGCCGGGCGATCTCGTCCTGCCCCTGCACCGGGATGGTGGTGCCGACCTCCTCGGTGCGGGCGATGTGCTCGACGGCGTCGGTGAGTTGGTCGACGGGCTTGAGCGAGGAGTGCGCCACCAGTCGGCCGGCGACGGCGGCGAGGAGGATGCCGCCGAGGGAGACGGCGCCGAGGAGGAGCGCGAGGCCCTGGAGGGACTCCTCGACGGACTTCGTGGGGGTGGCCATCATCATCAGCCCGGGGCCGAGCTTCGGGTCCGGGTCGGCTCGGTAGATGCGCACGACCGCCGGGTCCCCGTTGGTGTAGCGGCCGTCGCGGATGATCGACTGGTTGGGCTTGAGGTGGTACGCCTGACCGTCGTCCGCGTTGAGGACGATGGCCCTCTTGGCGCGCGGGGCCAGGCAGACCTCGTGCGTCCTGGCCGCGACGAACTGGACGTCCCGCAGGGTGCCGCCCATATCGGACGGCGTCGCCTTCTCGAGCGCCAGGGCGGCCTCGGGGGTGGCGCCGCAGTACGCGGGGAGGGTGGGAGGCAGCTTGGGGATCGCCTGTACGTCCGCCAGGTCGGTGCGGACCTGGTTGTAGAGCTGCTTCTCCACGATGAACCAGCACGCCAGCGCCGACAGGGCGATCGCCACCGCCACCGCCGCCGCGCTCAGGAAGGTGAGCCGGCTGCGCAGGGAGCGGGAGCGCAGCCAGTGGACGAGGCGCGCGCGTCGGCCCGGTGCGGTGCGGGGCGGGCCGAGGGGCGGGGGAGGCACCTTGTTCACGTGGCGGTGCCGCCGGTGGTGGCCGGACGCAGGGCGTAGCCGACTCCGCGGACGGTCTGGATGAGCCTGGTCATGCCGCCCTGCTCGGTCTTGCGGCGCAGGTACATGACGTACACGTCCAGGGAGTTGGAGGAGGGCTCGAAGTCGAAGCCCCAGACCGCCTTGAGGATCTGCTCGCGGGTGAGGACCTGGCGGGGGTGGGAGAGGAACATCTCCAGCAGCATGAACTCGGTGCGGGTGAGTTCGACCGGCTTGCCGGCGCGGGTGACCTCGCGGGTGGCGGTGTTCATCCGCAGGTCGGCGTAGGCGAGGACCTCGCTCTCGTCCTCGGCGGCGGCGCGGGCGGCGGCCTCGGTGGCGAGGGCGTTGCGGCGCAGCAGGGCGCGGACGCGGGCGAGGAGTTCGTCGAGCTCGAAGGGCTTGGCGAGGTAGTCGTCGGCGCCGACGTCGAGGCCGGTGACGCGGTCGCCGACGGCGTCGCGGGCGGTGAGCATGAGGACGGGGACGGTGTCCCCGCGCGAGCGCATCCGGCGGACGGCGGTGAGGCCGTCCATCCGGGGCATCATGATGTCCAGCAGCACGAGGTCGGGCTTGTCGCGTTCGACGGATTCCAGGGCCTCGTAGCCGTCGGTGGCGGTGGCGACCTCGTAGCCCTCGAACGCGAGGCTGCTCTCCAGGGCGTCCCGGAGGGCGGGTTCGTCGTCGACCACGAGGAGCCGGGCGCCGGGGTGGCCGGTCTCGGAGGGGGTGCGGTCGTCGGCGGACGGGGTCATGGGCGGATGCCCTTTCTCGTCTGGTGCTGCTGGGTCTCGGCGGTGGGGCCTGCTGGGAGCAATTGTCCGTCCTGGGGACGGTGGGTCACAGGTTCTGGCCGGCCTGAAGTTTCGGCAGGACCTGCTTGACGGCGTCGATCGGGATGGCGAAGCCGAGGCCGACGCTGCCGGCCTGGCCGGTGCCGGAGGAGCCGGAGCCGCCGGGCGCGTACATCGCGGAGTTGACGGCGATGACCTGGCCGCTCGCGTTGATCAGCGGGCCGCCGGAGTTGCCGGGGTTGAGGGCGGCGTCGGTCTGGAACGCCTTGTAGGTGGTGGTGTCGCCGCCGGTGCGCTGCTGGGTGCCGCCGCGCTGGCCGGGCAGCTGGGGGAGGCCGAAGCCGCCGTTGCCGCTGGTGCTGCCCTCGTCGAGCTGGACGGTGACGTCGCGGTTCTCGGCGCTGATGATGCCGGAGGTGACGGTGCCGGTCAGGCCGTCCGGGTTGCCGATGGCCACGACCGGGTCGCCGACCGCCACGGTGGAGGAGACGCCGAGGACGGCGGGGGTGAGGTCGGTGGCGCCGCTCGCGGTGATCACGGCGACGTCGAGGGACTTGTCGGTGCCGGTGACGGTGGCCTGGGCGGTGGAGCCGTCGTGGAAGGTGACGGTGATCCTGCCGCCGGCGGCCGCGGTGGCGATGACGTGGTAGTTGGTGAGGATGCGGCCGTCCTTGCCGAGGACGACGCCGGTGCCGGTGGCGGTGCCGGCCGCGTTCTTGACGGTGATCTCGACGACGCTGGGCGAGACGGCCGCGGCGATGGCGGGCACGTCGGCGGTGCCGTCGGAGCGGGCGGAGACCGGGCTGGCGACGGTGGAGACCCGGGTGTCCCGGGACTGCCGCTCGGAGGTGACGAGCCCGCCGGTGACCCCGCCGAGGACGGCGGCGACCGCGGCGACGGCGGTGACCAGGGCGAGGCGGCCGCGCAGCAGTCCGCGCCGGGCCCGGCCGCCGTGGCCCTGCGGGTCCTGTGCGCCCTGCGGGTCCTGGGGGCCGTTCGGGCCGTGGGCGGGCCCGTGGCCGAGGATGGTGGGCGGCTCGGGCGGTACGGGCGGTGGCGGGGGCGGGGCGTCGAAGCCGCCGGTGCCGGTGCCGCCGTGGAGGACGGTGCCCTCGATCACCCGGGGGTCGTGCGCGCCCGGGGAGCCGTACGGGCCGTACGTGTCGTGCGTGCCGTACGGCTGCGGGGTGCCGTCGGGCTGCCGCGGGTCGTGCTGGTCGTGGCCGGGCTGCTGCTGTTCGCTCATGACGACCAAGCTCCGCCCGCCGCATGAGGAGCGGATGAGAAGCGGATCAGAACGGCCCGAGAAGCCCGTTCGGTTCTCATAAAGCCTGGTCAGGCGGGCACTCGGGCGGAATGCGCTATTCCGTTCGATCGGTGCCGTTGCAGCCGCAGGAGCGCCGGATGACCAGCCGGGACGGGAAGGTGCGGACGCGCTCGGTGTCCGAGCCGGGCACCATCAGTGAGTCGTCCAGGACCAGGTCGACGGCGGCGCGGGCCATCGCGTCCCGGTCGGAGGCGACCGTGGTCAGCGGCGGGTCGGCGAGGGCGGCCTCGGGCACGTCGTCGAACCCGGCCACCGCGAGGTCCTCGGGCACCCGCAGGCCGACCTCGCGGGCGGCCCGCAGCACGCCGATGGCCTGGTCGTCGGTGGAGCAGAAGATCGCCCGCGGCCGGTCGGGCGATCGCAGGACGCCGAGTGCCACGTCGTACGCGCCGTAGCGGTGGAAGGGGGCGTCGATCAGGTGCGGTTCGGTGGGGAGGCCGTGCGCGTCCATGGCGCGCTGCCAGCCCTCGACGTGGTCGATGACCGGGTCGCCGGGGGCGGGGGACTCGACCGGGCCGCCGAAGCAGGCCACGTACGGGTGCCCGTGCACCTCCAGCAGGTGCCGCACGACCGCCTCGGCGCCGGCCACGTCGTCGGTGACGACCGCGACGTCGTCGATCGCCTCGGGGCGCCGGTGCAGCAGCACGACCTTGGCGCCCTCCATCGCCGCGAACTCCTCGGCGGCGCGCTGGGAGGGGCCCTGGCTGACCAGGATCAGGCCCGAGACCCGCATCCCGAGGAAGGCGCGGACGTAGTGGACCTCGCGGTCGTCCACGTAGTCGGAGTTGCCGATCAGAACGAGCTTGCCGCGCTCGGAGGCGGCCCGTTCCACGGCGTGCGCCATCTCGGCGAAGAAGGGCTGGCGGGCGTCCGGGACGACCATGCCGATGAGGTTGGTGCGGCGGGAGGCCATCGCCTGGGCGACGCTGTTCGGCCGGTAGCCGAGCTGGTCGATCGCCGCGAGGACCTTCTCCCGGGTGGCGGGCGCGACCGGGCGCGGCCCGTTGTTGATGACGTAGCTGACGACCGCGGTCGAGGTCCCAGCCAGTCGGGCTACATCGTCGCGCGTCACTTTGGCCACGGGGGGAGTCTACGCGTGTGGTCCCCACCTGGGCAGGGGGACCTTTCGCCGCCGGCGGTGTGGGCCGTACGGGTGAGGGTCGGAACCCGGACAAGCCGGGCGGGGGAACGGTTCTCCCCCGCCCGTTCAGGCTTCCAGCGGTGAGGTGGCGCGCGGGGCCGGCTCCGGGCGCTCGCCCTTGTCGGGCTTCTCCGGGACGACGAAGCGGTAGCCGACGTTGCGCACCGTGCCGATCAGCTGCTCGTTCTCGACGCCGAGCTTGGCGCGCAGCCGCCGTACGTGGACGTCCACCGTCCGGGTGCCGCCGAAGTAGTCGTAGCCCCAGACCTCCTGGAGCAGCTGCGCCCGGGTGAAGACCCGGCCGGGGTGCTGGGCGAGGTACTTGAGCAGCTCGAACTCCTTGAAGGTGAGGTCGAGCGCGCGGCCCTTGAGCTTGGCCGAGTAGGTGGCCTCGTCCACGGAGAGCTCGCCGTTGCGGATCTCCATGGGGCTCTCGTCGACGGCGACCTGGAGGCGGCCGAGCGCGAGCCGCAGCCGGGCCTCGACCTCGGCCGGGCCGGCGGTGTCCAGCAGGACGTCGTCGATGCCCCACTCGGCGGTGACGGCGGCCAGGCCGCCCTCGGTGACCACGAGGATCAGCGGACAGGCGATGCCGGTGGAGCGCAGCAGCTGGCACAGGCTGCGGATCTGCGGCAGGTCGCGCCGGCCGTCGACGAGGATGACGTCCGCACTGGGGGTGTCCACCAGGGCCGAGCCCTCGGCGGGGGCCACCCGGACGTTGTGGAGCAGCAGGCCGAGCGCGGGCAGCACTTCGGCGGAGGGTTGCAGCGCGTTGGTGAGGAGGAGCAGAGAACTCATACCCGGTGGTCCCCTTTCCGGGTCGTCGCGGTCGCTGTCCGGCTGCCGCCACAGCCGGATGGCGCACGTGCTGGGGTGGGGTGGAGGACGCCGGGAGCCCGATGTGCGAGGAGGGCGTGGGCGGTGTGCCGGGCGCGACGGCGCACGCGCTCCGGGGCCCGCGACCCCTGGCGCACCGTTTCTGCCCCGCTCATTCCCGCGAACCTCCGGTCTGGTCCGGTGCCGGGCGGCGGCCCGGCGCCCGGTGGCGACACCCGGCCGGACGGGGCACGTCGTCGTGCCGCGAGCGGCGGGCGGTCCCTGCGCGCGCCGGGGGTGGGCCGACGAATCGCAAGAACGTCCGTACTGGCGTCCTGTAAGCACGAAAGGACCCGGGGGCGACTCTGCCCGGGTCCCTCTTGGTGGTCGAGGATAGCTGACCCCCGCCCGGCCCGGGAGGTGTCGAACCCGGCGCATCGCCCAATCCGGGCACCGGACGGGTGAGTCTGATCACGGCTTCGCGCCTCGGCCGGGGCCCGTCCGGCCAGGGCGATTGCCGCTCGTGGTGGCCGACACGCCATCATGGGACGCGCATCGTCGGCGCAGCTCGGGTCCATCGTTCGGGTGGTTTCGGGCCGCCGCGGTGGCGATCCGGACCGGGGCTCCCGGGCCGGGCGAGGACGACGAGAAGGGGTGGCCCGATGGGCGCGACCACCGAGCCCGCCGACGGCGGCGCCCGGGTGCGCGGGACGATCCGCTACTGGGCGGCGGCGAAGTCCGGGGCCGGGCTCGCCGAGGAGCCGTACGAGGCGGCGACGCTGGCGCAGGCGCTGGCGGGCGTCCGGGAGCGGCACGCGGACCGGCCGGCGTTGCTGCGCCTGCTCGGGCACTGCTCGTACCTGGTCGACGGCGCGCAGGTGGGCGGCCGTGACCACAATCTGGTCGCCCTGACCGAGGGCGGGACGGTCGAGGTCCTTCCGCCGTTCGCGGGAGGCTGAGGGGCGTGACGGACATGAACAACCCGCATCAGGGCGGGCCCCAGCACGGTGGGCCCCAACAGGGTGCGCAGCAGCAGGGCGGGCAGCAGCAGGGTGGCTTCGGCGAGTGGCCGCAGCAGGTCCACCCGCAGGCGCCCGGCTACCAGCCGTACCCGCAGCCGGGGCCGTACGGCTACCCGGCGGACCAGGACGCGACGACGCTGCTGCCGCCGGTCCCGGCGACGGACGACGCCGCCGCGACCACGCTCCTTCCGCCCGTGCCGCCGCTGGACGACGCGGCGGCCACGACGCTGCTGCCGCCGGTGGTCCCCGGCGTGCTGCCGCCGTACCGGCAGCAGCACGCGGCGCAGCCGCAGCAGCCGCAGCAGCCGCAGTCCCGGTCCCAGGGACGGCACGCGGCCCCCGCCCAGGCCCCGGCTCCCGCGCACGCCCAGGCCCCGTTCCCGCCCCAGGCCGCCGCGCCCGTGCCCCAGCCGGCGCCCGGGTTCGACCCGCCGACCATGACGCTCAAGCGCCCGGACGTCCCCGCCGGCCCGCCGTACCCGGGCGTCCCGTCGCAGCAGCCGTTCCCCCCGCAGGCCCCGCAGCAGCCGCAGCCGCAGGCCGGCCCCCGCGGCCGGACCGGTTCGCCGATCATCGACCCGGGCCTGCAGCCCGCGCTGATCACCGCCGCCGTGGCGGGCCTGCTGGCGGCAGGCGACGCGCTCGGGCAGGTGCCGCTGGCGCTGGTGGTGGCGCTGCTCCAGGTGCTGACGGCGGCCGGCTGGTTCCGGCTGAACGGCATGTGGCCGGCCCGGCAGGGCATCGCCCTGGCCGCGCTGGCCGGGTTCACGGCGGACGCGGCCGTGCTGGTGGCCGGTTCGGACGGTTCGGCGGCGGCCGTGGTGGGCACCCTCGGCGGGTTCTTCCTGCTGGTGATGGTGCTGCAGACCTTCCGTCCCTCGGACCCGAAGGAGCGGTTCTACGCGCTGACGGTGCTCGGCTCGGCGACGGTGGTGACGGCGCTGTGCACCATGCTGCTGCTGGCCGACTGGGTGTCCGCCGGGGTGGGCGCGGTCGCGGTGGCGACGGTGCTGGCCGCGGCGCCGCTGCCCGGCCCGAAGCAGCTGGGCCCGCTGCTGGGCCTGGCCGCGGCGGTGCTGCTGGGCCTGGTGGAGGGCGCGCCGCTCGCGCTGGGCGCGCTCGCCGCGGTGGGCGCGCTGGTCGGACGCCGGGTCGCGGCGTACGACTTCCCGTCCCGTTTCGTGCACCTGACGGCGGGCGTGGCGCTGCCGCTGGCGGTGGCCGCGCCGCTGATCTGGATCGCCACCGATCTCCTGGCCTGACGGCGGGCGACCGCACGGCGCACCTTTCACGGCACACCTCGAACCGCCCCGGAACCAAGCTCCGGGGCGGTTCGTCGTACGGTCGGGGCGGGAGTGGCCGCAGGGGCGGCCACCGAGTGACGGCGAACGACGACGGCGACCGGCGACGACGGGGGAAGCGCGATGCGCGGATGGCTGAAGGCGACGATCGGCCTGGCGGTGCTCTGCGGCCTGCTGGTGGGGGCCGACCGGATCGCGGTCGGCGTGGCCGAGGACGAGGCCGCCGACCGGATCGTGAAGAGCGGCTGGATGAACCAGAAGCCCGACGTGTCGATCGAGGGCTTCCCGTTCCTCACCCAGGCGCTGTCGATGGACCTGGACGACGTCCGGGTCACCTCGGACGACGTGACCATCGGCGAGGGCGGCCAGAAGGTGGCGATGCACGCGTTCGAGGCGAAGCTGTCCGGGGTCAAGGTGAAGGACGGGATGAGCAGCGTCACCGTGGACAGCGGTAGCGGCAGCGGGGTGATCACCTACGCGGACCTCGCCCAACTGCTGCCCCCGGCGAGCCAGTTGGTGCACGGCAAGCTCCCGGTCGGCGGCTCCTCCCGGGTCAGCCTCTCCTACGGCGGGCCCGGCAAGGTGAAGGCGTCGCTGGGGCCGCTGGCGGTCGGCGAGGGCACGGTGCACACCAAGGGCAACACGATCACGGTGGACGGCTTCCAGCTGAGCGGCCTGGCCGGGGCGCTCGCCGGGGTGTCCGGCCAGCAGGTGGAGCCGCTGAGCTTCACCCTGGACTCGCTGCCGGCCGGGCTGAAGCTGGCCGACAAGGACGGCGCCGTGCCGGTCGAGGCGGGGCTGAGGCTGGCCTTCGACGGCAAGGACGTCCAGCTCCACGGCTGACGGGCCCACCCGAAGCTCCATTGCCCGAAGCCCCGTTCCGCTCCGCGAGACGCGCTGTCCAGCGCGACCCGCGGAGCGGTGTCGTTTCCGCCCGTTCTGCGCCGCAGCGGGGCCGCGGCCCGGGCCCGGCACGGGTGCGGGGGAGGCGAATCCCGGAATGTGAGCTTCCTGGTCTCGCCATTCGATACGCTGATGACAGCGGCCCTCGAGTGTCCCTAGCATCGTCGGCATGAAGCGACAGACGGATCTCACGAAGCGGCGGGCGGTCGACCTGTGCCGCGTGTCCGCCTGTCTGTGTCGAATGCGCTGAATCGGCGTCCTGGCAGGGCGTTTGCAGCCCGCCGCCGATCTTCCCGGTGACCTCCGCCGGCCGCTCGGGCCGCAGGTCGCCGCCGTACCCGCAGTCTCCCGCCCGGTCGTACCGCATCCTCCCGTCCGTCTCGATATTCGGACGGGCTTTCGGAACAGGCGTCCACCCGGCAGCCCTGCCCCCCTGAGCAGCACCTTCCGCCACACCGCCCTCGGATGGAGAACACCACCATGAGCCGCAGCGACGTCCTGGTCGACGCCGACTGGGTCCAGGCCCACCTGGACGACCCGAAGGTCGTCATCGTCGAGGTCGACGAGGACACCTCCGCCTACGAGAAGAACCACATCCGCAACGCCGTCCGGATCGACTGGAAGCAGGACCTCCAGGACCCGGTGCGCCGCGACTTCATCGACCAGGCCGGCTTCGAGGCGCTGCTCAGCGCCAAGGGCATCGCCAACGACGACACCGTCGTCCTGTACGGCGGCAACAACAACTGGTTCGCCTCGTACGCCTACTGGTACTTCAAGCTGTACGGCCACGGCGACGTCCGCCTGCTGGACGGCGGCCGCAAGAAGTGGGAGCTGGACTCCCGCGACCTGGTCGTCGAGGTCCCGGCCCGTCCGGCCACCGAGTACAAGGCCCAGGCCGTGGACTCCTCCATCCGCGCCTTCCGCGACGACGTGATCGCCGCGATCGGCGACCTCAACCTGGTCGACGTCCGCTCGCCCGACGAGTTCTCCGGCAAGCTGCTCGCCCCGGCCCACCTCCCGCAGGAGCAGTCGCAGCGCCCCGGCCACGTGCCGAGCGCCCGCAACATCCCGTGGGCCAAGAACGCCAACGACGACGGCACCTTCAAGAGCGACGACGAGCTCAAGGCCCTGTACGAGGCCGAGGGCGTCGACCTGGCGAAGGACACCATCGCCTACTGCCGCATCGGCGAGCGCTCCGCGCTCACCTGGTTCGTGCTGCACGAGCTGCTCGGCCAGGAGAACGTCAAGAACTACGACGGTTCGTGGACCGAGTACGGCAGCCTCGTCGGCGTGCCGATCGAGCTCGGCAGCTACTGAGCCCCGGCTCGCGCGGTAAGTCAGAAGGGAAACGAAAGACATGTGCGGTGCGAAGGCCGGCGGCCCGGACCTGGCAGGAGTAGACGTGGCGAACGAGACGATCATCCAGGGTTCGGTGACCCGCGACGGTGAGCCGGTCAACGGCTACGTCCGGCTGCTGGACGAGAACAACGAGTTCACGGCCGAGGTGCCCACCTCGGCGACCGGGCAGTTCCGCTTCTTCGCCCGCCCGGGCAAGTGGACCCTGCGCGCGCTGGTGCCGGGCCAGACCGTGGACCGTCAGGTGGTGGCCTCCCAGGGCACCGCCGTCGAGGTCGCGATCGCGGTCTGATCAGCCTTGATCAGCTCCTGATCAGCTTCAGGAACGGACGGAGGGCCCCTGCCGAGCGGGGGCCCTCCGCCGTACCGTGGAAGCGTGCAGGCGAGACGGCGGCGGCGTTGGTACTACGTCCTGATGGGCGTCTGCCTCGGCCTGTTCGTGCTGGCCTGGGGCGTGGTGCGGTTCTTCTCGGTGGGCGCGGCGATCGGCCTGTGCCTGGTGGCGATGGTCATCCCGCCGGCCGCCGCGGTGTTCGCCAACAAGAGGGACCCGGACGACGACTGGTGGAACGACCCGCGCTGGGACGACCCGAAGTGGGACGAGCCCGGCCACGACCGTGACCGTCCCGACCGCGACCGCCCCGACCGTCCTCGTCAGTAGACGAGCGCCTGCACGCCGTCCGACATGATCTCGCTGACGAAGACCTGCGCGCCCGCGATCCGGACGCCCTCGACGGTGTCCTTCTGCTCGATCCCGCGCCGGGTCGCGCACTGGGTGCACAGCGTCACCGAACCGGACGCCAGGATCGCCTCCAGGAGGTCCGGCAGCGGCGCCGCGTGCGGCAGCTCGAACTCCGCCGCCCTCCCCGGCAGGGCGAACCAGGAGGACTCCCCGGTCAGCCAGAGCGAGACGTCGATCCCGCTGGCGACGGCCACCGCCGCCACCGTGAACGCCTGCGAGCACCGCTCCGGCGCGTCCGCCCCGGCGGTGACCTTGATGACCAGTTTCTTCGACATGGCGACACCTTAGAGCTCCGGCGGTCCCGGCCCGCCGTCATCCTCGAATCCCTTGGGCAAACCTTGGGCGGCGGATGCCCTCCCGGCGTGCGCCGAAAGACCCGCCCCGGGTGGTGGGGCTCACCACGACCGGGGAATGCCCGACGGATAGAGTGAGCGGCGAACGATCCACCACACTGTCGTCGCCTGGGAGCCCCCCGTGTCCGCTCTGGAATACTTCTTCGACGGTCTGCTGGCCCTCATGGCTGTGCTGATCACCTGGTTCGCCATCTTCTCGGTGATGAAGCTGTACCAGGGCCAGCGCTGAGCCTGCCGTACGGTTGAGGCATCCGCACACCGACGACAGCGACCAGGAACATGATCGAGATCCCCTCTGACCTCCACCAGGACGTCGTCCCGCTCGCCTTCCTCCTCGGCACGTGGGAGGGCGCGGGCGTCTACGCCCCTCTGCCCAATGAGGTGGGCCCGGGCACGGAGAAGTGCAACTTCGGCCAGGAGATCGTGATCCGGCACGACGGCCGCCCCTTCCTGGAGTTCCGGTCCCGCACCTGGGTCCTGGACGAGGAGGGCGAGAAGGTCCGCCCGCTGGAGAACGAGCACGCGTTCTGGCGCATCACCAGCAACCAGCACGGCACCAGCGGTGCCCGCGGGATCGAGATCTCCTCCGTCCGCGACGACGGCACCGTGGAGATCTGGTACGGCGAGCTGGCCGACGGCAAGCCGCAGATCGACGTCTCCACGGACGCGGTGGCCCGGATCGAGGGCTCCCCGGAGTACTCGGGCGGCAAGCGCCTGTACGGCTTCGTCAACAACGAGCTGCTCTGGGTCGGCGAGAAGGCCGCGCCCCAGGTGCCGCTGCGGCCGTACATGTCCGCGCAGCTGAAGAAGGTGCTCAGCCCGGCCCAGTTGATCAAGGACATCAACGACCTGCCGGACGACGGGATCGCCTTCTTCAAGTAGAGGCCCCGGCGAGGCACGAGGTAGGGACCGGCCCCGGGCCGGTCCCTACACTGGCATCAGGACCCCCCGACCTTGGCAGGGACAGACAGTGGCGGACACCGGCACCACCGACTGGCAGCTCTCCGGCGACTGGAAGGCCGACCTGCGCGAGCGCGGGTACCGGCTCACCCCGCAGCGCCAGCTCGTCCTCGAGGCCGTCGACGTGCTCGACCACGCCACCCCCGACGACATCCTCTGCCACGTGCGGCAGACCGCCAGCGGCGTCAACATCTCCACCGTCTACCGCACGCTGGAGCTGCTGGAGGAGCTGGGCCTCGTCTCCCACGCCCACCTCGGCCACGGCGCCCCGACCTACCACCTGGCCGGGCGCCACCACCACCTGCACCTGGTCTGCCGGGACTGCGACCAGGTCACCGAGACCGGCACCGAGATCGCCCAGCCGCTGATCGACAGCCTGCGCGAGCGGCACGGCTTCGACACGGACCTCAAGCACTTCGCGATCTTCGGCCGCTGCGCCGACTGCACGGCCAAGCTCTCCGACCCCCGGACGTAGGACCGGCCGGAAAGCGGGGGCGGCGTCGCGCCGCCCGGACTCGGCCCGGACGCCGCTCCTTGCTCCACCCCCCGTTTTCCGGCCGGTCTAAGCTGGCCGGTATGACCGGTCCGAAGAGCCCGCTGCTTGCCCTGCCCGGAGCCGTCCCCGCCGAGGGGGCGGACGAGGGCGTCGCCGCCCACTACGGCGACATCTTCCGCGAACAACGCAACCTCGCACGCGGCACCGGCTTCGTCGACCTCTCGCACCGCGGCGTCCTCACCGTCACCGGCGCCGACCGGCTGACCTGGCTGCACCTGCTGCTCACCCAGCACGTCAGCGAGCTGCCTCCGCAGCAGGCCGCCGAGGCGCTGGTGCTCTCCCCGAACGGGCACGTGGAGCACGCGCTCTACCTGGTCGACGACGGCACCACCACCTGGGCGCACGTCGAGCCCGGCACCCAGGGCGCGCTGGTGGCGTACCTGGAGAGCATGAAGTTCTTCTACCGGGTGGAGGTCGCCGACGCGACCGCCGACTACGCCGTGGTCCACCTGCCCGCCGGCTCCGACGGCTCCGCCGAGGGCGCCGCCGCCGTCCGTGAACTCCCGTACGGACGCGACCTGTTCGTGCCGCGTGCCGACCTGGAGAAGCTCACCGCCGGGTACGGCCCGGCCGCCGGGATCTGGGCGTACGAGGCGCTGCGCATCGAGGACCACCGGCCCCGGCTCGGCTTCGAGACCGACCACCGCACCATCCCGCACGAGGTGGACTGGCTGCGCACCGCCGTCCACCTGCAGAAGGGCTGCTACCGGGGCCAGGAGACCGTCGCCCGGGTGCACAACCTGGGCCGCCCGCCGCGCCGGCTGGTCTTCCTGCACCTGGACGGCACCGAGGAGACGCTGCCCCCGCACGGCACCGAGGTGCGGCTCGCCTCGGACCCGGACGGGCGCTCGCTCGGCTTCGTCACCTCCTCGGCGCGCCACCACGAGCTGGGGCCGATCGCGCTGGCGATCGTCAAGCGCAACGTCCCGGTGGACGCGGTGCTGCTGGCCGGTACGGTGCCGGGCACCCAGGACGTGATCGTCCCGCAGTAGACCGGCGGGATCAGACCTCGACGAGGACGGTGAACGGGCCGTCGTTCACCAGCGCCACCTGCATGTCGGCGCCGAACCGGCCCGTCTCCACCTTGGCCCCCAGCGCGCGCAGCTGCGCCACCACCTCGTCCACCAGCGGCTCGGCGACCGGGCCGGGGGCGGCGGCGTTCCAGGTGGGCCGGCGGCCCTTGCGGGCGTCGCCGTAGAGGGTGAACTGGCTGATCACCAGCAGCGGGGCGCCGATGTCCGAGCAACTCTGCTCCACGCCCTCCTGGTCGGCGGGCAGCAGGCGCAGAGTCCAGAGTTTGCGGGCCAGTTGGGCCGCCTTGGCCGGGCTGTCCTCGTGGGTGACGCCGACCAGGACGCAGAGCCCCGGCCCCTCGATCGCGCCGACGGTCTCTCCGGCCACGGTCACCCTGGCCTCGGTCACTCGCTGCACCACTGCTCGCATGTCGCCCATTGTGCCGGAGCCCCGTAGCCCGCCCGGAGGGCCCCGGGGCGCGCGGGAGGGGTGGACGAGAGGGGCGCAGAAGAGGGGCGCGCGAAAGGGTGGCGCACGCCGTGTCCTGAGCGCCTGCGCGGTGGCGGGCGCCGCTCTTCCTGGGGAAAGGCTCTGTCATATCAGCCACCCCCGTTCGCCAGGGGGCCGTTCGGGTGCACGGGCGGTGCGCGCGCGCCGGGCGGGGTGGCACGCTGGTGGACCATACGAACGGGACGCGAGCCCGACCTGGGGGCGAGGCGGACCGGCGGCAGGGACGGGGTGCCGTTATCGGGCGGGATCGGACGACGGCGGGTGGCTGGATGATGGACGCGAGCAGCGCGGCGCGGGAGCGGTCGACGGGCGGCGGGGGTGGGGGGAGCGATCCCGGCCTGGAGCGCCTGCGCCTGGACGAGCTGCGCGTCCTGCGCCGCGAGACCCTGGAGCAGGAGGCCGACCTCTCGTACCTGCGGCGCCTGCTGCACGGCCGGATGGACATCCTGCACGCCGAACTCGACCGCCGCGACCCCGGCGGGCCCCCCGGCGCCGATTCGGCCCCGACGGCGGAGGCACCGGGCCGGGAAGCGGGCCAGGCGGGCGGTGACCTGCTGGACCGGCTGCCGGCGATCCTCACCGACGCCCCCTCCACCGTGCGCCGCTCGGCCCGGCACGTCACCCTCGGCCCGCCGCGCACCCTGGACGCCCGGCTGGAGGCGGACGAGCTGATGGGCGACGTCCAGCTCGCCGACCTCGCCGCCCACCCGGCCGAGGACCTGGTGGCCGCGCTGGAGCGGCTGCGGGCGCACGAGCGCGAGGTGTCCGGCCGTCGCCAGCTGCTGCTGCGCACGGCGGACGGTTGCAACGCCGAGATGACCCGCAGGTACCGTGATGGGGAAGCACGGGTCGACGACCTGCTCGCGGGCGGCCCGCTCTGACCAGGTGAGGCCCCGCGCGCGGACGGGCCCGGGCTCGCCCCCCGGCTCACCCTCGCCCCGGAAGGCTCCTGCCATGCCCCAGCACGCCACCCCGCCCGTCCTCGCCGAGGTCGTCCGTTCGGGCTTCACCGAGGGCCGTCACCACGGTTCGCTGGTGCTGCTCGCCGCGGACGGCTCGGTCGAGTTCGCGCTCGGTGACCCGGACGCCCCGGTGTTCCCCCGCTCCACTGCCAAGCCCTTCCAGGCGGTGGCGACCCTGCGGGCCGGGCTGGCGATCGGGGGCGAGCTGCTGGCGCTGGCGGCCTCCAGCCACTCTGCGGAATCGTTTCACCTCGACGGCGTCCGGGCGATACTCGGCTCCGCCGGGCTGGACGAGAGCGCCCTGCGGACCCCCGCCGACCTCCCGCTGGACGAGACCGAGGCCGAACTGCTGCTGGCCTCCGGCGGCCGCCGCGCCCCGATCCTGATGGACTGCTCCGGCAAGCACGCCGGCTGGCTGGCCGCCTGCGTCGCCAACGGCTGGGACACCGAGGCCTACCTCGACCCGGCCCACCCCATCCAGCGGCTGGCCCAGGACGCCCTGGCGGAGAGCACCGGCGAGACCTCGGCCCACCTGGGCGTGGACGGCTGCGGCGCGCCCCTGCTCACCGTCTCGCTGACCGGCCTGGCGCGCGGCTACCGGGCCCTGGTGCTGGCCGCCGAGGGCACCGAGCAGCGCCGGGTGGCGGACGCGATGCGCGCCCACCCCGAGTACGTGGCCGGCACCCGCCGCGCCGACACCTGGCTGATGCGGGCCGTGCCGGGCGTGCTGTCCAAGATGGGCGCCGAGGCCGTCCAGGTGGTGGCGCTGCCCGACGGCCGGGCCCTCGCCTTCAAGATCGAGGACGGCGGCGAGCGGGCCCGCGGCCCCGTCCTGGCGGCGGCGCTGCGCCGGCTCGGGGTGAGCGGCGCGGACGAGACCCTGGAGCGGATCGGCGAGGCCGTGCTGCTGGGCGGCGGGGTGCCGGTCGGCCGGGTGCGGGCGGCCTTCTGACCTGGGCGTGCGCTGGGCCGGCGCCCGCCGGGGTGCGGGCGGGCGGACGGCGGTGCACGGTGGAGGACCGGGGGCCGTCGCACAGCTGAGGAGTCCGCCATGTCCGACCATGTGTACCGGGTGACCGAGATCGTCGGGTCCTCGACCGAGAGCGTCGACGCCGCGATCCGCAACGGGGTGGAACGGGCCTCCCGCACGCTGCGCAACCTCGACTGGTTCGAGGTCTCGCAGGTCCGGGGCCACCTGGAGGACGGCCGGGTCAAGCACTACCAGGTGTGCATCAAGGTCGGCTTCCGCCTCGAGGACTGAGCGGGCTGAGCCGGCTCTCGGTCCCACCCGGATTTGCCGACGGTCTGTCGGCAAATCCGCCCCGGGAACGCCAGAGGCCGGGGACCGCGGACGAATCCGTGGAACCCCGGCCTCAGGACCCGTCCCGACCGAGGAGATCGGAACGACGGCTCAGTGGCCGCCCTGGTCCGCCAGACGCTTGATCGAAGCGGTGACCTCGGCCTCGGCCTCGGTGCGGCCGACCCAGTTGGCACCCTCGACCGACTTGCCCGGCTCCAGGTCCTTGTAGACCTCGAAGAAGTGCTGGATCTCCAGGCGGTCGAACTCCGACACGTGGTGGATGTCGCGCAGGTGCTCCCAGCGCGGGTCCGTCGCCGGGACGCAGAGCAGCTTGTCGTCGCCGCCCGCCTCGTCGGTCATCTTGAACATGCCGATGGCGCGGCACTTGATCAGGCAACCGGGGAAGGTCGGCTCGTCCAGGATGACCAGGGCGTCCAGCGGGTCACCGTCGTCCGCCAGGGTGCCCTCGACGTAGCCGTAGTCGGCCGGGTAGCGGGTCGAGGTGAAGAGCATCCGGTCGAGCCGAAGACGGCCGGTCTCGTGGTCGACCTCGTACTTGTTACGAGAGCCCTTCGGGATTTCGATAAGGACGTCGAACTCCAACGGTTCCTCCAAGGTAGGTACTGACAGAATCCCAGTGTCTCCTACGGGAGTGGATGCTCGGGAAAGGGGCCGGTCGGTGGGAGCACGGGTGGGGGCGGCGCGCCGTCGCAGGGGGACGGCCGCCGGACTGTTCGGAGCGGCGGTGCTCGTCGCCGGGACGGTCCTGGGCGCGGGCGGTGCGTACGCGCAGCCTTCGCCGACGCCCGGCGGCCACAGCAGCCCGCACAACGGCAACGACGACCGGGACAACCAGGACGAGGGCCACGACGGGTCCACCGGCCGGGACGGCAAGAAGGGCGACCACGGCAAGGACAAGGGCAAGAGCCCGACCCGCCGGGCCGAGCAGCCCACCGCAGGCACCGGCGGGAGCGATGCCGCGGGCGCGCGCCCGGCGCCGGCCGCGGGCGCCGTCCTCGCCACCGCCGAGACCGGCCCCGAGGCCCCCGTCCCCACCTCGCAGGGCCTCCAGCAGGCCCTCGCCCCGCTGCTCGCCGACAAGAGCCTGGGCACCGTCAGCATCGCCGTCGCGGACGCCTCCGGCGGTCAACTCCTCTACGGGACGGGCGAGAACACCGCCTCCACCCCCGCCTCCACCACCAAGATCGCCACCTCGATCGCGGCCCTGTCCCTCCTCCCCGGCGACACCCGGCTGACCACCCGGGTGGTCAAGGGCGCCACGCCCGGAAGCATCACCCTCGTCGGCGGCGGGGATCCGACGCTCACCGCGCTGCCCGCCGACCAGGTGCAGATCGGCGGCCAGCCCGCCGACCCGGACACCGCCCCCGCCTCCCTCGACGACCTGGCCCGGCAGACCGCCGCCGCGCTCAAGGCCGCCGGCACCACCACCGTCGCGCTCGACTACGACCTCTCGCTGTACAGCGGCAACCCGCTGCACAAGTTCCACGACGACGACACCAACATCGCCCCGGTCGTCCCGCTGATGGCGGACGAGGGCCGGGTGGACCCGAAGAGCCGCGAGGACGCGCCCAAGCGGGTCCCCGACCCGGCCGCCTCCGCCGCCGAGGCGTTCGCCGGGCTGCTCAAGGCCCAGGGCGTCACCGTCGAGGGCAAGGCCAAGCCCGCCGGCGCCGCGGCCGCCGCCGACGCGCCCGTCCTCGGCCGGGTCGACTCGCCGACCATCGCCCGCCTGGTCGAACGGGCGCTCACCACCTCCGACAACCAGCTCGCCGAGGCGATCGCCCGCCAGGCCGCGATCGCCGGCCACCAGCCGGCCGGCTTCGAGGGCGCGGCCACCGCGGTGACCCAGGAGCTGACCAAGCTCGGCGTGCCGATGAGCGGCACCACCCTCAACGACGGCAGCGGGCTGAACCCGGGCAACGCCATCCCGCCCGTCGTCCTCACCCGGCTCCTGGCCCTGGCCGCCTCCGACCAGCACCCCGCGCTGCGCCCGGTCCTCGCGGGCCTGCCCGTCGCGGGCTTCACCGGCACCCTCGCCAAGCGCTACGGCCCGAACTCCGGCGCCGCCGACGCGGCCGGGCTGATCCGGGCCAAGACCGGCAGCCTCAACGGCGTCAACACCCTCGCCGGCACCGTGGTCGACGCGGACGGCCGCCTCCTCGCCTTCGCTGTCATGACGCACACCACCGCTCCCGCCGACACCGCCCGCGCCGCCCTCGACCGCATAGCCGCCCGCCTCGCCGCCTGCGGCTGCCACTGACCCGCCGCCGCCCCCGTCCCGCCGCCGCCCCCGTCCCGCCTCCGAGGGTCTTCCCGGCGTGCCCCGGGGGCGGTTCCGGAGGGCGGGAAGCGATCGTGGCGGGTGGCTGCCGCCGGTGGTGGGGAGCACGTACGGTGAGGGCATGACGAGCGCGAGCGGCGGGGCTGACATGGTCGACTGGAATCTCGCGGTCGCAACCGCGACCAGGTTGGTGCGCCCGGGGCCGGAGGTCAGCCGGGCGGAGGCGGCGGCCGTCGTCGCCGAGCTGCGCCGGCACGCCCTGGAGGCCGAGGAGCACGTCCGCGCGTTCACCGGGATGCGGTCGAGCAGCCTGGCGGCCGCCGCCGCGACGCCCGTCCTGGTGGTGGACCGCCCCGGCTGGGTGCGGGCCAACGTGGCCGGGTTCCGGACGGTCGTGCAGCCGCTGGTGGAGAAGCTGCGGGCGCGCCGGGCGGCCGGCGGTCCGGCGGCGGGGGTGTTCGGCTCGGTCGGGGAGAAGGCCACCGGGATCGAGGTCGGGGCGCTGCTGGCGTTCCTGTCGACGAAGGTGCTGGGCCAGTACGAGACCTTCGCCCCGGCGGAGCCCTCCCTGGAGGCGCCGGACAGCCCGGCGGCGCTGTTCGACAAGCCCCGGCTGGGCCCGGACGGCCCCGGGCCGGGCCGCCTGCTGCTGGTGGCGCCGAACATCGTGCACGTGGAGCGGGAGCTGGACGTCGACCCGTCCGACTTCCGGCTCTGGGTCTGCCTGCACGAGGAGACGCACCGGACGCAGTTCACGGCGGTGCCCTGGCTGCGGGACCACATCCAGTCCGAGGTGCAGTCCTTCCTCGCCGAGACGGACGTGGACCCGGGCGCGCTGCTGGAGCGGCTGCGCGACGCGGCGGGCTCGCTGGGCGGCGCCCTGCCGGGCGGCGCGGGCGGCCGGGAGCGCGAGGGCGCCGGGTCGTCCAACCTGCTGGAGATCGTCCAGTCGCCCGCGCAGCGGGAGATCCTGGGCCGGCTGACGGCGGTGATGTCGCTGCTGGAGGGCCACGCGGACGTGGTGATGGACGGTGTGGGCCCGGCCGTGGTGCCGACCGTCGCGGAGATCCGGGAGAAGTTCCAGCAGCGCCGGGACCGCGGGGCGAACCGGCTGGACCTGATGCTGCGCCGGCTGCTGGGCATGGACGCGAAGCTGCGCCAGTACCAGGACGGGGCGGTGTTCGTGCGCGGGGTGGTCGAGCGGGTCGGGATGGAGGGGTTCAACCGGGTGTGGACCTCCCCGAACACGCTGCCGACCAAGGAGGAGATCCACGACCCGGCCGCCTGGGTCGCCCGCGTCGCCCGCTGACCCCTCCGAGGGGGCGAGCCGCGAGGCCCGCGGCGCCCTCATCCGCAAAGCGCCGCGTGGCGGTCAAACCCGCTCGTACGAGTGGTCCAATCCGGCAGGCCAAGGGTGAAGATACGTTTCTCCATTCACCCGAACGTGGGACGGTGGTCGTACCGGTGGCGAGGGTGGCGTAGCGGGCACCTCCTTTCTGCCACCATCTGTGAGCGCCCGGTAACGCGGCGCTCACAGGCTGCGCGGCTCCCCGCCGCGTCCGCCGCCGTCCTGTCCCCGACCTCCGCCGAGGAGTCGTCCGCCGTGGGCCCTCACCCCGCAGTCGCCGCGATACGCCTGGCCGTCCGCCGTACGCTCACCGAGCTGGCCGCCGAAGCCGGCTCCACCTTCACACCGCCCGCCCGCGCCCCCCGTGAGCGCCAGGCCGGCTCCCCGCTGGTGGGCGCCGCCCTCGGCACCACGCTGATCGGCAACGCCGCCCGCCACCCCTCGGGCCTGCCCCGCACCCCGGCCGCCCCCGGCTCGCCGCTGGTGCTCGTCGCCGTGAGCGGCGGCGCGGACTCCATGGCGCTGGCCATCGCCACCGCCTTCGAGGCCCCCAAGCTCGGCCTGCGGGTCGGCGCCGTCACCGTCGACCACGGCCTCCAGGACGGCTCCGGCGAGCGGGCCGCCCAGGTCGCCGAGCGGCTGCGCTCGCTGGGGCTGGACCCGGTCGAGGCCGTCCAGGTCCGCGTCGGCCGCGAGGGCGGCCCCGAGGCCGCCGCCCGGGACGCCCGCTACGCCGCGCTCGACGAGGCCGCCGAACGCCACCGCGCCGTCGCGGTGCTGCTCGGCCACACCCGCGACGACCAGGCCGAGACCGTCCTGCTGGGCCTGGCCCGAGGCTCGGGCTCCCGCTCGCTCGCCGGGATGCCGGCCCAGAAGGGCCGCTACCGCCGCCCGCTGCTGGAGCTGGACCGCGCCGCCACCCGGCAGGCGTGCTCGGCGCAGTCGATCCCCGTCTGGGACGACCCGCACAACTGTGATCCCGCCTACACCCGCTCCCGCGTGCGCCACGAGGTGCTGCCGGTGCTGGAGAAGCACCTGGGCGGCGGAGTGGTGGAGGCGCTGGCCCGTACCGCCCGGCTGTTCCGCGACGACGCCGACGCCCTCGACCAGTGGGCCTCCCTGGCGGAACGCGACCTCCGTACGGGCGAAGGCGCCCTGGACGCCGTGAAACTGGCCGAACTGCCCTCCGCCGTACGCCGCCGGGTGCTGCGCCGGGCCGCGCTGCGGGCGGGCTGTCCGGCCGGGGACCTGTTCGCGCGGCACCTGGAGACGATCGACCTGCTGGTCACCGGGTGGCGCGGCCAGGGGCCGCTGCACCTACCCGGGGGCGTCGAGGCCACCCGCAGGTGTGGCACGCTGGTCTTTCGGCGACAGGGCGACTGACGGGCAGGCATGCCCGGGGTGGCCGGCCGCCGGCCACACATACCCCGAACGTTTGAGGACGTATCCCCGGTGGACCAGAACGACATGGGCGCTGACCTCGCGAAGGTGCTCATCAGCAAGGACGAGATCGACGCCAAGCTCCTGGAGCTGGCCGAGCGCATCGACCGGGACTACGCAGGCAAGGACCTGCTGATCGTCGGCGTCCTCAAGGGGGCCGTGATGGTCATGGCCGATCTGGCCCGGGCCCTGCACTCGCAGGTGACCATGGACTGGATGGCCGTCTCGTCCTACGGGATGGGCACCAAGTCCTCGGGCGTGGTGCGTATCCTCAAGGACCTGGACACCGACATCGCCGGCCGTGACGTCCTGATCGTCGAGGACATCATCGACTCCGGCCTGACGCTGTCCTGGCTCCTGGGCAACCTGGGCTCCCGCGGTCCGGCCTCGCTGGAGGTCTGCGCCCTGCTGCGCAAGCCCGACGCGGCCAAGGTCGAGATCGACGTGAAGTACGTCGGCTTCGACATTCCCAACGAGTTCGTGGTGGGCTACGGCCTGGACTACGCGGAGAAGCTGCGTAACCTCCCCTTCATCGGCACCCTCGCCCCGCACGTCTACGGCGGCTGAGGACCCCGTTCGGGCGATCGGCGGGAACAGGAGCCCGCTCCCGCCCGTTGGACCGTGGGGACAAAGAACGACAACCGTGTCGCCGTGCTCCCGCCATGGGCGGGTCGGACTGCGGTACGGTCCCATAAACCGCTCTTCACATGAGCAATGACCGTATGCGCCGGGTCGGCACACAGCCCCCCGGAGCCGTTGAGTGGCAGGAGGGACGGGGCGGCAACGCCCCGCATGGATGGACGTTAAGCGATACTTCCGTGCGCCGATCATGTGGATCGTGCTGGCCGTCCTCGCCGTCATCGTTTTGATGCAGGTCGTTTCGGATTCGAACGGCTACAAGACGGTGGACACCGGTCAGGTGGTCGCAGCGATCGACGCCAAGGACGTCAAGTCGGCGCAGATCACCACTGGTGACTCGAACACGATCAAGATCCAGCTGAAGGACGGCGCCAAGCTGTCGCCCGCCGGCACGGGCAAGGTCCCGTCGGGCAGCAAGTTCCAGGCCTCGTACATCGGGGACCAGGGCGTGGCGCTCGCCGAGAAGCTGCAGAACCAGGTCAACGCCAAGGACCCGAACACGCTCACCGAGGGCTACACCGTCAGCCCGGAGAAGCAGAGCACCCTCGTCAGCCTGATGCTGTCGATGCTGCCGATCGTGATCATCGTCCTGGTCTTCCTGTTCCTGATGAACCAGATGCAGGGCGGCGGCTCCCGGGTCATGCAGTTCGGCAAGTCCAAGGCCAAGCTGCTCACCAAGGACACCCCCAAGACCACCTTCGCGGACGTCGCGGGTGCGGACGAGGCGGTGGAGGAGCTCCACGAGATCAAGGAGTTCCT
This sequence comes from Kitasatospora sp. NPDC051170, assembly GCF_044455705.1. NCBI lineage: Bacteria > Bacillati > Actinomycetota > Actinomycetes > Kitasatosporales > Streptomycetaceae > Kitasatospora > Kitasatospora sp. NPDC051170. The sequence continues at coordinate 219,736 of NZ_JBITFA010000013.1, read as the reverse complement.
GCAGGAGCCGGCCAAGTTCCAGGCCGTCGGCGCCAAGATCCCCAAGGGCGTGCTGCTGTACGGCCCGCCCGGCACCGGCAAGACCCTCCTCGCGCGCGCCGTCGCCGGGGAGGCCGGGGTGCCGTTCTACTCGATCTCCGGCTCGGACTTCGTCGAGATGTTCGTCGGTGTCGGCGCCAGCCGTGTCCGCGACCTCTTCGAGCAGGCCAAGGCGAACGCCCCGGCGATCGTCTTCGTCGACGAGATCGACGCCGTCGGCCGGCACCGCGGTGCGGGCCTCGGCGGTGGCCACGACGAGCGCGAGCAGACCCTCAACCAGCTGCTCGTCGAGATGGACGGCTTCGACGTCAAGGGCGGCGTGATCCTGATCGCCGCGACCAACCGCCCCGACATCCTGGACCCGGCGCTGCTGCGCCCGGGCCGCTTCGACCGCCAGATCGCGGTGGAGCGCCCCGACCTCCAGGGCCGTCTGGACATCCTCAAGGTGCACCAGAAGGGCAAGCCGATCGCGCCCGACGTCGACCTCTCGGCCGTCGCCAAGCGCACCCCCGGCTTCACCGGCGCCGACCTGTCGAACGTGCTGAACGAGGCGGCCCTGCTGACCGCCCGTTCGGACAAGAAGCTGATCGACAACGGCATCCTGGACGAGGCGATCGACCGTGTCGTGGCCGGTCCGCAGAAGCGCACGCGGATCATGTCCGACAAGGAGAAGAAGATCACCGCGTACCACGAGGGCGGTCACGCCCTGGTCGCGGCGGCCTGTCAGTACAGCGACCCGGTGCACAAGATCACGATCCTGTCCCGCGGCCGGGCCCTCGGCTACACCATGGTGCTGCCGGACGAGGACAAGTACTCCACCACCCGCAACGAGATGCTCGACCAGCTGGCCTACATGCTGGGCGGGCGCGCGGCGGAGGAGCTGGTCTTCCACGACCCGACCACCGGTGCCTCCAACGACATCGAGAAGGCCACCGCCACGGCGCGGGCCATGGTCACCCAGTACGGCATGACCGAGCGCCTCGGTGCCATCAAGTTCGGCAGCGACAACTCGGAGCCGTTCCTGGGGCGCGAGATGGGCCACCAGCGCGACTACTCGGAAGAGGTCGCAGGGCTGGTCGACGAAGAGGTCAAGAAGCTCATCGAGAGCGCGCACAACGAGGCCTGGGAGATCCTGGTCGAGAACCGCGACGTGCTCGACAACCTCGTCCTGGAGCTCCTCGAGAAGGAGACCCTGAACAAGGAGCAGATCGCCGAGATCTTCGCGCCGATCGTCAAGCGCCCGCACCGTCCGGCCTGGACGGGTTCCGCGCGCCGGACGCCGTCGACCCGCCCGCCGGTGCAGTCGCCGAAGGAGCTGGCGCTGACCAACGGCGCCTCCGTCGGTGAGACCGCCGCGGTGGACGTCGTGAAGCTCCCGCCGCTCCAGGCCCCGGAGCACCCGACCGAGGGCTGATCGCGAGGGCTGCACCACCTGTACGGAATGGATGCCGCGTCACCGGGGTTTGTACCCTGGAGGCGCGGCATCCGTGCTGTTCAGCCCAAGTCGTCCCACACGTAAGCGAGGCCCGCATGATCGACCCGGTGACGCTCGACGGTTCGTCTGCCGTCGGCACCTTCGACCAGAAGCGGGCCGAGAACGCCGTCCGCGAGCTGCTGCTGGCCGTCGGGGAGGACCCGGACCGTGAGGGTCTGCTGGAGACCCCGGCCCGGGTGGCGCGGGCGTACAAAGAGATATTCGCGGGCCTGTGGCAGGAGCCGGAGGACGTCCTGACGACGACCTTCGACCTCGGGCACGACGAGATGGTGCTCGTGAAGGACATCGAGCTGACGTCCGTCTGCGAGCATCACCTGGTGCCGTTCCGCGGGGTGGCGCACGTCGGGTACATCCCGTCCGAGGCCGGCAAGATCACGGGCCTGTCCAAGCTCGCCCGGCTGGTCGACGTCTACGCCCGCCGCCCCCAGGTGCAGGAGCGGCTCACCAGCCAGGTCGCGGACGCGCTGATGCGGATCCTGGAGCCGCGCGGGGCGATCGTCGTCGTCGAGTGCGAGCACATGTGCATGTCGATGCGCGGCATCCGCAAGCCCGGCGCCAAGACCATCACCTCCTGCGTGCGCGGCCAGCTGCGCGACCCGGCCACCCGGGCCGAGGCGATGAGCCTCATCATCGGGCGATAGGGGCATCGGTCGGTAGGGCGGCGTTCAGAGCACCTCGCGCTCCGCGTGCGGCGGAGCCGGGGTGCCCAGGGCGTTGCGGCGCTCGGGCATCCGCAGGGCGACCATCCGCCGCCAGCCGTAGGCCCGGTCGTACAGGTAGAGCGCGTGCACCCCGAGGGTGACCACGGCGAGCTGCCAGCGCGGCCAGCGCAGGATCCTCGCCAGCCGGGAGGTCACCGCCAGGCCGACGTCCCGGTGGGTGCGGATCTCGCCGCGGGCGCAGGTCTCCAGGGCGTGGCGGATGTACGGGCCGTGGCCGGCCGCCCGCAGCCGCAGCAGCTCCTCGTGGCAGTACGCGAGGTGGTTGTCCTCGTCGGCGGAGATCATCCGCATCGCCCGGCCGAGGTCCGGGTTGTCGGCGTACGCCTTGACCAGCTGGCGCATCTGCTCGGCGGCGCGCTGCTCGGTGACCCGGCTGTGCGCCAGGTAGACGATGATCTCGCGCTCCGTCAGCGGGACGTCGCTGTTGAGCCGCTCGTGCGCCAGGCCGACGCCCTGGCGCTCCAGCAGCATGCAGTAGTCGGCGTCGTCCGGGACGGGCACCTTGGGCAGGCCCCGCTTGTTCAGCAGCTGGGAGAAGATCCGGCCGTGCTTGCGCTCGTCCGCGCCGTGCCGGGCGACCTTGGGGGCGAGGACCTCGTCCCGGGTGAGGGCGGTGATCCGCTCGTTCTCCCAGCCGCCCTGGTCCTCGCCGCCGGCCGCGATGCTGCAGAACAGCTGGTACGCCTGGTCGTTCCGGTAGATCTCGTCGAACAGCGATCTGGTGCTCAGCACGGCGCCTCCTGTGCGGACGGGCGGCGCCCGCGCCGGTCGGGCGGGCGGCCGCGATTCGTACCCCCGGGCCGCCGGGCGTCCCTACCGACCGGCGGGTAGTCACTCGCACGCCACAGACCGACCGGCACATGGGGGCGGCGTCGCGGCGTCCCCCATGTGCCGGTCGGTCTCAGCCGAGGTGCGTGCCCACCCATTCGAGGGAGGCCGGCAGCTCGCGGACCCAGCTCTCGAAGTTGTGGCCGCCGTCGTCCAGGTACAGCGACTCCACGCTGAACTGCGGACTGGCCGCGGACACCTGCTGGGCCTGCTCGACGAAGCGGACGGTCTGCGGGTAGTCCGCCTCCTTGCGGGTGGAGACCACCAGCATCGACAGCGGCGGGGCGGGGAGGTTCTGCAGCCGCCAGGACAGGTCGCTCTGCTGGGCGAGGGCCTTGTCGCCGTTGAAGAGGCTGCCGCCGGTGAACTGGTCCTCGTGCACGACGAAGTCCCCGTGGAGGCCCACCGCGCTGCCGTAGACGCCCGGGAAGCGCATCGCCAGGCGCATCGCGCAGCTGCCGCCGGTGGAGTAGCCGAAGACGGCCCAGGAGCCGGCCGTGCGGCCGGTGCGGTAGGTGGCGCGCAGCGCCTCGGGGACGTCCTTGACGAACCAGGTCTCGGCGCGCGGGCCGCCGGGGACGTCCACGCACTCGGTGTTGCGCGGCGGGGCGACGGTCGGCCGGGCCAGCACCACGATGGTGGGCGGCATCTTTCCGGTCTTCTGGAGCTCCGCGGCCGTCCTGACGACCGGCAGTTCCTTCATCAGGTTGAGCGTGGTGCCGGGGAAGCCGGCGATGGTCATCAGGACGGGGAAGCGGACCAGGGCGAACTTCGGGTCGAAGTACTCGGGCGGCAGGTAGACGAACATCTGGTCGGACATTCCGGTGTCCTTGCCGGTGACCCGGACGGACTCGACCTTGCCGGCCTCCTCGGGCGGGCCCTTGGGCAGGTCGGTCACGCTCTCCAGGCCGCCCTCGTTGGTCGGCTGGATCGGCGAGTCGGAGACCGGGGTGCCGCCCTTGTGGTTCTCGTTGCTGGTCAGCGCGAGCTTGGCGCCGCCGGGGTCGAGCAGGTCGTCCCAGGAGGTGTAGAACCCGAAGGAGTTGTTCACCGACAGCGCCAGGACCGCCAGGACCGAGGCTTGAGTGACCGTCATCAGGCCGATCCGGCCGAGCACCGGCAGCGGGCGCTGCCGTGCGAGGCGCGGCCAGAGCCACAGGGTCGTGACGAGAGCCGCGGCGCCGAGCGCGAGCAGCGAGTTCACCAGCAGGTCGCTGGTCAGTTCCATGCCGTCGGCCTTCCGGTGGGACACTGTCGATGCGGGATTCATCGTCTGGCGGCCCGTCAGGCCGGGCCACCGCAGCTAGGCTGTCCGGATGGCAGGGTGGGCCGGGAGGGTGGGGGAGAGCTCCGGCAACCGGCGCCCTAGAATGCGGCGTCCACCGTACGTAACCCGCCCGCGGGGGCCTCGGCGCGCCACGCGGCCGCGGGCCACCGCTCCCACCGCCGGCTCAACCCGCAGCGCCGCCACCGCCCCGGTTTACCGACCGTTTCCGGGTCCTTGGTATGCGCATTGCCTGATGAAGGAATAGGCATGAAGGTCCATCACGCGTCGCCCACAGGGGTGACCGGACGCCGTCCCGCAGCCTCTACGCTGAGCACCCATGAGCGTTCCCGTGTCCGTTGAGCCGAGCCCCGAGCAGCCGCCGTCGCCCCGTCGCCGCGGTCTGCAGACGCTGCGCAACCAGGCGGCCGCCGTCCCGAGGTCCTGGCTCCCCGGCGCGGTCGGCTACGCCAGCCTGCTGATCGGGCTGGTGGACATCGCCAGCGCGGTGTTCCCCAAGCTGCGGCACACCAAGATGCACACCGTCGCCGGGCAGCTGCCGGGCGGCACCACCAGCCTGGCCGCGGTCGGCACGCTGATGGTCGGCATCCTGCTGGTGCCGCTGGCGCACGCGCTGCGCCGGCGCAAGCGGCGGGCCTGGCGCGCCGTGTGCGTGCTGCTGCCGCTCAGCGCCGCGCTGCACATCGTGCGCTGGCACCAGGTCGGCCCGGCGGTCGTCTCGCTGATCGTCCTCGCGGTGATGCTGGTGCACCAGCGCGAGTTCTACGCCAAGGCCGATCCGCGCACCCGCTGGGGCGCGGTGGTCAACCTCGTCGTGATGGGCGCCCTCAGCGCCCTGCTCGGCCTGGCGATCGTGTGGACCCGCACCAAGTACGAGGTCGGACACCCGGGCTTCGCCCAGCGGCTGCAGCACGTCGGGTACGGGCTGTTCGGCTTCGAGGGGCCGATCCGCTACACCAACGAGCGGATGTCCGACCTGGTCGCCTACCTGCTCGGGGGCCTGGGCCTGCTGACCGCCTTCACCACCGCCTACCTGGCGCTGCGCCCGGGCAAGCCGAAGCCGGAGCTCACCGTCGAGGACGAGGAGAAGGTCCGCGAGCTGCTCAAGCGCCACGGCGCGCGGGACTCGCTCGGCTACTTCGCGCTGCGCCGCGACAAGAGCGTGCTGTTCTCGCCCACCGGCAAGGCCGCGATCTCCTACCGCGTGGTCTCCGGCGTGATGCTGGCCTCCGGCGATCCCGTCGGCGACGTCGAGGCGTGGCCCGGCGCGATCAAGGTGTTCATGGCCGAGGCCCGCGAGCACGCCTGGGTGCCGGCCGCGGTGGGCTGCAGCGAGGTCGGCGGCGAGGTCTGGACCCGTGAGGCGGACCTGGACGCGCTGGAGCTGGGCGACGAGGCGATCGTCGACACCGCCACCTTCTCGCTCGCCGGGCGGGCCATGCGCAACGTGCGCCAGATGGTCAAGCGGATCGAGCGCAACGGCTACTCCTGCAAGGTGCGCCGGGTCTCCGACCTCACCGTCGAGGAGAAGTTCCGCATCGCCGACGCCGCCGCCCGCTGGCGCGGCACCGACACCGAGCGCGGCTTCTCGATGGCGCTGGGCCGCTTCGGCGACCCGCTGGACGACGACTGCGTGGTCGTCACCGCCCACAAGGCCCCCGAGGAGGGCGAGGAGGGCGACGACCTCAAGGCCGTGCTGCACTTCGTGCCCTGGGGGACGGACGGCATCTCGCTGGAGCTGATGCGCCGCGACCGCGCCGCCGACCCGGGCCTGAACGAGCTGCTGATCGTCGCCGCCCTGCAGGAGGTGGGCGCCATGGGCATCCGCCGGGTGTCGCTCAACTTCGCGATGTTCCGCTCGGCGCTGGCCCGCGGCGAGCGCATCGGTGCGGGCCCGGTGCTGCGCGCCTGGCGAGGGCTGCTGGTGTTCCTGTCGCGGTGGTTCCAGATCGAGTCGCTGTACAAGTTCAACGCCAAGTTCCAGCCCGAGTGGGAGCCGCGCTTCCTGGTCTTCCCGAACACCCGGGACCTGCCGCGGATCGGCTTCGCCGTGATGCAGGCGGAGGCCTTCATCACCCTCGGGATGCCGCGCTTCGGCCGCAAGCGCCAGCGCGAGGGCCTGATGCCCGTCCCGGCGGCCCGCGAGGTCACCGAGGCGGCCTGAGCGACCGCGCCCTGAACGGGGCCCCCGCCGGGAATCCCCGGCGGGGGCCCCGTTCGATAATGAGGGCATGAACAACTCGCCCTCGTACACCCTGCCGGCCGGGCTGCCGCGGCTCGGCCGCTGCGCCGTGATGGGCGTCGTCAACGTCACGCCCGACTCCTTCTCGGACGGCGGGCTCTGGCACGACCCCGCCAAGGCCATCGCGCACGGGCTCGCCCTGCGGGCGCGCGGCGCGGACCTGGTGGACGTCGGCGGGGAGTCGACCCGGCCCGGCTCGCAGCGGGTGCCCGAGGAGGAGGAGCTGCGCCGGGTGCTGCCGGTGGTCCGGGAGCTGTCCGCCGCGGGGGTGCCGGTGTCCGTGGACACCATGCGCGCCTCCGTGGCCGAGCAGGCGGTGGAGGCCGGCGCGGTGGTCGTCAACGACGTCTCCGGCGGGCTCGCCGACCCGGCGATGGCCCGGGTGGTCGCCGAGACCGGCGCGCCCTTCGTGGTGATGCACTGGCGGGGGCAGTCCGCCGACATGTACGCCGGGGCCGTCTACGGGGACGTGGTGCGCGACGTCGTCGGCGAGCTGACCGCCCGGATGGACGCCCTGGTGGCGGTCGGCGTCAAGGAGGAGCAGCTGATCCTCGACCCGGGCCTCGGCTTCGCCAAGACCGCCGAGCACAACTGGGCACTGCTCGGACGGCTCGACGCGCTCACCGCGCTCGGGCGCCCCGTCCTCGTCGCGGCTTCGCGCAAGCGGTTCCTGGGTACGCTGCTCGCCGACCCCGAAACCGGGGAGCTGCGCCCGGCGAGGGAGCGGGACGACGCGACCGCCGCCGTCTCGGTGCTCTCGGCCCAGGCGGGCGCCTGGGCGGTACGGGTGCACGACGTGTCCGGCACGGCGGACGCCGTCCGCGTGGTCGCGGCCTGGCAGCGCGCGGCGCGGCTGGGGTGAGGGAGGGTCTGTGGCAGGTGACGGCAGGGTGAGCGGCGGAACGGCCGGGAAGGCCCGGGAGGCGGACGTCGAGGCGGTGCTCGCCGCGAACCAGGCGCTCTACGAGGCGCTGGAGCGCGGTGACGTGGAGGCCGTCGAGAACGTCTGGCTCGGCGCGGCCGAAGCCGACGACAAGGGCGGCGTGGTGTGCGTGCACCCCGGCTGGCCCGTCTTGCGGGGCCGGGCGCAGGTGACGCGCTCGTACATGCTGATCATGATGAACACGGAGTACATCCAGTTCTTCCTGACGGATGTCGAGGCCGAGGTCCACGGTGATGTGGCCCTTGTCACGTGCACCGAGAACATCCTCTCCGGGGGTGAGTCCGAGGAGGAGGGGGAACTCGGACCGCTCGTGGGCGGAAAGGTGGTGTCGACGAATCTCTTCCGTCGTACCCCGGCGGGGTGGAAGCTCTGGTCGCACCACGGTTCACCCGTCCTGACCAGCGGTGACGAGGACGACGAGGACTGATTCCGGGCCGATTCCCGGAGCTGCGGGAAATCTCCTCGGCGTCGTCGCCGGGGAATTCCCGAGTGGTCACCGAACGTTCACGTCAATCGCCATTCCGGCGCGCGTGGCGACGGTTCGTGCCGGGTAGGACGGTCAGGCGTTGTCCGCGCCCGCGGGTAGATTCGAAACGGAGTGGCGGGCCGTGCCGCCCGCCTCCGCCCTGCCCGTTCACGCCGTTTTCCGGGCGGGCCCGTCCGACTGGGAGCAGTGATTCGTTTGCTGGACCGCGTCACCCTGCGGGGCCTGCGCGCCCGGGGCCACCACGGCGTCTTCGAGCGCGAGCGCGTCGAGGGCCAGACCTTCGTGGTCGATCTGGTGCTCCACCTGGACACCCGCCCCGCCGCGTCCGGAGACGACCTCACCCGCACGGCGCACTACGGCATCGTGGCCGAGGAGGTCACCGCGATCATCGCGGGGGAGCCGGTCGACCTGATCGAGACCCTGGCGCAGCGCATCGCCGACCAGTGCCTCAAGCACGAGGCGGTCGAGGAGGTCGAGGTCACCGTGCACAAGCCGGATGCCCCGATCACCGTGCCGTTCGACGACGTGACCGTGACCATCCACCGGGGCCGCGCATGACCCCCACCGCGCACCTGGTACCCGAGGCAGAGGACTTCCCCGATGAGCAGTGACCCGACCGCCGCGCCGAACGCGTTCGACCTGGAGAGCCGGGTGGACTCCGCCGACACCACGCTGCACGGGCAGCGCTGCGCGGTGATCGCCCTGGGCAGCAACCTGGGCAACCGGCTGGACACCCTGCAGGGGGCCGTCGACGCGCTGGCCGACACGCCCGGGCTGGCGATCAAGGCCGTCTCCGCGGTCTACGAGACCGAGGCGGTCGGCGGGCCCGAGGAGCAGCCGAACTACTACAACGCGGTCGTGGTGCTGCGCACCTCGCTGCCGCCGAAGGACCTCCTGGAGCGCGGCAACGCGATCGAGGACGCCTTCGGGCGGGTGCGGGAGGTCCGCTGGGGCCCGCGCACCCTGGACGTCGACATCCTGGCCTACGAGGGCGAGCTGAGCGACGACCCGGTGCTGCTGCTGCCGCACCCGCGCTCGCACGAGCGCGCGTTCGTGCTCGCGCCCTGGCTGGACGCCCAGCCGGAGGCCGAGGTGCCCGGCCACGGGCGGGTGGACGCGCTGCTGGCGGCGCTCGGCGGCGCGGACGCGCAGGGCGTCAAGCGGCGCGACGACATCCGGCTGACGCTGCCCGAGTAGGGCGGCACGGGCCTGCGGGCCGGGCCGGGAACCTCTCCCGGGAACTCCTCCCGGGAACTCCTCCCGGGAACTCCTTCGGGGGGCCCGGCCGTACGAGTAGATGTCCGCCCGGCCGGGCCCGGTACGGTGGCCTGGCGCCTCCGCGCCGGGCCGACCGGGGCGGCCGGCGGCTCCGACACCCCGGGAAGGACCTGCACCGCGTGAAGCTGCTTCGCCTCCGTCTGCTGATCGGCATCACCGCCGCCACGACGGCGCTGTCCTGGGCCGGCTCCAAGCTGTGGGCCTCGCTGGACACGCTGCCCGCGGTGCCGGCGGCCGCGCCGGTGGTGCTGGCGGCGGTGGCGGTGATCCTGCTGGCCACCGCGCTCTCGCTGCGCGCCCGCCTCAAGGCCGTGCGCGAGCGCCAGCCCGGGGCCAAGGGCGTGGACCCGCTGCTGGCGGCCCGCGCGGTGGTGCTGGGGCAGGCCAGCGCCCTGGTCTCGGCGGTGGTCACCGGCGTCTACGCGGGCGCCGGGATCTACCTGCTCGGCGAGCTGGACGTGTCGGCCCGCAAGGATCAGGCCGTCACGGCCGGGCTGGCGGTGCTGGCGGGGGCGGCGGTGATCGCGGCGGCGCTGTGGATCCAGCACGTGTGCAAGCTGCCCGAGAACCACGACGACCCGGGCGGGCCGGCGGCCTCGCACCGCTGAGACCCGCTGAGACCCGCTGAGACCCGCTGAGAGCCGCTGAGACGCGTGGGGAGTCGGCGGGAGTCGGGAGCCGCCGGGACGCGCTGTCAAGGGCCGGAGCGGGTCGGAGAGGGTCGAAGGGGACCCTGGGCTGACACGGCCCCAATTCGCACGCTAGTTTCTTGGCATGTCTCGCGGACGCCACCGTCATTCCTCCGTCCTCGGCCGGATCTTCCCCCCCACCGCCGCCGGCGTGCTCCTCGTGGCCGCTCTGGCCGCGTTGCTCGTCAGTCAGGACACCATCCTGGTGCGCTCGGTGGGCGTCGCGGCCGTGATCGCGACACTCGGCTTCGCACTGCTGCTGCGTCAGCGGGACCGGGCGGCCCGGGCGGCCGCCGAGACCGCCGCCGCGCAGCGGATGCGGGCCGAGGAGCGCTTCGAGGAGCAGCTGGCGGAGGCCGAGTACGCGGCGGAGGTCGCCGAGGAGCGGGCGACCAGGTTCGGGCGCCGGCTGACGGCGGAGAAGTCGCGGCTGGCGAAGGCCGAGACGGAGATCGCCCGGCTGCTGCGCGAGCGGGCCGTGACGGTGGCCGAGCAGGCGCTCAAGGAGGCCGAGGCGGCCCAGCGGGCGCTGGCCGCGAGCCGGCCCAAGCACCCGGCGAGCCCGGCGGCGTACGTCCGCGCGGCCTCGGTGCTGCGGCAGCTGGAGCGGCGGGCGGCCCAGCAGGAGTCCGAGCGGGAAGCCGGGCGGGAAGCCGGGCGGGCGCGTACGGCGGGTGCCGAGGTCGCGCTGAGGGCGCGTACCGCCCCGGCCGCGCAGGCGGCTCCTGCGCCCGCCGCGGTGGCCGTGCCGGCCCCGGTGGCGCCCTCGGTGCCCACCCCGGCGCAGGCGCCGGTGGCGGAGGCCCCCGAGCGGGCGACCCCGGTGCCGCCCGCGCCGGTGCGCCCGGCGCTGACGGCGACGGTCGGTCAGCTCGGCGGTACGCCGAACGCGGCGGCGGCGACGCCCGCCACGGTGGAGCGGCAGCGGCCGCGCCCGGGGCAGTCCGGGCAGGGGCGCGGGTCGGGCTTCAGCTTCTTCGGGCGCAACCCGGGGGCGGCCGTGAAGGCCGCCGCGCCGGCGCCGGCGGTGGGCAGCATCGCCGAGCTGGGCGAGCGGGCGGACCTGGCGGACGTGGTCGGGGACGAGGCGGTCGCGGCGAAGGCGAAGGCCGAGGCGGCGGCTTCCGCGGAGGTCGCCCCGAAGGCGGCTCCCCAGGCGGCCCCTCAGGCGGTCGCGACGGCCGGGGAGCAGCAGGCGGCGGGTGTGCCCGAGGTGGTGGACCTGACGCCGGAGGACGAGACGGAGCTGATCCAGCTTCCGGAGCTGCGCGCCTCGCGCTGAGCGTGAACGCCGAACGGCGCGGAGGGTCCTGGTGACCTTCCGCGCCGTTCGGCGTTCTCCGCGGGCGTCAGATCTGGACGCCGAAGTCCTGGGCGATGCCGGCCAGGCCGGAGGCGTAGCCCTGGCCGACCGCGCGGAACTTCCACTCGGCGCCGTTGCGGTACAGCTCGCCGAAGATCATCGCCGTCTCGGTGGCGGCGTCCTCGGAGAGGTCGTAGCGGGCGATCTCGGCGCCGCCGGCGGCGTTGACCACGCGGATGTAGGCGTTGCGGACCTGGCCGAAGTTCTGGCCGCGGGCGGTGCCGTCGTAGATGGTCACCGGGAAGGTGATCTTGACGGCCTCGGCGGGCAGGCCCGCGAGGTTGACGTTGATCGACTCGTCGTCGCCCGCGCCCTCACCGGTGCGGTTGTCGCCGGTGTGCACGACGGTGTTGTCCGGCGAGCTGGTGTTGTTGAAGAAGACGAAGTGCCCGTTGGTGAGCACCTTGCCGTCCGCGTTCAGGACGATCGCGCTGGCGTCGAGGTCGAATTCGGTGCCGGTGGTGGTGCGGACGTCCCAGCCCAGGCCGATGCTGACCGCGGACAGGCCGGGGGCCTCCTTGGTCAGCGAGACGTTGCCACCCTTGGTGAGGCTCACTGGCATGACGTTGCAGTCCCTTCGATCGCTCGCTTTTCCCGGGACAACGCGGTTCTTCGGGGGCTTGGTTCCGTGCCGGGCGGGAATTCTGCGTCAATTCCGCGCAAGGGCGTCATTGCGAGGCAAAGCCGGGGCAATGGAGCGGTCAGATGCGCGGGAATCGGCCCTGGAGCGTCCAGACGTTCGGGTTGTCGGCCAGGTCGGGGTGCATGTCGAAGAGGTCGGCGAGGGTGTCCTGGAGGAAGTCGCGGGCCTCGCGCCGCAGTTCGCTGTGGCGGACGACGGCGGGTGGCTCGTCGGGCAGCCAGGTGGCGGTGATCTCGACCCAGTTGAAGCGGCGGGCGAAGCGCAGCAGCTCGGTGTTCTGGGTGAAGTCGAGGTCGGCGGTCTGCACCCGGGCGGCGCGCGAGCCGTCGGGGTCGCGGTCCAGCTCCTCGGCGATGTCGCACAGCGCCCAGGCGAAGTCCAGGACGGGCACCCAGGCCCAGCGGGTGGAGAGTTCGGCGCCCTCGGCGTCCAGGTAGACGTCGCCGCAGAACAGGTCGTACCGCAGGGAGCGCACGGGGGCGGTGCGGTAGTCCGTCTGCGGGGGGTCGGGGAAGCGGTTGGAGAGGGAGTAGCCGAGCTCGATCACGTACGCCATTGTCGGGGGTCGGGGGCCGCCCGGGTAACCGGGCCCCGCCCCGAGCCGAAGGGCGCGCCGGCGCCGAAAGGGAGAAGCGAGGGAGCGACGGAGGAGCGAGGGAGCGCCGACCGTCGGCGCCGGGTCAAGAGCGCCCGGAGGCGAGCGGGCGAGTCATGGATAACCGGGTGACCTCGGCGGGGTGGGGCGGGAGAATGGGGGCATGCCTGAGCCCATTCGCGTACGGGGGTCGGTGGTCGTCCCCGACGCCGAGCTCGTCTGGCGCTTCTCACGTTCCTCCGGCCCCGGTGGCCAGCACGTCAACACCTCCGACTCCAAGGCCGAGCTGCGCTACGACCTGGCCGCCTCGAAGGCGCTGCCCGAGGTGTGGCGCGAGCGCGCGCTGGAGCGGCTGGCCCCGCGGCTGGTGGACGGCCGGGTGCTGGTGGTGACGGCCTCGGAGTTCCGTTCGCAGTGGCGCAACCGGGAGGCGGCCGCGGCGCGGCTGGCGGCGGTGCTGAGCGAGGCGTGCGCGCCGCCGCCGAAGAGCCGGCGGGCGACCAAGCCGAGCCGGGGGATGGTCGAGCGGCGGCTGTACAACAAGCGGCACCGCTCGGAGGTCAAGGAGGGGCGCAGGTCCCCGAAGGGCGAGTAGTCGTCACCCCAGGGCGCGGTAGCCGCCGTGGAAGTAGAGCAGGGGGCGGCCGCCGGGGGTGGGGACGGTGGCCTCCAGGACGCGGCCGACCAGCAGGGTGTGGTCGCCGGCCGCTATGCGCTGCTCGGTGCGGCACTCGACGGTGGCCAGGGCGCCCTCGATCAGCGGGGCGTCGCTGTGCGCGCCGCGGCGGTGCGGGGTGTCCGCGAACAGCAGCCGGTCGCTGAGGCGGCCCTTCATGGCGAAGCGGGAGCCGAGCGTCTTCTGCCCCTCGGCGAGCACCGAGACCGCCCAGGTGTCGGTGCGGGAGAGCACCTCGTCCATCCGGGAGTCCTCGCGCACCGAGATCAGCACCAGCGGCGGCTCCAGCGACACCGAGAGGAAGGACGTGGCGGTCATGCCGACGTCCTCGCCGTCCTCGGGGTCGTGGACGGTCACCAGGCTCACGCCGGCGGCGAGCTGGGAGAGTGCTGCCCGGAACTCGTCGGGCGTGGCGTGGGGGGCAGCTTCGGGCTGCGGGGACGGGTACACGTACCGCACGGTAGTCGTCACCCCGGTGGCGCGGTATCGGGCCCTGGTCGTAGGACCACCGGCGCAGCCGCGGGGTTACGGGCCGTGGCGGAGATCACGCCGGGATCACTCGCGGGGGTGAAGCGAGGGGACCGGCGGACGGCAGCCGTCTTCAGGGCGGGGGCGTACCGGTCGACCACGGGAATTGTCCTGATAGCGGACGATGTCCGGTTATGGGTGGATGAACTGATTAAGGGCGCATTAGTGCTATGTGATTTAAGTCACAACAGGTGGCCTATTGCTGACCGAGCGTGCCGAACGCTGTGCTCCCTGTGATTCAGTTCTTCTGGCAATCGGACGATAACCAATCAAGAACCATCCGAAGCAGCCGGGGAGCCCCCGCATGGAAGCCGAGTCGGAGCCGTACGTCCGTCTCGCGACCCTCCGCACCTTGCACCGGGTCGTGGCGGACCTCAACGCTGCCCGCAGCCTGGCGGGGACGCTGCAGGCCGTCGTCGAGGGCGCGGTGCACGGGCTCGGCTTCGACGCCGCCGCGGTCAGCCTCGTCCGCCCGGACGGCGACCTCGTGGTGGCGGCCGTCTGGGAGCTCGAGGAGAGCACCATGGGCGGCCCGTCCGTGCTGCTCGGCCAGGTCGGCTCCCGGGAGTCCTGGGACCGGCTGCTCGGCGTCAGCGACCACTGGGGCACCCTGCGCTTCCTCCCGTACGACCGCGGCTGGGCCGTCGCCGGCGACATCCCCCGCTGGATCGGGGACGGGCCGATGCCCGTCTACGCCAACGACTGGCACCCCGCCGACGGGCTGCTCGCCCCCATGTACAGCGCCGGCGGGGACCTGCTCGGCGTGCTCTCGGTGGACCGCCCGCGCAGCGGCAAGCGGCCCGGCGCGTGGACCCGCGAGGCCCTGGAGATGTTCTCCCTCCAGGCGTCCATCGCCATCGGCAACGCCCGCCTACGCGCGGAGATGCAACGCGCGCTGGCCAGGCTGGAGAAGGAGCAGCAGGCGCTGCGGGCCAGTGAGGAAAGCTTCCGCCAGGCCTTCGAGTACGCGCCCAGCGGCATGGCGATCACCGAACTGCACGGCGTCGGGCGCGGGCAGCTGACCCGCGTCAACGACGCGCTCTGCCGCCTGCTGGGCCGCCCCCGCGCCGTGCTGCGCCAGCAGAGCTTCGCCGACCTCGTCCACCCCGACGACCGCGCCCTGCTGGAGCGCACCAGCGCCGAGAGCGGCCGGGCGGAGCTGCGGCTCTCCCGGCGGGACGGCGGCTACCAGTGGGTCTGTCTGCGCAACTCGATCGTGGCGGACGCGGCCGAGGGCCCGAGCTTCCTGCTCACCCACGTCGAGGACATCGAGGACCGCAAGCGGCACGAGCTGCAGCTCGCCCACCGGGCCAGCCACGACGCGCTCACGGGCCTGCCCAACGGCGCCGAGCTCAAGGCCCGCCTCGCGCGCCGGCTCTGCGCGGAGGTGCCCTCCGGCGCGGTCGCCACCTCCGGCGGGCCGGTCGGCGGGCAGGTCGAGACGGCGTACCCGGCGGCGTACGCCCACCCGTCGGACTCGTACAGCGCGCACGCGGCCCACGACGCCCTGGAGGGCGCGGACCCGTACGGCGGGCCGGTGCACGGGTACGGGGAGGCGGACGGCCGGGCGCCGGCTGGCCTCGGCTACGGGGAGCACGTGCACGCCGTCGTCCCCGAGGACCAGGCGCCGGGCGGCGAGGCGTGGTCCGCGTCCTTCCGCGGCGGCGCGGCCGCGCAGGACAAGGGGCTCGCGGTGCTCTTCTGCGACCTGGACGGCTTCAAGTCGATCAACGACCGGTTCGGGCACAACGCGGGCGACTCGGTGCTGGTCGAGGTCGCCCGGCGGCTGAGCCAGGCCGTCCGGGACGGCGACACGGTGGCCCGGCTCGGCGGCGACGAGTTCGTGGTGCTGGCGGACGGCATCGGGCGCGAGGAGGCCAAGGACCTCGCCCACCGGCTGCGCAACGCGATCATCCCGCCGATGCGGATCGACGGCCGGGCGATGCGCGTCGGGGTGAGCCTGGGCGTCGGCTGGGCCGGCTGCGGGATGAGCATCGAGGAGGTGCTCCACACCGCGGACGAGCGGATGTACGACGAGAAGCGGGCCAGGGGCGGCGCGGTGCGCGGCGCGCGGGGGGAGCGCTCGCACCGGCGGGCGGGCTGACACGCCCTGGGATCGAGCCGGGGGCGCGCAGGTTACCCGTGGGTTGTCAAGGGTTCTTTCCCCGTCGTCGTGTACGGCAGGTAGGGTTCCGGCAGACGACAGCGTCCATGATCCGTGCCGCGGGCCCGCAGCCAGGCGGTGCCCACCGGATGGGGGAGTAGACCACCGTGACGACCGCCGGCAGCAACGGAGTGCCCGAGGGCCAGGGGGGCGGTGCCCCGCAGGACGACGACCCGTTCGGTTACCTGTACCGCCCGGCCGAAGGGTCCCCGGCGCCGGCCGAGCCGCAGCAGGGTGTGCCCCGGACCTCGTACAACCGCCCGATGGAGGTCGGACGCGCCCAGTACGGCCAGGCGCAGTACGGCCAGGCGCCGCGCGGGCCGCAGGCGCCGTACGAGCAGCAGGGGAACCCGCAGCAGTACGGCCAGCAGGGCCAGGCCCCGTACGGGCAGCAGCAGCCGCAGTACGGCCAGCAGCAGCCCGAGTACGGCGCCGCGCCGACCCAGCAGAACCGCTACGCCGAGCACTCCCGGCCGCAGCCGGGCGAGGAGCGGCCCGGCGACCGGCAGAGCAGCGGGCGCAGCAAGGGCGCGGTGATCGGCGCCGTCGCGGTGGTGGCGGCGATCGCCATCGGCGCCGGGATCGCGCTGTCCGGCAGCGACCCGGACACGACGGACAAGAACGCCAAGGGCGGCACCTCGACGGTCGCGCCGCCGGCCCCCACCGGCCCGGCCACGGGCACCACCGGCACCGGCACGCCCTCGGCGAGCGCCTCGGCCGGCTCGGGCTCCGGCACCGTGGACGCCGGGCAGCTCCAGGCGCAGAACGCGCCGCTGGGCAACGGCGTCAAGGGCGCCAAGTCCGCGGACGGCAGCTACCTGACGCTCCAGCCGGGCGGGTCGGTGACCTGGACCGGGGACATCCCCACGGCCGGGACGTACAAGCTGAACGTGCACTACAACTACGCCGGCGCGGACATCAAGGGCGCGGTCGCGGTGAACGGCAAGGACTGGCCGAACGGGATCACGTACAAGGTCTACGGCGGGACGGCGCCCAAGGACCAGACGGCCGCCTGGTTCAACACCTGGATACTGCCGCAGTTCCAGGCCGGGTCGAACACCGTGGCCTTCACGGTGCCGTCCGGGCCGGTGCTGATCGACCAGATCACCATCGAGCCGTACTCCGGCTAGCCGTAGCCGGGCCGTGCCCGGGCCGTGACGCGCGAAGGCCGCCCGTTCCCCGGTGGGGAGGGCGGCCTTCGCGCAACGAGCGGGCGGGTCGGGCGGGTCGGGCGGGTCAGGCGGGCTTGATCCGGGGGAAGCGGTCGCCGCCGAGGATCCACCGGCCGCGGCGCATGACGGCGACCAGGTCGTAGGTGGTGGAGTCCACGACGACCAGGTCGGCGAGCTTGCCGGTCTCCAGGGAGCCGAGGGAGTCGGAGAGGCCGAGCAGGCGGGCCGGGGTGGTGGAGAGCGACTCGACGGTCTGGTTCAGGCTCAGCCGGTTGACGGTGACCGAGCGCTTGAACGCCACGTCCAGGGTGAGGGTGGAGCCGGCGATGGAGCCGCCCTCGACGAGGCGGGCGACGCCGTTCCTGACCTCGACCTGGAGCGGGCCGAGCGGGTACAGGCCGTCGCCCATGCCGGCGGCGCCCATGGCGTCGGTGATCAGGGCGACGCGGTTCGCGCCGGCGGTGCCGTAGGCGAGGTCGAGGACGGACGGGTGCAGGTGCACGCCGTCGTTGATCAGCTCGACGGTGACCCGCTCGTCTTCCAGCAGCGCCACGATCGGGCCCGGGGCGCGGTGGGCGATGCCGGGCATGGCGTTGAACAGGTGGGTGGCGACGGTGGCGCCGGCCTCGACGGCCTCGAGGGTGGTGGCGTAGTCCGAGTCGGTGTGGCCGACGGCGGCGATGACGCCGAGGTCCGCGAGCATCCGGACGGACTCCATGCCGCCGGGCAGCTCGGGGGCCAGGGTGACCATCTTGGCGTGGCCGCGGGCGGCGTCGACGAGCTTGCGCACCAGCGCCGGGTCCGGGTCGCGCAGCAGGTCGGGGCGGTGGGCGCCGCAGCGGTTGTGCGAGATGAACGGGCCCTCGAAGTGGACGCCGGCGAGGACGCCGTCCTCGACGAGCTCGGAGAGGACGGCGGCCTGGCGGGCGACCTCGTCGATCTCACCGGTGACGGTGGAGGCGATCGTCGTGGTGGTGCCGTGCTCCAGGTGGGTGCGGGCCGCCCGCAGGGCCTCCTCGGCGATGCCGGAGGCGTAGGAGGCGCCGCCGCCGCCGTGGACGTGCAGGTCGACGAAGCCGGGAACGACGGTGTGGCCGCTCAGGTCGAGGTCGCCGGGTTCGGTCTCGCCCCCGAGGCCGGCGATGCGCTCGCCCTCGACGGCCAGGCGGTCGCCGTCCACGACGCCGCCGGGAAGGACGAGGCGGGCGCCGGCGAGGGCGGTACGGTCACGGTCCGCGGTGGTCACGCGGTCACCTCCAAGGAGAGCAGATCCCAGGCGAGCAGGCCCGCGCCGAGGGATGCGGCGGTGTCTTTGAGCATGGCGGGTACGACCTTCGGGGGCATCTGGAAGGTCAGGCGCTCGGTGACCGCCGCGCGCAGCGGGGTGAAGAGCGTGTCGCCGGCCTCGGCCAGCCCCCCGCCGACGATCACCGTGGACGGGTCGAGCAGGCTCTGGGCGAGGACGATGCCGTCCGCCAGGGCGTCGACGGCGCCCTGCCAGACGGCGAGGGCGCGGTCGTCCCCGGCGTCCACCGCGGCGGCGCAGGATGCCGCGTCGGCGTCGGGGTCGCCGCTGGCCTCGGCCCAGGCGCGGGAGACGGCGGAGGCGGAGGCCAGGGTCTCCAGGCAGCCGCGGGCGCCGCAGCCGCACAGGGGCCCGCCGGGGCGGACCACGACGTGGCCGATCTCGCCGCCGTAGCCGTGGGACCCGGCCTCGATCCGGCCGTCGATGCCGATGGCGCCGGCGATGCCGGTGCCCAGGGCGATGAACAGGAAGCGGTCCACGCCCCGGCCGGCGCCGAGCCGGCCCTCGGCGAGGCCGCCGGAGCGCACGTCGTGGCCGAGCGCCACCGGGATCGCCCGGTCGCCGGGGGCGGCCAGGCGCTCGCCGAGGAGCTTGCGCAGCGGGAGGTCTCGCCAGCCGAGGTTGGCCGAGTAGACCGCGATCCCGTTCCTCTCGTCGATCGTCCCCGGGACGGCGACGCCGGCGGCGAGGGGGGCGACGCCGTAGCGGGCCCGGCCCTCGTCCGCGAGGTCGGCGGCGAAGTCGAGGATGGCGGCGACCACGGCGTCCGTGCCGTGCTCCCGCCCGGTCGGTCGGCGTGCTTCGAACAGCACGGAGCCGTCCTGGGCGAGCAGCGCGGCCTTCATGCCGGTGCCGCCTACATCGAGTGCGATGACGTGCTTCACGGAGGACAGTTTCCCTTGGTCGGGTCTAAGAGGTCTAGTCCAGTTGTCGGATTGGTCTGGTCCAGGTTGGGTGAGCTTTGTCGCAGATCGGGGGGAGTGGGTGGCTTTGCGGACGGCGCGTCCGGGAGGTCGTCCGTTCACCTGCTGTTGCGCATCGTGCAACGACCTCCGCACTTCGATAACTACTCGGTGGGCTCGGTCGAGTGGTGTGGACCAGTGGGCGCCGCGTTTGGCAGTGTGGCGCCTCCCCCCGACCGGAGTCCCTCCTCCGGCCGTAGTTCTTTCCTTATTGAAGGCGGTACCCGCGTTGAACAGGCGCGCCCACGTTCCCTCCCGTGTGCTCGGTACTGCGCTGGCCGGAGCCCTGGTGCTCACCGCGGTCAGCGCCTGCAGCGCGAAGGACGACGGGCCGGTGACCCTCAAGCTGGTCGCCGCCGACTACGGGGAGAGCGACGAGACCAGCTCCAAGCACTACTGGGACGAGATCGCCAAGGGCTTCGAATCGGCCAACCCCGGCATCAAGGTCGACGTCGAGGTCGACAGCTGGACGGACATCGGCAAGAAGGTCGAGGACATGGTCGCGGCCGGGAAGTCGCCGGACCTCCTCCAGACCGGCGGGTTCGCCGACCAGGTCGCGGCGGACCGGCTCTACCCGGCGGCCGACGTGCTCTCCATGGATACCCAGGCCAAGTTCATGGAGAACTTCGCGCACGCCGGGCAGGTGCTCGGCACGCAGTACGGGATCCCGTTCGTCTCGTCCTCGCGGGTGCTCTTCTACAACAAGGCGGTCTTCCGGCAGGCCGGGATCACCCAGCCGCCGGCCACCTGGAACGAGCTGCGGCAGGACGCCGAGAAGATCAAGGCCAAGGTGCCCGGGGTGACGCCGTACGGGCTGCCGCTCGGGAACGAGGAGGCGCCGGCCGAGTCGATGCTGTGGACGCTGAGCGGGGGCGGGAGCCTCTCCGACGACGTCGGCAACTACACGATCGACAGCCCGCAGAACCAGGCGACCTTCACCTGGCTCAAGAACAACCTGGTCGCGCCCGGGCTGACGTACAACGAGCCCGGCAAGATGAACCGCACCCCGGTGTTCCAGGACTTCGCGGCCGGGAAGGTCGCGATGCTCAACGGGCACCCGACCCTGCTGCGGATGGCGTCCGCCGGGAAGATCGACTTCGGGACGGCGCCGATCCCCAAGAAGGACGGGGTCGGGAAGACCGGGAGCCTCGGGGTCGCGGACTGGCTGATGGCCTTCAAGGCGAACGGGCACAAGAACGAGATCAAGAAGTTCGTCAGCTACGTGTACGGCAAGGAGCACCAGCTGCGGTTCGACGAGCAGTACAACCTGCTGCCGGTCACCCAGGACGCCTTCGCGCAGATGACGGGGGACCCGAAGCACGAGGACCTGAAGCAGTTCGCGGCCGGGCTGACGAACGCGAGCTTCTACCCGTTCGGGGACCCGGCCTGGGGTGAGGTCAGCAACCGGATCAAGGCGGGGATCGGGCAGGCCGTCACGGGGGACCCGAAGACGGTGCTCGGGGGGATCCAGGACGCCGCGCTGAAGGAGGCGGCCCGGGTCCGGAAGTAGGGCCTGTCGGCGGCTCGCCGGACAATGGGCTCTCCGAGGAGGTGTGGTCCGTGGGTGATCCGAGTGATCCGGGTGAGCTGAGCGAGCCGGGTGAGCTGAGTGAGCAGGGTGAGCTGAGCGAGCGGGAACGGGCGGTGCTGGCGCTCGAGGGGCGGCAGTGGCGGACGGCCGGGGCGAAGGAGCGGGCGATCCGGGAGGAGCTGGGGCTCTCGCCCACGCGGTACTACCAGCTGCTGAACGGGTTGCTGGACCGGGGGGAGGCCTTGGCGACGGCTCCGGTGCTGGTCAACCGGCTGCGGCGGGTGCGGGAAGCGAGGCGGGGGGCCCGCTGAGGGTGTGGCGTGTCGCGGGCGCGCGGGCTTCGGTCCGCGCGCCCGTTGCTGTTCGAGGGGTGGGGATTCGGGGGTATGGGGGTCGGTATGGATATCGAGGAGCGGGTCGGGACCGGGGCCGGGCGGGACGGGGTGCGGGCGATCGTGGGGGCGCCGGGGGAGGCGGTGATCGCGTTGGACTTCGACGGGACGTTGGCGCCGATCGTGGCCGATCCGAGTGCGGCCAGGGCGCATCCCGGAGTGGTGGGGGTGTTGCGGGGGCTGGCGCCGGTGGTGGGGGCCGTGGTGGTGGTGACCGGGCGGCCGGCGGGGTTGGCGGTGGAGTACGGGGGGCTGGAGGAGGTGCCCGGGGTGGTGGTGCTGGGGCACTACGGGGCGGAGCGGTGGGAGAACGGGGTGCTGACCGCGCCGCGGGTGGATCCGGGGGTGGAGCGGGCGAGGGCGGCGCTGCCGGGGGTGCTGGCGCGGGCGGGGGCGCCGGAGGGGACGTGGGTGGAGGACAAGGGGCGGTCGGTGGCGGTGCACACCAGGCGGACGGCTGCGCCGGAGGAGACGCTGGAGCTGTTGAGGCAGCCGGTGGGGGAGCTGGCGGCGGAGTGCGGGCTGGTGGTGGAGCCGGGGCGGCTGGTGCTGGAGCTGCGGCCGCCGGGGGTGGACAAGGGGGCGGCGCTGACCGGCTTCCTGCGGGAGCGGGGGGCGAGGGCGGTGCTGTACGCGGGGGACGACCTGGGGGACGTGGCGGCGTTCGCGGCGGTGGAGAAGTTGAGGGGGGAGGGGCTGAAGGGCGTGCTGGTGTGCGCCGGGACGGTGGGGGACGCGCCGGTGCGGGAGCTGGCGGAGCGGGCGGACGTGGTGGTGTCCGGGCCGGAGGGGGTGGTGGAGCTGCTGGGGGGCCTGGGGGAGGAGATCAGGGCGTTCGGAGCGCGTTGAGCTGGTCGAGGAACCACTGCTGCGGGGGGAGGGCGGTGGCGGCGTCGGCCAGGCGCTTGGTGCGGGCGGCGCGTTCCTCGGGGGGCATGGTGAGGCCCGTGTGGAGGGCCTCGGCGGTGGCGATCACGTCGTAGGGGTTGACGACGAGGGCGTCGTCCTTGAGTTCGGCGTGGGCGCCGGCCTCGCGGGAGAGGACGAGCGCGCAGCCGTGGTCGGAGACGACGGGGACCTCCTTGGCGACGAGGTTCATGCCGTCGCGGATGGGGTTCACGAGGGCGACGTCGGCGAGGCGGTAGGCGGCGAGGCTGCGGGGGAAGTCGTCGTTGACGTGGAGGATCAGGGGCTGCCAGGTGTCGGTGGCGAACTCGGCGTTGATCTCGGCGGCCAGGGTCTCGACGGCGGCGGTGTAGTCGCGGTACTCGGCGAGGTCGGTGCGCGAGGGGTACGCGAAGGCGAGGTGGACCACCCGGTCCTGCCAATCGGGGCGGGTGCGGAGCAGGTGCCGGTAGGCCAGGAGGCCGCGGACGATGTTCTTGCTCAGCTCGGTGCGGTCGACGCGGACGATCGTGCGGCGCTCGCCGACGGCCTCGCGCAGGGCCGCGAGGCGTTCGTCGACGTCGGGGCGGTGGGCGCGTTCGCGGAGGAAGTCGGCGTCGGCGCCGAGGGCGTGGACGCCGAGCCGGGTGGTGCGGCCGTCGTGCGTGACGGTGAGGGCCTCGTGGTCGACGGTGGCGCCGAGGACGGATTCGCAGCAGGCGGCGAAGGCGCGGGCCCAGCGTTCGGTGAGGAAGCCGGCGCGGTCGGCGCCGAGGATGCCGGTGAGGACGGCCGCGGCGACGTCGTCGGGGAGCAGCCGGTAGTACTCGGGCGGGGCCCAGGGGGTGTGGGAGAAGTGGCCGATGCGCAGGTCGGGGCGGGCGGCGCGCAGGAGGGCCGGGGTCAGGGAGAGGTGGTAGTCCTGCACGAGGACGGCGGCCCCGGGGGCGGCTTCGGCGGCGAGGGCTTCGGCGAAGGCCGTGTTGTAGGTGGTGTAGTCGGCCCACTGGGTGCGGAAGCCGGCGTCGAAGGCGGGGGCGGTGGGGGTCGCGTACAGCAGGTGGTGGACGAACCAGAGGGTGGAGTTGGCGACGCCGTTGTAGGCGTGGGCGAAGGTCTCGGGGTCGAGGTCGAGCATCCGGACGGCCTGGCCGCCGACGTCGTGGCCGGCGAGGTCGAGGCGGCCGTGGGGGGCTTCCCGGGCGGCCCGGCGGTCGGCGTCGTTCAGGGCCGCGCAGACCCAGACGGCGTTGGGGTCGTCGATGGCGGAGAGGCCGGAGACCAGGCCGCCGCCGCCTCTGCGGAGGGTCAGGGTGCCGTCGTCCGCGGTGCCGAAGGACACCGGGCCCCGATTGGAGGCCACCAGGACGGGGGCGGTGCCGGTCGCGCTCGAACGTTCGGTCGTGAGATCGCCCATGGTTGGCATCTTGCCGGGGGGTGGGGGTGGCAAACCCCTCAGTGGCGGGTCGCGTATTCCGGGACGGTGTGCATCGGGGGGCGTTCGAGGGCGGTGACGGGGAGGGTGTGGGCGGTGAACTCCCGTGTTTCGGGCGAGCGGGTGAACTGGGTGAGGAGGGGGCGGACGAGGTCGGCGCCGGCCTTGAGGCGGTGGGTGCGGTCGAGGCGTTCGAGGGCGGTGCGGTAGATGGTGGCGGCCATCCGGCCGAGGGCCTGGCCGTCCTGGTGGCGGTGGTGGCGGACGCCGACGTCGACCTGGGCGAGGGCGTCGAGGCCGACGGTTTCGAGGGCGTCGACGAGGAGGCCGAGCTCGACGCCGTAGCCGGTGGGGAAGGGCAGGCGTTCGAGGAGGGAGCGGCGGGCCGCGTACTCGCCGCCCAGGGGCTGGACGAAACCGGCGAGTTCTGGCCAGTGGAGGTTGAGGAGCGGGCGGGCGACGAGTTCGGTGACGCGGCCGCCGCCGGCGGGGACGATCGCGCCCGACTCCGTCTCCAGGGGGCGGTCGTACATGGCCTTGACCAGCTGGATGTCGGGCTCGGTGAGCAGCGGGCCGAGGATGCCGGAGACGAAGGCGGGGTCGAACTCGCGCAGGTCGGCGTCGATGAAGCAGACGAGGTCGCCGTGGGTGACGAGCAGGGAGCGCCAGAGGACCTCGCCCTTGCCGGGGACGGCGGGCAGGCGCGGGAGGATGGCGTCGCGGTGTTCGACGCGGGCGCCGGCCTCGGCGGCCGCGGCGGCGGTGGCGTCGGTGGAGCCGGAGTCGACGACGACGAGTTCGTCGACGAGGGGGAGGCGTTCCATCAGTTCGCGGCGGATGGTGCGGACGATGTCCCCGACGGTCGCCTCCTCGTCGAGGGCGGGCAGGACGACGCTGACGGTGTGGCCCGTGCGCTCCTTGGCGCGCAGGAGGTCCTGGGCCGGCCGGTCCGCCGCGGCCCAGGAGCGCCGGCGTAGCCAGGACGCCGCCTGCGGGAGGAGCTCGGGGGTCGGTTCGGCGGGCACGGGGTTCTCCTCGACGGGGTCGGGCGGGCTTGGTCGAGACGTGTCATCTCGCGTGGCGGACAGCCCGATTCGGGTTTGACGCCTTCGGATACAGTCTTCGTACGGCGGTCGGACCTTGGCACACTGGGGTAACCGCCCGAGCACCACCACAATTTCACAAGCTCATCCAGAGGGACTGAGGGAACGGCCCGTTGACGTCCCGGCAACCTTCTCGCTCGGCTGTCTTCGACAGGCCCCGGCGGGACAGGTGCCAATTCCGGCCTGTGGCGCGACCGCGCCGCGGGGAAGATGAGGAGAGAGGCTCCGCCATCATGGCCATCGACGTTGCCGCACCTACCCCCAGCCTCCGGCCGGAGGTACCCCCGACCGTGGACCTCGGCCCCGCCGCCGCCCTGTCCTGTCGGGAGTGCGGAACCCGCTTCCCGCTCGGCCCCAGCTTCGCCTGCCTGGAGTGCTTCGGGCCGCTGGAGATCGCGTACGAGTTCGGCAGCGAGGGCGCCGAGGAGCTGCGCAAGCGGATCGAGGCCGGGCCCGCGTCCATCTGGCGCTACGCGCCGCTGCTGCCGGTGCCGGCCGACGTCGCCTCCAAGCCGAACCTGAACCCGGGGTGGACCCCGCTGGTGAAGGCGGACAACCTGGGCCGCGAGCTCGGGTTCACCGCGCAGCTGCACGTCAAGGACGACTCCGGCAACCCGACGCACTCGTTCAAGGACCGCGTGGTCGCCTGCGCGATCGAGGCGGCGCGGGCCTTCGGGTACACCACGCTGTCCTGCTCCTCGACCGGCAACCTGGCCGGTGCGGTGGGCGCGGCGGCGGCCCGGGCGGGCTTCCGGTCCTGCGTGTTCATCCCGCACGACCTGGAGCAGGGCAAGGTCGTGATGGCCGGGGTGTACGGCGGCGAGCTCGTCGGCATCGAGGGCAACTACGACGACGTGAACCGCTTCTGCTCGGAGCTCATCGGGGACCCGGCCGGCGAGGGCTGGGGCTTCGTGAACGTCAACCTGCGGCCGTACTACGGCGAGGGGTCCAAGACGCTGGCGTACGAGATCTGCGAGCAGCTCGGCTGGCGGCTGCCGGAGCAGATCGTCATCCCGGTCGCCTCGGGCTCGCAGCTGACGAAGATCGACAAGGGGCTGCAGGAGCTGATCAAGCTCGGCCTCGTGGAGGACCGGCCGTACCGGATCTTCGGTGCGCAGGCCGAGGGCTGCTCCCCGGTGTCCACGGCGTTCAAGGACGGCCGTGACGTGATCCGGCCGGTCAAGCCGGACACCATCGCCAAGTCGCTGGCCATCGGCAACCCGGCGGACGGCCCGTACGTGCTGGACATCGCCCGCCGCACCGGCGGCGCCGTCGAGGACGTGACGGACGCGGAGGTCGTGGAGGCGATCCGGCTGCTGGCCCGTACGGAGGGGATCTTCGCCGAGACCGCGGGCGGCGTGACCGTCGGCGTGCTCAAGAAGTTGGTCGAGACCGGGCAGCTGGACCCGGCCAAGGAGACCGTCGCGATCAACACCGGCGACGGCCTCAAGACGCTGGACGCCGTCTCCGACGCCGGGATGACCGCCGTCATCCGCCCCACCCTGGCGTCCTTCCGCGACGCCGGCCTCGCGTCCGCCTGAACCACCCGATAGGAGAGCCATGAGCGCGAACGTCCGCATCCCCACCATCCTGCGCACCTACACCGGCGGCGCCGCCGAGGTGAGCGCCGAGGGCGCCACCCTGGGCGAGGTCGTCGCCGACCTGGAGAAGAACCACCCGGGCATCGCGGCCCGCATCCTGGACGACACCGGCAAGCTGCGCCGTTTCGTGAACGTGTACGTGAACGACGACGACGTGCGTTTCGCCGAGGGACTGGCGACCGGGATCAAGGACGGCGCGAGCGTCTCGATCATTCCGGCGGTCGCCGGAGGCTGCTGACCCGCAAGGGTCCGGCAAGGGCTCGGCAAGGGCTTGAAACGGCCGTTCACGCGTGCGGAATTCGATTCTCCGCATGTGTGGACGGCCCTTGCATTTCGGCGGGAATATTTCCTGGTCGAGTGGGAGTAGAGTGTGGCTCGGTTGGGAACGAGGTTCCTTTTCCGATTCGCCGGACGGGGTCCGGCCGCTGAGACCGGCCCGGGGCAGGGGCCGTGAAACATGTCAGGCAGATGTCAGAATTCCGGTGGCGGATTGGGGTAATTCGTCCGCTGTGTCCGGGCTGAAATGCCGATTTCCTCCAGGTTCGCTCGGGATTGTCCCTTGACGCTGCGTCGGAATTCCCGGCGATTGGCTCTGTTGCAGAGGGCGTCGATCCGGATACATTCAGCCGCGGTCGACGTAATCGCCTCGCCCGGCGTACCACGGCGGCCGCGGCTGCGCCCAGGGGGGGTTCCCCGGGCCGGCCTACCAGAACCGGGCCCGCGACCTGCGGGCGCGTGAAGGGCCAGCACAGCACTAGGGGAGTTCGGAATGGCTCAGGGCACCGTCAAGTGGTTCAACGCGGAGAAGGGCTACGGCTTCATCGCGGTCGACGGTGGTGCGGACGTCTTCGTCCACTACAGCGCGATCCAGATGGACGGCTACCGCACCCTCGAGGAGGGCCAGCGGGTCGAGTTCGAGATCTCCCAGGGACAGAAGGGCCCGCAGGCGGACATGGTTCGCGCGGCGGTCTGACCTTCCGGCTCCAGGAGCTCGTCGCGGCCCACGGCTGGTGACCACTCGCTTCTTCGGCGGGCCCGTACGACGACAGTCGTACGGGCCCGTTCGCGTGTCCGGGGCTTGCACTCGACCACCCGGAGTGCTAATCATTGGCGTTAGCACTCAGAGCTTGAGAGTGATAAGCGGACCGGGTCGGTGAGGTCCCGGGGAGCGCAGGGGAATGGACCTGCGCGACCAGGACCGTCCGTCGCGGGCACCCCTTGGTCCGAGCAGTCGACCGTGTCCCGGAGGACCACTTCTGATGGCCAAGATCATCGCCTTTGATGAGGAAGCTCGCCGCGGCCTCGAGCGTGGCATGAACCAGCTCGCCGACGCGGTGAAGGTCACGCTCGGCCCCAAGGGCCGCAACGTCGTGCTGGAGAAGAAGTGGGGCGCCCCCACGATCACCAACGACGGTGTCTCCATCGCCAAGGAGATCGAGCTCGAGGACCCGTACGAGAAGATCGGTGCGGAGCTCGTCAAGGAGGTCGCCAAGAAGACGGACGACGTCGCTGGTGACGGCACCACCACCGCCACCGTGCTCGCCCAGGCCCTGGTTCGCGAGGGTCTGCGCAACGTCGCCGCCGGCGCCAACCCGATGGCCCTGAAGCGCGGTATCGAGAAGGCCGTCGCCGCCGTCTCGGACCAGCTGCTGGCCCAGGCCAAGGACGTGGAGACCAAGGAGCAGATCGCCTCCACCGCCTCCATCTCGGCCGCCGACACCCAGATCGGCGAGCTCATCGCCGAGGCCATGGACAAGGTCGGCAAGGAAGGCGTCATCACCGTCGAGGAGAGCAACACCTTCGGTCTGGAGCTCGAGCTCACCGAGGGCATGCGCTTCGACAAGGGCTACATCTCCGCCTACTTCGCGACCGACCTGGAGCGCATGGAGGCGACGTTCGAGGACCCGTACATCCTCATCGCCAACTCCAAGATCGGCTCGGTCAAGGACCTGCTCCCGCTGCTGGAGAAGGTCATGCAGAGCGGCAAGCCGCTCGTCATCATCGCCGAGGACGTCGAGGGCGAGGCCCTGTCGACCCTGGTCGTGAACAAGATCCGCGGCACCTTCAAGTCCGTCGCCGTCAAGGCCCCGGGCTTCGGTGACCGCCGCAAGGCCATGCTCGGCGACATCGCCATCCTCACCGGTGGCACCGTGATCTCCGAGGAGGTCGGCCTCAAGCTGGAGAACGCCGGTCTCGACCTGCTGGGCACCGCCCGCAAGGTGGTCATCACCAAGGACGAGACCACCATCGTCGACGGTGGCGGCGACAGCGACCAGGTCGCCGGCCGCGTGAACCAGATCCGTGCCGAGATCGAGAACAGCGACTCGGACTACGACCGCGAGAAGCTCCAGGAGCGCCTCGCCAAGCTGGCCGGCGGCGTGGCCGTCATCAAGGCCGGCGCGGCCACCGAGGTGGAGCTCAAGGAGCGCAAGCACCGCATCGAGGACGCCGTCCGCAACGCCAAGGCCGCCGTCGAGGAGGGCATCGTCGCCGGTGGTGGCGTCGCGCTGCTGCAGGCCGGTGTCGCGTTCGACAAGCTGGAGCTGGAGGGCGACGAGGCCACCGGTGCCAACATCGTCAAGGTCGCGCTCGAGGCCCCGATCAAGCAGATCGCGACCAACGCCGGCCTCGAGGGTGGCGTCGTGGTGGAGAAGGTGCGCAACCTCCCCGCCGGTCACGGCCTGAACGCCGCCACCAACGAGTACGTCGACCTGGTCGCCGCGGGCATCATCGACCCGGCCAAGGTCACGCGCTCCGCGCTGCAGAACGCCGCCTCCATCGCGGCGCTGTTCCTCACCACCGAGGCCGTCATCGCCGACAAGCCGGAGAAGGCCGCCGCGGCCGCCGGCGGCGGCATGCCGGGCGGTGACATGGACTTCTGATCCTCACGGATCGGTTGGTTCCTCGTTCGCGTGGGCGGTTCCCTTCGGGGGGCCGCCCACGCGGCGTTTTCGGGGTTGCCGTCCTGGGGCGGAGAATGGGCGGATGGCTTCCGACGACATCGAGACCGCCCTGCACGACGCCCGGGCGCTGATCCTGGCCGACCTCACCGCGCGGGACGTGGCGGACGCCGCCGTCGTCTCGCTGGTGGAGGAGGCCGTGGCCCACCGCCGGTGGTGGCTGGCGCAGTGGCCGGACGGCACCGAGTACGTGCTCGGGCTGGTCGCCCAGGACGTGCAGGACGCGCTGCTGGAGGCGTACGGGCGGTGGCCGCTGTGCACCGTCTGCGCCGAGGACGGGGACCCCCACGCGCTGGGTGTGGAGCCGGAGTTGGGCCCCGAGCCGCACTGGGTGTGCGGCAAGCGGGGCGAAGTCGTCGCGGCGGTGGGCGCGTTGCGTTAGAGCGTGGCTTTCGGCACGCCCTGGAGCGTCGCCAACTCGGCCTGGAGGTTGGCGCGGGCGGGCTGCTCCAGGCGGGCGCTCGCGGCGGGGGTGCGGAAGAGCGCTGGAAGCGCCAGGAGGGCGCGCAGGACGGCCGCGCGCCCGGCACGGAAGTCCGGCTCGGGGACGAAGCCGTACTCCTCGCGGACGGCCGCCGCGTAGGCCCCGTACGCCTCGGGGGAGCCGCCGAGGACGGCGAGGTCGGCGTCGCAGAGCACCTCGCCGTCGCGGTCGCCCGGGGCCGGGGCGTGGGTGACGGTGAGCAGGACGAGGCGCTCGACCTCGGCGACGCGTCCGGCGGGCAGGCCCGCCCCGGTCAGCGCGCGGTGGGCCAGGGCGGCGCTGCGCTCCTCGTTCTCGGTGCGGTCGGGCCGGTGGACGGCGTCGTGGAACCAGGCGGCGAGGCGGACGGCGTCCGCGTCGGCGGCGTGCGCGGCGAGGTCGTCGACGTGCCGCAGGACGGCGCGCAGGTGGTCGACGCCGTGGTAGCGGCGCTGCGGCTCGGACCAGCGGCGCAGCAGCTCCCGCCCGTACGGCTCGGGGTCGACGGCGGCGCCGCAGCGGGTCAGCAGGGCGGTCCAGGCGGTGAGCAGGTCCTCGGTCGTGCGCTCGTTCATGCGCTCATTGTTCGCGGGGCGGTGGGCTCTGGACAGATATGCCGTTCGGCGATATATGTAGTCGTATGACAGAACGCTCCATGCAGGAGCCGACGCTGCTGCTGCTCACCGCCCTGGCCGACGCCCCCAGGCACGGCTACGCGCTCATCCAGGAGGTCGCCGCGATCTCGGACGGCCGGGTGAAGATGCGCACCGGCACCCTGTACGGCGCCCTCGACCGGCTGCTCCAGCAGGGCCTGATCGAGGTCGCCGCGGAGGAGGTCGTCGACGGCCGGGCCCGGCGCAGCTACGCGCTGACGGCCACCGGCCGGGCGGCGCTGGCCTCCGAGGCGGAGCGGCTGCGGGCGGTGGCCACCGAGGCGGAGCGCCGCCTCTCCAAGGTCCGGTCGATGCTGTGGGGCGGGGCCGACGCGAAGGGCGCGTCCACGGCAGGGGGGAGTGCGACATGACCACACCGACGATCGGTGCGCCCTCGGCGCCCTCGGGTGCGCTGCGGGCCGTGCTCCAGCTCTACCCGGCCGGGTACCGGCGGGAGCGGGGCGAGGAGCTGGCCGCCGTCTTCGCCGACAGCACGGCGCGGGCCGGGCGCTCCGCCGTGGCCCGGGAGGTGTTCGACCTGGCGCTGTACGGCCTGCGGGTGCGCGCCGGGCTGACGGGCTCCACGGCGGCGGGCCGGCTGCTGGCGCTGGTCGCGCCGATGATCGCCGGGGCGGTGGCCGGGGCGGCGCTGGTGCCCTGGCTGGCCGCGCCGGACCGGGTGACCTTCCTGCTCAGCTGGAACCACTCGCTCTCCGCCTACGCGGAGGTGTTCTTCCAGCCGGTGGGCGCCATGCTGCTCGTGGTGGCGGCGACGCTGGGCCGGTGGACGGCGGCGCGCGGGCTGGCCCTGTTCCTCGGTGTGATGGCGCTGGGCGAGCTGGGCGGGGCCTTCGTCGACTCGCACTTCGACGACGTCTGGTGGCCGGGGTACATCGGGATGGCCACGCTGCCGTTCGTGTTCGCCGCGCTGCTGCTGCTCGCGGCGCCGACCGACCTGCTGCCCAGGCCCTCCCTGCGGGCGGGCGGCCTGGTGCTGGCCTCGGTGGCCTCGGGTGGGCTGCTGGCGGCCGTCCAGAGCTGGGACGACACGGGCTTCCCGGTGGACCGGCAGTGGTTCGTGCTGATGCTGGTCGCCCCGCTGGTGCTGACCCTGACCGCGCTGCGCGGGAGGGCCGTCCCGGCCGCGGTGGGCGTGGCGGTGCTGGCGCTGACCGGGCCGGGCAGCCTGTTCAACATCTGGCGCGAGTCGGGTGGGATCTCGCACCTGATGTCGACGGCGGTGCCGGTGGCGATCCTGCTGGCGATGGCGGCGCTGGCGGTGTACGGGTTGCGGCGGCGGCCCGGGCAGGTGCGTGCCTGATCAGTCCGGGCGCCCGATCGTTCGGTCGCCGTACGCGTGAGCGAGCCCCCGGCCGGGTGCCGGGGGCTCGCCGCGTTCCGTGCGATGTGGCAGGCTGTCTGATATGTCTAGACCAATTTTCGAAGTCATCGCGCTGACGCCCCAGGACGCCCAGGCCGCCGAGTCGGGCGGCGCCGACCGGCTCGAACTGGTCACCGACATGGCCGCCGACGGGCTCACCCCGTCCGTCGAGGACTTCGCCCGGATCCGGGCCGCCGTCGCGATCCCGCTGCGGGTGATGCTCCGCATCCGGGACGGCTTCGCCCCCGGCGACCTGGACGAGCTGTGCGCCCGGGCCGCCGCGCTGCGGGCCGAGGGCGCCGAGGAGTTCGTCCTCGGGTTCCTCGACGCCGAGGGCGCCGTCGACCTGGCCGCCACCACGGCCGTCGCCGAGGCCGTGGCCGGCTGCCGCTGGACCTTCCACCGGGCGATCGACCACAGCGCCGACCGGGCCGCCCTCCGGGCCGCCGTGTCCGGCCTGCCGGGCCTGGACACCTTCCTGACCTCCGGCGCGGCCGCGGGGGTCGACGCCGGGCGCGAGGTGCTGGCGGCCGAGCTGGCGCGCCGGGGCGAGCCGGGCTACGGGCAGCGGATCCTGATCGGCGGGGGCCTGCGGGCCGAGCACATCGAGGAGCTGCGGGCGGAGGGCTTCGACGCCTTCCACGTCGGCGGGGCCGTGCGCGCGGACGGCTGGCTGACGCCGGTGGACGCGGCCAAGGTCGCCGAGTGGCGGGCGCTCATCGACGCCTGAGACGCCGTACGAAGCCGTACGAAAGGGCCGGCCACGGTGCCGGCCCTTTCGCGTGCCTAGAGCAGCTGCTCCGGCAGCGGCTCGGCGTGCAGCACCGTCAGGCCGGAGACGGCGCGGGTCAGCGACACGTACAGCCGGCGCAGGCCCGTGCGCTCGTCCGGCTCCCCGGCGACCACGGCGGCCGGCTCGTCCAGCACCACGTAGTCGTACTCCAGGCCCTTGGCCAGCGAGGCCGGGACGAGGGTGAGGCGGGCGCTCGCGCTGGTCTCGGTGCCGGGGGAGAGGAACGGCAGGCCCGCCGCCTCCAGGGCCTCGGCGAACAGCGGGATCCGGGCGTCGGCGGCGATCAGGCCGGTCGAGCCCTCGTGGGTCAGCGCCCGGCGGCAGGCGTCGAGGACGGCCTCGGTCAGCTCCTCGGCGGCGACCTCGCGGATCGCCAGCGAGCCGGGCGTCTCGCGCACCGAGGTGGCCGGGGCCAGGCCCGGGGCGATCGAGGGCAGCAGCCGGGAGGCGTAGACGATGACCTCCTCGGGCACGCGGAAGCCCTTGGTCAGCTCCTCGATGTGCGCCTCCGGCTTGCCGAGGTGGTGCAGCGCCTCGGGCCAACTGGCCGTCGCCCAGGGGGTGGTGCCCTGGGCGAGGTCGCCGAGGACGGTCGCCGAGCCGGTGGTGCAGCGGCGGCCGACGGCGCGGTACTGCATCGGGGAGAGGTCCTGGGCCTCGTCGAGCACCACGTGGCCGAGCGAGGGGGTGCGCTGCACCAGGTCCGTCGCCTCGTCGACGAGGACGGCGTCGGCCTGCGTCCAGCGGGCGGTCTTGACCGAGCGGCCGGGCTTGGGCCACAGGACGGCGGCCTGCTCCTCGGCGCTCAGCACGCCCTCGGCGCAGGCGGCGAGGAACTCGGGGTCGGAGAGCAGCCGCAGCACCAGCTTGGCCGGGTCGACGGCGGGCCAGCACTCCTTGGCCACGGCCTTGACGGCGGCGTTGCGGGCCACCGCGTCCTGCACCCGGTCGTCGGGGGCCTCGCCGGACTGCTCCATCTTGAGCAGCACGGTGTGCGCGATGCGCTGGGGCAGGGCGTCCCTGGCGGCGCCGTAGCGGCTGTCGCGGGCCTTCAACTCCTCGATGATCTGCACGAGTTCGTGGACGGGGACGCGGTAGCGGCGGGAGCCGCGGACGACCACGCAGGGCTCGGTGGGCAGGGTGATGCCCGACCGTACGGCCCTGCGCAGCACCTCGGCCATCCGGGCGTCGCCCTTGAGCCGGGCCGCCTCGGGGGTGTCCTCGCCGCGCACCTCGACGTGGCCGACGAGCTGCTGCACCGTCGCCTGGCCGACCTCCAGCTCGCCGAGGGCGGGGAGCACCTGCTCGATGTAGGAGAGGAAGGCGTTGTTGGGGCCGATCACCAGGGTGCCGGTGCGGGCGAGGCGCTCGCGGTGCGCGTACAGCAGGTACGCGACGCGGTGCAGGCCCACGGCGGTCTTGCCGGTGCCGGGCGCCCCCTGGACGCAGATGGTGCCGGAGATGTCGGAGCGGACGATCTCGTCCTGCTCGGGCTGGATGGTGGCGACGATGTCGCGCATCGGGCCGACGCGGGGCTTCTCGATCTCGGCGGCGAGGAGGGCGGAGGCCGTCTCCTTCTCCGCCGGGTCGGAGAGGTGCTCGTCCTCGTAGGCGGTGAGTTCGCCGCCGGTGTAGCCGAAGCGGCGGCGGCGGTCGACGTCCATCGGCTCGGTGCGGCTGGCCCGGTAGAAGGGCTGGGAGACGGGCGCGCGCCAGTCGATGACCATCGGGTCGCCGTCCGCGTCGTGGACGTGGCGGCGGCCGATGTAGAAGTTCTCTCCCCCTCCTCCCTCGCTGAGCTCCTCGCTGATCGCGTGGAGGTAGTCGAGGCGGCCGAAGAACAGCGGGGTGTCGGAGAGGTCGGCCAGGGCGGCGATCCTGGCCTCGATCTGGTTCTGGAGGATGACGGCGGTGACCCAGGTGCCGGTCACGTCGCGGATGTCGAGCGACTCGACGTCCGCGCGCATCGCTCGCAGCGCGGCCCTGGAGGCGGCCAGGTGGTCGCGTTCGCGCTGGAGGGGGTCGGTGGTGGGGGTGGCGGGCACAGCGAACCTTCCCGGCTGCCCCGGTGGCGGGCGCAGCGGATCGATGGAGCTCACGGTGGGTAGAGCCGACCGGTTGCCGTGCGGTC
Source organism: Kitasatospora sp. NPDC051170 (assembly GCF_044455705.1). Lineage (NCBI taxonomy): Bacteria > Bacillati > Actinomycetota > Actinomycetes > Kitasatosporales > Streptomycetaceae > Kitasatospora > Kitasatospora sp. NPDC051170. The sequence continues at coordinate 184,991 of NZ_JBITFA010000013.1, read as the reverse complement.
GACGCCTCCCCCGGCTGCCTGCGTGACTTCAGCAGGTACCACGGTGCGGGAGGGGGCAGACGGACGATCTTAGACCCGTCCGCCTCGGGGTTCCAGCCCCGCAGGTCTCGGGGGTGCTCCTACACCCGCAGGAGGACGGGCGGCGCGGTGGATACGGCCTTCGGAGTGATGCCGTGGGCCGGTCGGGTACCTACCGTTGAAGACATGAGCACACGAGACGAGAACCCCACTGTCCCGGCCGGTGCGACCGTCGCGGCCGCCCGTCACCGCAGCCCGCTGAGCGTCGCCTTCCGCAACGTCGGGATCGCCCTGGACACCGCCGCGCGCGTGATCTTCCTCGGGCGCGACGGTGTCCGGTACTGAGTGTTTCAGGAGCTACAGCACGTCGTCCGCGTCGATGATCCGGTACGCGTAGCCCTGCTCGGCCAGGAAGCGCTGCCGGTGGGCGGCGAAGTCCTGGTCCACGGTGTCCCGGGCGACGACGGAGTAGAAGTGCGCCGAGTGCCCGTCCGCCTTCGGGCGCAGGACGCGGCCGAGGCGCTGGGCCTCCTCCTGGCGGGAGCCGAAGGTCCCCGACACCTGGATGGCGACGGTCGCCTCGGGCAGGTCGATGGAGAAGTTGGCGACCTTGGAGACGACCAGGACGCCGATCTCCTTGTTGCGGAAGGCGTCGAAGAGCTTCTCGCGCTGGGCGTTGCTGGTCTCGCCCTTGATCACGGGCGCGTCGAGGGCCTCGCCGAGCTCGTCCAGCTGGTCGATGTACTGGCCGATGATCAGCGTCTGGTCCTTCTCGTGCTTCCTGACCAGCGCCTCCACCACCCGCCGCTTGGTCGCCGTGGTGGCGCAGAAGCGGTAGCGCTCCTCCGGCTCGGCGGTGGCGTAGGCCAGCCGCTCGGAGTCGGTCAGGGTGACGCGCACCTCGCAGCAGTCGGCGGGCGCGATGTAGCCCTGGGCCTCGATCTCCTTCCACGGCGCGTCGAAGCGCTTGGGGCCGATGAGGCTGAACACGTCTCCCTCGCGGCCGTCCTCGCGCACCAGCGTGGCGGTCAGGCCGAGGCGGCGGCGGGCCTGGAGGTCGGCGGTGAACTTGAAGACGGGTGCGGGCAGCAGGTGCACCTCGTCGTAGACGACCAGGCCCCAGTTGCGGGCGTCGAACAGCTCCAGGTGCGCGTAGACGCCCTTCCGCTTGGTGGTCATCACCTGGTAGGTGGCGATGGTGACCGGGCGGATCTCCTTCCTCGTGCCGCTGTACTCGCCGATCTCGTCCTCGGTGAGCGAGGTGCGCTTGACCAGTTCGTGCTTCCACTGGCGGGCCGAGACGGTGTTGGTGACCAGGATCAGCGTGGTCGACTTGGCGTGCGCCATCGCGGCCGCGCCGACCAGCGTCTTGCCGGCGCCGCAGGGCAGCACGACGACGCCCGAGCCGCCGTGCCAGAAGCCCTCGACGGCCTGCTCCTGGTACGGGCGCAGCTGCCAGCCGTCCTCGTCCAGGTCGATGGGGTGCGCCTCGCCGTCGACGTACCCGGCGAAGTCCTCGGCGGGCCAGCCGAGTTTGAGCAGCACCTGCTTGATCTGGCCGCGCTCGGAGGGGTGCACGATCACGGTGTCCGGATCGACCCGGGTGCCGACCAGCGGCACGATCTTCTTGGAGCGCAGCACCTCCTCCAGCACCGGCCGGTCGGTGGTGGTGAGCACGAGTCCGTGGGTGGGGTGCTTGACGAGCTGGAGCCGCCCGTAGCGGCCCATGGTGTCGGCCACGTCCACCAGCAGCGCGTGCGGCACCGGGTAGCGGGAGTACTTCACCAGGGCGTCCACCACCTGCTCGGCGTCGTGGCCGGCCGCTCGCGCGTTCCACAGGCCGAGCGGTGTCACCCGGTACGTGTGGACGTGCTCGGGGGCGCGCTCGAGCTCGGCGAAGGGCGCGATGGCGCGGCGGCAGTCGGAGGCCTTGGGGTGGTCGATCTCCAGGAGAAGAGTTTTGTCGCTCTGGACGATGAGCGGTCCGTCGTTCACGCGGGGGAGCCCTCCACTGGCTGACACGTCTGCGTTGGCGCAGACCCTCCAGTGTCGCTCATTCCCGGCGTCGTGTGACGGGCTACGAGCTACGAGCTACGGGCGCCGGGCTATGGGCGCCGGGCTACTTCCACTCGTAGATCCTGCCGGTGGAGGTGCCGTCCGGGGCGACGTCGAACTCGAAGACGCCGACGACGCCGTTGAGCTTCTCCAGCTGCGGGGCGATGGTGGAGAAGAAGATCGCGCCGCGGTACTGGACGACGCCTCCGTCGGTGAAGTGGCCGAGGCCGCTGCCGTGCCAGGTGACGGTCTGACCGTCGGCGGTCATGTCGACGCCCTGGCCGTCGCCGAACAGGGTGCCGTCGGCGCGCAGTTCGGTCTCGTAGGTGCCGAAGCCGGAGACCGAGACTCCGTAGTAGCCGCTGGTGCCCTCGAACGACACCTCGACGACCGCGTGTCCGTCGGCGGCCGCGAGGACCCGTCGGCCGGTGTCCTTGCCGCTGACCTCGCCGATCAGTTCGCCGAGCATGATGCCTCCTCTGTGAAACCCCCTGTCCTTCCGGACTACGCCGGGTGCGACCGCCCGTCAACCGCTTCGAGTGACCACAGTCCGTGCTCGCTCGTTGAGCTGGCCATGAAGACCTCGAAGCGTGTTCTCACCGCCCTCGCCCTGATGGGCACGGCCTTCGCGGCCACCGCCTCCTCCGCCGGTTCCGCCCACGCCCTCGCGGGCATCGGCGAGGGGCCCGGCGGGCTGCTGGCGGCGCCCGGATTCCTGATCGCCGACCAGGTGGGCGGCGGCTCGCTGCCCATCGGGCAGGGCGAGATCGGCAGCGTGGCCGACCACGCCGTGCAGGAGAAGATGAAGGGGGCGACCGGGCACTGAGCCTTTCAGGGGTTCATTCGTCGAGCTCCGCGACGCCCGTGATGCGGTGCAGGGCGAAGGTGCGCAGCTCGTCCGCGTGGTGGTCGAAGGCGGTGACGTACCCGCCTTCGACCTTGACCGGGTCGATGATGCGCTGGCTGGCGATGCCCTCGGCGTTGAGGTAGCCGATCCACATCCGCTCGCCGAGCAGGACGGCGGTCTGGAGCGCGGCGAGGGTGTCGGCGGCGGCCGTGCGGGGCAGTCCGCGCGGGTCGGGGGCGGGCTCGCGGCGGGTGGCGGTGGCGGCGCGGTCGCCGGCGCGGATGGCCTTGACGGCGGCGGCGAGCAGGGTGTCGTCCGGGGTGGGCGGGCCGTCCGGGACGGGCACCGGGGCCGTGCGGGGCGGGGTGCGGTGGCTGTCGGGGCGGGTGATCAGCACGTCGCCCTCGGCGGATTCGGCGGCGGGCGCGTAGCCCATGGTCCGCAGGGTGGAGAGCAGGACGTCCGGGGCGGCCTGGGAGGCGAGGACGGTCGGGGCGAGCAGGCGCAGCCTCAGCTCGGCGGAGCGGCGGTCGGCGAGGACCTCGTTCAGCAGTGAGGGGTCGTCGCAGCGCAGGTACGAGGAGGCGGCGCCGACGCGCAGGATGCCGTGCCGGCGGGCGACGTCGTCGATCAGGTAGCTCAGCGGCTGGGGGACGGGCGTGCGGCTGTGCTGGGCCAGGAAGGTCTGCAGGTCGGCTGCGGTGCGACCGGCGTCCAGGGCGCGGCGTACGGAGTGCGGGGTGAAGCGGTAGACGGTGGCGCCGCCCTTGGACTCGATGTCGGCGCAGAGGGCGAGGGCCTGGGCGAGCGGGGTGAGCAGCGGGCCGGGGGCGATCGCGGTGAGGTCCGGCTGGAGGATCACGTGGTCCAGCGGCTGCGGCAGCAGCGGGGCGAGCACCTCGGCCGGGTCGGACTCGGCGGTGAGCAGGGCGCGGGCGGGGGCGGCGAGGGCGCCGCGGCCGGTGATTCCGAGGAGTTCGGCCTCCTCCAGCGCCCAGGTGGCGAGGTTGTCGCGCAGCTCGCGGCCGTCCGGGCCGACGGGGCCACCGCGCAGGGGGCGCTGCCAGCGCAGGGTGGGGAGCAGCTCCTCGGCGGTGGCCGGGGTGCCGGGCGGGAGTTCGGCCAGCAGGGCGAGGGCGGCGCGGCGCACGGACGGGGCGAGGGTGCGGTCGAGCTCGGGGCCGAGGGCGGCGCGGGGCTTGCCCTTGCCGTCCGGGGTGCCGGTGAGGGCGGGCACGCGGGTGGCGGCGAGCCAGGCGGAGGCGAGGACGGACCAGCGCTCGGCGGTGTCCAGGTGGAGCCAGGCGTCGTAGCCGGGGGTGGGGGCCCAGCGTTCGTCGGCCTCGCCGTCCGGGGCCAGCAGGCCCGCGGCGTAGGCGAGTTCGAGCCAGAACGCGGTCTGCCGCTCGGTGGTCTCCAGGGTCTGCGCGGTGCGCTTGAGGTCGCGCACGCCCAGGCCCCCGGCGCGCAGGGTGGGCGGCGGGTTGAGGCCCCAGGCCTCGAGCAGTTCCTCGACGGTGCGCACGGCGGTGTGCGCCTGGCCGGCCGCGGCGGCGTCCACCACCTGGGTCTCGCGCGGGGCGGCGGCGGGCGCGGGCTCCGGCGGCGCGGGCTCGACGGTGCGGTGGCTGCGGCCGCCGCGCAGGTGCAGGGCGAGTTCGCGGGGCAGCACGACGCTGCCGGGGCTGCTGGGCAGCAGCAGGCCCCGGGCGAGCAGCCATTCGACGGGGCTCTGGGCGTCCTCGGCCGTCACCGGGCGGGTGGCGTCCGGGACGGTGCCGGTGGGCGGGCCCCAGACCAGCCGCTCCAGCAGCCGCAGCGCGGGCTCGGGGGCCGTCTCCAGCAGGGCGGCGCAGCGGGCGCGGTCGGTGAGCAGGGCGGTCAGGGCGGCGACGGCGGTGACCGGGTCCGGCGTGGCGGGCTGCCCGGCGGAGGCGAGCAGCTGCTGGAGCCGGGCCGGGGACATGCCGACCGTGGCCTCGGCGAGGGTCGGGCCCAGGCCCGTACGCCCGGGGTTGGCGGCCGTCGGGGCGAGGGCCTCGCGGGCGGCGAGGACCAGGCGCAGGCCGTTGTCGGGGCCCCAGAGCAGCGCCCGGTCGCGCAGGGTGGCCAGCGCCCGGGGCAGGGCGGCGGCGACGGCGGAGCGGTCGGCCGGGGTGAGCGGGGTGGCGCCGGGGTGCGGCTTGACCTTCGTCGGGCCGGTCAGCAGCGTCCGTACGGTGGCGAGGCTCGTGCCGTCCGGGGCGGTGGCCAGGGCCTCGGCCGTCTGGAGGGTGAAGCGGTCCAGCCGCTCCAGGGCGCGCAGCGCGGAGGCGCGGGAGGAGAGCCGGGCGGACAGCTGGGTGAGGTCGCCGGGGACGGGGTTCAGCAGGTCGGGCCGGGAGCGCAGCAGGGTGGCGAGCGCGTCGTCGGGGCGGGCGCGCAGCTCCTCGGCGAGGGTGCGGGGGCCGGCGGCTGCCCTGCCCTGGCGTTGGGGGCCCTGCTGTGTGGTCATTCGACCTAGGTTAGTCGGGCGGGCCGACGGCGGGGGAGCGCCGTGCACCCGGTGCGGGGGCCGCGTTGGACTCGCGCGGGTGGGGGCGTGGTGGGTAGCGTCACGGCGAGGGCGGTTCGGTGGGCGGTCGGGTACGGGCGAGGCGGGGTGTCGGCGGGATGACGGACGGCGAGTGGTGGCGCAAGAGCGGGCCGTGGAGCGACCGTTCGGGGGGTGCGCCGGTTCCTCCTGCTGCTCCCCCTGAAGCTCCTTCGGCTCCTTCGGCTCCTGCGGCTCCTGCCGAGGACAGCGTGTACGACCCGCCGGCGCCGAGTGCGGGCGGCATCGAGTCCGTTCCGCTGGAGCCCCCGCGCGTCACCCCGGACACGCAGCCGCCGCCGGGGCCGCCGCCGTCCTCGGTGTCGAGCCACGGGCCGTGGACGATGACGATGTTCGACTTCTCGGAGGGCGGCGCGGCCCCGGCGCCGAGGCCCATCCCCGAGCAGCGCACCGGCGAGGCCGACCCGGCGGCACCGCCGCAGCCGCCCGTACCGCCGGAGGCCGCACCGGCCGCGCGCGGGAAGAAGGCGCGCAGGGAGAGGAAGGCCAAGGCCGCGCCCGCCCCCCGGAAGGCCCGGGCGAAGGCTTCCTCGGCCTCGGCGAAGGGCGTGCGCAAGCCGTCCCCGCTGCTCCTGCTCTCCTGCGGCCTGCTGACCGGCGGCGCCGTCACCGGCTTCTTCCCGGCCATGCTGGCGGGGTGGGGCCTGGGCTACCTGTCGCGCCAGATGTCCGACCTGATGCGCAAGTTCGTCATCCTCGGCATCCCGATGGTCACGATGACCGTCACCACCCTCCTCGCCATGCAGCGCGCCAAGCACGCCGCCGGCGCCGGCGCGGGCGTCCAGACCTCCGCCCCGCTGGGCCAGTTCAGCTGGTCCATGGCCCCGGACGTCCTGCGCACCGCCGCCGGCGTCACGGCGGCGGTGCTCCTCCTGGTGGCGATGCGCCGCCGCCCGCCGCAGCAGGGGTGAGGGCGGTCGGCTCCTCGGCTCCTCGGCTCCTCGGCTTCGGGCGGGGTGGTTCGGGCACACTGGGGTCATGAACTCAGGGGCGGGTGCGGGCAGCAGGGTCAGGTGGGAGGACGGTGCTCTGCAGGCCGCGATGAGGGGTGCGGCGGCGGAGCTGGGGCTCGAACTGCCCGAGGCGGACGGGAAGTGGGGGCGTCTCGCGGAGTACGTCGACGAGGAGAGCGGCCGACGGGTGATGGTGTACCCGCCCGACAGCGGGCGGCGGGCCTTCCACGTGCGGCTCCAGGGCAACCGGGCGCCCCTGGCCTTCGGGGCGTCCTCGGACCTGGCCAAGGTGGTCAGGGCGGCGTCGGCGTGGATGGTCGGCGCGGGGCTTGAGGAGACGAAGGCGCGCGCCTCGTTCGTCCGGTACCGGCCCTGGGCCCTCGCCCATGAGCAGAAACCTTTCGGCAGGGTCGAGTTGGCCTGGCTCATCAAGCTCGACCGCGTCCACACGCCGCCGTACAACCGGCACCCGCGCGCCCACGCGGTGCTGGCGGCGGCGTACGCCCAGCCCGTGCTGCGGGGGCTGATGCCGGTCAACAGCCACTTCAACCTCTGGTTCTCCACCACGATCGAGGAGCCGTCGAGCTCGAAGGTCGGGTACGTCCTGTGCCCGTACGAGGGCGGGGTGTACGGAGCGGACGGGGGGCTGTACGAGGTGTGGAACGCGGGCGAGTTGGTGGCGCGGACCGGGACTCCGGAGGAGGCCGTCGCCCTGGTGGTGGCCGGTCTCCCGGAGGGGATCGGGCCGGCTATCTGAGGCCGGGGTCCAGGCCGGGGTCCAGGACGGCGTTCAGGACGGCGTCGGGCGCGTCCGTGGTGAGGGAGTGCCCGGCGTCGGGGACGATGCGGACGGTGACGGCCGGGGCGAGGCGGTGCAGGCGTTCGGCGGTGGTGGGGGCGTCGTGGAGGGCGCTGTGTTCGCCGAGCAGGGCGAGGGTGGGGGCGCTGAGGCTGCGGAGTTCCTCGTCGGTGAGGGTCGTGGCGAGGGGCAGGCGGCGGCGGAAGCCGGTGGAGGCGCGGAGCAGGGTCATCAGTTCGGTGTCGAGGATGGCGGTGTTGCGCAGCCCGCGGGCGAGGGCGGGCCTGAGTGCGCGCGGGGCGAGGGCGGCGAGGCCGCCGAGGATGATCCAGCGGTAGAAGCCCTTGCGCAGGTCGGCCAGGCCCGCCGCGTCGACGAGGGTGAGGCGGCTGGTGCGGCCGGGGTGGCGGATCTGGTGGTGGAGGGCGACCCAGCCGCCGTAGGAGCAGCCGACGACGTGGGCGGTGGGGAGGCCGAGGGCGGCGAGGAGCTCCTCGAACCAGTCGGCGGCGTCCTGCCCGGTGCGGATGGGCGCGCTCTGCACGCTGGCGCCGGGTTCGCCGACGGGGTCGACGGCGATGACGGGGTGCCGTCGGGCGAGGGGCGCGAGGTGGGCGTGCCACATGAGGGCGTTGCCGCCGGAGCCGGGGAGCAGGACGATCGGCTCCCCGGTGGCGGGGCCCGCGCGGTAGACGCGGGTGGTGCCGTAGCTCGTCGGGATGGTCAGGGTGGTGCGGGCGCCGGGCCAGAGCAGGGTGAGGGCACGGTCGTAGGCGGCGCGGTAGCGGGCTTCGGCCTTGGCGTTCCTGAACTCGCTGATTCGCATGGTACATGTGTATCACAGGCATGATACGGGTGTACCAAGGAGGAGGAGGGCGCCGGACATGGCGGAGAAGGTCGAGCACGAGGAGCGGCGGCGGCAGATCGCCGAGGCGCTGCTGCGCATCGCCGACACCGAGGGGCTGCAGTCGGCGAGCATGCGCGCGGTCGCCACGGAGGCGGGCGTCTCGCTGCGGCTCGTCCAGTACTACTTCACGACGAAGCAGGGCCTGTTGCTGGACGCCCTCGCCCGGCTGGGTACCCACTTGCAGGCCCGGATGGAGCGCTGGATCGGCGAGGCGCGGGCCCCGCGTGAGGTGGTGACGGCCATCCTGTCCTGCATCCTGCCGACGGACGCGGAGAGCCGCCGGATCGCCCGCACGTACGCGGCGTACTACGCGCTGGTGCTCAGCGATCCGGAGGTGCTGGAGGCGAGGGCCGCGCAGCCGCCCGCGGTCCTGGAGGGCTTCCTGGCACGGCAGTTGGCGGCGGCGCGGGAGGCCGGGCAGATCGCGCCGGGCCGGGACACGGCGATGGCGGCGGCCGGGCTGCTGGCGATGGTCAACGGGCTCGGATCGAGCGTGCTCGGCGGCCAGCGGGACGGTGAGGAGGCGCTGGCGATCCTGCGGCACCACCTGGACGAGCTGTTCGCCGGGGCGGGGCCGGTGTGAACCGGCCCCGCGGTCGGTGTGTCAGGTCAGGGGGAGGGACTTGACGCCCGAGAGTAGCGGGATGAGCTGGTAGTTCCCGTCCCCGGGGCCGCAGGACGGTTTGGTGTCGGGGGTGTTGGAGACGTTCGTCCCGGCCTTGAAGCGCCCGTCCCCGCTGGGGGCGAAGGTCGTCATGTGGTCGCGGTAGCGGTCGAAGTAGTACAGGCACTGGTGCAGGTTGAGGTACCGCCCGGCGGTCAGGTCCAGGGGGGTGGCGCTGGACAGCAGGGGGATGGGGTGGTCGGTGCCGCCTCCGCCGCAGACGACGGCGGTGTCACGGGTGTCGGAGATGTTGGTGCCCGCGACGAACTTGACGTCGGTGGTGCCCACCACGGTGGTGAGGTGGTCCTTGTTGTAGTCGCTCCAGAAGATGCACTGGTGCAGGTTGAGGTAGCGTCCGGCCGTCCGGTCGTAGGGCTCGGCGGCGGTGTAGACGTCGAGCTCGTAGTTCCCGTCCCCCGGGCCGCACACCGCGGAGGGGACGGGGGTGTCGGAGATGTCCGTCCCGGCGGCGAACCGCCCGTCGCTGCTGGGGACCAGCGTCGTCATGAGGTCGAAGTGGGTCTCGTCCGAGAGCGGGCTGTTGTAGACGCACTGGTGCAGGTTGACGTACCGGCCGGACGGGCCCCGCGGAGCGCCGTGGACGGCACTGGCGGGAGTGGTCAGGGCGGCGGACAGCGCGGCGACGGCGGCGAGCGCGACGGCGTGACGTGGGGCGAGGCGCATGCGGGGGGACTCCCGGGTGGGGGTGCGGCCGCTCCGGGCGAGCGGCCGCCTCGCAGGAGGCTTCCCGGGCGCCGGAGGCTTCGGGGCGCCGCGCCGGGAACTTCACCCGAACCGCCGCGCGTCGGCCGTCGGGGGCGCGGGGACTCGGGCGTGGGGGAGGCTGACACCCGCCGCCGGGCGGGGGTTAACACCCGTACGGGACGGGTGCCTTCCCCGTTCTGGCGGGGTGGGCCCTCGGGCGAGACTCGGGGCATGTCCACAGACGTCATGACCAAGGCGCCCGCCCCCGCCCGCCAACTGCGGGGAGACGGCAGCGACTTCGCGCAGCTGAGCCGCCGGATCGCGGCCGAGGGACTGCTCGACCGGCGGAAGGGGTACTACGCCGCACGGTCGGGGCTGGTGCTCGCCGCGTTCGGCGGCGGGTGGTGGGCGGTGTTCGCGCTCGGCGACAGCTGGTGGCAGCTGGCGCTGGCGGCGGGCCTGTCGGTGGTGTTCGCCCAAGTCGGCCTGATGGCCCATGATCTGGCGCACCGCCAGGTCTTCGACCGGCGCAGGCCCAGCGAGGCCGGCGGGCTCGTCGCGGCCAACCTGCTGATGGGGATGAGCTACGGCTGGTGGATGAACAAGCACACCCGCCACCACGCGAACCCCAACCACGAGGAGCGGGACCCGGACGTCTCGCCGGACCTGGTGGTGTGGTCGCAGCGGCAGGCCCGGGAGGCGAGCGGGCTGGCGCGGTTCATCGGGCGGCGGCAGGCGTACCTGTTCTTCCCGTTGCTGCTGCTGGAGGGGCTCAACCTCAGCTACAACAGCTTCCGGGCGCTTCGGCGGCCGACGATGAAGCGGCCGCTGCTGGAGGGCGCGCTGCTGGTCGCGCACTTCCTGGCGTACTTCGGGATGGTGTTCGCGGCGCTCCCGGCGGGCAAGGCCGTGGCCTTCCTGGCCGTCCACCAGGCGCTGCTGGGCGTGTACCTGGGATGCGTCTTCGCCCCGAACCACAAGGGCATGCTGATGGTGACGCCCGAGATGAAGCTGGACTTCCTGCGGCGGCAGGTGCTGACGTCACGCAACGTGCGGGGCGGGGTGCTCGTGGATTCGGTGATGGGCGGCCTCAACTACCAGGTGGAGCACCACCTCTTCCCGAGCATGCCGACACCGGCGCTGCGGCGGGCGGCGCGGATCACCCGGCAGTTCTGCGCGGAGAAGGGGATCGCGTACTACGAGGTGGGGCTGGCGCGGTCGTACCGGGAGATCCTCGGGCACCTGCACCGGACGGGGGAGCCGCTGCGGTCCGGTGAGTAGCCTCGGGGCTTCGCACCGAGACGGGGAGCCGCACGATGATTCTCGAGATCCGCACGTACAGGCTGAAGCCGGGCAGCGGCGAGGAGTTCGTCCGCGTGATGCGCGAGGAGTCCGTGCCGCTGCTGGAGGAGGCCGGGGTCCGGGTGGTGGCCTGCGGGATGTCGCTGGTCGCCGAGGACGGGCACGAAGAGGCTTACCTGATACGGGCGTTCGCCTCGATCGAGGAACACCGGGAGCAGGAGGAGGCGTTCTACGCGAGCGACGCGTGGCGTTCCGGGCCCCGGGAGGCGATCGTGTCGCGGATCGAGAGCTACCACTCGATCGTCATGGAGGCGCCGGAGGAGGCTGCTGCGGCGCTCGAACGGGGGTGACGATCGCGTGGTGGGCCCCGGCGACCAGGTTTCGGTCGCCGGGGCCGTCGGCGTCGACGGTGCGGGTTGTGGCGCGCCCCGGCTCACAGGTGCGCGGTGAGGAAGCGGGCGGCGCGGTCGAGGGCGGCGTCCGCCGCGGGGTTGGTGGCGAAGTCGAGCTGGAAGACGTGGGTGAGGCGGGCCCCGACCTCCAGGGTGACGTCCACGTCGTCCGCGCCCGCGCGGCCGGCCAGGCGGACGGAGTCGTCGAGCAGCAGCTCGCTCGCGCCGACCTGGATGAGCAGCGGCGGGAGGCCCGTGAGGTCGGCGAACACCGGGCTGGCCAGGGGCTGCGCGGGGTCGGCCGCGCCGAGGTAGAGGTCGGCGCCGTCGCGGATACCGGCCTTGGTGAAGATCGGGTCGATGCCCTCCTTCGAGACGGCGCTGCCTCCGGAGACGGTGAGGTCGGTCCAGGGGGAGAAGAGGACGGCGGCGGCGGGCATCGGCAGCCCGGCGTCCCGGGCCTGGAGCAGGGTGGCGAGGACGAGGCCGCCGCCGGCGGAGTCCCCGGCCAGGACGAGGTTGCGCGGGTCGGTGCCGGAGTCGAGGAGGTCGCGGTAGGCGGCGAAGCCGTCCTCGACGGCGGCGGGGAAGGGCTGCTCGGGCGCGAGCCGGTAGTCGACGGAGAGGGCGCGGACACCGGCGCGGCGGGCCAGTTCGCCGGTGAAGCCGGCGTGGGTGTCGGGGGAGCCCAGGGCGTAGCTGCCGCCGTGGAAGAAGAGGAGGCGGGCCGGGCCGGTGGCGCCGGCGGGCTCCAGGTCGAGGGTCGGGCGGCCGCCGAGGACGGTCCGCCGGACGGTCACGCCCTCCGGGAGGGGCCGGGAGATGATGGCGGCGAACGCGTCGCGCTGGGTGGCGAGGTCGGACATGACGGGCCTCCGGGGTTGGGATGGGACGCGAGGATTGATTCCTGGGAATCGATCTGCCGCAAGAGTAGCCTGATTCCAGGGAAGATGATTCCCGGGAATCTATTGGAGGACTGTGATGCGCGTCACGCCGGTGTTCGTGGACCTGGTACGGGTCGAGACCCGCCTGTACAACACGGTGAGCGCGCGGCTGCGCGACGAACTGGACCTCGGGCTCGGGCAGTTCGAGTTCCTGGAGATCATCGATCGCGTGCAGGGGTGTCGCGTGCAGGACCTGGTCGGCGAGCTGGCGATCACGGTGGGCGCGGTCAGCAAGGCGGTCGACCGGCTGGTCGCCACGGGCTGGTGCGTGCGGGAGGCGCACCCGCAGGACCGCAGGTCGTCGCTGCTGAAGCTGACCCCCGAGGGGGAGGAACGGCTGGCCGCCGCCCGTCCGGTCGTCGAGGCCGAGCTCGCCGCGCTCACGGCGGGGGTGTCGCAGGACGACCTCGCTCGCGTCGCCGAAACGATGGCCACCCTCCGCGCGAACCTGGAAGCGCTCTAGGGAGTGCGGGTGGCCGGGTTGCGTCCGTTCGGGCGGGCGTCGGCGGGCGACACTCCGAGGCGTCGTCGAGTGGTGATGCTTCGTCAGCTAACTCTTCTGTGTGGCAGTTCACGGCACTACGTGGAGGCAGCACATGAGGAGAAGCCAACGGACCGGCAGGCGGCTGACCGCCTTCGCCGTCAGCGTGGCCGCGGCGGCGGTCGTCGTCTCGCCCGCCGGGGCGGGTGAGGCGCTGGCGGCGGCGCGGGACTGCTTCGACCGGTCGAAGCGGCCGTACACCTCCGTGGTCGACGCCCACCTGCACTTCCGCCCGTTCGGGGGCCGGGCCATCCCCTTCGAGGAGGTCAACGGGTACCTGACCAAGACCGGTGTTCACCACGCCAACATGTTCGGCATCGGGCAGGTGCTTCCGGCCGATTCGGACTGCACCTACTACCTCGACTGCCCCGGCACGCCCGTCCGCCCCCGCATGCGCAACGACTTCGCCAACGCCGAGAGCCTGCGCGAGTTCCGGCCCACGGACCCGAGCCTCGCGCTGTCGATGACCTTCATGGACCTGCACCACCCCGAGACGGTTCCCGACGGGATCGCGCTGCTCGACCGCGAGTACCCGGGGATGTTCCGCTGGGCCGGCGAGGTGAACGTGGTGAAGCAGGCCCTGTTCCCCAACCTGGCGGAGCCCGCGACGAGTGAGGACATTCCGCGCTGGGCGCCGTTCATGAAGGTGTACGAGGACCGGGGCATCCCGGTGACCTTCCACTCGGACCTCGGGAACGACGCCGAGCCCACCAAGTACCTCCACCTGATGGAGGAGATCCTCGACCGGTACCCGAACAACAAGATCGTCTGGGCGCACATGGGGTTGTCCAAGGAACTCACCCGCATGGACCCGGATCTGCACATTGCCATCCTGGGGCGGCTGCTGGACGAACACCCCAACCTGACGGTCGACTTGAGCTGGCGAGTGCTGGAGGACCTGTACTTCAGCAAGCCTGGCAATCGGGAGAAGTACGCGGCCTTCCTGGACCGGTACCCGAAGCGGGCGATCCCGGGGACGGATTTCGTGGCGGCGCGGAACAAGGATTACGCGGTGTACGAGCAGGAGTTGGAGGTCACCAGTCGGATCAACGCGGCGCTGGGGGACACGGCGTTCCGGGACATCGCGCTCGGGCAGAACTACTTCAAGCTGCTGGGGCTGAAGGACCGGGCGCCCCGCATCTGTGGCAACGGCCTCCGGCCCAACGGGATGCCCGTTCCGGGGCCGCTGCCCGCGACTGCTCCGGCGGACGACGAGGACTGAGTGGAGTCGGTCCCACGGCCCCTCGCGCGAATCGGCGCGAGGGGCCGTGGCGTGTCGGTCGGTTCTCGCCGGGCGCTCAACGCGTGGCGGGGGCAGGGGTGGGCGCGGCGATGGTCGTGGTCCGGCGCGTCTCGTGCAGCGTCAGCAGGCCCGTGACGATGACGGCCAGCGCGGTCAGGCCGTGGACGCCGTAGGCGGCGGTGGTGGAGCCGTGGTGGGCGAGGACGTTGGTCATGTCGCCGATCGGGATGAGGGCCTCGACCAGCATGACCGTGCCCAGGGCGCGGCGTTGGCCGGTCAGCAGGAGGGCCGCGAGGAGGAGGCCGCCTGCGACGTCGCGGATGCCCTTGAGCCGGAGGAAGCCGTCGCCGTCGCCGGAGGGCCAGCTCGGCAGGCCGAAGGTCGGCGCGATGGTCTCGGGGGAGACGATGAAGCGCGTCCCGAACCAGAGGACGAAGAGGAGCAGGGCGGCGGTCAGGGCGGTGTTGACGGTCTTGAGCGACATCGTTCTCTCCAGGCGGGGTCGGGTCGGCTTCGGCACGCTTCTAGCGCCGCTAGGTCACGGGTCAAAGCTAGACCTGCTTGTGCTCGATTGTCTAGCGCCGCTAGCAATGGGGTCGACTTGCCCAACCCGCACGGCCCCTCGCGATCCTGCGCGAGGGGCCGTGCGGGTGGGCGGTTGCTGTCCGGGCTACAGGAGGTGCAGGGCGTCCAGGGCCATGTAGGCCGCGGCGGCGTCGGTGAGCTCGCCGCTGCGGAGGACGGTGGTGCGGAACTCGTCCAGGGAGAGGGTGGTGACGTCGATGAACTCGTTCTGCTCCAGCTGCGGTTCGGCGACTTTGACGCAGTCGGTGGCGTAGAAGGCGTAGCGCAGGGCGTTGGAGTAGGCGTCGAGCCAGTAGCAGCCGGCGGGGTGGAGATCGCCTTGGTAGCCGGTCTCCTCGAGGAGTTCGCGAGTGATGGCTGCTTGTGCGTCCTCGCCTGGTTCGAGGAGGCCGCCGGGCAGGTCGTAGAGCATTCGCGCGGGACCAGGGCGGTACTGGCGGGCGAGGATGACTCGGCGATCGGGGGTGAGGGCGAGTACCGCGCCTGCGGGTCGCTCGTTTTTGAGGAAGAACTGGCCGTTCCGGCCGTCCGGCAGTTCGAAGTCGACCTGGTCCACGGATCGGCCGAACTTGCTGAAAACGGTGGTTCGTTCGAGTTCGCGCCAGGGTGTAGGGGTGTCGCTCATGGCCGGACTTTACGCCCCGGCTGTCGTAAGGGTGAGGTGGAGAAGGCCCACTAGCCTGGGCGCACCGAGCACGGAGAAAGCGGGACGCATGGACGAACTCGAGGCCCGGGAAGTGGCCAACACCCTCCGGCGCCTGGGTATTCGAGGGGTCGTCTCCCTCGAAGATGCCGACAAGCCGACCGGACGTTGGAGGGTGTACGACAGCACCGATGCCACAACCCGGCGGGACATCACCAATGAGGCTCTGACGGTGATCGCGGGCCGGTCTCGACCGCAGACTGGCTCGGCGCGAGGATTCGTCGTCCCGCAGTCTCGCTGAGCGGTGGCCTGCACCGGCACGGGCCTCGGCCGCTCGCGCCGTTGCGCGAGCGGCCGAGGGGTTAGGCGTGGTGGTCGAGGTCGCCGGCCTTGGTGCTGTGGAGGAGGGCGGAGAAGGTGGCGGGGGCGCTGCGGAGGATGATGCTGGCCTCGTCGGATTCGCGGAGTTCGACGAGGTTGCCAACCGCGCGGACCTCCACGCACTCGCTAGAAGCTCCGCTGTAGCTGGACTTCTGCCATTCGTGGTCATCAGGCATCGCTTTTCTCCAGAGCGGCCGAGGAGTTAGGCGTGGTGGTCGAAGTCGCCGGTCTTGATGTCGCACAGGAGCGCGGCGAATGCGGCAGGGGTGGTGCGGAGAATGAGACGGCCTTCGTCGGACTCACGGAGTCCGACGAGCTTGTCTATCGCACGAACCTCGACACACTCGTTGTTCGCCGCGCTGTGGCTCGACTTCTGCCACTTAGAGTCGGACATGCTTGCCTCCGTGGTCCAGTCCCTTGCGTGGTGTGGCGCGAGGTGTTGGGCGCCAGGTGTGATGCTCGAAGCCTCCGGCCTTGATGCCGTGGAGGAGCGCAGCGAAGGTGGCTGGGGTGGTGTGGAGGATGAGGTGGCCTTCGTCGGACTCACGGAGTTCGATCAGGCTGCCCTCTTGGCGGACCTCGACGCATGCGTTGTTTGCGCCAGAGTGGTTGGACTTCTGTCAGTTCTGGTTGGACATTCTGACCTCCAGAAGGATCTGGCCGCTCGCGTCGGTGCGCGAGCGGCCAGAATGTCAGGCGTGGTGGTCGAAGTCGCCGAGCTTGGTGCCGTGGAGGAGCGCGGCGAATGCGGCGGGGGTGGTGCGGAGAATGGTGCCGGCCTCGTCGGACTCGCGGAGTCCGACGAGGCCTTCTGCTCTGCGTACTTCCACACACTCATTGGAAGCCCCGCTATAGCTGGACTTCTGCCATATGGAGTCACGCATACTTGCCTCGCATCTCATCCCCGATGGATTGAATGAACTCCCGCGACTCAGGTTCTGAGAGGGCGGCGGAGCTCAGGCGTGCGAACACATCTCGATGCCAGACCAGGCTCGGCTGGGCGTCAAAGTACATGCTCCCCACTCCAGTATCCATCTGGAGAGTGGCGAGCTCAGGCACCGGGCCTTCAAGGAACATGATGTTCTCTCCGCCGCCAGGGAAGGTATCGAGATCGAAGGGCACTACGCGGACGGAGATCCGTTCGGCGAGCGAGTCGGAGATGAGGCAGTCGAGCTGATCAGCAAGAACCTGCGGTCCTCCGAACTGCATTCGCAGTGCTGCTTCATGGATGTAGGACACACAGCGCACTCCGCCCTGGTGGACAGCCTCTTGCCGCTGCATGCGGAAGGACGTTCGGGTGTCGAGGTCACGGCTCGGAGCGATGGGGATGAATCGGGAGAACACCGCAGCCGCGTATGCCTCGGTCTGCTGTAGCCCGGGGATGTATGTGGTCGCCCAGGTTGAGATCTCGCGGGCGTTCGCCTCAAGCTCGGCGATCTCAAGGAAGTCGGTGGACAACGTCCCGCGATACTCCTCCCACCATCCCTTTCCGCGTTCGACTGCCATCTCTGCGAGCGCGTCGATGAGGGGGCGGTTAGTGCAGCCGCAAGCTGCGGCAACCGTGCGCAAGCGGTCAGCGCTGACACCGATCTTCCCGGTCTCCATCTGTGTCACCTGAGTTGGTGCCAGGCCAAGCGTTCGAGCGAGCTGACTGCCTCCGAGGCCTGCCTGTTCGCGCATTCTGCGCATCTCTGTGCCCAGCCGACGTTGGCGCAAGGTCGGTTCGCGGCGAAGCGGCATGGTGTCCTCTCGGTGCGGAAGTGGGACCAGTCTGCCGCGCTTCGCTCGGAAGGGGGAACATAGCGCAGCTTGCCTTCAAATGTAGGCAAGCTGCGCTATGGTCGATCTCACATCGATCCGACGGATCGTCAGTAACTCCTGCTGCCAGGAGCCGCAGAGCAGCCATGCCCTCTTCTGACATGGCCTGGTTCACGGCGACGCATGTCCGCCGGATCTTCACGTCAGACCACACCACGCCGGGAGTCCTCCCATGCGTCACCTCAACACGCCCTCCCTCACCCTCGGCCGCCAGTCCCTCCAGGACGCGATGGCCCGCCTCGGCTGGCCCCCCTCCGTCATCTTCGACGCCCAACTCGCCCTCGCCGAGCTGCTCGTGAACGCCTGGCGGCACGGCGACACCCCCGCCCCCGTCGTCCAGATCCTCTCCCTCGACCACGGCATCCTCCGCGTCACCGTCTTCGACGAGAGCTCGGTCATCCCCGCACCGACGGCCCCCGACCTCCTCGCCGAGTCCGGCCGGGGCCTCCAGCTCGTCGCCGGCCTCACCAGCCGCTGGGGCGTCGACCCCCAGAAGCGCGGCAAGTCCGTCTGGTTCGAGTGCGAGCGGGAGGCCGCCTGATGACGACCCCCCGACGCCGCTATCCCATGAAGCCCGGCGACCCCCGCCTCCGCGCCTTCACGGACGACCACGTCCGCTCTCTCCTCTCCGAACTCCACGAGCGCGGCAAGAAGTTCGGCCTCGTCTGGCCCTCCGCCACGACCGACCACACCATCGACGGCTGCGTGCTCGTCTGCTTCAACACCGCGCCGCTCTCGACCCTCCTGAACCTCCTCACCCTCCTCCTCGACGCCGACCGCGAGCCCCCGTGCGATTCCTGATCACGGCCGCCTTCGCCGTCCTCCTCGTCCTCGCCTTCTCCACCGTCGCCCTGGGCGTCATCACCGCCCTCCGCGCCACCCCGCCTGACGAGGACTCCTGACCGACAGCCGATGCCATGGCCCGGACGTACCCGGCCGGGCCAGGCATCGTCGGCAAGGTCGCGTAACTGACAACCCCCTTGCGTCAGTTAGCAGATGCGATTCCAGCTCGGCCAAGAGCTGCGGGGCCTCCTCCAGCGCTCCGCCCACCTCGTCCTGAGCCTCTGCTCACCCGCGTGCTTGTGCCGGAACCACTTCGGCCGGCTGCCCGTGGGGGCAGCCGGCCGAAGTGGTGGGTGGAATCAGTGCAGGACGTGTTCGGGATCGTCCAGCCACACCTGCTGCTGGCCGCCGACCGTCACGGTCACCCCGAAACGAGTCAGCTTCGGCTTGCCGTCCTTCTCCCACGCCGTGCGCGCAGCCGTCACCTCGTCCCACAGTCGGCGTGGGCCGGCCTGTTGAACGGCGTCCACACCATCCCAGTCCCGAAAACGCACGGACGTCCAGGAGCCCGCGTTGTCCATGAGCTGGAACCGGTGCGTACCGGAGGGATCGGCCGCCTCCCAACAGTGCAGCGTCCGCACGCCCGGCACCCGCAGGCCGATCGCGAAGGCGGCATGCACGTTCTCCTCGGCCAGCTCGGGATCGATCGGCGACGACCCCCGGTGGTCCGGCGACCGGTCCACCGGGGCCTCAACCGCATGGGGCCGCTGGTCCCGCATCCACATGAACGACACGTCCCCGACGAACCGCCCGTACGACTCCCGCCCCCGCTCGCCCACCTCCAGCCGCAGCAGCCCGGCGTTGGCGTACGGCGTTCCCCACGGGGTCACGATGACACCGCCGGGCCGGGTCTGCTCGATCCAGGGCAGCGGCACCCGCTGCACGGCCGCCGTCGCGTGAATGCGGTCGTACGGACCCCCGGCGGGGTAGCCCAGCAGCCCGTCCCCGACGACCCGGCTGGGCCTCAGTCCGAGCGTGGCCAGTCGCTCCCCGGCAGCGGCTGCGACCGCCGGGTCGACCTCGACCGTCGTCACTGATCCGGCGCCGAGTCGGGTGCACAGCAGGGCACTTGTCCAACCTGTACCGGTGCCGACGTCGAGGACGCTGTGGCCGTCCTCGACGTCGAGATGGCGGAGCATCGAAGCGACCAGGGACGGCATCGACCCCGACGACGTGGCCACGCCCGGCCCACCCACTCGACCGTCGTCGACCTGCGTGACCACCTGCCGGTCGGCGTTGACCTCCACCCACCACTCGGCCGGATTCACGGCCCTGCTGACCAGGCGATAACCGTCGTCATCCACCCAGATCTCGTCGGGCACGAACG
Organism: Kitasatospora sp. NPDC051170; assembly: GCF_044455705.1. Classification (NCBI taxonomy): domain Bacteria; kingdom Bacillati; phylum Actinomycetota; class Actinomycetes; order Kitasatosporales; family Streptomycetaceae; genus Kitasatospora; species Kitasatospora sp. NPDC051170. Next base: position 165,431 of record NZ_JBITFA010000013.1, on the reverse strand, counting down.
CAGAGCGCGGGGCGCGCTCGAACGCGCCCCGCCACCCCTCGCCCAGCGCGCCGGCCGCGGTGAGGTCGGCGAGCAACTGTGCGTATCGGTCCATCAGTTCAAGCTCACTTCTTCTTGGGCGGGTCGGTCACGGGCTTGGTCCACTGCCCGTCCGATTCCTTCGGGGACTGCTGCTTGTCCCCGGATTCGCCGCCCTTGCCGTCGCCGTGCTTGCCCATGTCCAGGACTCCTCTCGGATGGTGGTGCTGTCGCCGTGACGGTCGCGGCGACACTGGTCAACAAGGTAGAGAGGAAGGAAAGTTGACCACTACGCGATTCTGCGGGATTGCACGCTCTCACCCGATCGCGTGAATCGCTGCGGTGATCAGCGCGCGCGCCTTGGCGCCGTGAACCGCCATGCTCGCCAGAGTGGCGAACGCATCGGCATACGTCGCCACCTCGCTGGGCTGTGTCAGCGTGAGGTGCCCGGAGATCAACTCCACGTTCACCTGAGCCGTGTCGAAGATCCAGAACCCCTCCACGGGCATCCGCGTGCGGCCCAACCGGGAAGGAATGATCCCCACACTGACATTCGGCAGCGCGCTCGCGGAGACGATCCGTTCGAGCTGTCCGACCTGAGACTCGGCGCTCCCGAGCCCGTTGTGGAGCACGGACTCCTCCAGCAGGAAAGCGAACTGCCGCTGCCCGTTGCGGAGCACGAGCTGCCGTTCCATGCGAACGGCCACGGCATCGGCGACATCGTCGACCGGCACTCGTCTCAACTGGACCGCGCGCAGGACGTCCTCGGTGTAGCCGCGCGTCTGGAGCAGTCCGGGCACGAGCCACGACGAGTAGGCCCGGAACCGGTGGGTGCGCTCGAACAGGGGAAGAACGGCCTCCTGCGCCCTTCGCAACCCGGCACGCTCCATGCGGCGCCACTCCACCCACATGCCTTCCACGGCCCGCAGGGAGGCGATGACGTCCGCCGTCTCCTCGTCCTTGCCGCACGCGTGACACCACGCACGCAGGTCGTCTGCCGACGGCGAGGTCTTGCCGGTGGCGATCCGCGAGACCTTGGACGGATGCCAGCCGCACGATGCGGCCAACTGCTTTCCGTCCAGCCCGGCGTCCTCGCACATCTCTCGGAGGCGATCTGCGAGGACTTTGCGGGCGGCCTGGACGTGGGACGATCCCGATGCGGGCATGGGGCTCAGGCCGGCTTGTACTCCTCATGCGGTGTGGCCCGCTCCCAGATGGCCTCAAAGGCGGTGGCGACCCGATCCGCCGTGGCCTGGTCCGTCCGCCACTCCCTGTCCACGACTTCGCCCACCCCGGAGAAGTACGTGAACAGCACGGCCGATCCGTCGAAGAGCCACAGGTCCGTTCCGGGCAGCGAGAGGTCGGCCGCCCGCCGCCGGGGCAGCCAGCGGACCAGCTCGCCTGCCGCGACGTTGGCGAACGTGAGGTCGTGCTCGTACCGGATGTAGTCCGTCACCGGTTCCGAGACGATGCGAGCGCGGCGCATGACCACGCCGCGCCCCGTTGTCTCGGCGACGAGGTCGGCCCAAGTACCCCACCAGTCAGGAAGGTTGGCCGGGTCGTTCTCGTACCGGTGACCGGCCCGCCAGCGGGCGAACTCCGGATCGTCCGGCGTGTAGCCGTCGCGCATCTCCAGGTGCACGGCGGAGTGTCGCGCCTTGGCCAGGCCCTCACGTACGGGGTACTTCATCGCTACCGCCCTCCGGTCGCGGAATGTACTCCAGCATCACGGCCGGGAGCCGGATGATGGTCTCATGAGCCGGGACGTCCGTGCTGTGGCCGGGAATTGAGCCGATCTCCTGGCACGCCTTCACCTCGCCCTCCGTGGCTTTGTATGACTGAATCAGCAGATCACCGCTGTCCTCGTCCAGCCAGATCGTCGGTGAGTCGTCGATGGGGGTGTTCGGAATGATCCCCAGGAAACGCAGCTTCACGAACTCTCCCGGTGTCGATCTGATCGCGCTCAGTTACATGACCTTGACCGTGACTGCTGATCGTCGCAAGGGAGCATTGACGCGCAAGGGGGCGTGACCGCAATCGGCGGTCACGCCCCCGCGTTGCTCAGGTGTGGGACTTGGTGGGGGTATCGAAGGAGATCCAGGTGTCCGGCGGCAACTCTGGTCGCCCCGGTACCGGTCGGTGGTCCTCGGTCCACGCCTCGCCGGCGAGCTCAGTGGCAACGCGGCGCCAGAACCGTACGGCGCCCGTGTTGTTGTCCTGGAAGGCGATCTCCCATGCGCCGGGGTGTCGGGCCAGGACTTCCTGGGCGGCCCTCATGCCGATGCCCCTTCGCCGTGCTCCGCGTACGACGAAGAAGCTGTTCAGTACGCGTGCCGGGCCGCTCAACCCGCGGACGAACGCCAGGCCCGCAGGGCGGTCGTCGCAGACGATCAGGTAGGGCGTCCGGTCGTCCTCCGTGAACGCCTGGTGGAGCCACTCGTCGCGGAAGCTCCCGTCCGCATTCGGTAGCAACTCATCGAACTCCGATAGATCGTGGCGATACATCAGCCATAACCGATCCATTGTCGGGCGGTCATCATCCGTCGCAAGGCGAACAACGTCCGGCATGAGACTCCTCCAGTCCAGGGGCATGAAAAAAGCCTCCCTGGCCGGAGGTTCATCCGAGCGAGGAAGGCTTTCAACGTCTCCTCACGAGACTAGCACTCATGGCGCATGCGACGCGGATATCGTCAACTCTTTCGGATCATCAGGAGACCCTCGCACGGCAAGCCCGCAGTACACGGCCGCCCCCGCGTCGGTGCTCCGCCGTCCCATCGCCTACGTCGCCCTGATCCCGCTGCTCTGGTTCCTCGGGTTCGTCGTCACCGGGATCGTGCTCCACTCGTAGCGCCCACCGGAGCCGCCGTCAGACCTCCCCGTCGAGCAGCAGGGCGGCGACGGCCTCCGGGGCCTCCCGCATCGGGTTGTGGCCCGTCGGCAGCTCGTGCACCCGCCATCCGGGGTCCGCTGCGAGCCGGTCGCGGGTCCCCGTGAAGCAGGTGCTGTCCTCCCATCCCGCGCAGTACACGAAGTCCCGGCGCGGGACCTTCTCCACCTCTCCCGTCAGCCGGATCGCCTGGAGGAGCGACGCCACCGGGTGCGGCCGACGGCGGGGATCGCCGTCGCCGCGTTCCGTCGGGAGGACGGCGTAGCCGAGCTTCGCGGCCCGGGCCGTGAACACGCCCCGGAACAGGTCGTTGGTCGCCGTCCAGCACGACTCCCCGTCCCTGGGCACGTACGCGTCCAGGTGCACCAGGCGCGAGATCCGGCCGCCCGCGCGGTCGGCGGCTGCGGTGATCACCATCCCCCCGTAGCTGTGGCCGACCAGCGTCACGTCGTCGAGGCCCTCGCGGTCCAGCAGTTCCAGCACGTCGTTCGCGTGGGTGTCGAGGTCGGCGGTGGCGACCGTCACCGGGTCGTCCTCCGGCCGCAGGCCCGTCAGCGTCAGTGCGTGGACGGTGTGGCCGGCGCGTTCCAGCAGCGGGACCACCGGGTCGTACACCCAGGCGCCGTGCCAGCCACCGGGCACCAGAACGAACGTCGTCATCCCCGTCTCCTCATCTCCCCACCAGCAGCCACGAGTTCGGTGCGGGTGCGGAGATGATTCTCGCCAGCCCCCGTCATGGCTTGCTACCGATAGGCTGCCAACCGATGCCCGTATCCGGCCAATCCCACGTCTTCCCCTCCGGGGGACGCCACCTCTTCTCGTCCGGCGAGACCAGCGCCGAACAGTCGCACCCCCGTGGCCACTTGGTGTACGCCGCGCGCGGCGTCCTCTCCCTGCACAGCACGCACGGCACGTCGATCGTCCCCGCCAACCGCGTCGCCTGGACCCCCGCCGGCGTCACCCACACCCACCGCGCCCACGGCGACACCGACATGCGGATCGTCTTCCTCCCGCCGTCCGTCGCCCGGCTCCTGCCGGACCGCCCGGCCGTCTTCCTCGCCTCCGGCCTCGCCCGCGAGGTGCTGCTCGCCCTCACCGGCCCGCGCAACTACGGCGCCGCCGAAGAGCGTTACAGCAAGGGTGCCCGCTCCCGCCTCCTCCGCGTCCTCGTCGAGGAGTTGCGCGAACCTAACGAGCAGCCCCTCCACCTCCCCGAACCCCGGGACGACCGACTGCGCTCAGTCGCAAGGCAGTTGCACGACTCGCCCGGCGACAACTCCACCCTCGCCGACCTCGGCAGGGCCGTCGGCGCGAGCAGCCGCACCCTCAGCCGCCTGTTCCGCGAGGAGCTCGGCATGAACTTCTACGAGTGGCGCACCCAACTGCGCATCCACCACGCCCTCGTGCTCCTCGCCGAGGGCCACGACGCCACCCACACCGCGCACGCCTGCGGGTGGGCCAACCCCAGCGGCTTCATCGCCGCCTTCACCTACCTCGTCGGCACCACGCCGGGGCGCTACCGTTCATGCGCTGCAAGGGACTTACATTGAACAGGTGACCTCTCTGCCGGATACGCCGGATAACCAGCCGCCACTGTCCCTCCAGTCCGACCGCGACCACGCCGTGCAGCGCGTGCAGGGGGCGTACGCCGACGGTGTGATCTCCCTGGAGGAGATGGACGCCTGCCTCGACCGCGTCCTCATCGCCCGGACCGGCGCCGAGTTGGACGTCGTGCTGGCCGCCCTCCCGGCGGAGGCGGCGCCCAAGGCCTCCACGATCAGCGCCGCGAGCGGTCGCATCAAGCGCGGCGGCGTCTGGCGGGTGCCGCGCTTCCTGACGGTCGCCTCCGCGTTCGGCCGCGTGAACCTGGACCTGTCCCGGGCCGTCATCGAGGACTCGGTGGTCGACATCGAACTCCAGGTCGGCACCGGCCGGGCCAAGATCACCGTCCCGTTCGGCGCCGTGGTCGATCTGGACGGCCTGACCACCGGCTGGAAGGACGTCGACTACCGGCTCCCCCGACGCGCCCAGCCCACCGGCCCGACGATCCGCATCTCCGGCGTCATGGGCTACGGCCGCCTCACCATCCGCCACGCCAGCCGCTGAGCCCCGCCGCCCCCGCACGGCCGGGGCGCCCCGCGCTCAGTACGGACCGCCCCGGCCGATCCCGGCCCCCCTACGAGACCGTACGGCCGGCCCCGCCGCCCGGGCCTCGACGTCACGGACGACCCGCCTCCCCCGCCCGGGGGAGGAGACGTCGGGAAAAGCGAGGGGGCGTGACCGCCGTCGCGGTCACGCCCTCCAGGTCCTCTCGCCGGGTTCCTCCCGGCCCGTCAGCCGAGCTTCTCGAAGCCCGCGAGCAGGCCGCGGGGGTCGAAGGTGACGCGGATGCGGGCGATCCTGCCGTTCTCCACGTGCATCCAGTTGGCGGTCGGGGCCGGGTCGGCGATGGTGGTGCGGAGTTCGAACCAGGTGATGACCTCGTCTCCCTCGGCGACTCGCACCTTCACGTCGATCTTCTCCAGGACCTGGCCGAGGCCGCGCAGGCCGCCGAGGGCCTCCTCGACGCCGCTGACCGTTCCGAGGGCGCCGACGAAGTCGACGTCCTCGGCGAGGATGCCCCGGATGGTGTCGAAGTCTCCTGCCTCCCAGGCGGTGAAGTAGGTCTCGGCCAGCTCGCGTGCGCTCTTCGTCGTCGTCATGCCTCCATTCTTCGGCGTTCTGGATCATTCGTCCAACAGATGAATCACATGCCAGCTATCATCGTCAGATATGGAGATGCACCAGCTGCGCTACTTCGCCGCCGTCGTCGACGAGGGCACGTTCACCGCCGCAGCCGCCCGGCTGCACGTGAGCCAGTCCGGCATCAGCACCCAGGTCGCCAAGCTGGAACACGAGTTGGGCCAGAAACTACTCGACCGCTCCAGCCGCCACGTCCGCCTCACCCCCGTCGGCGAGGCCGTGCTGCCGCTGGCCAAGAGCGCCCTCGCCACGCTCGACGCGATCCAGTACACCGCCGCCGAGTTCGCCGACGCCGTGCGCGGCCGCGTCCGGCTCGGGATGATCATCGGCTGCTCGATCCCGCCGTTCCTGGACGCCGTCGCCGACCTCGGCCGCACCCACCCCGGCATCGAACTGAGCCTGCACGAGGGCCACCCCGACCACCTCCAGGCGCAGGTCCTCGGCGGCGCCCTCGATCTGGCGCTGATCGGCTTCGCGGGGGAGGCCGCCGTCGGCCTGGAGGCCACCGTCGTGGTCGACGAGCCGATCGCCGCCGTCGTCCCCGTCGGGCACGCCCTCGACCGGCCGAGCCTCCGACTCGCCGACCTGCTCGGGGAGAAGATCCTCTGTCTCTGCCCGGGCACCGGCATCCGCGCCGCCTACGAGCGCTCCTGCGCGCAGCTCGGCCTCGGCCCCCGTGTGGACCTGGACGCCAGCTCCCCGTTGGCCCTCCTGCGCCTGGCCGAGCGCGGCGCGGGCGTCGCCGTGCTCAGCGCCGCCTCCGCCCGGGGCTCCGGCCTGCGGGCCGTCCCGCTGACCGATGCCGCCGTCCACGCCCGGCTGGGCCTGGTCGCCCGCCGGGACCAGAGCTCCCCGGCCGTACGGCTGCTGCGCTCCAAGCTCCGTACGGCGCTGGACGGTTCGTCAGTCTGAGGCCGTGCCCGGCCCCGAGCCGGAGCCCCCGGGCCGCACCCGCCCCGCCCGCGCCTCCAGGAAGCGCCGCTCGGCCAGGCTGTCGGTGGCCCGCGCCGCCCGCCGGTAGTGGTCGTACGCCCCCTCGGTGTCGCCCGCCTTCTCCAGCAGGTGCGCCCGGACGGACAGCAGCCGGTGGTGCCCGGCCAGCCGGGGGTCCTCGTCCAGCGGGGCCAGCACCGTCAGCCCCACCCGGGGCCCCTCGACCTCGGCGAGGGCGATCGCCCGGTTGAGGGTCACCATCGGGTTGGGCGCGATGCGCTCCAGGACCAGGTAGAGCGCGTGCACCTGCCGCCAGTCGGTGTCGGCGGCCGTGGGGGCGACGGCATGGGTGGCGGCGATGGCGGCCTGGAGCAGGTACGGGCCGAGGTGCGGCCCCGCCAGCGACGCCTTGACCAGCCCCATCCCCTCCTCGATCATCTCCGCGTCCCACCGCCCCCGGTCCTGCTCGTCCAGCGGTACGAGGCCGCCGTCGGCCGTCGTGCGGGTCTCCCGCCGGGCGTGGGTGAGCAGCATCAGGGCGAGGAGCCCGCCCACCTCCCCGTCCTGCGGCAGCTGGGCGTGGACGGCCCTGGTCAGCCGGATCGCCTCGCGGGCGAGGTCGGGGCGGTGCAGGAGTTCGCCGGAGGAGGCGGTGTAGCCCTCGTTGAAGATCAGGTAGAGCACCTGGAGGACGACCCGCAGCCGCTCCGCCCGCTCGGCGCCCTCCGGCGGGCCGAAGGTGCTGCCGGCGGCCCTGATGCGCTGCTTGGCCCGGCTGATCCGGGCGGCCATCGTCGCCTCCGGCACCAGGAAGGCCCGGGCGATCTCGGCGGTGGTCAGGCCGCCGACCGCCCGCAGGGTCAGGGCCGTCTGGGAGGCGGCGGTGAGCGTCGGGTGGCAGCACAGGAAGAGCAGGAGCAGGGTGTCGTCCCGGTCCGGCACCTCCTCGGGCACCACCTCCGCGGCGGCCGTCGCCGTCTCCCGCTCGCGGCGCGCGAGGTCGCTGCGCAGCCGGTCGACGTACCGGCGGGAGGCGACGGTCACCAGCCAGCCGCGCGGGCTCTCCGGCACGCCCTCGGCGGGCCACTGCACGGTGGCGGCGAGGACGGCCTCCTGCACGGCGTCCTCGCAGTCCTCGAAGCAGCCCTCGACCCGCCCGTGGCGGCGTACCAGCGTGCCGAGGACCTGCGGCGTGAGTTCACGCAGCAGGCCCTCGAAGTCCGGAGCTGTCATGCCTCCAAGTGTCCGTCGGAGAACATCACCTGGCGCACCTCGACACCGAGGCCCTCGATCGCGACGTCCGGGATGTGCGAGGCCAGCTCGATCGCCCGCTCCCGGTTCTCGACGTCGACCAGGTAGAAGCCGCCGAGGAACTCCTTGGCCTCCAGGAACGGCCCGTCGGTGACGGCCTGCCTGCCGTCGCGGACGGTCACCACGGCGGCCTGGGACGGGTCGACGAGGGCCAGGGTGGTGATCAGCTCACCGGACGCCTTGATCTCCTCGATGAACTTGCCGTGGCCGGCGCCGAGCGCCCCCTTCTCCTCCGCCGTCAGCGCGTCCAGCACGGCGGGGTTGATGTGCATGCTGATCACGAACTTCATCTCGCGACTCCTCGTGTCCACCGGCCCCGGTCGGGGCCTTTCACCGGATGGTCGGAGCCGACGACGCCGTCTTGACGTCCTCGGGCGGAAAACTTCCGCGGACCCGTCCGCATCCGATGTCGAGAACCACGGGACCGCTCCGACCAACCCCCGACCCACCCGACGGAGAACGAACACGGAGCCCCGACATGACCCCCGGCACCACCCCCGACGCCACCCCCGGGACGACATCCACCCGGGCACGGCTGGGACTGGCCGTCCTCATGCTGCCGACCCTGATCGTCGCGCTGGACACCACCGCCCTGCTCCTCGCGCTGCCCCGGCTCAGCGCCGACCTGGGCGCGAGCAACGTCCAGCAGCTCTGGATCAGCGACGGCTACGGGTTCATGGTCGCCGGCCTGGTCATCACCATGGGCACGCTCGGCGACCGCCTCGGCCGCCGCCGGCTGCTGCTGACCGGCGCGGGGGCCTTCGCGGCCCTGTCCGTCGTGGCGGCCCTCGCGACCGGCCCGCTGATGCTGATCGCCGTACGGGCCCTGCTCGGCGTCGCTGGCGCCGCCCTGGCCCCGTCCACCCTCGCGCTGATCACCAACCTGTTCCGCGAGGAGCGCGAGCGCGGCCGGGCCATCGCGCTGTGGGCCGCCTGCCAGTTCGCCGGGGGCGCGCTGGGGCCCGTCCTGGCCGGGTTCCTGCTGCAGCACTTCTGGTGGGGCTCGGTCTTCCTGGCCGCCGTCCCGCCGATGGCGGTGGTGCTGCTCGCCGGGCCGTTCCTGCTGCCGGAGTTCCGGGGCGAGCGCTCGGGCCGGCTGGACCTGACCAGCGTGGGGCTGTCGCTGGCGGCGATGCTGCTGATGATCTACGGCGTCAAGCAGCTGGCGGTGGCGGGCACCGAGGGCGTCCGGGCCCTCCCGGCGGCGGCGCTGTTCGTCGGCGCGGCCGTCGGGGCCGTGTTCGTACGGCGCCAACTGCGGCTGGACGTCCCGCTGCTGGACCTGCGGCTGCTGCGCGACCGCCCGTTCCTGGCGGTGCTCGTCTCCCTCGTCCTCGCCGGGGTCGCGATGGCCGGTACGGGCCTGATGGTGACGCAGTACCTGCAGAGCGTCCTCGGCTACTCGCCCGTCGCCTCCGCCCTGCTGTTCGCCCCGATGGGCATCGCCGTCGCGGCGGGGACGATGACGGCCCCGGTGCTCGCCCGGCACCTGCCGCGGACCACGGCGATCGCCGGCGGGCTGGCGGTCTCGGCCCTCGGCGGCCTGCTGCTGGCGGCCGTGGACGGGCAGGGCTCGCTGCCGCTCGCCGTCGCGGGCATCTCCGTGCTCGCCCTGGGCACCGGGCCGCTGTTCGCCCTGGGCACCGGGCTGGTCATGGGTTCGGTGGCGCCGGAGCGGGCCGGCTCGGTGGCGTCGATGTCGGAGACCGGCAACTACCTCGGCGGCTCGCTCGGGTTCGCGCTGCTCGGTGTGCTGGCCGCCGTGGTCTACCGCGACCGCACCGGCGGCACCTCCGACTCGCTGGCCGGCGCCGTCGCCGAGGCCGGGCACCTGCCCGCGGACCAGGGCGCGGAACTGCTGCGCACCGCCCGGGCGGCGTTCACCGCGAGCCTGCACGTCACCGGCGTCGTGGCGGCGGCGCTCTTCGCCGCTCTGGCCGTCCTGGTCCTCGTCCTGCGCCCGGGGACGGCCTCGGGGACGGCCTCGGGGGCCAAGGCCGAAGCCCAGGCCCCCGAAGCGCAGGCCCCCGAGGCCGTGCCGATGGCCTGACGCGGCCCTAGTTCTTCCAGTGCGGGTCGCGCCCGGAGGCCGCCAGGGCGCGATCCCACGCGGAGGCGTCGTCCGGCAGCGCCACGACCTCGGCGAAGCCCTGGAACTGCCGGTACATCTCGGCGTTCTCCTCGGTGATCTCCCGCACCAGCTCGGCGAGTTCCCCGTCCACCCCGACCGTGGCGCCGGTCGCCCGGGCCACGTCCCAGGCGTGCAGCACCAGTTCCAGGAGCAGCATCCGGGCGATCCCGAGCGCCGGGAACGGGGACCCGCCGAGGTCGACCTCGCCCTCCCACGCCGCCGGCGCCTCCCAGGCCGCGACGGCCCGCTCCAGCTGCGCCGCGTACGCCGTGCGCCAGTCGGCGTCGGCGGTGAAGTCGCGGGCGATCAGCTCCGCGGGCAGTTCGGTGCGCCGGGCCCGGTGCTCCAGGCCGTGGGAGGTGTACAGGACCCAGTGGTTGATCAGCGTGCGGGTGTCGAACTCCGTGCAGGGGGTCGGCGCGTCCAGCGGACGGTCGGCCGGGACGGCGGCGGCGACCTCGGCCGCGACGGCGGCGGCGCGCGCCAGGAACGGGTGCAGCGGGTGAACGGTCATGCCCCGATCCTGCGCCGCGCCGCGCGGCCCGGTCTTGAAGAAACGCGACATTGCCTACGCTGGCCGCCATGGAATCCCCCCGCCTCGGCCGCGGAGTCCTCCACCCCGCCCGCGCCGCGGAGCTGATCACCGTGGACCGGCCGGCGCCGCACCCCGAGGTGGCGCGGTTCGTCGAGTACTACTGGGTGGTGCGCTGGAACCTCGACGGCCACGACCCGTACGCGCAGAAGGTGCTCTGCCACCCCAACGTCCACCTGGTCTTCGAGGCGCCGCGCGCCCAGGTGTACGGGGTGCAGCGCTCGCTCTTCGCCCGCCGCCTGGAGGGCGCCGGGCACGTGTTCGGCGTGCGCTTCCACCCCGGCGCCTTCCGCCCCTTCGCCGGGCACGCGGTCGGTGACCTCACCGACCGCACCGTCCCCGCCGCCGACCACTTCGGGCCCGAGGCCGACCGGCTCAACGAGGAGCTGGCCGCCGAGCCGGACGCGTCCCTCGTCGACGCCTTCCTGCGCCCCCGGCTGCCCGCGCCCGACCCGGTGGCCGAGGAGGTCGCCGCGATGGTCGAGCGGATCACCGCCTCGCCCGACCTGTACCGGGTGGACGACCTGGCGGGGGAGTTCGGCCTGCCCGTGCGCCGCCTCCAGCGGCTGTTCGCCGAGTACGTCGGCGCCTCCCCGAAGTGGGTGCTGCGCCGCGCCCGGCTGCACGAGGCGTCCGAACGGGCCGCCGCCGTGGGCGAGTTGGACCTGGCGGCGCTCGCCGCCGAGCTCGGGTACTCGGACCAGGCCCATCTGACCAGGGATTTCACCGCCGCCGTGGGCGTCTCCCCGGCGCGCTACGCGGGCGCTTCCTGAGCCCGCGGCACCTCAGGCCCCCAGGAAGCGCTGCAGCTCGTCCAGCATGAAGTTGGCGGCCGTGTAGCCGAGCCCCTGGAACCACAGCTGGTCGTCCACCGGGAACGCCCGGTGCGCCTTCACGGCCCCCAGCGCCTGCCACGCCGGGCCCGTCAGCACCGAGTCCACGCCCGCCCGCGCCCGGTCCCCGTACACGGAGTACAGCAGCAGGTCCCCGTCCGCCCGGCCGAGCTGGTCCGGCGGCAGTTCGACGTCGGACTGGTCGACGTTCTGCGCGTCCGGCCGTGCCACCCCCGCGTCGGCGAGGACGCTCCCCGGGAAGCTCTGCCGCCCGTACGCCCGCAGGCCGCCGCCCTCGACGAACCGCACCAGGCTGACCCGGTGACCCGACAGCTTCGCCGCGGACAGGACCTGCGCCACCTGGCCCGCGTGCTTCTGGTACGCGGCGACGAAGGCCGCCCCGGCCGCCTCCCGGCTCAGCGCCTGGGCGTGCAGCTGGAAGTTCGCCTTCCAGGGCGCCCCGGTGGTCTGGGTGAGCACGGTCGGGGCCAGCTCGCGCAGCTGGTCGTAGCGGTCGCCGTCGCGGGCCTGGTTGGAGAGGATCAGGTCCGGCCGCAGCGCCCGGACGGCGGCCAGGTCCGGCGCCCCGGCCGGGCCGACGAGACGGACGTCCGCGACCCGGGAGGCCGGCCAGTACGCGGGGAAGCCGGTGTCTCCGAGGGGCAGCGCGGCGCCGACCGGGGTGATCCCGAGCGTCAGCGCGGAGTCCAGGACGTCGGTGTCCAGCACGACCACCTTCTGCGGCGCCCCCGGCACCGACACCGGCCCGGTGGCGGCCGTCACCGTGACCGGCGGCGGGCTGGCGGCGCCGGGGCTGGCGGCACCGGGGCTGGCGGCGCCGGGCGTGCCCGTGCCGAGCCCGTCCGCGGTCGGGGTCGCCGGGCGGCCGGAGGCGCAGGCGGCGAGCCCGGCCGCGCCGAGACCGGTGAGCAGCGTACGGCGGGTGATCCGGTGCATCGGCGGTCCTCGGGCTGCCGGACGGTCTGGGGCGTGTCGATTATGTCCGGATCGGCGGTGCGATTCGCGTGAACCGTCCCGTTTCGGGCCCTCGGCCCGGTCGCCCGGACCGCCGGGGAAACCGCCTCCTCGCGGGCGGGGCCGGTTGGATAGCCTGGCCGCATGCCCGAGACCTCGACCGCCCCGTTCACCGTCGGCTTCGATCTTGACATGACGCTGCTGGACACCCGGCCGGGTATCCGCGCCACCTACCTGGCGCTCTCCGCCGAGACCGGCACCCCCATCGACGCCGACCTGGTGGTCACCCGCCTCGGCCCCCCGCTGCTCGACGAGATCCGCAACTGGTTCCCCGAGGACGAGGCCGAACGGGCCGCCGCCCGCTACCGCGAGCTGTACCGCGAGCACGCCTTCGCCCCGACCGTCCCCCTGCCCGGCGCCCTGGCCGCCGTCGAGGCCGTCCGCGGGCACGGCGGCCGGATCGCCGTCATCACCGGCAAGTACGAGCCGAACGCCCGGCTGCACCTGGAGCACGCGGGCATCGTCGCGGACGCCGTGATCGGCGACCTGTGGGCCGAGACCAAGGGCGTCGCCCTGCGCGAGCACGGCGCGAGCGTCTACGTCGGCGACCACCTCGGCGACATCGTGGGCGCCCGGCACGCCGGGGCCGTCGCCGTCGCGGTGGCCACCGGCCCGTACGGCGCGGAGGAGCTGCGCGAGGCGGGCGCGGACGTGGTGCTCGGTGACCTCACCGAGTTCCCGGCCTGGCTCGCCGGGCACCTCGCCCAGGTCGCGCCCTAGGAGCTCAGGACTCCTGCATCCGCCGGCGCTGGGCCCGGGCGTTGCGCAGCAGCCCGACCAGCGCGGCGAGGAAGCCCGCCGGCATCAGCATGCTCAGCCACCAGGCGACGCTGGGCAGCGGCGTCAGGTGCAGGAACAGCGGGACGAGCGTGGCCAGGGTGGCGAGCATGCCCAGGCCGAAGACGACCGTCCCGGCCTTGACGTACACGTCGCCGGGATCGGCGCTCCGGCTGCTCACGGCGCTGCTCACGACTGCTCGCTCCTCGGGAATCGCCTGGACGGTCGTCCCCAGTCTGGCAGAAGGGCTTCACCCGGACGCCCACGGGAGCGGGGCGGTCACGTTGCGCAGTTTCCCGGCAGCGATGCGTTTTGATCCCTGCTGGGCGGGGGTATGCACGGGTTGCCGAGGGGCGCAACCGGTGTGCCCCGTGTCCTCAGACCCGGGGGGTGTGTGCCGATGGACAGCGCTGAGCCGCGCCCCGGCCGTGCCAGTGCCGGGGCCGCACCCGAGAGATCCGCGCGTCCGTACCGCCCTCAACGGGCCCTGGGCCGCCGATCCCCCGTGGAACGCGGATGACACCGTGACGGACCGTTAGTCTGCTCCCGGCGGCGAGCCGGCCGTGAGCGCCACAGGGCGCCGAGCCGAGGTCGGCCGTAGTTCCCTCCACCCCGTGATCCCCGGCCCGGGCCGGGAATCCCTCACACCCATTCGAGGACTGTTCGAGATGCCCACCGGCCAGGTCAAGTGGTTCAACGAGACGAAGGGCTTCGGCTTCCTGTCGCGCGACGACGGGGAGGACGTCTTCGTCCACACCAAGGCGCTGCCCGCCGGAGTCACGTCGCTGAAGCCGGGCCAGCGCGTCGAGTTCGGCGTGGTGGCCGGGCACCGGGGGGACCAGGCGATGAGCGTGCAGCTGCTCGACGCGCTGCCCTCCGTCGCCGCCGCGCAGCGCCGCAGCGCGGACGACATGGCGCCGATCGTCCAGGACCTCATCACCACGCTGGACGCCGTCCTGCCGGGCCTCCAGCACGGGCGCTACCCGGCCAAGCCGACCGGCCAGAAGCTGGCCGGCCTGCTGCGCGCGGTGGCCGACCAGTTCGACGTCTGACGGTCCTGACGGTCCTGACGGTCCTGACGGTCCTGACGGTCCTGACGGTCCTGACGGCCTGGGTTCGGACAGGGCCTGAGGGATCAGCTCTCAGGGATCAGCCGGCGAACGCCAGCGCACCCGGGTCGAGCGGGGGCACCAGCCCCTCGGCGGCGGCCCGGGTGAGCAGCGCGCGGACGGCCTCGTAGCCCTCCTCACCCAGGTCCTCGGTGAACTCGGTGACGTACAGCCCGATGTGCTGGTCGGCGACGTCCGGGTCCATCTCCTGGGCGTGCGCCATCACGTACTCCCGGCTGGCCGACGGGTCCGCCCACGCCTGCCGGACGGAGGCGCGCACGGCGTCGGCGAGCGCGCCCAGCCGCTCGGCGCCCAGCGAGCGCCGGGCGACGATCGCGCCCAGCGGGATCGGCAGGCCCGTCTCCCGCTCCCACGCCTCGCCCATGTCGGCCAGGCTGTTCAGCCCGTAGCGCTGGTACGTGAAGCGGGCCTCGTGGATGACCAGGCCCGCGTCCACCCGGCCGTCCCGGACGGCGGGCATGATCTCGTGGAACGGCAGGACGACGATCTCGCCGAAGCCCCCCGGCACGGCCTTCGCGGCCCACAGCCGGAACAGCAGGTAGGCGGTGGAGCGCTCGGAGGGCACCGCCACGACCTTGCCCGCGAGGTCCTCGGGGCGCTCCGTGCCGGGGCGGGTGAGCACCAGCGGGCCGCAGCCGCGCCCCAGCGCGCCGCCGCAGGGCAGCAGCGCGTACTCGTCCAGGACCCAGGGCAGCGCCCCGTAGCTGATCTTGAGGACGTCCAGCTCGCCGCGCTCCGCCAGGCCGTTGGTGACGTCGATGTCGGCGAAGGTCACCTCGGGGGCGTCCGCGCCGGGCACCAGGCCGTGGGCCCAGGCGTGGAAGACGAAGGTGTCGTTGGGGCAGGGCGAGTACGCGATGCTCAGCCGTTCAGCCACGGCCGGCCTCCTCGGTCAGCTCGATCAGTGCGGGGACGGGCAGGGCGGCGAAGGCCCGCTCCAGCGCGGCCAGCGCCTCGCCGATGCGCCAGGCGGCGCGGTCGCGCGGGCCCACGGGGTTGGAGACCGTCCGCAGCTCCAGGGCGGGCAGGCCGTGCCGGGCGGCGGCCTCGGCCACGCCGAAGCCCTCCATCGCCTCGGCGGCGGCGCCCGGGTGGCGGGCGGCCAGCGCGGCGGCCCGCTCGGCGGTGCCGGTGACGGTGGAGACGGTCAGCACCGGGCCCAGCACGGGATCGCCCGGGGCTCCGGAAGCCAGGGCCTGCGCGGCCAGGGCGAGGACGGCCGGGGGAGGGGTGTGCCGGACGGTGCCGAAGCCCAGCTCGGTGACGTCGGCGAAGCCCTCGGGGGTCTCGGCGCCCAGGTCGGCCGCCACGATCGCGTCCGCCAGCACGGTGGCGCCGACGGGGGCGTGCGGGGCGAACCCGCCCGCGATGCCCGCCGAGACCACCAGGGCGTACGGGCGGGCGGCCAGCGCGGCGGAGGCTCCGGCGGCGGCGGCCGCGGGGCCGACCCCGGCCGCCAGCACGTCCACGGCGGCGCCGAGGCTGCGGTACAGCCCGCCGCCGGGCAGGGCCGGCTCCTCGGCCCCGCCGGGAAGGCCCCGCAGGACGGCCTGCGCCTCGGCCGGGACCGCGACGACGACGAGCAGCCGGGCCCGCCCGGGGTCCGACTGCTCGCGGTGCGTCTCAGGGGTCTGCACGGTCATCGCGGGACCGTCAGTCCTCCTTGGTGTTCAGCACGAAGTACCAGAGGGCGACCAGGTCCTTGCCGTTGGAGCTGCCCTCCTGGACGCTGACGATCGTCTTGCCGGAGCCGTTCAGCACGGAGGTCGCCGGCTGCAGGCCCGAGAAGGTGACCTTCTTGGCGTAGTTCATCAGCGGGAACTCGCCGCCGGCGCTCTCGGAACCGCCGTTGCTGGACGCCATCCAGCCCGTGTCGGAGACCGGGGGGGTGACGCCGACGCCGATGCGGTCGTTCAGCCGCACGTCCAGGGTCGGCAGGGTGTTGCCGGTGAAGGCCGCCTTGGCGTCCGCGTTGCACTTGCGCAGGTCCGCCTGCGACAGCGGCTGGCCGCCGTTGAAGCAGAACGGGTCGTGGACCGACGAGTCGCGGCCGATCGTCATCGTGACGCGGTGGTCGCTGTGCGCCGTCTGGTCGGAGGCGAAGGCGACGGACCCGCCGACCGTGGCGGCGCCGACCACGACGACGGCGCCGAGGGCGGCGAGGAGGCGGGAATCGAGGCTCATGGGATCAGAATCTACCGGGCCCGGCCGATCACGCTACGCGGGGGTCGGACACCGCGTGTTGCCCTTCCCCGGCGCTCAGGCCACCCGGGGCGCGGCGGGGCGCCGGCGCACGCCCGTGCGCAGCAGCGAGCGAAGCGTCCACAGCAGCACCAGCGCGACCACCGAGGCGGCCACCGACAGGCCCAGCACGCCGTCCAGCGGCAGCAGGATGCCCACCGCGCCGCCCGCCACCCAGGACAGCTGCATCAGCGTCTCCGAACGGGCGAACGCCGAGGTGCGCACCACCTCCGGGACGTCCCGCTGGATCAGGGCGTCCAGCGCCAGCTTGCCCAGCGAGGCCGCCATCCCGGCCGTGCCCGCCACCAGGGGCACCGTCACCACGCCGTACCAGAGCGCCGTCGCGACCGTCACGCACGTCGCCACCAGCAGCATCACGGTGACCGTCGCCTCCGGGCCCCGGGTGCGCAGCCACGAGCCCAGCACCGAGCCCAGCGCGTTGCCCATCCCCGCCGCCAGCGCCACCAGGCCCAGCGCCAGCGTCGGGCGCAGCCCGCCGATCGGGTCGGTGCGCAGCAGGAACGCCAGGAACATCACCAGGAAGCCGACCAGCCACTTCATCGCCGCCATCGCCCGCAGCGCCAGCACCACCGAGGGGCCGACCGCGCGCAGCGACGCCTTCACCGGCTCGGTGCGGTGGGGGAGCAGGTGCGGGCCCTCGCCGTGCACCTCGGCGTGCAGGACGGCCCGCTGCTCGCCCTTGGCCGAGTCGACCTCGTGCGGCAGGTGGAAGGCCATCAGGGTGCCGATCACGAACACCAGGAACGCGCCGCGCAGCGGCCAGCCCGGCCCGATCAGGTGCAGCAGCCCGCCGACCCCGGCCGCCACGCCGGTGGCCAGCAGCCCGGCCAGGGTCACCCGGGAGTTGGCCTTCACCAGGGACAGCCGGCTCGGCAGCAGCCGGGGCACCACCACGCTGCGCACCACCCCGTACGCCTTGGACGCCACCAGCACGCCCAGGGCCTCCGGGTACAGCGCCAGGCCGCCGCCGGTGATCACCCCGGCCATCGTCCAGGCGAGGACGGCGCGGGCGAGCATCGACATCGCCATGGCGGCCCGGCGGCCGTGGGGGAGCCGGTCCAGCAGCGGGCCGATCACCGGGGCCAGCAGGGCGAAGGGGGCCATGGTGATCAGCAGGTAGAGGGCGACGCGGCCGCGGGCCTCGCCGGTGGGGACGGAGAAGAAGATCGTCGAGGCGAGGGCGATGGTGATCAGCATGTCGCCGAAGGAGTTCAGGGCGTGCAGCTCGATCAGCTTCGCGAGGCCGGACTCGCCCGCGCCCTCGGCGGAGGTGGCGCGGCGGATGCGGCGCCCGGTGCCGTGGACCACCCGGCCGGTGCGGGCGCCGGCGGCGGAGGCGGTGCGGATCAGGAAGTGGCGGAGGGGCTCCTCGCCGTGCTCCGGGTGCTCGTCCTCGGGGCGCTCGCCCTCCGCGTGCTCGTCCTCCGCGTGGTCGTCCTCGGGGGGCTCCTGAGGCCCGTGTTTCGTGAGGTCGACGGGCTCCGCGGGCGCCGTGGGCGTCGCGGTTCCGTCCTCCGGCTGCGGTTCGCCCGCTGAGAGGACCGGGCCCTGCGGTCGCGGCACGGCGTCCGCCTCGCCGGGGCCGCCGGCCCGGGAGGCGCGCAGTGCGTGCTGCGACGGGTTTTCGTCCGCCACAAGCCCATCCTGCCCCAGAATCACCCTGGTGACGCGGGATCGAGGCCCCCTCGGCGCGGCTGCCGGAGCGCCCGCGTACGCCCCGGACTGTGCCCGGGCGCCGACCGGCGGGTAGCCTGCCCAAGGTCCGCCCCCGTCGGGCGTCGGGGGCCCGGCCGGTCCGAGCGAGCGGCGCGGCCGGTACCGCGGCGGGCTCGGGTCACGCAGAATGGACCAGGGACCAACCAGCCGCGACGGAACAGGCAAACACGCCGTGGGCGACAGAAGAACTGGGAGAGAATCGACGCCGTGAGTGCTGCGATGCGAAGCCGTACCCCCGACCGGCTCTGTGCCGAGGCCGTCGAACTCGCCCGCCAGGCAGCCGAGGAGGCCGTCGGAGCCGAGGCCGTCGGCGAACATCTCGGTGTCCAGGCGGACGCCGACCGCGTCGTCACCCACACCTTCGAGTGCCTGGACGCGGCCTACCGCGGCTGGCACTGGGCGGTCACCGTCGCCCGCGCCCCGCGCGCCAAGAACATCACCCTCGACGAGGTCGTGCTGCTGCCGGGCGACGACGCCGTCCTCGCCCCCGAGTGGGTGCCGTGGAGCGAGCGGCTGCGCCCGGGCGACATGGGCCCCGGCGACCTGCTGCCCACCGGTGCGGACGACGAGCGCCTCGAGCCCGGCTGGACCGGCGAGGACGAGCCGGCGCCGAACTCGGTGGTCGCGCTGGTGGCCGAGGAGGATGTGGTGGTCACCGACCCGCACGTCCAGCCCGCCCCCGCCCGCGCCCGGATCAACGCCGTCGCCGAGGAGCTCGGCCTGGGCCGCAGCCGGGTGCTCTCCCGCCTGGGCCTGCACCTGGCCGCCGAGCGCTGGGAGAAGACCCACGGCCCGCAGACGCCGATGGCGCAGGCCGCGCCCGCGTCCTGCGGCAGCTGCGGCTTCCTGGTCCCGATCGGCGGCTCGCTCGGCCAGGCATTCGGCGTGTGCGGCAACGAGTTCGGCCCGGCCGACGGGCAGATCGTCTCCTTCGCGTACGGCTGCGGCGGGCACTCCGAGGCCGCCGTCATCCCGGCCCCGCCGGCGCCGTCCGAGCTGATCCTCGACGAGCTGGTCGTCGAGCCGCTGCAGCTCCACCCCGACCGCACCTCCGGCTCCGTCGAGCCGGACGCCCCGGCCGAGGAGCTCGGCCACTCCTGAGTCACCCGCCGCGGCCCGTCCCACCGGCTCGGTGGGGCGGGCCGCGGCGTTCCGGGAGGCGTGTGGTCGGGAGCAGTCGGTGGGGCAGGGAAGAATGCCCTACGACGTACAGGGCGGCGGAAGGCGGCAGGTCCCGTGGAACCTCGGATCATCGGCAGCAGCACGGACGAGCACCTCGCGGACCCGTTCGGGACGGCCGCGTTGCGCCGGCGCGTGCTGGACGCCTGGGCCGCCTCCCCGGCCCGGTTCCGGGAGGACGCCAACGCCGAGGAGGAACTGGCGCTCGGCGGCTACCGCGACCGCCTGGTCGTCGAGTTGGCGCAGAACGCGGCCGACGCGGCCCTGCGCGCCGGGCACGGCCCCGGGCGGCTGCGGCTGACCCTCGCCGACGGCGTGCTCGCCGCCGCCAACACCGGCGCCCCGCTGGACGCCGCCGCCGTCGAGTCCCTCTCCACCCTGCGCGCCTCCTCCAAGCGCGGCGAGACCCCCACCGTGGGCCGCTTCGGCGTGGGCTTCGCCGCCGTCCTCGCCGTCACCGACGAGCCCGCCGTGCTCGGCTCCGCCGGCGGGGTGCGCTGGTCGCTCGGCGAGGCCCTGTCCCTGGCCGAGGCGCAGCCCGCGCTGGCCGACGAGCTGCGCCGCCGCGACGGCCACGTGCCGCTGCTGCGGCTGCCCTTCGCCGCCGAGGGCCCGGCGCCCGAGGGCTACGACACCGTCGTGGTGCTGCCGCTGCGCGACGCCGCCGCCGAGGACCTGACGCGCCGCCTGCTGGACGGCATCGACGACGCCCTGCTGCTCACCCTGCCCGGCCTCGCCGAGGTCGTGGTGGAGACCGCCGAGGGCACCCGCACCCTCACCCGGGCCGCCGCCGAGCCCCGCCCGGACGGCGTCACCGAGGTGACCGTCACCGTCACCGACCTGCCGGGCCTGCCCGGGCGCCGCACCCTGTGGCAGACCGCCGGCGCCTCCGGCACCCTGGACGCCGCCCTGCTCGCCGACCGCCCCACCGAGGAGCGCGCCCGCCCGTACTGGACCGTCACCTGGGCGGTGCCGGTGCGCGAGGACGGCAGCCCGATGGAGCCCGGCATCGCGCCGGTGCTGCACGCGCCCACCCCCAGCGACGAGCCGATCGGCCTGCCCGCGCTGCTCATCGCCTCGTACCCGCTGGACTCCACCCGCCGGCACGTCGCCCCCGGGCCGCTGACCGACTTCCTCACCGAGCGCGCCGCCGACGGCTACGCCGACCTGCTGCGCGCCCGGGGCGCCGACCTCGGCTCGCTCGGCCTGGTGCCGGGCCCGCTCGGGCAGGGCGCGCTGGACAACGCGCTGCGCGCCGCGATCCTGGGCCGGCTGCCCGGCACGCCGTTCCTGCCGCACCCGGCGCTCGTCGAGCAGGGCACGCCCGCGCTGCGGCCGCAGGACGCGACGCTGCTGGAGGGCGCGGACGGCTCGGTGGTGGAGGCGCTGGCGCCGATCTTCCCCGGGCTGCTGCCCGCCGGCCTGGAGCGCCGCACCGAACTGCGGGTGCTGAACGTGCGCCGGGTGCCGCTGGCCGAGGTGGTCGACCAGCTCGGCGGCCTGGACCGCGAGCCCGCCTGGTGGCGCAACCTGTACGCGGCCCTCGGCGGGGCCGACCCGGAGGCGCTGGGCGCGCTGCCCGTCCCGCTCGCCGACGGGCGCACCGTCACCGGGCCGCGCCGCGTCCTGCTGCCCTCCGAGGACGCCGACTGGGCGGCCTTCCCCGGGTACCCCGAGTCCCTGGCCGACGCGCTCGCCGCCCTGGACCTGCGCCTGGCCCACCCGGAGGCTTCGCACCCGCTGCTGGCCAAGCTCGGCGCCGGCACCGCCACCCCCGCCGGGGTGCTGGACACCCCCGAGGTGCGCGCCGCCGTCGCCCGCTCCTACGAGCTGGCCGAGGACGACCTCGACGCGGCGCTCGAACTCGCCGACGCCGTCCTGGCGCTGGTCAAGGCCGCCGCCCCCGAGCCCGGGGCGCACCCCTGGCTGGCCCGCCTCGCCCTGCTGGACGACGAGGGCGAGCCCGCCCGCGCGGGCGAACTCCTGCTGCCCGGCACCCCGTTGGCGGCCGTCGCCCGCGAGGAGGACGCCGGCTGGGTGGACGACGACCTGCTGGAGCGCTGGGGCCCCGAGGTGCTCGCGGCGGCCGGGGTGCCCACCGACTTCGTGCTGGTGCGCGCCGAGGACGTCGTCCTCGACCCGGACGACCTGGAGCGCCTGGACCCGACGGCCCCCGCCGACCGCGCCGCCGGCGGCCACCCCACCGGGCTCATCGACGAGGCCCCCGACGGGCTCGCCGAATGGGCCGAGGACGTGCTGGAGGCCCTGGACGCCGACGAGGCGATCGGCGTGCCGCCCGTCGCCGCCGAACTCCTCGCCGTGCGCGACCTCGACCTGGTCGACGACGACGCCTGGCCCGAGGCACTGGCCGCCCTCGCCCGCCCGCCGTACCGGGAGGCCGTCGTCACCCCCGTGCGCACCCTGCTGCCGGACGGCACCTACGCCGACCTGCCGCCGTACACCGCCTGGTGGCTGCGCGACCACCCCGTGCTGGACGGCCGCGAGCCCGCCGGGCTGCGCGCCGCCGGGGCGGACCCGCTGCTGCGCGGGCTGTACGAGGAGGCGCGCACCGGCCTGGACGAGCAGTTCCTGCACGCCCTCGGGGTGCGCACCACGCTGGCCGCGCTGCTCGCCGAACCGCACGGGCCCGACGAGGTGCTGGACCGGATGACGGACCCGGAGGCCGAGGTCGGGCACCGGCAACTGCACGGGCTGCACAGCGCGTTGGCCCGGGTGGAGCGGGAGCGCATCGAACCGCTGGACGTGGTGCGGGCGTTGGCGCCGCTGGACCCGGCGACGGGGCGCCGCCCCGACCGTACGGTGGTCGTCGATGCCACCGAGGCCGTGGTCGCGGACGCGCCGGACCTCGTCGAACTCCTGCACGACCACCCGGTGTTGCCCGTCGCCCCGGCACTGGCCGCCGACCTCGCCGAGCGGCTGCACGTGTCGCTGGCCAGCGAGGTGGCCGGCGGGCGGGTGCTCTCCGAGGGCGTGCTGCACCGCGTCCCGGCCGTGGTGCGGGAGCTGCTGCCCGGCTGCCCCGTCGCGTACGAGGAGCACGAGGAGCTGCTGGTGGTGGGGCCGGACGGCGGCGAGGCGGCCGTCGACTGGCGCTGGGACCCGGCCGCCGGGGCTCCGGAGCCGCCGTACGACCCCGAGCTGGCCGAAGCCGAGGACGAGGACGACGAGTTCGAGGTGCCGCCGGTGCCCGGTCTGCTGCACGCCGCCACCCCGGAGGGCCTGGCGGCCGGGCTGGCCTGGTCGGTGGGCCAGTGGCACCGCCGCTTCGAGGTGCTGGCGGCGCTCAGCGAGCCGGACCGGGCCTACGAGTTGTCCGCCGCCCGGGACTTCGAGGGCTGACGCCTGAGCCGCAGGTAGACGGTGGTGGTGACGGTCAGCCAGACGGCTCCGAGCGTCACCGCCGCCGCCGCCTTCACCTCGGGCGCGGGCCCGTTCGTCAGGCCGAGCCCCACCATCGCCAGGGCCGTGACTCCGGCCGCGAGCACTCCACCGAGGAAGGCGACGAACGCCTCCAGGTCCCCACCTTTGCGTGCCATGGGGTCATGCTAAGCCGGTCGGTTCGAGCAAGGCTCATTCCATGCCGCGGCGCTTCATCCAGCCCCAGGTGATCTCCAGGGCGACGCCGCAGACGCCCGCGATGGCGACGCCGATCCACGGGTCTCGCCAGCCGACCAGGCGCAGCTGGAAGAAGTCGGCGAAGGCCGGGACCACCAGCACCAGGGCGAAGGCGCCGCCCATGGCGCCGATCAGCAGCAGCCGCCACCAGCTGTACGGGCGGGCGATGATGGCGAGCACCCAGATGGCGATCAGGAACAGCGTCAGGGTGGCCACGCTGGTGTCGGCCTTGAGGTCCGTCGCGTGGTCGGCGCGGGCCAGGGCGTAGGCGACGAAGGTGCCCGTCCCGGCGATCGCGCCGCCGGGGACGGCCAGGCGCAGCACCCGCTTCACGAAGCCCGTGCGGGCCCGCTCGTTGTTCGGGGCGAGGGCGAGGAAGAAGGCCGGCACGCCGATGGTGAGGGTGGAGAGCACCGTGGAGTGGCGGGGCAGGAACGGGTACGGCGAGTGGGTGAAGATCACCAGCAGTGCCAGCAGCACCGAGTAGACCGTCTTCACCAGGAACAGCGAGGCGACCCGTTCGATGTTGCCGATCACCCGGCGGCCCTCGGCGACCACCGAGGGCAGGGTGGCGAAGGAGTCGTCGAGCAGCACGATCTGGGCGACGGCCTTGGTGGCGTCCGAGCCGGTGCCCATGGCCACGCCGATGTCGGCGTCCTTGAGGGCGAGCACGTCGTTGACGCCGTCGCCGGTCATCGCCACGGTGTGGCCGCGCGACTGGAGCGCCCCGACGAGCTCGCGCTTCTGCTGCGGGGTGACGCGGCCGAAGACGCTGGTGCGCTCGGCGGTGTCGGCCAGCGCCCCGGGCTCGGAGGGCAGGGTGCGGGCGTCCAGCGGGTGGTCGGCGCCGGGCAGGCCGAGGTGGGCGGCGACGGCGCCGACCGAGACGGCCGCGTCGCCGGAGATCACCTTCGCCCGGACCTGCTGCCCCTCGAAGTAGCGCAGGGTCTCGGCGGCGTCCGAGCGCAGCCGCTGCTGGAGCACGACAAGGGCGAGCGGGGCGAGACCGGCCGCCGGGTCGGGGGAGTCCAGGGGCACGGGGGTGCGGCCCAGCAGCAGCACCCGCAGGCCCTGGGCGCCCAGCTCGTCGACCTCGGCGAGCGCCGGGTGCCCGGCGGGCAGCAGCACGTCGGGGGCGCCGAGCAGCCAGCTGGCCTCGCCGCCCTGCGGCTCCAGCAGCTGCACGCCGCTCCACTTGCGGGCGGAGGAGAAGGGCATGGCCTCGATGACGCGCCAGCCGTCGCCGCCCGGCGCGTCGTCGCCGCGCCCGTACCGGTCGATCACGGCCTGCATGGACGGGTTGGGGCGGGCGTCGGCGCCGGCCATCACGGCGAGGGCGTGCTTGACGGTGTCCTTCTCGACGGGGGGCGCCCCGCCGTCGGAGATGATCCGCAGGTCGATCACGTCCATGCCGCCCTCGGTGAGGGTGCCGGTCTTGTCCAGGCAGACGGTGTCCACCCGGGCCAGGCCCTCGATCGCCGGGAGCTCCTGCACCAGGCACTGCTTGCGGCCCAGCCGGATGACGCCGATCGCGAAGGCGACGGAGGTCAGCAGCACCAGGCCCTCGGGGACCATCGGGACGATGCCCGCCACCATGCGGCGCACCGCCTCGCGCCAGTCGCGGCCCTCGACGGCGAGCTGGCTGATGATCAGGCCGAGGGCGGTGGGGATCAGCAGGTAGGTGATGAAGCGCAGGATGCTGTCGATGCCGCTGCGCAGCTCCGACTTCACCAGGGTGAACTTGCTGGCCTCCTCGGCCAGTTGGGCGGCGTACGCCTCGCGGCCGACCCTGGTGGCGGTGAACGCGCCCGCGCCGGCGACGACGAAGCTGCCGGACATCACCTGGTCGCCGGGGTGCTTGAGGACGGGGTCGGGCTCGCCGGTGAGCAGGGACTCGTCGATCTCCAGGCCGTCCGCCTCGGTGACGGCGCCGTCGACGATCACCTTGTCGCCGATGCCGAGCAGCACGGTGTCGTCGAGGACGATCTCGGAGACGGCGACCTGCTGGGCGGTGCCGTCGCGGCGGACCTGGGGCCGGGCCTCGCCGATCAGGGCCAGGCTGTCGAGGGTCTTCTTGGCGCGCAGCTCCTGGATGATGCCGATCGCGGTGTTGGCGACGATGACCAGGCCGAAGAGGCCGTCCTGGAGGGGGCCGACGACCAGGATGATCCCGAACATGATGCCGATGATGGCGTTGAAGCGGGTGAAGACGTTGGCCCGGACGATCTCCTTGGCGGAGCGGCTCGACCGTACGGGGACGTCGTTGACCTGGCCCTTCGCGACGCGCTCGGCCACCTCGGCGGCGGTGAGGCCGCCGCGCCGGCCGGGGAGCAGGCCGAGTGGGTGGGCGCCGTCCGGGCGGTTCGCGTCGTCCGGCTGCTCTTCCGCCGGGTGGGCAGGCTGCGTCATGGCACCGACTCTACGGGTGCCTTATGTCCGGTGCGTGCTACTAAAGGACTATTCAGTCCGACTGGGTGGCCGGATTCTGGCCGTTGTCCGCGATGCCTTCGGCTGCTTCCGTCGCTTCGGCGGCCGCGGCCGCTCCGGCGCGGTCGCGCTCGATCGCGGCGCGGCGGGCGCGGCAGTACCAGAGGCCGATCAGGCCCAGCAGGCCGCCGGAGAGGCAGATCCAGGGCCAGCTGCCGTGGTCGTGGTCGGAGAGCGTGCTCTGGAAGGGGACCAGCGCCAGGAAGGCGACGAACCACACCACCGTGCCGACGCCGACGATGGCGACGTCGTTGGCCTCCAACGGAGGGGGGGAGGGGTGCAGCGGCTTCTTGGGCATGGGGCCTAGCGTACGGTCTCCGTCGGCGGCCGCCGTGGTGAGGCGCAGGTGCCGGGGGCCGGGGGGCGCTCTACGCGCGAAGATAGCGCGTGTGCGATCGGGAAACCATACTTGAAGGTCCCGCCCTGGCCGCCGTCGCCCCGGGCGCTCCCCCTCCTCAGCTCCCCCACAGAGGACGCACGCATGCCTGTGGTCCAGCCGACCACCGAGTCGCCCGAACCCGCCTCCAGCGCCCCCCTGCCCCCGTCGGGCCCGCTGGACCGCTTCTTCCGGATCACCGAGCGCGGCTCCAGCCTGCCGCGCGAGATCCGGGGCGGCGTGGCCACCTTCTTCACCATGGCGTACATCCTGGTGCTGAACCCGATCATCCTGGCCAGCGCCACGGACATGACCGGGGCCCACCTCGACAGCGCCCAGCTCGTCACCGCCACCGCCCTCACCGCGGGTCTCACCACCCTGCTCATGGGCGTCATCGGCAACGTGCCGATCGGCCTGGCCGCCGGGCTCGGCGTCAACACCATCGTGGCGCTGCAGCTCGCGCCCAAGATGACCTGGCCCGACGCCATGGGCATGGTCGTGCTCGCCGGCTTCGCGATCATGCTGCTGGTCGCCACCGGCCTGCGCGAGCGCGTCATGAGCGCCGTGCCGCTGGGCCTGCGCAAGGCCATCGCCATCGGCATCGGCCTGTTCATCAGCCTCGTCGGCCTCGTCGACTCCGGCTTCGTCAGCCGCATCCCGGACGTCGCGCACACCACCGTCCCGCTGCAGCTCGGCGGCAACGGGCACCTGCTCGGCTGGCCCGTGCTGATCTTCGTCGTCGGCCTGCTGCTGACGCTGATCCTGCTGATCCGCAAGGTGCCGGGCGCGATCCTCATCAGCATCGCCGTCTCCACCGGGCTCGCCGTCGTCATCGACAAGCTGGCCGACGTCCCCGCCGCCAAGTGGGGCCTGACCGTCCCGGCCTGGCCCGGCAACCCCGTCGCCGCGCCCGACTTCGGGCTGGTCGGCAAGGTGAGCCTGTTCGGCGGCTTCGAGAAGGTCGGCGTCCTCACCGGCGTCCTGTTCGTCTTCACCGTCCTGATGAGCTGCTTCTTCGACGCGATGGGCACCATCCTCGGCGTCGCCGACGAGGCCCACCTGCTGGACGAGAAGGGCGACCTGCCGGGCATCAACAAGATCCTCATGGTCGACGGCATCGCCACCGCCGCGGGCGGCGCCACCTCCGCCTCCGCCAACACCTGCTTCGTCGAGTCCACCGCCGGCGTCGGCGAGGGCGCCCGCACGGGCTTCGCCTCCGTCGTCACGGGCCTGCTCTTCGTGGTGGCCCTCTTCCTCACCCCCCTCGCCACCATGGTCCCCGCCCAGGCCGCCACCCCGGCCCTGGTCACCGTCGGCTTCCTGATCCTCGCGGGCTCCATCAAGGACATCGACTGGGCCGACTTCACCATCGCGATCCCGGCCTTCCTGACCATCGCGATGATGCCCTTCACCTACAGCATCACCAACGGCATCGGCTTCGGCTTCATCGCCTTCTGCGTCCTGCGCCTCGCCGCCGGCCGCGGCCGCGAGGTCCCCGTCCCGATGTACGCCGTCGCCGGCGTCTTCGCCTTCTACTACCTGATGCCCGCCTTCGGCCTCCTCTGACGCCGTACGGCTGTGAAGCCCCGCCCTCCGCGACCGTCGCGGAGGGCGGGGCTTCGCTGTTGTGTGACGGTTGTTCGATACCGAGACCCGACGCCTGGCGGCATCATGGTCTGCACGTGAGCAAGGAGGATCCGACACATGGCCCGAACGGTTGCCGACCTCGACGGTGACCTCCTCGCGGAGGCACAGCCGATCTTCAGTACGACCACCAGGGCCGCGACCGCCGACGCGGCACTGCCGGAGTCTGTGAAGCTGGCCCGCCGGATGGAGTTCGCGGACGCCATTGCCAATGGGGAGTTCGAGCTCCTCGGCGAGTCGGCGGGCAGACCGCTGCGTGGAGCCGAGAGCGTTTCCTGATCGGCAGATCGGCCCTGGCGCGTTGGGACAGGCCCGCGATGCGGCAGGTGCCCTTCCGGGGTGATCACCGGGCCCTGCTGACGGCCGACATGCTGATCGCGGCCACCGCCGAGCGGCACGGAGTGACGGTGCTGCACTACGACGGCGACTACGACATGATCGCGGCCATCACCAGTCAGCCCACCCGCTGGGTGGCGCCTGCCGGGACGGCTGACTGAGTCTGCGAAGCCGCAGCCACGAAGGGTTCTCCCCGCATCCTGCGGGGAGAACCCTTCGGTGTCAGTGGAGGCAGAACTCGTTGCCCTCTGGATCTTGCATGACGGTCCA
The DNA here is from genome assembly GCF_044455705.1 of Kitasatospora sp. NPDC051170. NCBI lineage: Bacteria > Bacillati > Actinomycetota > Actinomycetes > Kitasatosporales > Streptomycetaceae > Kitasatospora > Kitasatospora sp. NPDC051170. The sequence goes on along the minus strand of NZ_JBITFA010000013.1, from coordinate 137,136 downwards.
GGAGCCGCCGGGCTCGGCGACCTCGCGCTGGACGGTGGCGCCGGCGGCGAGGAGTCGGGCGAGGGTGGCGGGGCGGTCGGCGGGGGCGGGGTGGAGGTCGAGGTGGAGGCGGTTCTTGCCGGCCTTGGGCTCGGGGACGGCCTGGAAGAGGAGGCGGCGGCCGAGGCCCGTGTCGGAGACCGGGTCGAACGGGTCCTCGGGGTGGCGGACGGCGGCGAGGGTGCGCCAGCCGGGGCGGCCGTCGACCTCGGTGAGGGCGTCCTGGGTGACCGCGCCCGCGGAGAGGAGGCGGGCGATCAGGGCGCTGTGGTCCTCGACGGTGTATTCGAGGGCGCCGGCCCAGAAGGCGGCCTGGCGGTGCGGGTCGGCGCAGTCGATGACGAGTTTCCAGTGCAGGGGCATGGGACGTTCCTAGCGGAGGGGTGTGACACGGGCCGGAAATCAGGTGTCAAAAAGGCGCCCGTGTAGGTCAGTTGGTGGTGGGAATACTGGCTGGACGGGAGACGGGGAGGGGACTCGATCCATGGTGCGACAAGATCCGCCCGCCGGTGTGGAAGCGCAGTTGCTGCCGGATCTGTTCTGGACGGCGGACCGGGCCTCGCAGGACGGGCAGCGCGAGACGCTGCGCTGGTACCGCGGGCTGATCGTGATGCTGGTGCTCGCCGCCGTGATCGGGTCGTTCCCCGGCCCGGCCGAGGACGGCGACTTCGACGTGTGGCCGCTGTTCTCGGTGGGCGCGTTCCTCGTCGCCGGGTACTTCTGGTCCCGGCTGCGCACCAGCAACCCGCAGGGCCGCTGGTACGAGGCGCGGGCGGCGGCCGAGTCGGTGAAGACGCTGGCCTGGAAGTACACCGTGCGGGCCCGGCCCTTCGACGGCGCGGCGGAGTCCGCGGACGTGGACCACGGCTACCTGCTCCAGGTCGAGGACGTGCTGCGGGCCTTCGAGGACCCGGGGATCGTGCCGCCCGGCACCGTCGCCGAGATCACCGACGAGATGCGGCGCCAGCGGGCCACCAGCCTGACCTCCCGGCGCACCCTCTACCTGCGCACCCGGGTGGAGAGCCAGCGCACGTGGTACCGCTCCCGCGCGGACGCCTGCGACTCGCAGGCCGCCTCCTGGGGGCTCGGCATCGCCGCGCTGATCATCATCGGCGCGGCGGCGGCCGTCGCCCAGGCCACCGGCGCGCTCCCGGTGCACGTCTTCGGCGCCAGCTCGGCCGCGGCCGCCTCGATCATCGCCTGGACGCAGCTCAAGCAGCTGCGCCCGCTGGCCGCCGCGTACCAGCTGGCCGCCCGTGAGCTGGACAACGTCGGCAACCAGCTGTCCGACCTGGACGTGAAGGCGCCGGACGCCGAGGCGCGGTGGGCGCGGCTGGCCGCGGAGGCGGAGGACGCCGTCTCGCGCGAGCACACCACCTGGCGGGCACGGCGGGCGTTTCCCCGCTAGTCAACTCGGGGGAGGGAGTGGGGAGATACCGCGAAGCGGAGACGCTCCGGGTGCACAGGTGTGCGGGGTGCGTGAGGGGTGGGCGGGGAGACGCGGAACGTAATCGTTACGTGTCCATGCCCTGATTTCATCGCCTGCGTGCGACCACGTTTCGCCCGGAGGTTTCCTTGCGCATTCTCCTGATCGCCAGCGCGTTCAACAGTCTGACCCAGCGCGTGCACACCGAGCTGCGTGAGCGCGGCCACGAGGTCGCCGTGCAACTCGCCCTCGGGGACGAGCGGATGAGGGCGGCGGTGGCCCGGACCGATCCCGAGCTGATCATCTGCCCGATGCTGACCAAGGCCGTCCCGGAGGACATCTGGTCCAGCCGGACCGTCCTGATCGTGCATCCCGGGCCGAAGGGCGACCGCGGGCCCTCCTCGCTCGACTGGGCGATCACCGAGGGCGCGGAGCGCTGGGGCGTCACCGTGCTCCAGGCCGTCGCGGAGATGGACGCCGGCGACATCTGGGCGTCCGTCGAGTTCCCCGTCCCGGCCTGCGGCAAGAGCGAGTTGTACCGCAACGAGGTCGCCGAGGCCGCCGTCGAGGCCGTCCTGCTGGCCGTCCAGCGGTTCCAGGGAGGCCTGTTCACCCCCGAACCGCTCGACTACGACCGCCCGGACGTGCAGGGCCGGCTGCGGCCGTTCCTCAAGCAGGACGTCCGCCGGATCGACTGGGCGGTGGACGACACCGCCACCGTCCTGCGCAAGTTGCGCGCCGCCGACTCCCAGCCCGGCGTGCTGGACGAGCTGTACGGGCGCGAGTACTTCCTGCACGGCGGCCACCCCGAGGACGAACTGCGCGGCCCGGAGCCCGGCGCCGTGCTCGCCACCCGGGACGGGGCGATCTGCCGCGCCACCGTGGACGGCGCGGTGTGGATCCCGCAGCTGCGCCCGCGCCGGACCCCCGGCGGGCCCGCCACCTTCAAGCTTCCGGCCGCGACGGTGCTGGCCGAGACGGCGCCGGCCGACGCGTGGGGCCGGATCCGCGAGGTGCGGGTGAGCCCGGCCTCGGCCGGCCGCCGGGACACCTGGTCGGAGCTGCGCTACCACGAGGAGGGCGAGGTCGGCTTCCTCGAATTCGCCTACGCGGGCGGGGCGATGGACACCGGGCAGTGCCGCCGGCTGCTGGCCGCCTACCGCGAGGCCGCCGACCGGCCCACCTCGGTGCTGGTGCTGGGCGCGCCCCGGGACTTCTACTCCAACGGCATCCACCTCAACGTCATCGAGGGCTCGGACTTCCCGGCGCTGGAGTCCTGGGAGAACATCAACGCGATGGACGACCTGGTCGAGGCGATCCTGACCACCGACGACAAGCTGACCGTCACCGCGCTGGCCGGGAACGCGGCGGCCGGCGGTCTGATGCTGGCCCTGGCCGCCGACGAGGTGTGGTGCCGGGAGTCGGCGGTGCTCAACCCGCACTACCGGCTGATGGGGCTGTACGGCTCCGAGTACTGGACGTACACCCTGCCGGCCCGGGTCGGCGCCGAGCAGGCGGAGCGGCTCACCACCGGGGCGCTGCCGGTCGGGGCCGAACACGCCCGCCGGATCGGCCTGGTGGACCGTACGGCCGGTGGGGACGCGGCGGAGTTCCGCCGCTGGACGGCCCGGGAGGCGGCCCTGCTGGCCGGCTCGCCGGAGATCACCGGGCGGCTGGTGGACAAGAAGCGCCGCCGTGCCGAGCACGAGCGGGAGAAGCCGCTGGCCGAGTACCGGGCGGAGGAACTGCGCCGGATGCACGCCAACTTCTACCGGGCGGGCGAGGCGTACCACGGGCTGCGGCGGGACTTCGTGCACAAGGTCTGCCCGACGGCCACGCCGGAGCACCTGACGGGGCTGCTGAGCCGGCCCGAGTGACGGCGGGGACCGAACGGGGCTGAACGGGGCTGAACGGGACTGGACGGGACTGGAAAGGACCGAACGGCGTCCGGCCGGGGTGGGGGACCCGGCCGGACGCCGTTCGGTCTTTCCGTCGTCCGGTCTCAGCTCCGGACGGTCCTGCGGCTGCTCATGCGGCTCCGCTGCGGGGGCACGCGCGGCGGCCGCGGGGGCAGCGGGGCCGCCGGGCCGGCCAGCACGGGCCGGGCGGAGGGTTTGCTCGGTGAGACGGCGAAGGCCAGGGAGCCGAGGAAGACGTAGCAGCCCAGCCCGACCGCGAGCGGGAAGATGAACTGCAGTGCCATCACGCCGCCCGCGGTGGAGTGCGAGAGGTCCAGCCGGACCGACAGCGCGGCCATCCCGGTGTAGTGCATGGCGCACACGGCCACGCCCATCACCGGTGCCGCGGCCAGCACGGCGGAGGTGCCCCGGATGTTCAGGGCGGCCCAGAGCGCGGCCGTCGCGGCGAACACCGCGATGCCGATCGACAGCCCCACGGTGAAGCGGTCGTAGCGGAGCAGGCCGGGCAGCACCATCGCTGCCATGCCCAGGTAGTGCATCGCCGCGACGCCGAGTCCGGTGGTCAACCCGCCGACCATGAGCGACAGGACGGGTTTGCCGCGCCAGTATCCGACCGTGAACAGCCCGATGCCCACCACGGCGACGGCGACCAGCAGGCTGAGGACGGTGAGCCCGGGCCGGTAGGTGATCTCGACGCCCCTGACGGAGAATCCGAGCATCGCGATGAAGTGCATGGACCAGATTCCGGCGCCGAGCGAGGTCGAGGCGAACATCAGCCAGCCGGCCCGGGTGCGGCCGCGCGAGACGAGTGCCCAGCGGGTCGCGCGCAGGGCGATGTAGGCGCCGAGACAGGCGACGAAGTACGAGACCGCCGGTGTCACCCAGCCGTGGTCCGCATGATGGATCTCACCCAACTGAGCTCCCTGGATGTGGGGTTCGAGGGCGCCAGGGCTCGGGCGGACGCCGGAAGGGCCGGGTCGCCGGGGAAGAGTGCGGGGATGGGCACGCAAAGGGGGTGCCACCGGGGGAGACCTGGCATGTGGTGCCCCTGACAACTGGGACAGTAACCACTGCCGGGCGGCGGCACAATGTCCGGGTTTTCGTGAAGTCGCAGGTCAGGAAGGACCTTTACGTCGCCTGCAAGATCTCGGCACCAAGCCCTGACAGTGCCTGCGCACGGCCTCCGGGCTCGTTCGATGGTCGGGTCCGGTCAGTCCAGGGGTGCGAGGCCGAAGGGGTGGCCCGCCGGGTCGATGAGGACCCTGAGGGTGCGGCCGTGCTGGAACGTCGGCTCGGTCGCGCCCAGGGCGAGGGCCCTGGCGGTGCTCTCCTCCAGGTCGTCGACGTAGAAGTCGAGGTGGAAGTGCTTGCCGCCGTCCGGCTCGGTCCACGGCTCGGGGCGGTATCCGGACACCCGGCCGAAGGCGAGGGGGCTGCCGCCCTCGGGGTTGTCGAGGATGGCGAAGTGGTCGTCCGCGTGCCGGGTCTCCCAGCCCAGGAGCTCGCCGTAGAACGCCGCGAGCGAGAGCGGGTCGGCGCAGTCGACGGTGACCATGGCGAGGCGGGCGAAGCCGGTGCCGTTGGGAGCGGGCTGTTCGGCGGCGAGGTCGGACATGGCTGGTCGGCCCTTCTGGGAGCGGGGGGCCTGTGGCCCCTGACCCCAATATGGCACCGGGGCGCGGGGCGGGCACGGCGGGAACGGATTTTATTTAGCGAGAGTAATGACGTAGTCTAAGGACATGCCCGAGATGTCCGAGCAGGACCTCGCAGCGATCTCACAGCTGCGGTCGTCCACGATGCGCCTGTCCCGACGGCTCAAACACCAGCGGGTGGAGGAGTCGTTGAGTCCTACCGAGATGGGGGTGCTGGGCACCCTCTCCCGGTGCGGGAAGGCGACGCCGGGTGAGCTCGCCCGGAAGGAGCACGTGCAGCCCCCCTCGATGACCAGGATCGTCGCGATGCTGGAGGAGAAGGGGCTGGTGCGGCGGGAGCCGCACCCCGAGGACCGCCGCCAGGTGGTCGTCAGCAGCACCGAGCAGGCCCAGGCGATCCTCGACGAGAGCCGCCGGCGCCGAAACGTCTGGCTCGCCGAGCTCGCCCAGGGGCTCGACGAGGAGGAGTGGGCCGTCCTCAGGCAGGCCGCGCCCGTGCTCTACAAGCTCGCCCACCTGTAGTTCACCCGTACCTCGCCCAGAGCTCGCCCGCGGCTCACCCGTAGCTCGCACATCCGTAGGCACACCGAACCCGGCAAGCCGCCGGGAGGAGAAGGAGCCCGCATCACCGCAGGACCGACCACCGACACCAGGAGCGCGACGGCCCCCGCCGGGGTCGTCGCGCCGCGAGGGGAGAACACCGTGACACCGCCGGTCGCAGCCAGCGCCGCCGCCCGTACCCGATTCGACGACACCATCACCACCGAGACCCCCGCGGCGGCCGCCGCGGACGCCGACGCCCAGGCACCCGCCCCCAGCGGACTGCCCGGCAACGGCGACGACGACCCCGACGAACGCACCGCGGCGGACCCCGCCGCTCAGGGCCGCACCCACGCGGCCTCGTCCCCTACAGGAGCCGGCTTCACCCGGCCCGGGGGGATGTTCTCCTCCCTGCGCGTTCGCAACTACCGCTACTACTTCGCCGGCCAGGTCGTGTCCAACACCGGCACCTGGATGCAGCGGATCGCCCAGGACTGGCTGGTGCTGAGCCTCACCGGCAGCCCGCTCGCGGTCGGCATCACCACCGCGATGCAGTTCCTGCCGATGCTGCTGCTCGGCCTCTTCGGCGGCGTGCTCGCCGACCGGATGCCCAAGCGCCGGCTGCTGATCCACACCCAGGCCGCGATGGGCCTGCTCGCCGCGGGCCTCGCCGTGCTGACCGTCGGCGGGATCGTGACCCCGTACTACGTGTACGGCTTCGCGCTGCTGCTCGGGCTCGTCACCGTCGTGGACAACCCGACCCGGCAGGCGTTCGTCTCCGAGATGGTCGGGCCCAAGGACCTCGCCAACGCCGTCAGCCTCAACGCCGCCAACTTCCAGACCGCGCGCCTGGTCGGCCCCGCCGTCGCGGGCCTGCTGATCGCCGCCGTCGGCAGCGGCTGGGCGTTCGCCGTCAACGCGCTCTCCTTCGTCGCCGTGATCGGCGGGCTGCTGGCGATGCGTGAGTCCGAGCTGCGCCCGACCGAGCCGATCGCCCGGGAGAAGGGGCAGCTGAGGGAGGGGCTGCGGTACGTGAAGGAGCGGCCCGAGCTGCTCTGGCCGATGGTGCTCGCCGGGTTCATCGGCACCTTCGGGTTCAACTTCCCGACGCTGCTGTCCGGCTTCGCGTACGACACCTTCAAGGTGGGCGCCGGGGAGTACGGCCTGCTGAACACCGCGATGGCCGTCGGCTCGCTGACCGGCGCGCTGCTCGCCGCCCGCAGGGGCGCGCCGAGACTGCGGCGGCTGGTCGGCGCGGCGCTGGGCTTCGGGGCGCTGGAGGTGGTCGCGGCCTTCGCGCCCGACTATTGGACCTTCGCGCTGCTGCTGATGCTGATCGGGGTGTTCGGGCTGAGCTTCAACACCTCCGTCAACTCCGCTCTGCAGCTGGCCACCGATCCCGAGATGCGCGGCCGGGTGATGGGCCTGCTGGTGCTGGTCTTCACCGGCGGCACGCCGATCGGCGCCCCGGTCGTCGGCTGGGTCACCGCCTCGTACGGGCCCCGGCTGGGCCTGCTCGCCTGCGGGCTGGTGTCCGCCCTGGCGGCGGGCGTGGTGGGCCTGGTGCTGGCCCGCAGTGCGGACCTGCGGGTGCGCTTCGACCTGCACCCGGGGCGCGGCGGGCGGGTGGTGGCCTTCGTGCCGCGCACCGCTCCGGCGGGCAAGGCGGGGCTGGCCGCCGCCTGCTGAGGTGGCGCCGGAAACGGCACTACGCCGGTAGTGGCACTACGGAAGTAGTGCCACTATCGGCGTAGTCATGGGCGGGTGGTGCCACTGCGGGCGCGGTGTCACTACGGAAGTAGTGGCACTACTTCCGTAGTGACGCGCCGTCAGAGGCGGATCTCCAGCAGCTGGCCCGGCCACATACCCGCGGGCTGCTCGACCTCGAAGCCCTCCAGTTCGGTGAAGCCGAGCGACCGGTACTGGCCGACCAGCTTGCGGTCGTTGCCCGCGTAGCAGTCCACCCGCAGCAGGTCGAGGTCGCGGCGGCGGGTCTCCTCGATCGCGTCGGCGATCAGGGCGGCGCCGATGCCGGAGCCCTTGCGGCTGCGGTCGGTGACCAGGAGCCGGACGTAGAGCTCGGGCTCCTTCGAGGCGGGGACGAGCCGGCCGCGGTCCTCGGCGAGGACGCAGCAGCCGACCGTACGGCCTTCCTCGTCCACCGCGAGGCGGACCAGGAAGGACTCCCCGGTGTACGAGGCGACCTGGTCGACCCGGGCCTGGCTGGAGCTGAAGGGCTGGTCGCCCCACTGGCCGGTGCGTTCCTGGGACGCCAGCCAGGAGACGGCGTCGTCGAGCAGGGACAGGATGTCGGGGACGTCCGCGGGCCCCCCGTTGCGGATCTTCATGGAAATCCGTTCTACCCCAAACGGGTGAGCGCGGGAAGATGGGCCCATGAGGTTGTTCGTGGCGGTGCTGCCGCCTGCGGAGGCGCTGGAGGGGCTCGCCGACGCCGTCGAGCCGGTGCGCGCGATGCCCGGGGCGGAGCGGCTGCGCTGGACAGCCCTGGAGGGCTGGCACCTGACGCTGGCCTTCCTCGGCGAGGTGGCGCCCGAGCGCGTGCCGGGGCTGGAGACGGCCCTGGCGGGCGTGGCGCGGGCCCGGCCGGTGCACCGGCTGAGGATCGCGGGCTCCGGGAGCTTCGGGGACACGGTGCTCTGGGCCGGGGTCGAGGGGCGGACCAGGGAGCTGCGAGGGCTCGCGGAGGCCGTCACGGACGCCGTCACCGGTGAGCTGCCCGGCCGGGCCGACCCGTACGCCTTCCACCCGCACCTGACCCTGGCCAGAGCCGGCTCCTCGCGCGGCCACCGCAGGGCCGTGCAGCGGGTGGCGGCGGCCGAGCTGGAGGGCCTGACGGCGGCGCTGGCGCCGTACCGGGGGCCGGAGTGGGAGGCGGGTGAGCTGCACCTGATGCGCAGCGACCTGGCCGGGGGCTTCGCGCACTACGCGTCGCTGCGCTCCTGGGCGCTGGCCGACTGGGGCCGGGCCGATCAGGAGTGGGGCGGTCAGGGCCGGGACGGTCAGGGCCGGGCCGACCGGGGGCGGGAGAGGGCCGACGGGTGAGCCGGAGGTACGCTCGTTGACCGTGGACCCCAAGACTCGAATGCGCATCGTCTCCGGCACCCTGGTGCTGCTGCTGGTCGTCGTGCTGATCAGCTCACTGGTCAACCGCTGACGCGAACGGCGTGAGGGCCGCCACCCGGGTGGGTGGCGGCCCTCACGCATGCCTCGTGGGCGTCGCTCAGAGCTGCTCGACCACGTAGTCGATGCAGTGGGTGAGCGCCTCGACGTCCGCCGGGTCGATGGCCGGGAACATCGCGACGCGCAGCTGGTTGCGGCCCAGCTTGCGGTAGGGCTCGGTGTCCACGATGCCGTTGGCGCGCAGCGCCTTGGCGACCGCGGCGGCGTCCACCGACTCGTCGAAGTCGATGGTGCCGACCACCTGGGAGCGTTCGGCCGGGTTCGCCACGAACGGGGTGGCGAAGGAGGACTTCTCGGCCCAGGCGTAGAGCCGGGAGGAGGAGTCGGCCGTGCGGGCGACGGCCCAGTCCAGGCCGCCGTTGCCGTTGATCCACTCGAGCTGGTCGGCCAGCAGGAAGAGGGTGGCGATCGACGGGGTGTTGTACGTCTGGTCCTTCGACGAGTTGTCGATGGCCGTCGGAAGCGAGAAGAACGGCGGGATGTACCGGCCGGAGGCGGCGATCTCGGCGGCGCGCTCCAGGGCGGCCGGGGAGAAGCTGGCCAGCCAGAGGCCGCCCTCGGAGGCGAAGGACTTCTGCGGGGCGAAGTAGTAGACGTCCGTCTCGGTGATGTCGACGGGCAGGCCGCCGGCGCCCGAGGTGGCGTCCACCAGGACGAGCGAGCCCTCGTCGGCGCCCGCGGGGCGCCTGATCGGCATCGCGACGCCGGTGGAGGTCTCGTTGTGGGTGAGCCCGTAGACGTCCACGCCGGCCTCGGCGACCGGCAGCGGGTGGGTGCCCGGGGCGGTCTTGATGACGGTCGGCTCGCCCAGCCAGGGGGCGGCCTTGACCGAGGAGGCGAACTTGGACGAGAACTCGCCGAAGTCCAGGTGCTGGGACTTCTCCCGCACCAGGCCGAAGGCGGCGATGTCCCAGAAGGCGGTGGAGCCGCCGTTGCCGAGGACGACCTCGTAGCCGTCCGGCAGGGAGAAGAGGCTGCTCACGCCCTCGCGTACGCGCTTGACCAGGTTCTTGACCGGGGCCTGGCGGTGCGAGGTGCCGAGCAGGGAGGCCTGGGTGGCGGCGAGGGCACTCAGTGCCTCGGGGCGCACCTTGGACGGTCCGCAGCCGAAACGGCCGTCTGCGGGCTTGATGTCAGCGGGGATCTGGATCTGAGCCACCCGCGCAGCCTACCGGCCGGGCCCTCGCGCGGGGAACGGTCGTCCGCCCGCTGAGACTGTGATCTTCCCTGGTCGGAGGCGTGCGCGCAGCGGGCCCGGCCGGGGCCGGACCCGCTGGTCAGAGGCGGTGCGAAGGTGTGTTCGCGGGCACGCCGAGGGGGGTTCAGCGGGCGATGGCGTCCCAGCCCTCGATCTCCTCGGGGCGGCGCGGGCCGGGGCCGATGTAGCGCGCGGCGGGGCGCACGAGCCGGCCCGTGCGCTTCTGCTCCAGGATGTGCGCCGACCAGCCGGCGGTGCGCGCGCAGGTGAACATCGAGGTGAACATGTGCGCGGGGACCTCGGCGAAGTCCAGCATGATCGCGGCCCAGAACTCGACGTTGGTGGCGAGCACCCGGTCGGGGCGGCGGTTGTGCAGCTCCTCCAGGGCGGCCTTCTCCAGCGCCTCGGCGACCTCGAAGCGCGGCGCGCCGAGCTCCTTGGCGGTGCGGCGCAGCACGCGGGCGCGCGGGTCCTCGGCGCGGTAGACGCGGTGGCCGAAGCCCATCAGGCGCTCGCCCTTGTCCAGGGCGTTCTTGACCCAGGCGGAGGCGTCGCCGGTGCGCTCGATCTCCTCGATCATGCCGAGGACGCGGGAGGGGGCGCCGCCGTGCAGCGGGCCGGACATGGCGCCGACGGCGCCGGAGAGCGCGGCGGCCACGTCGGCGCCGGTGGAGGCGATGACGCGGGCGGTGAAGGTGGAGGCGTTCATGCCGTGCTCGGCGGCGGAGGTCCAGTAGGCGTCGATGGCCTTGACGTGCTTGGGGTCGGGCTCGCCCCGCCAGCGGATCATGAAGCGCTCGACGACCGTCTCGGCCTTGTCGATCTCGCTCTGCGGGACCATCGGCAGGCCCTGGCCGCGGGCGGACTGGGCGACGTAGGACAGTGCCATGACGGCGGCGCGGGCGAGGTCGTCGCGGGCCTGGTCGGCGTCGATGTCGAGCAGCGGCTTGAGGCCCCAGACGGGGGCGAGCATGGCGAGCGCGGACTGCACGTCGACGCGGATGTCGCCGGAGTGCACGGGGATGGGGAAGGGTTCGGCGGCCGGGAGGCCGGGGTTGAACTTGCCGTCGACCAGCAGGCCCCAGACGTGGCCGAAGGAGACGTTGCCGACCAGGTCGTCGATGTCGACACCGCGGTACCGCAGGGCGCCGCCTTCCCTGTCGGGCTCGGCGATCTCGCTCTCGAACGCGACGACTCCCTCAAGCCCGGGTACGAAATCGGACATGCGACGGCTCCTTCAGTTCTGCGATCGGCGTTCCGCCGTGGTGGGGCGGTCCGCCAGTGACCGAATGGTGGTTGGCACTCCGTGCCAGAGTGGCAGGCACGGGGTGCATTGCGCCATACACCACGGTGGTGATGTTCCCCTGGGGCCCGATTGACTTTTTCGCCGTGGGACCGGTGGTGCCCGAGGGAGGGCCGGAACCAATCCTCTGATTCCGGACGATTCCCCGCACAGCGGGCGGCCGAACGGTGGCGGGACACCTTATCTCCCACGGGGGTTTGTCCGTAGGTAGCGGTGTCGGCCGCTTGTCGTACGGGATGATGTTGCCGTGCAGACCCCGGAACGCGCCCAGTCGACGCCCCCGAGCCCCGCCCCCCGGACCACGGCCGGTGAGGCCCGCCCCGGGCCGGACCTCACCGTGATGCGCAAGCACTACACGCACGAGGGCCTGGTCGAGGGGCAGCTCGCGCCCGAGCCGATCGCCCAGTTCACCCGTTGGTTCCTGGAGGCGGCCGACGCGGGGGTGGAGGAGGCCAACGCCATGGTGCTCTCCACCGCCGACGCCGAGGGGCGGCCCAGCTCGCGCACCGTCCTGCTCAAGGGGTACGACGCGCGCGGCTTCGTGTTCTTCACCAACTACGGCTCCCGCAAGGGCTCCGAGATCTCCGCCAACCCGCACGCCGCCCTGCTCTTCCCGTGGATCGTGCTCGCCCGCCAGGTCATCGTCCAGGGCAGGGTCGAGAAGGTCGGCCGGGACGAGACGGCCGCGTACTTCCGCACCCGCCCGCACGGCTCCCAGCTCGGCGCCTGGGCCAGCGAGCAGTCCAGCCCCGTCGGCGGCCGGGAGGAGCTGGAGCGGCGCTACGCGGAGCTGGAGCGCCGCTACCCGGAGGGCGAGGGCGTGCCCGTACCGCCCTTCTGGGGCGGGTACCGGGTGGTTCCGGCCAGCGTCGAGTTCTGGCAGGGGCGGGAGAACCGGCTCCACGACCGGCTCCGCTACGTCGCCGATCCGGCGGCCCCGGGCGGCTGGCGGGTGGAGCGGCTCTGCCCGTAGTCTCGGGCGCGGCGGTCTCGATAACTGATGGCCCGTCACCGTGCGGGTGTAGTATCCGCCTGCGGACCCCGGTGGTTTCCTTTTCACCGATCGGTGACCCGCAGCGCTGACACGATCGAGTGAGGGACTGATGGGCGTCACCGGTGCCGATACCGTTGGACTCTGCTCCGACCTGGTCGACGTAGCCGCCCTGCCGCTCGACGAACTCGACGCCCTTCCCGACACCGTCCTCGGCGAGCTGCTGCGCCGGGTCGTCGCGGACGCCCTGACACCCGGCGCCGAGCCGCTGGCCGCGTTCCAGTCGGCGCTCGACCACGCGGTGCTCGACCACGCGGCGCTCGACCACTGACGCCCGCCCCTTCGGCACTCCGCGCTCCAGGGCGCGCTCCCGTGCGCCGGGAGCGCTCCGGAGTGCGGGCGCGCGCCTGACCCCCGGTTAAACCACCGAACGCAGGGGAATCCGCCAACTTCCCTGCAGTACTGGTGGAGTTCACGACATGCTGGGTAAGAAACCAGCACCGTGAAACCAGCGCCGTGTAACCAGCGCCGTCGCGGCACCGTCGGACTCGGGGGAACAGGTGATGGAGCGGGATCAGCGGCACATGTCGGAACCGGCGGACCAGAGGGACCAACGGCCGTACTTCTTCTTCAGCTACGCGCGTCGGGACTTCGAGGCCGAGGACGCCTTCGTCGACCAGTTCTTCAACGACCTGCGCGACGAGCTCGGCCGCGCCCAGCCGGCCGCCCGGGCCGAGGAGCTCGCCTACCGCGACACCGAACGGCTGTTCGTCGGCGACGACTGGGCCCAGGAGCTGGCCCGGATGCTCGGGCGCTGCCGCACCCTGGTCGCGCTCTACTCGCCCGCCTACTTCGCCAGCCTCTACTGCGGCAAGGAGTGGACGGCCTTCCGCGGCCGGGTGCGCCGCCACCACGAGCAGCACGGCGAGCACGTGCCCGCCCTGATCCCGGTGCTCTGGGAGCCCGTCGCGCCCGGCGAGCTGCACGAGGAGGTCACCAAGATCCAGTGGGCCCAGCCGGACATGGGCGAGGCGTACGCCCGGCACGGGCTGCGCGCCCTGCTGCGCACCGACCCCAGCGGCGAGGCCTACCGCATGGTCGTACGGGTCGTCGCCGGGCGGATCAAGGGCGCCGCCGAGCGCCGCCTCGGCGAGCTGAAGGAGTTCGACCTCGGCGCCGTGCGCGGCTACTTCCCCGCGCCCCCGCCGCCCACCGCGCCCGCCCTGGAGCCCTCCGACAGCCCCGGCATGGTGCGGCTGTTCATCGCCGCCGGCCGGGCCTCCGAGGCCGCCCCCGGCAACGGCGCCCACCACGGCCCCCGGCCCTGGGACTGGGCGCCCTACCACCCGCCGACGCGCCCCTCGCTCGCCGCCCGCGCCCAGCAGGTGATCACCGCGGCCGGGCACACCACCACCCTGGAGGAGATCGGCGTCGGCCTCGGCGCCAAGCTCGACCAGGCCCGCGAGGACAGCCAGGTCAGCGTGCTGCTGGTGGACCCGTGGGTGGCCGCCGGCGAGCGCTATCGCGAGGCGCTGCGCGAGTACGACGACCAGAACCACCCCGTCACCGGCGTGCTCGTGCCCAGCGGCGACCACGACCCCGTCGAAGGCCCGACACGCGAGGCCCTGTGGATCGGGGTGCGCGGCGTCTTCCGCCGCAACTGGCTGCGCCGCAGCGACCCCGAGCACCTCTTCCGCGTCCAGGTGAAACGGGAGAGCTTCGACCGCGACCTCGACATCATGGTGACCGTCGCCCAGAACAAGCTCATGGACGACAACTTCGACTGGGACGACGGCGACTCCTTCGGCTTCGGCCCCGGCGGCCCCGACATGCCCGGGCTGACCATCCCCTCCGGGCCCCGACCCGGCGCTCCCGGCCCGCGCCCGGGCCCCTTCGCACGGCTCACCCCCGACCGGGGCCAGGGCCCCGACCCGGCCCACCCACCCGTCCTGCCCGGCCAGCGCCGGCCCCGACAGGACGACGGCGTCCCGCTGAACGGAGACCACGGCGATGACCACTGAGCCCGACGCACGGCCGGAGCGCGGACCGGGATCGGTCGTCACGTTCTACTCCTTCAAGGGCGGCACCGGCCGCACCATGGCCCTCGCCAACGTTGGCTGGATCCTCGCCAGCCGCGGCCTGCGCGTCCTCGTCGTCGACTGGGACCTGGAGGCGCCCGGCCTCCACCGCTACTACCACCCGCTGCTCGTCGACCCCGAACTGCACTCCACGGACGGCCTGATCGACCTGCTGCGCTCCTACGTCAAGCAGGCGCTGCCCACCGCCTCCGGCCCGACGGGCCTCTCCCCGGCCGAGTGGCTGGACGTGCCCGGGCGCCTGGACGACTACATCTGCGGGCTCGCCCTCGACCTGCCGCCCGGCGGCCGGCTCGACTTCCTGCCCGCCGGGCGCCAGAACGCCGCCTACGCCGCCGCCGTCACCAGCTTCAACTGGCGCAGCTTCTACCACGGCCGCGACATCCGGGGCGGGGAGTTCCTGCGCGAACTGCGCGAACGCTGGGCCCGCAACTACGACTACGTGCTCATCGACAGCCGCACCGGTGTCAGCGACACCTCCGGCATCTGTACCGTCCTGATGCCCGACACCGTCGTCGACTGCTTCACCTTCAGCGCCCAGAACATCCGCGGCGGCGTCGCCGCGGCCCACACCATCGCCGACACCGAGGAACGGGCCATCCGCGTGATGCCCGTGCCCATGCGCGTGGAGGACGCCGAACAGGAACGCCTCGAAGCCGGACGGGACTTCGCCCGCGAAGCCTTCGCGCCCTACCTCGGCCGCTGGCTCGGCGGCGAGCGCCGGGCCGCCTACTGGGCCGACGTCGAGGTGCCGTACAAGCCGTTCTACGCCTACGAGGAGGTGCCGGCCACCGTCGCCGACCGGCCGCAGGAGGCCCGCAGCCTCCTCAACGCCTTCGAGCGGCTGGCCGGCTGGATCACCGACGGGCGGGTGCGCAACCTGCGCCCGCTCGGCGGCGAGACCAGGCGGCGGCTCTACGGCGCCTACCTGCGCTCCGCCCGCGCCGTGCCCCGGCAGGTCTTCGTCAGCTACGCGCCCGAGAACCGGATGTGGGCCGAATGGGCGGCCGCCACCCTCACCCGCTTCGGCTACCAGACCTCCCTGCACAACGCCGCCGACCCGTACGCCGGCCCCAGGCCCCCCGAGGTCGCCGGGCCGGCCGGGGGCCAGGGGCGCCTCCTCGCCCTGATCTCGCCCGAGTACACCGCGCTGCCCCGCGCCGCCGAGGTCTGGCAGCACCTGTACGGCGGAGAACTGTCCACCGGCGCGCCGACGTTGGTCGCACTCAGGCTCCAGGACTCCGACGACCCGGTGCCCCGCCCCTTCGCCGGCCACGTCGTGCCCGACCTCACCCGCTCCGCCGCCGTGCACGCCGAGGCGCAGCTGTACCACGAGTTCGGCCAGGCCCCCGGCACCAACCGGGTCGCGGACGGCGACAGCGGCGAGTTCCTCGCCCCCGCCCGCTTCCCCGGCGACGCGCCGAAGGTGCTCGAAGTCCGGTCCCGCAACGCCTCGTTCATAGGGCGCGGCCGGCTGCTGGAACTGCTGCGCAACCGCTTCACCGGCGGCCCCGCCGCCGTCCGCAGCCAGGTCCTGTACGGCCTCGGCGGCGCCGGGAAGTCGGAGATCGCCGGCGAGTACGCCCACCGCTTCAAGGCCGCGTACGACGTGGTGTGGTGGGTGCCCGCCGAGGACCCGGCGAACATCCCCGCCGAACTCGCCAAGCTGGCACCGAGGTTGGGCGTGCCCGGCAGCGACGACGTCGCCCACACCGCCGCCGCCGTGCTCGACGCGCTGCGGCGCGGCCAGCCCCACTCCCGCTGGCTGCTGGTGTTCGACAACGCCAGCACGCCCGAGGAACTCGCGCCCTGGCTGCCCGCCGGGGCCAGCGGCGGCCACGTGCTGATCACCTCCCGCAACCAGGGCTGGTCCAAGCACGCCGGGCTCGTCGAGGTCGACGTGTTCCTGCGCGAGGAGAGCGTGCGGCTGCTGCGCCGCTTCAACCACGGCCTCAGCGCCGAGGACGCCGAACAGATCGCCTCCCGGCTCGGCGACCTGCCGCTGGCCGTCGGCCAGGCCGCCGTCTGGCTCCAGGAGACGCCGATGCGCATCGCCGACTACCTCGGCGAACTCGACCGCGCCCTCACCGAGATGCTGGAGCGCACCGCGCTGCACGCCGCCGACTACCCGCACTCCGCCGCCGCCACGCTGCGCATCTCCGTCGAGGAGCTGCGCAGGATGAACGCCCCGGCCGCCCAGATCCTGGAGATCTGCGCCTTCCTCGGCCCCGACGCCATCCCGATGCGGCTGCTCTACAGCCGGGCCGTCGTCCGCGCCCTCAAGCTGCCGCCCAGGGCCCCGCGCGACAAGCTCGCCATCGGCGAGTTCCTGCGCGCCATCAACCGGTTCGGGCTCGCCCGCACCGACCAGGGCAGCGAGACGATCACCGTGCACCGGCTCGTCCAGGCCGTGCTGCGCGACCAGGTCGGCGACGACCGGCAGGCCGAACTGCGCGAGGTCGTCCACGCCGCGCTGGCCGCCGCCAACCCCGGCGACCCGGACGTGCCGACCTACTGGGCCGAGTACTCCGAACTCCTGCCGCACCTGTGGCCCTCCGGCGCCGTGGACAGCGCCGACGAGGACGTCCGGCAGTGGATCATCGACTCCGTCCGCTACCAGTGGAAGCGCAGCCTCCACGAGGCCGGACGCGAACTCGCCGAGCGCACCCTGCGGCACTGGCGCCAGGACGGCTACGGCGGGCCGGGCTTCGACGTCGACAACGACGCCCAGACCCTGATGCTGCGCACCCAGCTCAGCAACATCCGCCGCTCCCAGGGGGCGTTGCAGGAGGCGTACGAGATGGACCGGGACATCCTGGAGCGCTTCACCGAGACCCTGGGCTCGGAGCACTCGCACACCCTCGCCGTCGCCAACAGCCTCGGCGCCGACCTGCGCTTCCTCGGCCGCTACGACGAGGCCCGCGCGCTCGACCGGCGCACCCTGGACGCCGCCCGGCGCACCCTGGGCCCCGACCACCCGCGCACCCTGATGATCACCAACAACCTGGCCGTCTCCGACTACCTCGCCGGGGACCGCCGGGCCGCCCTGGAGCGCCACCGCAGCAACTACCTCCAGCAGCGCGACGCCCTCGGCGCGCAGAGCCTGTACGCGCTCTCCTCCGCCTCCAACTACGCCCGCGACCTGCGCGAGACCGGGCGGCTGCGCGAGGCGCTGGACCTGCTCGAGGAGACGGTGCGCACCTACCAGCAGACCATCGGCGACAACCACACCGACACCCTGCGCGCCCGCAAGAACCTCGCCGTCGCCCTGCGCCGGGACGGCCGCTACCACGAGGCGCTGGAGATCGACGAGGACATCTACCGGCGCTACCTCGACATCAACGGCCCCGAACACCCCGACACCCTGGCCGCCGCCACCAACCTCGCCAGCGACTTCAACGCGCTCGGCGACACCGACCGGGCCATCCCGCTCGCCGAACGCGCCCTCGCCCGCTACCGCGACTACCTCGGCGAGGACCACCCGGTGACGCTGGCCGGCGCCAACAACCTCTCCGTCTACCTGCGCCTGGCGGGGCGGCTGGAGGAGGCCAGGGACCTCTCCCGGCGCACGCTCGCCCAGTTCCGCACCGTGCTCGGGGAACACCACCTGTACATCCCGATCGCGATGATGAACCACGCCAACGACCTCGCCGTCACCGGCGAGCAGCAGGCCGCGCTGGCCCTGGAGACGGAGGCGGCGCCGATGATGGTCGAGGCGCTCGGCTCCGACCACTACGACTCCATCGGCATCAAGTCCAACCTCGCGCTCTCCCTCGCCGCGGTCGGCGACGCGGACCGGGCCGCCGAGCTGCGGGCGGACTGCATCCGGCGGGCGAGGGCCACCCTCGGGGACGAGCACCCGACGACGAAGGCGGTCAAGGCGGGGACCAGGCTCGACTCCGACGTGGAGCCCCCGCACGTGTGACGGACGGTGACGGATGGTCAGCAGGGACTCCCGGAGGCGACTAGGCTCCCCGCCATGGTGCCGTTCCGGCAGTTCCTGCTGAAGATCCACAGCCGCTGCAACCTCGCCTGCTCCTACTGCTACGTGTACGAGGCGGCCGACCAGAGCTGGCGCGAGCGCCCGCGCCGGATGGAGCTGCCGACGGTGCGCCGCACCGCGCGGCGCATCGGCGAGCACGCCGGGCGGCACGGGCTCGACGAGGTCACCGTGGTGCTGCACGGCGGTGAGCCGCTGCTCGTGGGCGCCGCCCATCTGGACGCCCTGTTACGGGAGTTGGCCGGGGCCGGGCCCCGGGTGCGGTTCAGCCTGCAGACCAACGGGCTGCGGCTGCTGGACGATCCGGCGCTCCTCGACGTGCTGCACCGCCACCGGGTGGCGGTCGGCGTCTCGCTGGACGGGACGCCGGCGCAGCACGACCGGCACCGGCTGCTGCCCTCCGGCGGCGGCAGCTGGGCCCGGACGGCGGCGGCGGTGCGGCTGCTCGGCTCCGAGCGGCACCGGGAGCTGTTCGCCGGACTACTGTGCGTCGTCGACCTCGCGGCCGACCCGGTGGCGACCTACGAGGCGCTCGTCGAGTTCCGGCCGCCCCGGCTCGACCTGCTGCTGCCCCACGCCACCTGGGAGGCGCAGCCGCCGGGCGTGGGGCGCCGGGAGCTGCCCGGCGCGCCGCCGCGCGGCCGCGGAGGCGGGCCGGCGCCGTACGGGGAGTGGCTGATCGAAGCCTTCGACCGCTGGTACGACGCGCCGCGCCGGGAGACCGGGGTGCGGCTGTTCGAGGAACTGTCCGTGCTGCTGCTGGGCGGGCGGGGGGCCAGCGAGGCCGTCGGGCTGGCGCCGGTGGACCTGGTGGTGGTCGAGGCGGACGGGGCCATCGAGCAGGCGGACAGCCTCAAGGTGGCCTACGAGGGCGCTGCCGCGACGGGCCTGGACGTGTGGCGGCACGGGTTCGACGAGGCGGCGGCGCACCCGGCGTTCCGGGCGCGGCAGCACGGGACGGCGGGGCTGGCCCGGGTGTGCGGGCGGTGCCCGCTGGCGCGGGTGTGCGGCGGAGGGCTGTACGCGCACCGGTACGCGGGGGCGGGGGGCTTCGGGAACCCGTCGGTGTACTGCGCGGACCTGGACCGGCTGATCCGGCACATCGCCGGGCGGCTGCGGGCCGGGGTCGCGGGGCTGGTGGATGCGGGGCTGGTGGGCGCTGGTGTCCTGGCTCGTTGACCGGTGATCCGGGACCGATGATCTGCGACCGATGATCCGTGACCGGTGATCCGGGACCGATGATCAGTGACCGATGATCTGTGACCGATGATCTGTGACCGATGATCCGTCACCGCCGCCGGTGAGATCGGCGGGTCGGCCCGGCGCCCGGTCGGCGTCCCGCTCGCCCGTTCGGGTCATGAGCGGTGTCGGACCGGCTGATCCGCCGTTCGGTGGGGAGACTGCGGGCTGGCAGCGGCGGGCCGGCCGGTGCGGGCCGGACACGAGAGAGGACGACCGGTGGCGGAGACGGACGAGGCGGCGGCGGTGGCGGTGACCGGGGTGCCGGGCGCGCGCGGGGCGGACGGACTGCCCCGGCACGGCGTGGACCGGGCGCTGTTCCGGGCGATCGCGGGCGCGCGCGGCGGGCCGGAGGCCGTACGGCTGCTGCGGGCCGGGCAGTTGAGCAAGCGGGCGCTGCTGCTGCTGGCGCTGCGCCGCCGGGCGCCGCAGGACGAGGGGTTCCGCGAGGCGTACGCCCGGCTGTGCGAGCTGCAGCGCGGGGACCGGGCCCGGTGGGAGGAGGTGCTGCTGCGGCCGGAGTTGGACGCCTGGGCGGCGGACTGCCTGCGGGGCCTGGCGGCCGGGGAGGCCGTATCGCTGGGCCTGCTGGGCGAGTTCACGGCCGAGGGGGCGGGGGAGGCTGTGGAGCTGGAGTGCGACGGGCTGCGCTGGCGGCCCTCCGTCGAGCACGCCGGGCTGCGCCTGGTCGACTACGGCCGGCCGCCGGCCGGTCCGCTGAGTGCGGCCGAACTCGCGCTGTGGTGTGAGCAGTTGGAGGAGGCGTGGCGGATCCTGGTGCGCCGCCA
This sequence comes from Kitasatospora sp. NPDC051170, assembly GCF_044455705.1. NCBI lineage: Bacteria > Bacillati > Actinomycetota > Actinomycetes > Kitasatosporales > Streptomycetaceae > Kitasatospora > Kitasatospora sp. NPDC051170. The sequence continues at coordinate 116,744 of NZ_JBITFA010000013.1, read as the reverse complement.
TCCGTGGCACGCCCGGTCCGTGGCGGCCTGCGTCGGGGTGATCGTCCCGCTGCGTCCGGCGCCCGGCGGGGAGGCGGTCAGCGCGGCCGCGCGGCGGGCGTACGGGGCCGTGGCGGCCTCGCTCCCGGCGGAGCCCGTCCTGTTGGCGCTGGCCCTGGTGCACGAGTTCCTGCACGTCCAACTCGGCGCCCTGCTGGACCTGGTGCCGCTGCACCGGCCCAACGGCGCCGCCGTCTACCACGCCCCCTGGCGGCCCGATCTGCGCCCGGTCGGGGCGCTGCTCCAGGGGACGTACGCGCACCTCGGGGTCGCCGACTTCTGGGCGGCCGAAGCGGCGGCGGGAGTGAGTGAACCGGCGCGTGCGGCGCGGGAGTTCGCGCTGTGGCGGGGCCACACCTCGGCGGCCGGGCGGACTCTGCTGGAATCCGGCGAACTCACCGCGCAGGGGCGGGAATTCACCGAGGAGCTGGTGCGCGCCGCCGGGGCGCTGGACGATTCGGCCCCGAACCGGTGACAGCGGCGGGCGCGGCGCCGGGGCCGAGGGGCCGGGCGGGCGGCGGAGGAGACGGCATAGGAGACGGCATGGGGGCGGCATAGGGGGTGGATTCGAACGCCAGGCCCGGTCAACGCCATTCGGCGCGCGTTCGGGCGGAGTGCGCGACCGCTGAACGGGTGAATTCCGGGCCTTTTACGCGCCGCCGTATGGTGTGGACGGGCCGAGCGGACGAACTTGAGACGGCAAGGTGCCGCGCGGAGTCCGCTCGGGCACTACATTTGGTCGCAACCGGGTGGTCTACCCGCACTCGGCAGGTCCTAACCGCGCCTAAGGAAACGAACATGACTCCGGTAACCAGCACCAGGCCGGCCGGCAACCTCACTGACACTCAGGAGACGCCGGAGCGCCCGTCCCTCGCCGACCTCGCCGCACTCGGCGCGGAGGAGCTCGCCAACCGGCTGCAGCGCGCGCTCCCCGGCGCGGACTCCGGCCTCGTGCCCGTCGCGGCCTTCAACTCCTCGATCTGACCGGCCCGGCGCCGAAAGAACCCAGGCCGAACTCAGACCGGATCACCACCAGGTCCATGCCGACACGAATTCCGCATCCGCTGACGCAATTCGTGGTCAAGATGCACAGCCGTTGCGACCTCGCCTGCGACCACTGCTACGTGTACGAGCACGCCGACACCAGCTGGCGCGCCCGGCCGAAGGTCGTCGCCGACGAGATCCTGGCCAAGACCGCCGAGCGCATCGGCGAGCACGCGGCCGCCCACCGGCTGTCCGCCGTCCGGGTCGTCCTGCACGGGGGAGAACCCCTGCTCGCCGGCCCGGACCGGTTGCGCCGCGCCGCCGAGACCCTGCGCGCCGCGCTCCCGGACGGCTGCGCCCTCGACCTGCGCATCCACACCAACGGGGTGCTGCTCGGCAGGGCGTTCTGCGACCTGTTCGCCGAGCTCGGCGTCAAGGTCGGCGTCTCGCTCGACGGCGACCGCGCCGCCAACGACCGCCACCGCCGCTTCGCCGACGGGCGCACCAGCCACCCCCAGGTCCTCAGGGCCGTCGCCCTGCTGCGCGAGCCCGCCTACCGGCACCTGTACGCGGGCCTGCTGTGCACGATCGACGTCGAGAACGACCCGGTGGCCGTCTACCGGGCCCTCGCTGAACTCGAGCCGCCCGCCGTCGACTTCCTGCTCCCGCACGCCACCTGGGACGAGCCGCCGAAACGCCCCTCCGGCCAGGGCCCCACCCCCTACGCGCAGTGGCTGCTCGCCGTCCACAGGCTGTGGGAAACCGACGGGCGCCCGTTCGCCGTCCGCACCTTCGAGTCCGTCCACCGGACCCTGCGCGGGCTCTCCAGCCTCACCGAATCGCTCGGCCTCGAACCCTCCGACCTCGCCGTCGTCGAGACGGACGGCACCTTCGAGCAGGCCGACAGCCTCAAGACCGCCTACGACGGCGCCCCCGTCACGGGCCTGGACGTCTTCCGGCACAGCATCGACGACCTCGCCCGCCACCCCGGCATCGCCGCGCGCCAGTCCGGCCTGGCCGGGCTCAGCGCCACCTGCCGCGCCTGCCCGGTGGTGCGCTCCTGCGGCGGCGGGCTGTACGCCCACCGCTACCGGGGCGACGACGGGGCCGGCTTCGACCATCCCTCCGTCTACTGCGGGGACCTCATGACGCTCATCAACGGCATTTCGTCCGATTCATCCGATTCGTTCGACCGGGGAGGAACGGCGCCCGTGCCCGCGCAGGCCGGCGAGCGGGAGCCGGTGCGCCCGCACCCGCTCACCGCCGGACACCTCGACGAGTTCGCCCGCGGCTACGGCGGCGCCGAGGCCCTCACCGCCCTCGGCGACGCCCAACTCGCTCTCACCCGCGAGATGCTGGCCGCCGCCTGGGACTCCTCCGGGCGAGGCCGCGGCGACGCCTGGGCCCTGCTCGCCGCCCTCGACGTGGTGGCCCCCGCCGCCGTCGACGCCGTACTCGCCCACCCCTACGCCCGCACCTGGGCCGCCCGTCGCCTCGGCGGGGACCTCGGCGCCGGGCTCGGCCCGCTGGCCTCCCTCGCCGCCGCCGCCGCCGTACGGGCCGGGCGCGGCGACTCGGTGGCCGTGCCGGTGCGCGGCGGATGGCTGCACCTGCCCACCCTCGGGCGGCTCGCGCTGCCGGACGGCGAGGCCGTCGTCACCGGACTGCCGGAGGGCTTAGAGGTGCGGGCCGCGGACGGCACCGTCCGGACGGAACTGGACGCGCCGCTTCGGCAGGTGCGCCTCGCCGGGGGCTGGACCGTCGCGCTGGAGGACGTCGACCCGCTGCGCGACAGCCACGACCACGCGGTGGCCGGACGGCTCTCCGAGGGCGAACTGGCCGACTGGACGGGCGCGTTGCGCGAGGCGTGGGAGCTGATCGGGCGCGACCTGCCCGCCTACGCGGAGGGCATCCGGACGGGACTGACCACCGTCACCCCGCTGCGGCCCGGCCCCGCCGGGCGGGACGTCAGCTCGGCCGCCCGGCAGGCGTACGGCGCCGTCGCCATCGCCCGGCCCGCCACGGCGCCGACGCTCGCGCTGCTGCTCGCCCACGAGTTCCAGCACGTCAAGCTGGGCGCACTGCTCGACCTGTACGACCTGTACGAACGCGCCGACGACCGGCTCTACTTCGCGCCCTGGCGGCCCGACCCGCGCCCCCTGGAAGCGCTCCTCCAGGGCACGTACGCGCACCTGGCCGTCACCGAGTACTGGGGCACCCGCACCCTCGCCTACGACGGGCTGGCGGGCGAGCCGGCCGAACGGGCGCGCGCCCAGTTCGCGCTCTGGCGCCGGTACACGGCGGAGGCGGTCGAACGGCTCGCCGAATCGCAGGCACTGACCGTGCTCGGGGTGCGGTTCGCGGAGGGGATGCGTGAGAGCCTGGTTCCCTGGCTCGCCGTGCCCCTGCCGGCGGCGGCCGAACAGGAGGCCGAACGGGCCCGCGCGGTGCGGCTCGCGAGCGCCTGAGGAACCGCGCCGCCCGCCTCGTACCCGCGTCACGGAGGAGTTCCGTTGCTGACCGTTCCCGCCCTCGTCTCCGGGCTCGCCGACCTCGGGGTCCGCCCCGGCATGGTGCTGCACGTCCAGGCGTCGCTGCGCTCCCTCGGGCCGGTGGCGGGCGGGGCCGGCGGCGTGGTCGACGCCCTGCTCGAAGTCCTGGGCCCCGGGGGGACGTTGGTGGCCTACACCGCCACCCCCGAGAACTCCTCCACCTCCCGGATCCACCAGAGCGCCGTCGAGGGGCTCACCCCCGAGGAGGCCGAGCTCCACCGCGCCGGCATGCCGCGCTTCGACCCGGCCAGCACCCCGGCCTCGCCGACCATGGGCGCCCTCTCCGAGGCCATCCGCACCCGGCCCGGCGCCCTGCGCAGCAGCCACCCGCAGACCTCCTGGGCGGCGCTCGGCCGCCACGCCCGGGAGATCACCGCCGCGCACCCCCTCACCTCCCACCTCGGGCCGGAGTCGCCGCTGGGCCGGCTCTACGACCTCGACGCCCGGGTGCTGATGCTCGGCGTGCCGATGGACCACTTCACCGCCTTCCACCTCGCCGACCTGCGCCAACCCGGCGTCTCCCTGCGGGAGTACCGGTGCGTGGGCGTGGAGGGATGGGTGGCCTTCAAGGCGCCGGACCTCGACGACCTGCACTTCGGGGACCTCGGCGCCCGGCTGTTCAGCACCGAGCCAGCTCTGGCCGTCACCCGCCCGCTCGGGGGCACCACCGCGCGGCTCATCCCCGTCCGTCCGGCCGTGGACCTGGCCTCGCACCTGCTGGCCGCATGAGACGGGGCACAGGCGAAGGACCTCAGTTGAGCCAGCCGGGGCGGACGAGCCCCGACTCGTAGGCGAGGACCACCAGTTGGGCCCGGTCGCGGACGCCGAGCTTCACCATCGCGCGGCTGACGTGCGTCTTGGCGGTGAGCGGGCTGACCACCAAGCGGCGGGCGATGTCCTCGTTGGACAGGCCCAGCCCGACCAGGGCCAGCACCTCGCGCTCGCGGTCGGTCAGCACCTCCAGGCTCACCGCGCGCGGTTCCTTCGAGCGGGCCGCGAACTCGCCGATCAGGCGGCGGGTGACGCCCGGCGACAGCAGCGCGTCCCCGGCGGCGGCCACGCGTACCGCCCGTAGGAGCTCGGCCGGTTCGGCGTCCTTGACCAGGAAGCCCACGGCGCCGCTGCGCAGCGCCTCGAAGACGTACTCGTCGAGCTCGAAGGTGGTCAGGACGACCACCCGGACGTCGTCCAGGGCGCGGTCGGCGGCGATGCGGCGGGTGGCCTCCAGTCCGTCGAGGCGGGGCATCCGGATGTCCATCAGCACCACGTCGGGCCGCAGTTCGGCCGTCAGGCGCAGGGCCGGCTCGCCGTCCTCCGCCTCCCCGACCACCTCGATGTCGGGCTGGGCGTCGAGCAGCGCCCGGAAGCCCGCCCGGACCAGGGCCTGGTCGTCGGCCAGGAGGACTCTGATCATCGGTCACCTCTCGTGGGTCAGCCGCGCCCGGACGCGGAATCCCGCCTCGTGCGGTCCCGCCTCCAGGGTGCCCCCGAAGGCGGCGACGCGCTCCCGCATCCCGATCAGTCCGGAGCCGGAGCCCCCCGCGTGGCCGCCGTCCGCCGGGCCGGGGTCGTCGACCTGGACGGTGAGGGCCTCGGGCGCGGCGGAAAGGGAGACGGTGGCGGTGCGGGCGGTGGAGTGCCGGATCACGTTGGTCAGGGCCTCCTGGACGATCCGGAAGGCGGCGCGCTGGACGGCGGCCGGGGCCCGCTCCGGGGCGCCCTCGGGCAGGACGGTGACGGTCAGGCCCGCCCGGCCGGCCTGCTCGACCAGCTCGTCCAGCCGGTCCAGGCCCGGGGCGGGGGTGCGCGGGGCCGCGCTCCCGGGCCCGCGCAGGGTGCCCAGGACCTGGCGGACCTCGCCCAGCGCCTCCTTGCTGGCGGCCTTGATGGTGGTCAGGGCGGTCCTGGCCTGCTCGGGGCGGGTGTCGATCAGCTCCAGCGCCACCCCCGCCTGGATGTGGATCAGCGAGATGCTGTGCGCCAGGATGTCGTGCAGCTCGCGGGCCATCCGCAGCCGCTCCTCGTCGGCGCGGCGGCGCCGGGCCTCCTCGGCGGCCGCCCGGGTGGCGGCGGCGCGTTCGCGGGTGACGCGGGCCAGTTCGGCGCCGGTGGCGATGAGGAGCAGGATGCCCGCGATGCCCAACTGCTGCCAGCCGCCCGGCTGTCGGAGGTGCGGCGCAGCGAAGGGCAGCAGGAGCTGGGCGAGGTAGAAGGCGGCGCCGCAGGCCCAGGCGGTGCGGCGGTGGCCGCGCTGTACGGCGTTGAAGAAGGCGACGGCGAGGGAGGCGAAGGCCGGGCCGTACGGGTATCCGGCCGCCAGGTAGCCGAGGGTGACCGCCGTGGTGCCCGCCATGACCGCCGCCGGGTGGCGGCGGCGCAGGAGCAGGAGGGCGGGGCCGAGGAGCAGCAGTGCGTAGCCGAGGGCGTCGAGCTGGACGCGGTCGGGCTGGCGCTGGCCCGCTCCGACCGTACCGGCGACCTGGACGACGGCGACGGCCAGGCAGGAGAGGACGGGCGGGCCCGTCCTGGAGTCCCACTTCCACAGCGGGTGTGGATCACTCATGCCGTCAGGCTAGTCCCGGGGGCCGACCGGGCAGCGCCGTCCCCGCGCCACAGCGTCACGCTCACCGCGACGAACCAGACGAAGCCGAGGTAGCGCCCGACCGGGATCAGCAGCGTGGCGGGCTCGGCGACCAGCGAGACCAGGGACAGCAGGCTCGCGACGGCCAGCACCAGCCCCGACCAGGCCACCCAGGTGGGCAGTGCCCGGCTGTTCAGGGCTGTCCGGGACACCTGCCACAGGACCAGGCCGAGCGTGCCGACCGCCGGGGCGGCGCCGGTGATGAAGGTGAGGTCCAGGAGGGCGCGGGCGAGCGGGAGTTCGGCGGTCCGGTTGACCATCGACAGGACCCAGCTGATGCTCGCCGACAGCGCGAGGAGGACGGCGGAGGCCGTCCCCGCCGCCCGGACCAGGCCCGCGCGGGCCTCGGTGCCGAACCGGCCGGTGAAGGCGGTGAGTTGGGGGACGAAGGCCAGGAGGGCGATCGCGGACAGCAGTTGGAGCAGCCCGGAGAACTGGAGGGAGCGGTGCAGGGCGTCCGGGTCGGCGGCGAGGAAGCGCCGGACCGTGTCGTCGTCCGAGTACGGGGTGGCGAGGGGCTGTCCGGAGGGCGCGGAGACGGCCGGGACGACGAGGCTCGCGACGAAGAGGGCGGGGTACAGGGCGCCGGTGAGCGCTCCGGCGGGGCGTGGGCCGGACATGCTGGTTGACCTCCGAGGGTGTTGGGGCGGGTGCGCCCCAGTTCACCGCTACGGGGTGGCGCCGGTCGTCCTCCGGCGGGAGGCTTCCGCCGTACTCCCGGGGAGGGACGACGGCAGGCGGGCGGGGCGGCGAGCATCGGCGGCATGACCGCCTCCGCCTTCCGGCTCTCACCGACCGCCCGTAAGTACGCGGTGATCGTGCACATCGTCAGCTCGGTCGGCTGGCTCGGGCTGATGCTGTGCGTGCTCACGCTCGGCGCGACCGGGCTGCTGACGTCCAGCGCGGACACCCTGCGCGGCGCGTACCGGGCGATGCCGCTGCTCGGGGACGTGCTCGTGCTGCCGCTGAGCCTGGTCACGCTGCTGAGCGGGCTGCTGCTCTCGCTCGGTACGCCCTGGGGGCTGTTCAAGTACCGGTGGGTGGCGGTGAAGTTCTGGCTCACCCTGGCGGCGGCCGGCGCGTCGATATTCGCGCTCACGGCGCGACTTCACGAGGCGGCGGATCTGGTGGCCCGGCATCCGACCGGGAGCATCGCGGAGATGCACCTCGGGTTCACGCGCTACCTGCTGGTGATCGTTCCGACCGTCGCGCTGTCGGTGTACACCGTGAGCGTGGTGCTCTCCGTGCTCAAGCCCCCCGGCCGGCGCCGGAGTTCCCGGGCCTGAGGTCAGTGGTACGCCGTGTACGCCTTGCGGAGGAGTGCGCCGAACTCGGCGGGGTGGGTGGTCAGGCCGATGTGGCCGCCGGGGAAGTGGAGGAGGTCCGTGCCGAGGTGCTCGGCGAGGAACGCGGCGGGGCGGTACGGGAGTTCGCCCCGCGAGTCCTCGCCGCAGGCGAGGACGAGTCGCTCCTTCGGCAGGGCTTCGAGGCGGTGGAGGTCGGGGGCGTACGCCATGAAACTCGGGACGATACGGCCGAGGAAGTAGGGCAGGTCGCCCATGGTCCGTTCGGCGCGTTCCGTTGCCTGGGACGGGAGTTCGACCTTCGGGGCGGGGGCGGGGGCGGGGGCGGGGTCCTCGCCGGGCTTGCGCAGACCGGCGGCGAAGGCGGCCATCGCGGGCATCAGGCCCTCGGTGCGGAGGGTGTCCTGGACGCGGGCGAGCAGTGCGCGGTGGTCGGCGGCGTCGGGGAGGACCTCCACCAGCGGGGGTTCGTGGGCGATGACGCGCCGCACGCGGTCGGGGTGGGCGAGGAGCAGGTGCAGGGCGACGATCCCGCCCGAGCTGGAGCCGAACACCCGGGCGGGCTCGCCGGGGGACAGCTCGTCCAGCAGCCTCAGCGCGTCCTCGGCGTGCTGTTCGACGCTCTGCTCGGCGTCGGGGTCGTCGAGCCTGCTCCGCCCCATGCCGCGCGGGTCGTAGGCCGCGACCGTGTAGGTGTCGGCCAGGTCGGCGGCGACCGTGGCGAGGGAGGCCGCGCCGCCGGTCCCGCCGGGGATCAGGAGGAGGAGCGGGCCGGTGCCGCGCACCTCGTAGTGCAGGGTCGCGCCGTTCACGCGCAGGGTGGTCATGCCCGGGCTCCTTCGTCGAACTCTTCGGTCGTGGGCCAGTGCTCCAGGAGGGTGTGCAGGGCGTCGAGCGCGCGGAGCCAGGAGTCCTGCGCGGGGCGGTTGTGCGCGAAGCCGCCGGTCGCCTCCAGGGCGACGAACCCGTGGAAGGTGCTGCGCAGCAGGCGGACGGCGTCGGTGAGGTCCGGCTCGGCGAGGCCGTAGGCGCGCAGCATGCCGTACGTCAGCTCGACGGCGCGTCGGGGGCCGGGGGCGTCGGCGAGCAGTTCGGGGGCGATCTCGGTCGGCACCTGGGTGGCGGTGTAGCGGCCCGGGTGCCGGTGGGCGTAGTCGCGCCAGGCGTTCGCGTACGCGACCAGGGCGTCCCTGCCGGCCCGTCCGGCGGTGGCCTCGGCGATGAGGATCGTCTTCTCGTCCGCCGCCAGGAGCGCGATGCGCCCGCGCAGGTCCTCAAGGTTGCGGACGTGCGCGTAGAGGCTCGCGTCCTTCACGCCCAGGCGCTTGGCGACTTGAGACATGGTCAGCCGTTCGAACCCGACCTCGTCCGCCAACTCGGCGCCCGCGAGCGTCACTCGTTCCGTCGTCAGTCCTGCGCGTGCCATGTGAACCTGCTTTCCCAGGGCTTTCCTAGGGGTCCTAGTTTGATCCTAGGATCCCTAGGATTGCAAGGGGGAAAACCCGCTCGGGTTGGTGCTGTCAGGGGGCGGTGGCACACTCCCCGCCATGACGATGATCGAAGCGATCGAAGCCGTGCTGAAGGCGAGCGATTCGGAGGCCAACCCCGGGTTCGCCGGCGAGTTCAGGCCGGCAGGGCGGCTGTTGAGCCGGGGGAACATCGGGGTGTGTGGGCTCGATGGCGGGGAGTACTTCTCGTTCGGGGACGTCGCCGACGGGCTGCACGAGGTGTACATGGCGTTCGACCACGACGACGAGCGGGGCCTCATCGTCTCCGCGGTCGCGCTGGTCGCCGCCGGCGCCACCCCGGAGGCGCTGGAGACCGCGACCTGGGAGGAGGCGTCGGACGACGTCAACGACCTGAGCTGGGAAGCCTCGGCGATCTACTCCACCACCCCGGGCAACCTGGTCATCGCCCGGGCCCTCCACCGGACCGACGGATTCGCGGAGGCCGAGGAGCCGGTGGTCCACGCCGTCGCCCAGTTCAAGGCCCAGCAGGACGCGGGCTCCCGCACCCCGGTGCTCGACGTCGTCGTCGACCCGGACAGCGGCGCGAACGCCCTGGTCTTCCCCACCTGGGCCTCCACGTCCAGCAGCATCCTGGTCGGCAAGGACGCGAGCGGCGCGGGCGTCGGGATCATCTGGTCCTGCTTCGGGGAGTGACGCCCGCCGCTGATCAGGACACGATCGGGCTCCGGCGCTCGATGAGCGTGACGTCGCGCCATACGCCGTGGTGGCGGCCGACGCGTTCGCGGGTGCCGATGACCCGGAAGCCGGCGCGGGCGTGGAGGGCGAGGCTGGCGGCGTTCTCGGGGAAGATGCCGGACTGGACGGTCCAGATCCCGGCGGCCTCGGTCGAGGCGATCAGGGCGTCGAGGAGCGCGCCGCCGACTCCCCGCCCGCGCGCGCCGGGGTGGACGTAGACGGAGTGCTCGACGACGCCCGCGTACGCGCACCGACTGGAGCTGGGGCTGACGGCGACCCAGCCGAGGACGCGGCCGTCGGCGTCGAGGGCGACCAGGCGGTGGTCCGGCAGCCTGGCCGCGTCGAAGGCGGCCCAGGTCGGGGCGGCGGTCTCGAAGGTGGCGTTGCCCTCGTCGATGCCGTGCCGGTAGACGGCCAGGACCTGCTCGGCGTGCTCGGGGAGCATCGCCGTGACGGTCACCGCGCTCATGCGCCGGTCTCGACGCCGCGGACGAACAGGACGGACGGAACGGCGGGGGTGCTCACGGCAGGTGGCTTCCTCGGTCGGTTGTGGCGAGCGGACGGTCGGATCGTACGGCCGTTGTCAGGGGAGCGCAGTACGGTCCTGTCATGGCCGCCAAAATTGATCTGACCCTCGACTGCGCGGACGCACAGCTCCTCGCCGAGTTCTGGAAGACGGCACTGGGCTACATCGACGAGCCGCCGCCCGCCCCCTTCACCACCCGGGAGGAATGGCTCGCGCAGTTCGATCTGCCGGAGGACGAATCCGAGGACGACGGGGCGTGGCTCTGTGATCCCGACGGCGTCGGCCCCCGTCTCTCCATCCTCAAGGTCCCCGAGCCGAAGACGGCCAAGAACCGGCTGCACATCGACGTCCGGGTGCCGGGGCACGGCAGCCCCGGTGAGCGGTGGGCGCGGATCAAGGCGGAGTCCGAGCGGCTGGTGAAGGCGGGGGGTGCTGTCCTCCAGGAGTTCGAGGGCCATCACGTGGTGATGGCCGACCCGGAGGGCAACGAGTTCTGCGTCGCCGCAGCCTCGGCCTGAGGGTCAGTTGCGCTGTTCCCACTGGGTGCGGGTGAGGTCGTACTCGACCTCGCCGTGCTCGGAGCCGGGGATGGCGTCGGGCCAGCCGCCGGTGAAGGTGCGGAGGAAGATCAGGCCGGACTTCTCCATGACGCGGCGGGAGCGGGAATTCACGGCCATGGTGTTGGCGGTGACGCGGGTGGTGCCGAGGTCGGTGAAGCCCTTGCGGATGAGGGCGACGGAGCCCTCGGTGGCGTAACCCTTGCCCCAGGAGGCTTGGTTGAGGCGGTAGCCGAGTTCGACGACGGTGGGGTCCCGGTCGTCGAGGGGGCGGAACTCGAACCAGCCGAGGAAGGTGCCGGTGGCTCGTTCTTCGGCGGCCCAGAAGCCCCGGGTGCCGGTGCAGGGGTGGGTGTGGAGGAGGCGGGGGAGAACACGGGCTTGGACGGTTTCGAGGGTGGTCGGCTCGCCGCCGTTGATGAAGCGCATCACCTCGGGGTCGCCGTCGAGGGCGAGGAGGTGGTCGGTATCGGCTTCGGTGAAGGGGCGGAGGACGAGCCGGTCGGTTTCGAGGAAGGTGGGCATGCGCGCGATCCTCGCCGTGGGGGCGGGGGGATGCCACTGGATATCCCCCGCCCCGGCGAGTGAGGGTTGATGTTGAGACGCACCGACGCTCCGCGCCGGTGCGAATGTGCCCCGAGTGGGCACGAGGGTTTAGGCGGTGAGGTGGTCGAGGTCGCCGGCCTTGGCGCTGGTGATCCAGGCGTTGAGCTTGGCGGGGGTGGTGGTGAGGACGACGGCCGGGTCGTCGGACTCACGGATGTACACCAGCTCATCGGCAGAAGCGATCTCGACGCAGTTGGCCTGGTCGTTGCTGTAGCTGGACTTCTGCCAGTTGAGCTGGTGCATGGCTATCTTCCCTGGACCTTGAAGCGGATGTGCTGGAGCATGCCCAGCGAGTCGCGCTGGGCTGGTGATGACTCGGATGTCGTGGCCGACAGGGGCGGAAGCGCCAAGCCCCTGAGTCGGTCGAACTTCCGGTCAAATGTTGTCACGACCTCAGGAGATCCGATGAAGTCGGACCCATGAAGGTGGTCGAGCAGAACAGCGTCGAGCCGGGTGTGTGTTCCCCGAATGAGCAGGAAGGAGCTGTCGTTCGAAGCGTACGTGGTGCAGTCGAACGGGAGGATCTGAATCGTCACGTTGGGCAGCCTGCTCATCTCGATCAGATGGTTTAGCTGGTCCCGCATGACGGCTGGCCCGCCGTACATCATGTGCAGGGCTGCCTCGTGGATCACAGCGCGGTAGGGAGGCGCGTTGTTGCCGGTGAGGACCTTGCTGCGTTCGTGGCGAAACTCGACCATCTTCTCGTTGTAGCCCTGGATGACCTCGCTGTAAGCCCTGGTCTGCAAGAGCCCAGGGATCAGAAGCGATTCGTAGGTATCCAAGGCTGTTGCGTTCGCCTCGGCTTCGGCCAGATCGAGCGCACTGCGCTTCGTGTCGTGCTTGAACTCGGTCCACCAGCCCTTCCCCGAGCTCTCGCTCATGGCGATGAGGCCAGCTCGATACTGGGCGTCCGTGACCTTGCAGATGTCGAGCCAAGCGTTCAATCGCTCAACATTGAGACCGAGTCTGCCCGCTTCGGTGTGGCTGATGTTCGGACCCTTCACGCCCAGCGCCTCGCCGATCTCCAACGCTGAGATGCCTGCGGCATCCCGAAGGCGGCGAAGTTCCTCGCCAAAGCGGCGCTGTCGTTCGCTGATCCCAGACCTGAACCCCATGGGCATGCCCTTCCTGCGATCTACTCCTACGGAGAGTGTAGGGGCATGTGCGGAGTGTGTTGCAGACTTGAGGCAAATCTGCCTACAGTTTCAATGATGGATCGTCAATCACGTTGATCCGCAAGCACCGCTGGGAGCTTCCCCATGTGTGACCCCACCCTCAACGCCCCCTCCCTCATCATCTCCCGTGAGGCGTTGCGCGACGCCATGGAGCGCGCCGGGTACGCCAACTCCTCGATCTCCGACGCCGAACTCGCGCTCGTCGAGCTGATCGTGAACGCGTGGCGGCACGGACTGACCGCCTCGCCCGTCGTCCTGGTCGTCATCACCAACGGCACCCTCCGCGTCACCGTCGCCGACCGGAGCCCCTCGCTCCCCGAGCAGAAGAAGCCCAACCTCCTCTCGGAGTCCGGCCGTGGCCTCCAACTCGTCGCCGGCCTCACCCACCGCTGGGGCGCCGAACCCCAGAAGCTCGGCAAGCGCGTCTGGTTCGAGCTGGACGGTGCCGCGTGAACGCCCACCACCCCATCCAGCCGATGGACCCCGCCCTCAACCACCTCGGCCGCGCGGAGATCATCGAACTCCTCGTGGAACTCCGAGCCGTCAGCCGCGAGTTCGGCCTCCTCTGGCCGTCCGCCAAGCCGGGTGAGCGCGCCCTCGACGGCCGCGTCCTGGTCAACCTCGGCAACGTCCCCGTCAGTACCGTGATCAACCTCCTCGCGGTCCTGCGGGAGTTCTAGCCGTGACGGCCCTCCTGCTCCTCATGCTCGTCGAATGCCTGATGGGCGGCATCTGCCGGCTGCGTACCCACCAGCTCCTCGGCCACTGACCAACCTCGCGCGCGCAGGAAGTCGGCCCGTCCGACTTCCTGCGCGAGACCTGTCCGCCCGGCCACCAAGGGCCCGCTCAGGCGACGAAGTGGTCGAACTCGCCCGCCTTCGCGCCCTTGATCCACGCGTCGAACTTCTTCCGCGTGGTGGTGACGATGTGGTCGAGGTCGTCGGACTGCCGGATGTAGACGTTCTCCTCGTCGGAGGCGATCTCCAGGTACAGCTCCTGGCCCTCGCTGAGGGCGGGACGCTGCCAGTCGAGGTGGTCGAGTCGGCTCATGGGATTCGGTGGCCCTTCCGTTCGGGTGTGGGGTTCCATGATGGGCGATGACCGGGGGAGCGGGAGCCGGATGTGATCAGGCCATTCCCCCGCGTCAGGAGTGCATCGGAACCGGCCGGGGGAGGTACGGGAAGTGATGGCCGAGAACCACGGGCGGTGACCAGCACGTCGTTTCGGTCATGTCAATTCGTACGAGGCGATGTGCTATTCCATTGGGGTATCAGTCGTTCCTACACTGGAGCCCCGCCGCACGGGGGCTGCGGGGACCAGGGTGCCTACGGGCCCGGGGGAGGCGCGTGTGAACGACCGTGGCTGGGAAGAGGAGGACGCCCGGCCGTACTTCTTCCTCTCCTATGCGCACACCCCGAAGGCAGGTGCGCGAGGCGCGGGTGATCCCAACCACTGGGTGCGGCAGCTGTACCGGGATCTGTGCGAGGCGGTGCTCCAGCTCACCACGGCGCCGTCCGGCGTGCCGGTCGGGTTCATGGACGAGTCCATGCACCAGGGGGAGTTGTGGGCGGAGCGGCTCTCCGAGGAGCTGGCGATCTGCAAGGTGTTCGTACCGCTGTACTCGCCCCGGTACTTCAACAGCGTTCCGTGCGGGCAGGAGTGGCACGCCTTCACCCGCAGGCCCGTGTATCCGTCGACCATGGACGTGGAGCGGACGAGCGGCATCGTCCCCGTCCTCTGGGCGCCGATGTCCCGCTACCGGCTGCCCAAGGTGGCCAGTGAACTGCAGTTCAATCACGCCAGTTTCGGCCAGGACTACGCCACCGAGGGCCTGTACGCCCTGATGAAGCTCAGCTACTTCCGGTCCGCCTACGAGCTGGCCGTGCACCGCCTCGCCCGGCGGATCGTCCAGGTGGCGGAGGAGACGGTGATCCCCGTCGGGCGGCGGCTCGACTTCAACGCGCTGCCCTCCGCCTTCAACGTCAGCGCCCCGACCAAGCAGCTGCGCATATCCGTCCTGTCCTACCACCAGGGCGAGGTGCCGCCGGACCGCAACCCCGACTTCTACGGCGCCCGGCGCACCGACTGGCACCCGTACCGGCCGTCCGGTTCGCCGATCGCTCAGCACGCGGTGCGGCTGGCGCGGCAGCTGGGGTTCCAGCCGACGGTGCACGAGTTCGACGACGAGGTGGAGTCGATCATCGACGGCAACGCCGAGGCGCCGGGCCTGCTGCTGCTCGACCGCTGGGCGCTGCGCGACCCGCGCCGGTGCGAGCTCGTCCGCCGCTTCGACCGCTCCGACGCCACCTGGGTGGGCGTCCTCGAGCCCTGGAACGCCGACGATCCGGAGTGCGCCGAACGCGGGGGCGAACTGGGAGAGTTGAGCGATCAGGCGCTGCGCATCACCCGGCGGGCCAGCCGGCCGAGCTTCCTCGGCGCGACCGGACCGGGCGGCCCCGCCGGCTCCGCCGGGCTCAACAGCCTCGACGACTTCGACGACGCGCTGCCCCGGGCCGCGATGAAGGCCAAGTACGCCTTCGAGGTGCGCGCCCGGGCCGAACCGGAGGAGCCGCCGCCCACCCGCCGCCCCGACCTGCGGGGGGCCTTCCGGCCTCCCGAAGGCGACCCCTTCGGCCCGCAGCCCGGCAACGACGACGACCCGTACCGCGACGACGGCGATGACCCCCACGACGGGACGGCGCCCCTGGGAGGACGAGGACCCCGATGAGCGAGAACCGCACCAGGAACTTCCGCATCGGCGCCGCCGAACTCCTCGCCCAGCGCGAGGCCGAACGGGAGGCCGCCGCACGCGACCGCAACGGCCGCATCATCACCTTCTACTCGTACAAGGGCGGCACCGGCCGCACCATGGCGCTCGCCAACACCGCCTGGATCCTCGCCGCCAACGGCTTCCGCGTCCTCACCGTCGACTGGGACCTGGAGGCGCCGGGCCTCGCCAAGTTCTTCCACCCCTTCCTCGACCCGGCCTCCCTCGCCGGGACCACCGGCATGATGGACCTCATCGCCGAGTACCGCGAGGAGGCGCTGCGCCCCGTCGAGCACGCCGAGGGCTGGCACCTGGACTTCGCCCGGGTGCACCCGCACGCACTCTCCCTGGCCTGGGCGCACTTCCCCTCCGGCGGCAGCCTCGACTTCCTCTCCGCCGGCCAGTTCAACCGCGACTACTCCGAGGCCGTCACCCACCTCGACTGGGACATCTTCTACGACCGCTTCGACGGCGGGCAGTTCTTCGACGCGCTCAAGGCCGACATGGCCAAGCGGTACGACTACGTGCTGATCGACTCGCGCACCGGCCTGTCCGACATCGCCGAGATCTGCACCGTCCAGATGCCCGACGACCTCGTCGTCTGCTTCACCCTCAGCGACCAGTCCATCGACGGCGCCTCCCGCATCGCCCAGCACATCCACGACCGCTACCGCGACCGGGGCATCCGCATCCTGCCCGTCCCCATGCGCATCGACGAGGGCGAGAAGGAGAAGGCCGACGCCGGCCGCGCCCTCGCCCGCGTCCGCTTCGACGGCCTGCCGGCCGGCCTCGGCGGCGAGGAACTGGCCTCCTACTGGGGCTCGGTGGAGATCCCCTACCGGCCCTTCTACGCCTACGAGGAGATCCTCGCCACCTTCGGCGACCAGCCCGGCGCCCCCACCTCCATGCTCGCCGCCTGCGAGCGCCTCACCTCCGTCATCAGCGAGGGCCGCGCCGCCGGGCTGCCGCCCATGGACGAGGAGGTGCGGCTGCGCTTCGTCGACGCGTTCACCCGCCGCCGCCCGTCCGTGCCCGCCGACCTCTACCTCTCCTACGTCCCCGAGGACCGGATGTGGGCGGACTGGATCGAGTCCGTGCTCACCCGGGCCGGCTTCCGCGTCCTGCCGCGCGACCTGTCCGCCGGCACCGACCCGCGCGAGGAGACCGAGCGCGGCATCGACTCGGCCTACCGCACCGTCGCCGTCCTCTCGCCCGCCTACCAGCGCTCCCCGCAGGCCCGGGCGCTGTGGGAGTCCGTGGTCAGCTCCGACCCGTCCGGCACCCGGCGCCAGCTGCTGCCCGTACGCGTCGGCGACGTGCGCCTGACCGCGCCGTTCAGCAACCGCAACCCCGTGGACCTCGTCGGCCGCGACGAGAACCAGTCCGTCCAGAGCCTGCTGCGCGCCCTCGGCCGGGGCGAGAGCGCGCTCGCCGAGGCGCCCGCCGGCGGGCCCCGCTTCCCCGGCTCCAAGCCCTCCATCTGGGACGTCCCGCCGCGCAACCCCTCCTTCACCGGCCGCTCCGCCGTCCTGGAGCAGCTGCGCAACCAGCTGCGCGGCGGCATGGCGGCCGTCCTGCCCACCCCGCAGACCCTGTACGGGCTCGGCGGCGTCGGCAAGACGCAGGTGGCGCTGGAGTACGCCCACCGCTTCATGTCCGACTACGACCTGGTCTGGTGGATCGACGCCGAGCAGACCGAGCTCGTCGCCCCCGCCCTCGCCGACCTCGCCCGCCGCCTGCCCGGACTGCGCGTCGGCGACTCCGTCACCGAGGCCGCCGAGGCCGCCCGCGAGGCGCTGCGCCGGGGCGTGCCCACCTCCCGCTGGCTGCTGATCTTCGACAACGCCGACGAGCCCGCCGAGATCCGCCGGTTCTTCCCCGGCGGCTCCGGCCACATCCTCGTCACCTCCCGCAACCAGGCGTGGACCGGCCACGCCGAGGCGCTGGAGGTCGACGTCTTCACCCGAGGCGAGAGCGTCGAGCACCTGTCCCGGCGCGCCCGCAGCCTCTCCCGGGCCGACGCCGACCGCGTCGCCGAGGCCGTCGGCGACCTGCCGCTGGCCGTCGAGGTCGCCGCCGCCTGGCTGGACACCACCGGCACGCCCGTCGACACCTACGTCAGCCAGCTGCACGCCGAGGCCGCCCGCGCCCTCGCCGTCGGCCGGCCCGTCGACTACCCCACGCCCGTCGCCGCCACCTGGAACGTCTCCATCGGACGGCTGCGCCAGCAGTCCCCGGCCGCCGTGCGCCTGCTCCAGCTCTGCGCGTTCTTCGCGCCCGAGCCGATCTCCATGAACCTCTTCTACAGCGACCAGATGATCCGGGCGCTGGTGAAGTACGACGCGGACCTCAGCGACAAGTTCATGCTCGGCAAGGTCATCCAGGCGATCGGCCGCTACGCCCTCGCCAAGGTCGACGCCGGCAGCAACAGCTTCCAGGTGCACCGGCTCGTCCAGGCCGTCATCCGGGCCGGCATGAGCGACGAGGAGCAGGAGGTCGCCGTCCACGAGGTGCACCGCATCCTCACCGGCGCCCGGCCCGTCCTCGGCGACACCGACGACCCGGCCAACTGGCCCGCCTTCGACGAGATCTGGCCCCACCTGTCCCCGTCCAAGGCGCACAACTGCGACGAGGCCGACACCCGCCAGCTGCTCATCGACCGCGTCCGCTACCTGTGGAAGCGCGGCGAACTCGACCGCGCCCGCGACCTCGGCCACGCCCTCGACGCCGAATGGACCAGCAAGCTCGGCGACGACGACCGCCAGACCCTGCTGCTGCGCTTCCAGCTCGCCAACGTCCTGCGCTCCCAGGGCAACTACGCCGAGGCCCTGGCGCTGGACGAGTCCACCCTGGAGCGCCAGCGCGCGCTGCTAGGCGAGCACCACCCGTACACCCTGATGACGGCCGGCTCCCTCGGCGCCGACCGCCGGGCGCTCGGCCGCTTCCAGGCCGCCCTCGACCTCGACCGCGAAATCCTCGACCAGTTCCGCGAGTTGTTCGGCGACGACAATCCGCGCACCCTGTCGATGGCCAACAACCTGGCCATCGACTACCGGCTCGTCGGCAACAGCGAGGCCGCCCGCGAACTCGACCAGGAGACCCTCGACCGGCGCACCGCCGTCCTCGGCCCCAAGCACCCCTACACCCTCTCCACCAAGTCCAACCTCGCCCGCGACCTGCGCGAACTCGGCGACTACCGCGGCTCGGTGGACCTCCTCCAGGAGGTCACCTCCGACCTCGGCGACGTCCTCGACCCCGACCTGCCCGAGAACCTGCGCAACGCCAAGTCCCTCGCCGTCTCCCTGCGCCGCATCGGCCAGCTCGCCGAGGCCCGCCGGATCACCAAGGAGACGTACGAGCGCTACCTGGAGCGCTACGGCGCCGACGCCCCCGACGCGCTCGCCTGCGCGCTCAACCTCGCCGCCGACCACAGCGCCTCCGGCGACAAGGAGGCCGCCCGGGACCTGTGCGCCACCGTCTTCGAGGGCCACCGGCGCCTCTTCGGCGACGAGCACCCCTTCACCCTCGCCTGCGCCAACAACCTCGGCATCTACCTGCGCGGCAGCGGCGACGTCGCCGGCGCCATCGAACGCGGCCGGCTCACCGTCGAGGGCCTGACCGCCTCCGTCGGGCAGGACCACCCGTACACCCTCAACGCGATCATCAACCTCGCCAACGCCTACGGCGACGACGGGCAGCTGCACCTCGCCGAGGAACTCGGGCGCACCGCCTACGACGGGCTCTGCGAGCGCTACTCGGCCCAGCACCCGGACGCCGTCGCCTGCGAGGCCAACCTGGCCATCACCCTGCGCTCCGACGGCCGGCACACCCAGGCGGCCGAACTGCGCACCCGGGCGATCGGCGAACTGATCCGGCAGTTCGGCGAGGAACACCCCAACACCGTCTCGGCGCGCGGCTGGAAGCGCATCAACCGGGACCTGGAGCCGCAGCCGGTGTAGTCGGCCAGGGCGGGTACGCTGCGGAGCCATGAGCGAGCGGAGCGAGCGAATCATCAGAAGGCGCGCATGGGCGAATGCCCCCGCCGAGCGACGCGAGGCGGGCGCATGAGCGCTCCGCAGCCCCCCGTCCTGGTCACCCGCCGGCTCGCGCCCGGGGTGATCGAACGGCTCACCGCGCAGTACGAGGCGACCGTGCACGACGCCGACACGGCGATGGACCGCGCCGCCCTGCTCGCGGCCGCGCCCGGCCGCAGGGCCGTGCTCACCACCCTCGACGACCGCGTGGACGACGAGTTCCTCGACGCCGCCGGCCCGCAGCTGGAGATCGTCGCCAACCACGCCGTCGGCTACCACAACGTGGACGTCGCCGCCTGCGCCGCCCGGGGCGTGCGCGTCACCCACACCCCCGGCGTGCTCACCACCGCCACCGCCGACATGGCCTGGGCGCTGCTGCTCGCCGCCACCCGCCGCCTCGGCGAGGGGGAGCGGCTGCTGCGCTCCGGCACCCCCTGGACCTGGGGCCCGAACTTCCTGCTCGGCATGGAGCTGGCCGGCACCCCGCTCGGCGTGATCGGCATGGGCCGCATCGGGCAGGCCGTCGCCCGCCGGGCCCGGGCCTTCGACATGCCCGTCAGCTACCACAACCGCCGCCCGCTGCCCACCGAGCGGGCCGAGGGCGCCGACTGGAAGCCGCTGGAGGAACTGCTCGCCACCTCCACCGTGGTGGTCGTCACCTGCCCGTTCAGCGCCGGGACCCGCCACCTGCTGGACGCGCGCCGGCTCGCCCTGCTGCCGCACGGCGCCGTGGTGGTCAGCATGACCGCCGGCGTGGTGGACGAGGAGGCCCTCGCCGCCGCCCTGGACTCCGGGGCGCTGTTCGCCGCCGCCGTCGACAACTTCGAGCACGAGCCCGCCGTCCCGGCCGCCCTGCTCGCCCAGGAGCGCGCCGTCCTCGCCCCGCACCTGGGCAGTGCCACCGTGCGCACCCGGCAGGCGATGGGCGGCCTCGCCGTGGACAACATCCTCGCCGTGCTCGGCGGCGGCGAGGCGCTCACGCCGGTACCCCGCTGAGCCGGGGGCGGAGAAACGGGAGGCGCTAACCGGCCGCCCAGGCCAGGGCGGTGGTCATCACCCGGAAGGCGCCGAAGTGCGCGGCGCCGGGCTCCAGGAAGAGTTCGGCGCCGGGGATGCGGTCGGCCAGCCAGCGGGAGTGGTCGACCGGCGAGAACTGGTCGTCCGCGCCGTGCCAGAGCCAGGTCGGCACCCGGATGGTGCCGACGTCGAAGCCCCAGTCGGCGGTGAACGCCAGCACGTCGTCGATCCAGCCGTCCGCGCCGTGCCGGAACGCCTCCCGGTAGTTGCTCTGC
This sequence comes from Kitasatospora sp. NPDC051170, assembly GCF_044455705.1. Taxonomy (NCBI): domain Bacteria; kingdom Bacillati; phylum Actinomycetota; class Actinomycetes; order Kitasatosporales; family Streptomycetaceae; genus Kitasatospora; species Kitasatospora sp. NPDC051170. The sequence continues at coordinate 96,063 of NZ_JBITFA010000013.1, read as the reverse complement.
AGCATCCGCCGCAGGCCGCTGTCGGCGACCACCTCCCGGTCGGCGGGGGAGAGTTCGGTGCGCAGCCCGTTCAGCAGCCGCACCGGGTCGTCCTTGATCTGGAGGGAGCGGAACTCCATCGCGTCGGCGATCCGCTCGTGCCCGCGCTCCGCCTCCCGGTAGGCGCGCACGTTGGAGGGCGTCATGCCCGCGTACCAGTCCAGCCCGGCCGCGTCCCGGGGCGCCAGGCCCACCAGCACCGCGACCCGGCCGACCCGTTCCGGCAGCAGCGCCGCGCAGGCCAGCGCGTGCGGGCCGCCTCCGGAGCGGCCGAGCACCGCGAAGCCGTCCAGCCCGAGGTGGTCCGCGATGGTGCGCACGTCCTCGGCCGCCGCGGAGACCCGGCGGCCGAACAGCCGCGTCGAATCGCCGTAGCCGGGGCGGTCGTAGGAGATCAGCCGCACGCCCAGGCGGTACAGCACGGTGCTGCGCGGGTGCGGGCCGACCCTGCTGCCGGGCATGCCGTGCAGCAGGAACACCGGCCGGCCGCGCGGGTCGCCCAGGGACTCGACGGCGAGGGTCCGGCCGTCCTCCGCAGTGACCATCCGTAACGCCACGCGCTCGCCTCCTCAGTGTTCCCGTTCGGTGGTGGTGCGGACCTCCCGGCGGGCCTGCCAGGTGGTGTGCTCGCGGGAGACGGCGTCCTCCGCGTCCCGGGCCAGGCGCGCCCAGAGCTCCTCGGCCTCCGGCGATTCCAGGTCCAGCGCCTCCAGTTGGCGTCTGATCAGTTCCAGCTCGTCCGCCGCGAGGCCGTACGCGGCGGCCAGCGGGCGGTACTGGCGCAGCTGCGCCCAGGCCGTCACCGAGGCGGCCACCGCCGAGACGGTGCCCAGCGCGTCGTAGGTGTACGCCCCCAGCGCCCGGGCCAGGGCCAGCACCAGGCCCAGCGCGGGCAGCAGCACGCCCAGCACCCCGGCCCAGTGCCCGGCGCGGGCGCAGTAGCGGGACTTGGAGCGGTACCAGTCGTGCTGCACCCGGATGCGCTCGCGCAGGTACACCTCGCGGCGCACCGCGAGGGGCTGCCCGCGCAGCGTCCGCATGCCCTCGGTGATCCCGGCCGGATCGGAGCCGGGTTCGGGCATCGCCCGGCTGCCCCGGAACGCCTCGAGCACGCGCTCGAGCTGGAAGCGGTACAGGCCCTCCGCGTCGGGCAGGGCGCGCGGCGGCGGCCGGTAGGCGTCGGCCCGCACCGCGTACTTCCAGGCGAGGGTCTTCACGGACTCGGCGGCGGCCCGGCCCTCGTACCAGAGGCCCTGCGGGTTCTGCCGGCTGATCACCACCGCGAGGACGATCGCCCCCAGGTAAGCGACGGCGGCCGGCCAGGCCCAGGGCTCGCCGTCGGCCGAGCCGGTCGCGGCGGCGGCCACCAGCAGGACCAGCTCCCAGGCGGAGAGCAGCACCGAGCGGCGCTGCCCGTGCAGCGAGGCCGCGTCGGCCGCCCGGAAGAAGTCCGGCAGGAGTTCGTGCTCGCCCACCCATCCGGCCCGTCCAGCCCCAGACGCCATGCTCGGCCCCCACCCGTCGCTCCGGTCGCACCGCTCTCCTGCCCCGGGCGGCCGCGCGGTACGCCTGGGCATGCCGGGGGCCGTGCGCAATTGGCCTGGATGGCGCGGTGATTCGTCCGGTACTCCGCGTGACGGCGGGCGGGCGGCCGTGGTGCGTGAACCGAGGGGGACTGTTGGCCGTCGAACGACGGGAAGTACTGTCATTCAATCGGAACGGGTGGGACATGAACGCGGGGGGCGAGTCCGTGGAGGCATCGGCCGAGGCCGAACGGCCCGGGGCGGAGCGGCCCCGGGCGGAATGGGTCCTGTGGGGGATGTCACTGGTGTCGGCCGCGCTCCTCGTACGGGCGCTGCTGCTGCCGTACGAGTCGCCGGACTGGTACTACTTCCTCGGCCCCTGGTACCGCTACCTCGAGGACAACGGCGGGTTCCACGCCCTCGGCGGCGCCGACTTCTCGGACTACAACGTCCCCTACCTGTACCTGATGGCCGCGCTCTCCTACCTGCCGGTTCCGGGGATGACCGCCGTCAAGGGCGCGTCGATCCTCTTCGACCTGCTGCTGGCCTCCTACGCCTACCGGATCGCGGCGCTTCGGCGGCCGCGCCGGCCCGGGCGGCCGTTCGCGGCGGCGGCGACCGTGCTGTTCCTGCCCACGGTCGTGACCAACAGCGGCTGGTGGGGCCAGGCCGACGCGATCTTCACCGCCTTCCTGCTGGGCGGCGTCTTCCACCTGATGCGCGGCCGCTCCTGGTGGGCCTGCTCCTTCTTCGGGCTGGCCCTGGCCTTCAAGCTCCAGGCGGTCTTCCTGTTCCCGCTGCTGCTCGTCGCCGTGCTGACCCGGCGGCTGACCTGGCGGAGCCTGCTGGCCGTCCCGGCCGTCTACGTGGCGCTCGACCTGCCCGCGATCCTGCTCGGCGCCGACCCCTGGCACCTGCTGACGGTGTACCTGCGGCAGACGGGCACGTACCAGGACCTCACGCTCAACGCGCCCTCCGTCTACCAGTTCGTCTCGGTGCCCTCCGGCGAGGAGGACCCGGTGCGCAAGGCGGGCGTCCTGGTCGCGGGCGCCCTGGTGCTGGCGCTGGTCGCGCTGGCCGTCCGGGCGGTACGCGGCGCCGAGGACCGGTCGGCCGGGCCGGGCCGGGCGGGCCGGGCGGGTCGGCCGGGCGGGGGCGGCGGGGTGGACGCGGCCGGCGCCGTCCTGCTGCCGGCCACCGTCTTCGCGATCGCGGTGCCGTTCCTGCTGCCGTCCATGCACGAGCGCTACTTCTACGTCGCGGACGTGCTCAGCGTGCTGCTCGCCTTCCACCGGCCCCGGCAGCTCTGGTACCTGCCGGTGCTGGTGCAGCTGGCCTCCTTCGGCAGCTACCTCAAGTTCATCGCGCCCCCGGTGTCCCCGTACCTGTCGATGCCGGCCCACGGCGCCCTGATGCTGCTGGCGCTGATCGCGGTGCTCCGCGTCGCCGCCCGGGAGTTCGGGCCCGGACCGGCGCCCGCGCCCGAGTGCGGGGCCGCCGGTGCCGGTCCGGAGGTCCGGGCCGCGGCTCAGTAGCTGTAGTAGACGCGTCCGGCGTTCTCGGACATCTGCTCGGCGTTCCACTCGGTGCCGCCGGGGACGTTGCCGGAGCGGAACAGCGGCGGGGCCGGGCGCTCCCCGGCCACCGCGCGGTCGGCGAGGCGGCCGACCGCGGAGGCGACCACGGCCTGCATGATCGCGCTGGTCACGATCGTGGAGACCGGGCCGAAGCCGGTGCCCGCGCCGGGGTGGCTCAGCTCGGCGTCGCCGGGCGCGATCTTGCTGTCCAGCACCACGTCGCAGTTGTCCTTCAGGTACGTGCCCGAGGGGTGCGCGGAGGGCACCGCCTCCGGGTACGCCAGCGAGGTCAGCCCGACGACCCGGAGCCCCCGGTCACGGGCGTAGCGGGCCAGCTCCACGGGCATGACCTGGCGGCCGGAGAGCGAGATCACGAACAGCAGGTCCCCGGCGGTGGCCGGGGTGAGGTCCAGCGTGGTGGTCGCCAGCCCGGACACCCGCTCCAGGGCGCTGGACAGCGGCGCGGGCATCGTCGTCACCCCGGCCGTGCCCGGCACGTTCAGCAGGTTGACCGGCACCAGCCCGCCCGCCCGGTACACCACGTCCTGGGCCGGCAGCGAGGAGTGACCGGCACCGAAGGTGAACACCCGGCGGCCCTCGGCGACCGCCTCCGCCAGCAGCGCGGCGGCGGCCTCGATGGTGTCGGCCTCCTCCTCGCGGACCCGCTGGAGGTGGGCGATCGCGGCGTCGAAGTACCGGCCGACCAGGTCGTTCATCTGCTGCCTTCGCTCTCTGCCGGTGGGGGAGCCGGCCGGGTGGGGCGCGCGGGAGGGCCCGGGCGCCGGTGGAGAAAGGTACGGCGAGCACCGTGGCTTCCCGGCGGCACCGCTGTCAACAGCCGGTGAAACGGCCCCCCGCCGGACCGGGCGGGCCCGGTTGTCGCCGCGGTACGTCAGAATTGGCGGTGAGGACACCGAGGAACGGGAGCCAGCGGCGATGTCTGGGCTGATCGACACCACTGAGATGTACCTGCGCACCATCCTGGAGCTGGAGGAGGAAGGCATCGTTCCGATGCGCGCCCGCATCGCCGAACGCCTGGAACAGAGCGGCCCCACGGTCAGCCAGACGGTGGGCCGGATGGAACGCGACGGCCTGCTGCGGGTCGCGGGCGACCGCCACCTCGAACTCACCGAGGAGGGGCGCCGGCTCGCGGTGCGGGTGATGCGCAAGCACCGCATCGCCGAGTGCCTGCTGGTCGACGTGATCGGGCTCGAGTGGGAGCAGGTGCACGAGGAGGCCTGCCGCTGGGAGCACGTGATGAGCGAGACGGTCGAGCGCAAGGTGCTCGCCATGCTCGGCCACCCCACCCAGTCCCCGTACGGCAACCCGATCCCGGGCCTGGACGAGCTCGGCGACACCAAGGCCGAGGGCGAGGGCTTCGACGCCGCGCTCGTCACGCTGGACACCGTCCGGCCGGGCGAGGAGGGCGCCAGCGTGGTCGTGCGCCGGATCGGCGAGCCGATCCAGACGGACGCCGAGCTGATGAGCGCGCTGCGCCGGGCCGGGGTGCGCCCGGGCTCCACGGTGCGGGTGAGCACCGGCGTGGGCGGCGTGCTGGTCGGCAGCGGGGAGAACGCGGCGGAGCTGGGCAAGGACATCGCCCAGCACGTGTTCGTCGCCCAGGCCTGACGGTCTTCCGGAAGCCGGATTTCCGGAAGACATGGAAGGGCCCGCCGCTCTCCTCCCGGCCTCCGGCTGGGAGTACCCCCACGTGCGGCGGGCCCTTCCGTCCTCCCCGTCCCCCGTTCCCTCCCGGTCCCCTCCGATCCCCTCCACCGCCGCGCCCGGCTTCCCCGTCCGAGCGCCCCTCCGGCGTCCCCACACACCGCCATTCCTCCCCTCGGCCGATCATGGCAATCCTTGAGCACGGTCACTCGTACGGGCGGCTTTCCCCCTCTGACCAGCGGGTATCTCCCGGCCTTATCCGCACATGCGTGTGACGGGCCCCGCCTCCGGTGGGAGGCGGGGCCCGTCAGTCGCGGCGCGTGGTGTCGCACCGGGCACGCCCTCACCCGGATAGGCGCAGGACGTCCGCTCGGGGGACTCAGACCGCCGCCGGCTGGGCGGCCGCCTGCGGCCGCTGCGCGGGCGCCTCGCGGCCGCAGGCGTACGCCAGCGGGCTGATCAGCTCGGCGGCGTCCGGCAGCCAGCGGTTGGACTCGGAGGGCGAGCGCGCCCACTGGACGTAGCCGGTGGAGCCGATCCGCGAGGGCGGGGCGACCGTCCAGTCCCCCTCGCCGCGGGCGACCAGGTCCAGCCGGCCGGTCGGCCAGCCGAGCTTGCGCAGCATCTCCGGCAGCTTCGCCGCGACCCCGGGCAGCACCAGGAAGTGCAGCCGCCGGCCGGCCCGGCCGGGGGAGGAGGGCAGGACCACGACCGGGCCGAGCTGGAGGTCCATCCGCTCCATCCGCGCCAGCGCCAGGCAGCCGGCCGTCTCCGGCACGTCCAGGACGTCGAAGGAGCGGCCGGTGGGCAGCAGGATCGACGCCCGGGGCCGCTCGGTCCACCAGCGCCGCACCGCGCCGGGGCCCGCGCTCGCCTTGCGGGCCCAGTCCGCGTCCAGCGGGTGGGCGCCCGGCAGCGCGCAGCGCAGATCGCCGCAGGAGCAGTGGGCGGGCCCGTCTCCGTCGACGATCCAGGCGCCCGGGGTGACCTCCCAGTGGCGGTTCTCGGCGTAGCTGACGGCTTCGGTCAGCAGCGGGGGCAGGCCGGCGTTCTCGCGTCGGGCGGGGGAGTCGGGGATGTCGTCCACGCGCTGCTCAACTACCGTGTGTGAGGCTGGTTACGGCCCGGCGGCCCCCGGTCGGCCGCATCCCGCCAATGTCACCCGATCCGGTTACTCGACCGAGTTCGTGCGGGCGGGGGTGGGCGCAGTGGGGGCGCACAGGGGCATTCACCAGGGCGCGTGGGGGGTGCGGTTCGTCACCGTGGGTATCCCGCTGGCGTTGCTGATCGCTAACCTGGTGTCAGATTCCTTTGACGGTCGGACAGTCGGCAACAGATCAGCAGAATCGTCGCCCACCGGCCGGGCCGGAGGGTGTGGGGAGGCGAAGTCCAGATGGCCGCGAGACCACTCGTCGCACGACAGCCCAACGAGCGTCTGCAGCAACTGATCCAGGAGGCCAGTTGCTCCAACGCCGGTCTCGCCCGCAGGGTCAACCTCTGCGGTGCCGAACACGGCCTGGACCTGCGCTACGACAAGACCTCCGTCGCCCGCTGGCTGCGCGGCCAGCAGCCGCGCGGGCAGGCCCCGGCCGTGATCGCCGAGGCCCTGGGACGCAAGCTCGGCCGCAGCGTGTCGGTCGAGGAGATCGGCATGGCCGACGGCAAGAACCTCAGCTCCGGCATAGGACTCCAGTTCGCACCCACGCTGGGCGCCGCCCTGGAGCAGGTCTGCGAACTGTGGCGCAGCGACGTCGGCCGCCGCGACTTCCTCACCGGTGCGACGGTCGCCGCCTCCGCCCTCGTCGAGCCCAGCCGCGACTGGCTCATCACCCCGCCCGACCCGATGGTCGCCCGCGCCGGGGGGCCCCGCGTCGGCCCGACCGACGTGGCCGCGATCAAGGCCACCACCGACATGCTCGTCGACCTCGACCACCGCTTCGGCAGCGGCCACGTGCGCCCGGTCGTCGTCCACTACCTCAACTCCGTGGTCTCCGGCCTGCTCGGCGGCGCCTACCGCGAGGAGACCGGCCGCCAACTCTTCGCCGCCGTCGCCCGGTTGACCGAACTGGCCGGCTACATGGCGGTGGACACCGGCCAGCCGGGCCTCGCCCAGCGCTACTACATCCAGGCGCTGCGCCTCGCCCAGGCAGCCGACGACCGCGGCTACGGCGGCTACGTGCTCGCCGCCTCCATGAGCCACCTCGCCGCCACCCTCGGCAACCCCCGGGAGATCGCCCAACTCGCCCGCGCCGCCCAGGAGGGCGCCCGCAGCGTCGCCACCCCCACCGCGATGGCCATGTTCTACGCCGCCGAGGCCCGCGGCCACGCCCTGCTCGGCGACGCCCGCTCCTGCGAGGCGGTCTCCGCCAAGGCCCTGGAGGCGATGGAGAAGCGCCGCCCCGAGGACGACCCGGACTGGATCGCCCACTTCGACGACGCCTACCTCGCCGACGAACTCGCCCACTGCCACCGGGACCTGGAACAGGCCGGCCAGGCCGAGCACTACGCCCGCCGCGCGCTCGACCTGCACCCGCCGACCCGGGTGCGCCGCCGCGCGGTGGACCTGGTGCTGCTCGCCACCGCCCAGCTCCAGCAGCGGGACCTGGAACGCGCCTGCGAGACGGGCGCCCAGGCGGTGCGGCTGCTGAGCGGGCTGCGCTCCAACCGGGGCGTGGAGTACCTGGACGAGTTCCGCCGCCGGCTGGAGCCCTTCCGGGAGCAGCGGGTGGTGCGCGAGTTCCACGCCAGGGCGGACGCCGAGGCGGCCTGACCTGCGGAGGGAGCACCTGGAGGAGCGGCTGGAGGCGTTCGGGGGCGGAGCGGCGTCCGTGCAGGGAGCGTGTGGGATCGTCCCGCCCACGTGGTCACCCGGTGAGGCGAACCGGTAGCGTGGGCGCGACGTCCAAGGAACTGTGATGCTCCCAAGAACCGACGAGATGTGGTCCGCCGTCAGCGCGCGGTCCGGCCCAGGTGAGGAATCGCGTTGAGCCAGCGACGCTCGTACCCCAACTCGGGGGACTTCAACCTGGACGACCTGTTCCGCCCCGAACCCGGGCAGCAGCAGGCGCAGCCGACGCCGCCGCACGGCGTGGCGCCGCAGCCCGTACAGCCCCAGCAGCCCCCGTTCCACCAGCCCCACCAGCCACAGCCGGGCCCGTACGGGCAGCAGCCGTCCGGGCAGCCGGAGTACTTCGGCGACGGCGGGTACCTGCCGCCGGCCCAGGGGGCGCCGGTCCAGCAGCAGGGCGGCTGGGCGCCGCAGGCCGACCCGGCGCCGGAGACCCAGCACCTGCCGCCGTACCCGAGCGGGGACCCGCACCAGCAGGGCGGTTACGCGGCGGCTCCGGCCGGCTACCCGCAGCAGGCGCAGTCGTACCAGCCGGAGTCCGTCTACCGGTCCGAGCCCGCCTACGCACCCGAGCCCGCGTACCAGCCCGAGCCCGCCCGCGCGCCGCAGGCGCAGCCGGACGAGGAGCCGCCCGCCCGCGGGAACCGCCCCTCCGGCAGGCTGATCGCCGGCGGCGTGGTGGCCGGCTGCGCGGCGGCGGGCATCCTGGTCGCCGTGCTGATGAGCGGCGGGGAGGACGCGAAGCCGGACAAGAAGACCACCCCGGTGGCCGCCACCAGCAGTGACCACGCCGGCCCCGTGAGCGGCACCGGATCGGGCGCCCCCGTCGACCCGGCCGTGAAGGCCCAGGCCCAGGCCCTCTCGGACCTGCTGGGCACGGCCAGCGACAGCCGCAGCTCGGTGGTCTCCGCCGTGGCCTCCGTGCAGAAGTGCGACAAGCTGCCCGAGTCGCAGCAGGCGCTCACCGCGGCGGCCGGCAAGCGGCGCGAGCTGCAGACCAAACTCGGCCAGCTCAAGACGGACAAGCTGCCCGGCGGCCAGCAGCTGGTCGACCAGCTGAACTCGGCCTGGACGGCCTCGGCCTCGGCCGACGACGAGTACGCGGCCTGGGCGGGCGACATGCAGGGCGGCTGCGACGCCAAGAAGACCGACAACCAGCACTACAAGAACGCGGTGGCCTCCAGCGGCACGGCGACCACGGCGAAGAAGCAGGCCTCGACGCTGTGGGGCACCGTCGCGGGCCAGACGGGCCTGCCCACCCGCAGCGACGGCGACCTGTAGGCGAAGGCGGCCTGTAGGCGAAAAGGAAGGGCGGGGGCCCTGGAGAGGACCCCCGCCGCCACCCGGTACGGACACGCGCTACGCCGGCGGGCGGCCCTTGGTGAGCACCCAGCGGACGTCGACGAAGCCGGGCTGCGCCTGGGTCATCCGGCCGCCCTTGACCACCTGGTAGGTGACCCAGGTGTTCACCAGCCGGGGCGACTCGGTGCTGGGCAGCATGTTGGTGGGGCCCCAGTTCAGCGACGGGATGAGCCCGATGTCGATGCCCTCGCCGCTGTCCAGCAGCGCGGTCACCGACTTCGCGGTGACCTGCTTGCCGGCCGCCGAGAGCTTCTCCGAGACGACCCGGAACACCTCGTACGAGACCCAGGTGGTCTGCACGCCCGGGTCGGAGACGTCGATGGTGCGCCCGCCGGTGGTGTCGGCGCGCACCACCGCGCGCAGCCCGTCCCAGATCTTCGCGGACTCCGGCGGGTACCAGCTGGTGACCATGGCGCCGGCCAGCGGGCCGTTGTCCCCGCCGGTGGAGTCGACCACCGACTGCTGGACGCTGCCGATCACCGAGGCGATCCGGGTGTTCTTCGGGGCGAGCCGGCGGTAGGAGTCGAGCAGGTTGCCGGTCGGCTGGGCGGCGAGGGCGCTGGTGATGCAGTTGCCCTGCTCGTCCTTGCCGACCGCCTTGCGGACGACCTGGGCGTAGTCGGTGGACTGCTCGGGCGCCTTGACGTCCAGGAGCTTGACCCCGGACGGCTTGAGCGCGGTGGCCAGGTAGCCGAGCAGGTTGTCGCCGGCCCGGGTGTCCGGCCGCACCAGCGAGATGGACTTGCAGCCGGCCTCGACCAGCTGGCGTCCGCTGCCGCCGATCAGGGCGGGCATGCCGCCGTCCACCGGGTAGGACAGCGGGCTGGAGAACTCGGGCTGCGAGAGCCCGTACCCGCCGATCAGCGGGATGCCGGCGCGCTCCAGCACGGGCATGAAGTCGTCGCCGAACTGGCTGTAGGAGCCGATCACGGCGACGGCCTTGGCGTCCACGGCCTGCTGGGCGCAGGCCTTGGCGCCGTCGGCGCTGTTGTGCTCGTTGCAGGTGAGCACCCGCAGGCGGTGGCCGTTCAGCCCGCCCTTGAGGTTGACGTCCTTGCCGACGGCCTCGGCGAGTTCGGTCATGCCGGGCCGGTCGGTTCCGGTGCCGGACGGTGCCCAGGTCATCACCGTCAGGTCGCCACTGGTGGAGGCATCGGCCGGTCCGCCGCACGCGGAGGCCGAGAAGAGGGTGGGGAACAGCACCGCCGCGGTCGCGGCGGCGGCGATCGGGCGGCGCCGGGAGCGCCCCGCTCTCGCGGGACGGCGGCCCGGGTGGGGGTCCCTTCGGCTGGTCATCGATGTTTCCCTCTCTGGAGCGCCCTTCGGCGCACCGGAACCACCCAAGCCCCGGCGTCACACGCCGAGAGGGCCGAAAACGGAACGGTTGGGAAACGGAAGCCGAACTCCGGTTCCGAACGCGTGTAGATCGCGAGTGGAGACGAAACGGATGGGGAACGTACGATCGTCATTCATGTCCGTCGGCACAGAATCTTCGTACCGGTCTGCCCGAAACCCTTCTCGCGCGGGCCACCGCTCCAGCACGATGGGCGGCATGCCGCTCAACGACCTGCCCTGGTGGCGCTGGCGAGCCCGACTGCGCTCGGCGCTGCACATGCTCTCCGACCCCGGCTTCCAGCAGGAAGCCTGGCTGACCGGCCGCGACGGCTACGGGGACGTCACCGACGCCGTCTACCGGCTCGTCGAGGACACCTGGCTGGACCGCTGGTCCGCCGAGAAGTACGTCGGCTCGATCCTGCGCGACTCCACCGAGGCGTCCCTGGTGGACACCGCCGTGCTGCGGGCCGTCCAGATGCTCCACGAGGTCGGCGCGGACGCCCCGGCCGCCGCCTACCTCGGCCACCCCGGCTGGCCCGAGACCGTACGCGCCGCCCGCGAGGCCCACGTCGCCCTGGCCCTCGGCGACGGGGACGACCCCGACGCCGCCCCCAAGTCCCTCGACGTGCTGCGCATCCTCACCTCCGTCTGAAACCCGTCTTGCAGTACGGGCGGCGGGCTCACCGGCCGCCCGGGGTGTGACAGGCTGGACCGCTCGCGCACCCGCGCCACACCGAACTCCGACCGCCTCCTCCGGCCGTCTCCGGCCATCTCCGACGATCTCCCACGACCTCAGGACGGGATACCCCCAGTGGAACAGCAGCCGGCCAGCGCCCAGTACGTCCTCACGCTGTCCTGCCCCGACAAGCAGGGCATCGTCCACGCTGTCTCCAGCTACCTCTTCATGACCGGCTGCAACATCATCGACAGCCAGCAGTTCGGGGACGGGGACAGCGGGCTGTTCTTCATGCGGGTGCACTTCTCCGCCGCCGAGCCCGTCACGGCCGACAAGCTGCGCGCCAGCTTCGCCGCGATCGGCGCCTCCTTCGGGATGGACTGGCAGATCCACCCGAGCACGGAGAAGATGCGGATCGTCCTGATGGTCAGCAAGTTCGGGCACTGCCTGAACGACCTGCTCTACCGCACCCGGATCGGCGCCCTGCCGGTGGAGATCGCCGCCGTGGTCTCCAACCACACCGACCTGCGCGACCTGACCGAGGGCTACGGCGTCCCCTTCCACCACATCCCGGTCACCCGGGACACCAAGGCCGAGGCCGAGCAGGAGCTCCTCGACCTCGTGGCCAAGGAGAACGTCGAACTCGTCGTGCTCGCCCGCTACATGCAGGTGCTCTCCGACCAGCTGTGCACGGCGCTGTCCGGCCGGGTGATCAACATCCACCACTCCTTCCTGCCGAGCTTCAAGGGCGCCAAGCCCTACCACCAGGCCCACGCCCGCGGCGTGAAGCTGATCGGGGCCACCGCCCACTACGTCACCGCCGACCTCGACGAGGGCCCGATCATCGAGCAGGAGGTGGCCCGCGTCACCCACGACGTCAGCCCCGACCAGCTGGTGGCGCTCGGCCGGGACGTCGAGTGCCAGGCGCTGGCCCGCGCGGTCAAGTGGCACAGCGAGCACCGGGTGCTGCTCGACGGCACGCGCACCGTCGTCTTCGCGTAAGCCGGCCGAGCCCGCTACAGCTGCTCAGGGCCGCGACAGCAGCGGGAGCGCGTGCAGCACCTCGCGCACCGCGGCCCGGTCCCCGTGCGAGCCGACCGGCAGCCGGTCCGGGTCGCGGTGGGCGGCGGCCAGCTGGCACAGCTCCAGGGCGTCCATCAGCATCGTCGCCACCGGCTCCCCGGCGGGCGGCCCCGCCTGCGGGCCGTCCAGCGGCACCATCCACTCGCCGCCCGCCGGGCCGTCGACCACCAGCCGCAGCCGCCGCCCGCCCGGCGCCCGCTCGTCCGGCGCGGCCGGGGCACCGGCGTGCTCGGGGCGGGCGGCCCGCAGCCCGGCCAGCGCCGAGGGCAGCAGCCGCACCGTCAGGTCCACCATCTGCCGCAGGTGCTGCGGCGCCGGCGGCGCGTACGGGTAGGCGACCGCGCGGGCCACGTCCTCGCCGTGCACGTAGCACTCGAAGGCGCGGTCCACGAAGGCGTCGCGCAGCGGCATCACCGCGAAGCCGAGGTCGACCGGGGTGTTGCCCTGCGGGGCGAGCGCGGCGCTGCGCACCAGGTCGTGGGTGAGCCGGCGCCACCGGGCGCGCACCGACTGCGGCGGCTGCCCGGCCTGGTCGGCGATCAGCCGGGCCGTGCGCCCGGACACCCCCGCGTACGGCCCGCCCTGCGGCGGCACCCGCGGCGCCGCGTACGGGGCGGGAGCGGCCGCGTCCTGCGGCGGCACCCGGGGGAGCGGGAGGGGCACGGTGCCCGCGCCCGGTGCGGCGGGCACCGGATCGGGCAGGCCCAGGGCCAGCGCCAGGTAGCCGTCCACCGCGCTCAGGTGGCAGAGCACCTCGGCCGGGCGCAGCTGCTCGGTGCCGCCGTGCCAGGGCAGTTCGGCGACCTCCTGCCACTCCTGCGGGCCGAGGTCGCGCAGCAGCGCGTCCAGCTTGGCGGTCTCCGCCGTGTACGGAACACCCCAGGCGGGGACGGGCAGTTGGGCCGGGCGGCGGGCCAGGCACCAGTCGAGGACCTGCTGGCGCAGCGAGCCGGGCTGGTCCAGCGGCTCGTCCAGGGAGAGCCAGCCGGCCGCCTCGCGCAGCCGGGCGGCCTCGGCGGCGCACTCCGGGCAGGCGCGCAGGTGCCGCTCCAACTCGGCCGCCTCGTGCGGCGGGCAGGCGCCGAGGGCGAAGGCGCCGAGCAGCGAGCGCAGGGCGTCGTGCTGCTCCTCGGTACTCGTCACGTGCCCCCGTCCCCCGTCGTGCCGTCGTTCGCCGTCCCGTCCCCGCGCCCTTCCCCCGGCCCGCCGTGCGCCGTGCCGCCCGCGCCGCCCGGGTCTCCCGGGTCGTCGCCGTGGCGGGCGCGCTCCTCGGCCAGTTCGGTGGCCAGCAGGTCCAGCCCGAGCCGCATCCGCTGCTTGGCGGACTGCTCGCTGATGCCGAGCAGCCGGGCCGTCTCCTGGTAGGTGCGGCCGTCGTAGTACGTCACGGCGATGGTCTCACGCAGCGGCCCGGGCAGGGAGTCGACCACGTACTGCATGCGCGCGGCGGTGGCCACGGCGCGGATCTCCTCCTCGGCGGCGCGCTCGGTCGCTTCCGTCGGAGTCGCCCCCGTCTGGGTCGTTCCCGTCTGGCTCGTTCCTGTCTGGGCCGTTCCCGTCGGAGCCGCCCCGGAGGGGACGAACTCGGCGGCGCGGGCGGCCCGCAGGCGGTCGACGGCGCGGCGGTGGGTGAGGGTGCCGAGCCAGGAGCGCATCGAGCCCTGGGCGGGGTCGAACTCCTCGGGGTGCTCCCAGGCGTGGGCGAAGATCTCGCGGGTGAGCTGGGCGGCGGCGGCCTGGTCGCCGAGGACGCGCCCGGCCAGGCCGTGCACCATCGGCGAGAGCCGGTCGTAGAGTTCGCCGAGCGCGGTCTCCTCGCCCCGTGCGAGCCGGCGCTGCAACTGTTCGTCCCAGCGCGGGTTCTCGTCCGGGGCGGCCATCGGGAACCACCCTCTCCTGCCCGGGTTCTCTGGCGACCCCCACGGTATCCCGGGGCCGGGGCGCGGCGGGCGTGAATCGGTCAAGAACGGAACCCGCTCTCGCGGATCCGCGGGCACGGTCGCGGTGCTGCCGCGGTGTTCGGGCCCGGGCGGGGGAGGGTTCGTCGGACGATGGGACGATCCGCTGGTGGGACGGTCCGTCGACGCCCCTGTTCGAGAAGTGCTGGACATATGTCGCACGGGTGGTTCGCGAGTGGCGGAGACGGTGTGAGGGGTGTGCGGCGGTAGGTTCCCGGCATGCGGGAATCCGGCCGGTCGGCCCGGGCCGGACGTGTGCCGGTGCGAGGTTCGCGAGAGTGAGCGGGTCAGTATGCACCCCCTGTCCCCCGATCGCTGGAATATGCCCGAAGCGCTTGCTGCGGGCCGCCGGCCCACTCATCCTGAGGCGTATTCGAGCCGCGGCCGGTGCGTGACGGACGGTCGGGACGGCGCGGTCGGGACGGCACGGCCGGGTCCGCGTGGGCGGAGCGGGCGGGCGCGTGCCCGGGGTGCACGAGGGTGCACGGAGACGACGGGCCGGGTGGCCGCGGGCGAGGTGCGAGGGCCCGCCGGTCCTCCCGTCCGGCCCGATCGGGACGATGGCCGAACTGCGAGTGCGGGTGGTGGAGCGGTGCAGGTTCTTCAGGTGCAGCTGGCGGTGCAGGCGGACCCGGCCGAGGTGGGCCGCGCCCGCCGGTGGGTGCGCTCGCGGCTGCTGAACCACGGGGTGGACCCGGACGCGCCGATGGCCGAGACGGTGGTGCTGGTGGTCTCCGAGCTCGTCACCAACGCCGTCGTGCACACCGGCTGTCCGGCCGTGCTGAGGCTCTGTCTGCCGGTGCCGGACTCCCCGGAGCAGGAGCGGGCGACCGTCCCGCTGCGGGTGGAGGTCGCCGACACCAGCCAGATCGCGCCCGCCCCCCGGCACGCCGGTGCGGACCAGGACGCCACCAACGGGCGGGGCCTGGAACTGGTCGAGCTGCTCTGCGAGCGCTGGGGCTGGTACCCGGACGGCAGCGGCAAGCGCGTCTGGTGCGAGATCGGCGCGGACGCCCGGCCCGCCGATCCGCTGGCGGGCGTCGACTGGGCGGCTTTGGCGCAATAGCGGCTACCGCGGCGGCCCGTGGGCGGGCTCGGCGGGCCGGCGGCGATCACCGGCCGAAAGGTGACGCAACCATTCCGAATTTCCGACTACCCATTGACGTGACGTATCCGACTGATCACGCTTGGGTGCGGCTCTCCGTTGCGAGGGGACGCCGAGGGGCCGTCCGGCCGCCGCCACGGTGCTGCTGTCCAGGGGGAACGCGTCAGCAGGGGGGACCGTGGAACGCCGGAGGCGGGCCGCTCCTCGGCGAGTGCGGAGCGCCCGGCGCGGGATCAGGGCCCGTGCGCCGCGATCGGGCGGCGGCTGGCCGTGGCGCGTGCGGAGCGCCGCGGGCGGCCGCCGTCCGGTTCACCGCACCGGGCGGTGGCGGCGAGGCGGCGGATTCCGGCCAGCCGTCCGGTCCTCGCCCGGCATCCACCCGGGCAGCGCCCGTACGTGCTCCGGCCGGGGCCGTCGCCCTCAGCCCGCCACGGCCCGGAAGGTGCGCCGGTAGGCGCTCGGCGCCACGTCGAGGCGGCCGCGCAGCTGCAGCCGCAGCGAGGCGGCGGTGCCGAACCCGGACTCGCGGGCCACCTGGTCGATGCTCAGATCGGTGCGCTCCAGCAACTGCCGCGCCCGCTCGGTGCGCTGCACGGTGATCCACTGGCCGGGGCTGGCACCGGTCTCCTCCCGGAAGCGCCGGGTGAAGGTGCGCACGCTCATGCCCGCCAGCTCCGCCAACTGCCGCAGTGCCAGCGGTTCGTCCAGGTGCTCCAGCGCCCAGGCGCGCACCGCCGCCGTGCCCTGCCCGGACGCCTCCGGCGGGCTCGGCGCCTCGACGTACTGCTTCTGGCCGCCCTCGCGCCACGGCGGCACCAGGCAGTTGCGGGCCACCGTGTTGGCCACCGCGCTGCCGTGGTCGCGTCGCACCACGTGCAGGCACAGGTCCACCCCGGCGGCGACCCCGCCGGAGGTGAGCACGTCCCCGTCGTCGGTGTAGAGCACGTCCGGGTCCAGCCGCACCGCGGGGAAGCGCTCGGCGAACAGCTCGGTGTAGCGCCAGTGCGTGGTGGCCGGGCGGCCGTCCAGCAGCCCGGCGGCGGCCAGCAGGAAGGAGCCGGTGCAGATCGACATCAGCCGGGTGCCGGGCCGGATGCGGGCCAGGGCGGCGGCCAGTTCGGGGGTGAAGGCGGCATCCACGGCCCCCGGGCTGGAGTCGGCGGAGGCGGGGATCACCACCGTGTCGGCCCGCTCCAGCAGTTCGGGCCCGTGGTCGACGACGATGCGGAAGTCCGCGCTGGTGGCGACCGGTTCGCCGTCCAGGGTGCAGGTGGCGACCCGGTACAGCGGGCGGCCGTCCGCGTCCCGGGCGGAGCCGAAGATCCGTGCGGGGATGCCGAGTTCGAACGCGATCACGCCGTCCAGGGCGAGCACCGCGACCAGGTGCGTCATACCGTCGCTCCTCCTTCGGGGTACGTGGGGTTCGGCTCCGGGTCCTTGAGGGCCGGCTCCTCGGGGGCCGGGCCAGCGTATGCCAAGCGCTGGCCCGATTCTTGCGAAAGCTGTCGTTCAGGCCACTCGTCGCCGCCGCGCAGCCCCGGGAGACTCGACGCCGTGACCGAACGCAGCGCCCTCGCCCCCACCGTGGCCCCCGCCGACGGCCGACCCTCCCGCCCCCGGGTGCACTACGCCTGGGTCGTGGCCGGCGTCGCCCTGCTCGTGCTGCTCGGCTCGGCCGGATTCCGCTCCACACCCAGCCTGATGATGGACGCCCTGCACAACGAGTTCGGCTGGTCGAACGGGACGATCGCCAGTGCCACCTCCGTCAACCTCACCCTCTACGGCCTCACCGCCCCCTTCGCCGCCGCCCTCATGGACCGCTTCGGCGTCCGGCTGGTCGTCGTCTGCGCCCTGCTCACCATCTCCATGGGCGCGGGCCTCACCATGCTGATGCGCGAGCCCTGGCAGCTGATGCTCTGCTGGGGCGTGCTGGTCGGCCTCGGCAGCGGCTCCATGGCCGGCGCCTTCGCCACCACCATCTCCGGCCGCTGGTTCCAGGCCCGCCAGGGCCTCGTCACCGGCGTGCTCACCGCCGCCGGCGCGGCGGGCAACCTGATCTTCCTGCCGGTCGGCGCCTGGCTGGTCGAGGAGCACGGCTGGCGCTCGGCCGTCGTCGTGGTCTCGCTCGCCGCCACCGCCGTCGCCGTGCCCGTCCTGCTGCTGATGCGCGAGCGCCCCGCCGACCTCGGCCTGCTCCCGTACGGCGCCACCGAGGCCCCGCCCGCACCCGCCCAGGCCGGCGGGGCGCTCGCCCGCTCCCTGCGGGTGCTGCGCGGGGCGGCCCGCACCCGGGCGTTCTGGCTGCTGGCCGGCTCCTTCGCCATCTGCGGCGCCACCACCGTCGGCCTGGTCGGCACCCACTTCATCCCCGCCGCCCACGACCACGGCATGCCCGTCACCGCCGCCGCGAGCCTGCTCGCCCTGATCGGCCTGTTCGACGTGGCCGGCACCGTGTTCAGCGGCTGGCTCACCGACCGCGTCGACTCCCGGCTGCTGCTCACCGTCTACTACGGGCTGCGCGGCCTGTCGCTGGTCCTGCTGCCGCAGCTGTTCGCCGGCTCGCTGGAGCCGCCGATCCTCGCCTTCGTCGTCTTCTACGGCCTGGACTGGGTGGCCACCGTGCCGCCGACCGTCGCCCTGTGCCGGCGCAACTTCGGCGAGGACGCGCCGATCGTCTTCGGCTGGGTGCTGGCCGCCCACCAGATCGGCGCCGCCGTCGTCGCGGGCCTGGCGGGCGCGGCCCGGGACGCGCTCGGCGACTACGACCTCACCTGGTACGGCGCCGGCGCCCTGTGCGCGGTCGCGGTCGGCCTCTGCCTGGCGCTGCGCGGCGGCCGTACGGCGGCCCCGGCGGCGGCTCCGTCGGCGGTGGTCTAGACCCCGAGGGGGAGTCGTCGCTCAGGACGTTCAGGACACGCCCTAAGCTCCGCCTCATGGCGCTCATCTTCACTTTGGATCCCAAGCCCGACCCCGACCTGCGCGCGGCCGTGGTCAGGCTGTGGACGGACGTCACCAACGCCGGGGGAGCGGTCGGCTTCGTGGCCCCGGTCACCGAGGACCAGGTGTGGGAGAGCGCCGACCGCCAGTTCGCCGGGATCGCCCCCGAGGGCCCCGACCGGCTGCTGGTCGCCCACGACGAGGCGACCGGGCGGCTGGTCGGGGTGCTGTTCTTCGAGTCCATGCGCTTCGACCTCATGGAGCACTGGCGGATGCTCAAGCGGGTCATGGTCCACCCCGACTTCCAGGGCCACGGCTACGGCGCCGCGCTCCTCGCCGAGGCCGAGCGCGTCGCCCGCGCCTGGGGCCTGGACGCGCTGCGGCTCAGCGCCCGCGGCGGCCAGGGCCTGGAGCGCTTCTACGCCCGCTGCGGCTACCGCGAGGTCGGCCGGGTGCCCGCCGCGATCCGCGTCGGCCCCGGCGACGACCGCGACGACATCACCATGTGGCTCGACCTGCGCTGACGGGCACGGGCGGGTGACCCGTCCTCGGTGCCGGGCGTCAGGCATGCTTCACTGGGAGACCCATGGGGAGACACCACTGGGAGACCTCGCCCCCCGACCGGCTTGAAGGATGTGTCCGACGTGAGCAGCAGCAACGGCCAGGAGAAGTCGCACGCCACGCTCCGCTACACCTCGCTGCGGGTCAGCATCTTCCTCGCCTGCCTGCTGGTGTCGCTGCTGCTCGGCCACTTCGGGGTCATCCCGGTCAGCGGCGAGGCGGGCGTGATCTTCCTGTTCCTGCTGGCCGCCATCGCCTCCGCGCCGATCAGCTACGCGCTGCTGAGCAGGCAGCGCGACGCGATGTCCGAGCAGATCAGCACCAAGGTCACCGGGATGCGCAGCCGCACCGTCGAGCGGATCGCCGCGCAGAACGCCGAGGAGGACGCGGCCGACGACGCCGCCCGCGCGGCCGCCGTCCGCCAGAGCTGACCCCGGCACCGGCACCCTTGCCCACCGACGACTCCTCCGGACCCGCCCCCGAGAGCACGGCTCCCGAGCACGCGGCCGGGACCTGGCCGGCCCCCGCGCGCCGGCCCACCGGACGGGACGTGGCCCGGCTCGCCGGCGTCTCCCAGGCCACCGTCTCGCTGGTCTTCTCCGGCTCCGAGGCCGGCCGCCGGGTCTCCGAGGCCACCCGGGAACGGGTGCGCCAGGCCGCCCACAGCCTCGGCTACCGCCCGCAGGCCGCCGGCCGTCAGCTGCGGCTCGGCCGCAGCGGGATGATCATGCTGGCGGTGCCCAACCTCCAGGGCCCCTTCTTCGGCCGGGTGCTCGAAGGCGTCCACCAGGAGGCCGCCCGGCACGGCCTGGAGGTCGTCGTCAGCTCCGGCTGGAACGGCGCCACCCTCGCCGAGGCCGCCACCAGCAGCCGCTTCGACGGCCTGCTGATCTGCTCCCCGGACGACAGCCAGCTCGGCGAACTGCCCGCCGACACCCCCGCCGTCTACCTCGACGCCGACCCCGGCACCGACCGCACCCGCCCCACCGTCGAACTCGACGTCGGCGGCGGCATGCGCCGCGCCGTCGAACACCTCGCCGCCCTCGGCCACCGCCGCATCGGCCACCTGCGCTCCGTCCACTCCGCCTACACCTTCCGCGTCCGGCAGGCCGCCTTCGAGGCGGCCGTGCGCGAACTCGGCCTGGACGTGGTGGAGTCGGGCGTGCGCCTCAACGAGGGCCACGCCGCCGCCCGGCGCGCGGCCGGCGTCATGCTGGAGCGCCCCGACCACCCGCGCGCGGTGGTCTGCGACGACGACGTGGTCGCCTCCGGCGTCTACCAGGCGGCGGCGGAACGGGGGTTGAGGGTGCCCGACGACCTGTCGGTGGTCGGCATGGACAACGTGACGGTCGCCGCCCTGCTCGCCCCGCCGCTGACCACCGTCGACCTGCCCGGCGAGGAACTGGGCCGGGCCGGCGCGGCCGCCCTGGCCGGACTGCTGCGCGGCGAGCCCGTCGCCCCGGTCGCGCCGCTGGCCACCTCGCTGGTGCTGCGCGCCTCCACGGCCGCGGCGGGCCGAGGGCGCACCGGAACGTAGGGGACCGCGCCCGCCGGCCAGACCACCGGCGGGCGCGGTCGTTCATGGGGGCGCCCTAACCGGCCAAGGGGACGGCCAGCGCGGGGGCGGCCGGGGCGGGCGTGGTGCGGAACCAGCGGCGGGCGCCGAACAGCAGCAGGGCGCCGAGGGCGATCCCGCCGACCGCGCACAGCGCCACCGGGCGCAGCGAGCCCTCGGCGAGCTTGCCGGAGACGGCGTAGCCGAGCGAGTTGCCGGTGGCGAAGAGCGTCACCAGCCAGGCGAACGCCTCCGTCACCGTCCCGGCCGGGGCCAGCTCCGCGACCAGGACGAAGGCGGCGGCCAGCAGCGGGGCCAGTCCGATGCCGGACAGGAAGGCCAGCGCCGCCATCGCGTACGGGCCGGGCAGGGCGGCCAGCGGCAGGTAGGAGGCGGCCATCGCGAGGGCCATCACCCAGGTGCGGGTGGCCGTGGTGCTGCGCCAGGAGACCATCCCGTAGGCGAGCGCCCCGAGCAGCCCGCCGAGGGCGGCGAGGGCCAGCAGGGTGCCGGCGCCGCCGGGCAGTGCGCCCTCGTGCTGCTCGGCGTAGGCGATGAACAGCACGTTCTGCGCGCCGACGGCCCAGCCGGCCCCGGCGAGGCCCACGACCAGCAGCACCAGCCCGGGGGAGCGCAGCGGCCCGAGCAGCCCGGCGGAGTGTTCCCGGGCGGGGGCGCGCCAGGCCCGGGCTGGTCCGGCGGTGGCGACGATCAGGGCGCCGGCCAGTCCGAGCCCGGCGGCGACCCAGAGCGCGGCGGCGGGGCTGAACAGCCCGGAGATGGTGGAGACGGCCAGCGGCCCGGCCACGTAGAGGATCTGCTGGGAGGCGGAGTCGAAGGCGTACGCGGTGTCGAGCCGGTCCTCGTCGACGACGTCCGGCCACAGCGAGCGCAGGCAGGGCTCCAGCGGGGGCATCGCGAGACCGGCGATCGCGGCCCCGAGCGGCGCGGCGATCGCGGAGCCGGGGGCGAGGGCGAGCAGGGCGTACCCGCCGCCGGCGACCACCGCGGAGGCCAGCAGGACGCGGGGCTGCCCGGTGCGGTCGACGATGCGGCCGAGCACCGGCCCGCCGACGGCGGCGGCGATCGCGTAGGCGGAGGTGGCGAGCCCGATCCGGCCGAACGGCACCCCGGCGTCGCGCAGGGCGAGGGCGATGACCAGGGCGGTCATGCCGGCGGGCAGTCGGCCGAGCAGGGTGCCGAGCAGCAGCCGGGTGACGTGCGGGGCGCGGAGCAGGGCGAGGTAGCCCATCGGTGGGGTCCTTCTCCAGTGGGCAGGAACGTGCGAAGTGTGGTGGCTACGAAGTTATACGTATAACTGTTCAGCGGTCAAGGTCATCTCAAACAAGTACTTTGAACATCTCAAATGTTTGCTGCTAATGTGTCGGCCATGACAGCCTCAGACGCACTGCGGACGAACGGCCCGGGCCCGCAGCCCGGCGCCGCCCGCCCGTGCGTCCTGACCGGTGCTGTGGACAGCCCGCGCCGTTGTCGCGCGATGAGCTGCACCGACCCCTGCTGTATCGAGGCGGCACGCCCCTGACCGGGGCCGAGACCCTCCCCGTCCGGCCCGTGCGCCGTGCCGCCGTCCCCGCCCCGCACGTCACCGTCACGCACCTCACCGTCACGCCCTCCCCCGGAGTCGCACCCCCATGTCCACAGCGCCCGAGGCGACCTCGTCGCCGTCCGTGCTCGCCCGCATCCGCAAGACGCCGTTCTGGGCGCAGATCGTCGCCGGCCTCGTGCTCGGCGTCGGCCTCGGCTACCTGGCCCGCGCCGCCGACATCGCCTGGCTGGCGACCACCCTGGAGACGATCGGCAAGATCTTCGTCCAGCTGCTCAAGCTGGCCGTCCCGCCGCTGGTCTTCACCGCGATCGTGGTCAGCGTCGCCAACCTGCGCAACGTCACCAACGCGGCCCGCCTCGCCACCCGCACCCTGCTCTGGTTCATGATCACCTCGCTGATCGCCGTCGCGATCGGCCTGGGCCTGGGCCTGCTCACCAACCCCGGCAAGGGCACGAACCTCAAGACCGAGGGCCTCAAGGCGCTCGACGACAAGGGCTCCTGGATCGACTTCCTGACCGGGATCTTCCCCACCAACATCGTCGACGCCTTCACCAAGGTGAACGTCCTGCAGATCGTCTTCCTGGCGGTCGTCGTCGGCGCCGCGATCCTCAAGCTCGGCGGCAAGGCCGAGCCCGTCCTCAAGCTCAGCGAGTCCGTGCTCGAACTGGTCCAGACCGCCCTGTGGTGGGTCATCCGGCTCTCCCCGCTCGGCACCCTCGGCCTCATCGGCAAGTCCGTCGCCAAGTACGGCTGGGACCTGCTCAAGCCCTTCGCCACGCTGACCCTCGACATCTACGTCGGCTGCGCGCTGGTCCTGTTCGTCGTCTACTCGCTGGTGCTGCGCTTCGCCGCCGGGCTCAACCCGCTGCACTTCTTCAAGGGCGCCTGGCCCGCCATCCAGCTGGCCTTCGTCTCCCGCTCCTCGGTCGGCACCCTGCCCGTCACCCGCCGCGTCACCGAGCGCCTCGGCGTCCCGAGCGAGTACGCCTCCTTCTCCGTCCCGTTCGGCGCCACCACCAAGATGGACGGCTGCGCCGCGGTCTACCCGGCCATCGCCGCGATCTTCGTCGCCCAGGTCTACAACATCGACCTGGGGATCAAGGACTACATCCTGATCGCCTTCGTCTCGGTCGTCGGCTCCGCCGCCACCGCGGGCCTCACCGGCGCCATCGTCATGCTGACCCTGACCCTCTCCACCCTGGGCCTGCCCCTGGAGGGCGTGGGCCTGCTCCTCGCCATCGACCCGATCCTCGACATGATGCGCACCGCGACCAACGTCGCCGGCCAGGTCGTCGTCCCGATCGTCGTCGCCTCCCGCGAGAAGATCCTCGACGTCGCCGCGTACAACAACCCGAGCGCCGACCCCCTCGACGAGCCGGCCACCATCCCGGCCCGGGCCGCCGCTGCCGCATAGGCGATCAGCTCGGACGAGCCCTCCCCCTGAAGTGGGGGAGGGCTCGTTCTGCTGCCGGCAGTTCGCACTGCGCGGCGGAAGAGCCGACCTCGGAGTCGCCGCCGCCGTGGCGAGTGGACGCCCCTCGGGCGACCCGTTGTGCGACGCCCCCGCGACGCCCCCCATGACGCCCCGCGACGCCCCTGCGGCGGTCGGCGCGGTGGCGCCGAAGGCCGCCTTTCGCTTTTCGCGCCGATTCCGGAGCGGGCAGGCATTCGGTACGGATTCCCGGCAGCGGTGCTTTCCGTGCGGAGAAAAGGCAGGGGGCCCGCCGGGATGGGCGGGCCCCCTTGGGTACTGCTCTTGAGCTCATCGTGGCGGCTGTCGGGAGCCGCCGACGGACCCGCGCGGGTCCAGAGCGATCAGAACATCATGAGGAAGGTCAGATCGCGACGACGTTCTCCGCCTGCGGGCCCTTCGGACCCTGGGTGACGTCGAAGCTGACCGCCTGGTTCTCCTCCAGCGAGCGGAAGCCGCTCGCGTTGATGGCGGAGTAGTGAACGAAGACGTCCGGGCCGCCGCCCTCCTGGGCGATGAAGCCGAAGCCCTTCTCAGCGTTGAACCACTTGACGGTTCCCGTGGCCATGCCGTTCTCCTTGCGAGGCGTGTCGGGGGCCACACCGTGTGGCACCCGGTCCGCTGCGCTGATCGCCCTGCCTTCGGACGAGTCCGAAGTTTTTCGATATTGCTGAAAAACTACAAAAAGCCTGCGGTTACATGCTCCGCAGGCTTCAAGTACTGCAAGGGGAATCAAACTGCAACTGAGGGCAACGCTAGCATGCGGCCGCTGTGACGACCAGGGGTGACTTGCGGTGCACGGGGCGCGTGTCGTAAGCGCGCGCGAGCGTGTTCGAAGGGCCCGGCGCGGGCCCGGCGGTCGGCTCGGCGGCCGGCCCGGCCGCGCGTGTCGCGGGCCCGCTGCGGGCCGCCGCCGACCACGGGCATACCCTGCGATGGAGCGTACGAACAGTAAGGGAGCGGCGCAGTGACAGCACCGGTCAGGCCGCGGGTCGGCCACATCCAGTTCCTCAACTGCGTCCCCCTCTACTGGGGCCTCGCCAGGACGGGGAACCTCCTAGACCTCGACCTCACCAAGGACACCCCCGAGAAGCTCAGCGACCAGCTCGTCGACGGCTCCCTCGACATCGGCCCCATCACCTGCGTCGAATACCTGCGCAACGCCGAGGACCTGCTCGTCCTGCCCGACATCGCCGTGGGCAGCGACGGACCCGTCATGTCCTGCCACATCGTGAGCAAGGTCCCGCTCGCCGACCTCGACGGCCGCCGCGTCGCCCTCGGCTCCACCAGCCGCACCTCCGTGCGTCTCGCCCGCCTCCTGCTCGAGGAGCGCGAGGGCGTGCGCCCCGACTACTTCAGCTGCCCGCCCGAACTCGGACAGATGCTCGCCGAGGCCGACGCCGCCGTCCTCATCGGCGACCCGGCGCTGCGCGCCTACCTCGGGCAGGCCGAGGACCTCGGACTGACCGTCCACGACCTCGGCGCGATGTGGAAGGAGTGGACGGGCCTGCCGTTCGTCTTCGCCGTCTGGGCCGTGCGCCGCGAGTTCGCCGAGCGCCGCCCCGAACTGACCGCGGCCGTGCACCGGGCCTTCCTGGAGTCCCGCGACCTGTCGCTCGTCGAGGCCGCCAAGGTCGCGGAGCAGGCCGCCCGCTGGGAGAGCTTCGGGGCGGACGTGCTGGAGCGCTACTTCAGCGAGGCGCTCGACTTCTCGCTCGGGGAGCGGCAGCTCGCCGGGATCGCCGAGTTCGCCCGGCGGGTCGCGCACGACAGCGGGTTCGCGCCGGACGTCGCGGTGCGGCTGCTGGAGCCGGCGGCGCTGCCGGTGGGGGCTCCGGCCGTCTGACGGGCGGCTCCTGGCGGGGTTCCTGGCGGGGTTCCTGACGGGCGTTCCTGGTGGGGCTCGGGCGGGGGTCGGGTCGGGTTCGGCGAGGTTCGGGCGCGGTTCGGGCGCGGGTGGGGCCGGGGCCGGTGCGGCGGTACGTGGCGGGTTGGTCGGTGCGGGGGCTGCCCGGGCCCGGTACGGTCTGCCCGGGAGCGGGGGGCCTGCTCCCGGCGCGCCGTAGGGCGACGCGAGCGAGGGGAGCGTACGGGCATGCGGGCTCTGGAAGCGGACGACCCCCGCCAGGTGGGCGCCTACCGGCTGCTGCGGAGGCTGGGCGCGGGCGGGATGGGCCGCGTCTACCTCGGCCGCACGGCCGGCGGGCGCACCGTCGCCGTCAAGGTGGTGCGCGGCGAACTCGCCGACGACGCCGAGTTCCGCGACCGGTTCCGGCGGGAGGTCGCCGCCGCCCGCCGCGTCGGCGGCACCTGGACCGCGCCCGTCCTCGACGCCGACACCGAAGGCCCCCGGCCCTGGGTCGCCACCGGCTACGTCGCCGGGCCCGCCCTCGGCACCGCCGTCCGCGACTCCGGGCCGCTGCCCGAACCCTCCGTACGGGCCCTCGGCGTCGGCCTCGCCGAGGCGCTCGGACACGTGCACGGGCTCGGCCTCGTGCACCGCGACGTCAAGCCGTCCAACGTGCTGCTCACCCTGGACGGCCCCCGGCTCATCGACTTCGGCATCGCCCGCGCCCTCGACGCGAGCAGCGGGCTCACCCAGTCCGGGTACGTCGTCGGCTCGCCCGGGTTCATGTCGCCCGAACAGGCGAACGGCGTGACCGTCGGCCCCGCCGGGGACGTCTTCTCGCTCGGCGCCGTCCTCGCCTTCGCCGCCACCGGGATTCACCCGTTCGGGGAGGGCGTCAGCGCGGCCGTCCTGCTCTACCGCGTCCTGCACGAGGCGCCGGACGTCTCCGGGCTGACCGGGCCGCTGCGCGCCACCGTCCTGCGGTGCCTGGCCAAGGACCCGGCCGACCGGCCCACGCCGCGGCAGCTGCTCATCCTGCTCGACCCGGACCGCTCCGCGGCAGGGCGGCTGTCGCAGGGGGCCTGGCTGCCGCCCGCGCTGGCGGCGGGGGTGGGGCGGGCGGCGGTGGGGCTGTTGGACCTGGAGGGGGAGGAGGGAGTGG
Organism: Kitasatospora sp. NPDC051170; assembly: GCF_044455705.1. Classification (NCBI taxonomy): domain Bacteria; kingdom Bacillati; phylum Actinomycetota; class Actinomycetes; order Kitasatosporales; family Streptomycetaceae; genus Kitasatospora; species Kitasatospora sp. NPDC051170. The sequence goes on along the minus strand of NZ_JBITFA010000013.1, from coordinate 69,790 downwards.
CTCAGGGGGCGGCTCCCTCCGGGGGGTCCGTCTCTGCCGAGGGTCCTGCGGGTTCCGGGGATGCGGAGTCGGCGGTCGGGGCCGGGGCCGGGGTTGGGGTCGGGGTTGGGGTCGGGGTTGGGGTTGGGACCGGGGGCGGGACCGGGTCGGACACGGCTTCGGGGGAGGTGCGGGGGCGCAGACGGACCGGGGCGGTGGCGGGGGTCGCGGCCGGGGTGCTGGCGGTGCTGCTCGCCGGGGGCGGGTACGGGCTGTACGCCTGGCTGCACCGGGACGGTCCGGCGGAGCCCGTCGTGGGGCCGACGTCGCCGGTGGTGCCGCAGCCGCAGCCGGCGCCGGTGAGCCCGTCTCCGTCCGCTTCCGCTTCCGGGACGGGGGCGGGAGGGGTGGTGCCGGCCGCGTTCGTGGGCACCTGGCGCGGGGACATGGTCACCGAGAAGGGCCTGTCCGCCGGGACCACCACGGTCACCGTCCGCTCCGTCGCCGTCGGCCAGGAGGGCGCCACCAGCCGCAACGGCATCTCCGGACTGATCTCGATCAGCTGCGACGGCGCGTGGACGCTCAAGTCCGTCTCGGAGAGCAAGATCGTCTTCCAGTCCCGGCTGACCCACTCCTCCATCCCCGGCGCCTGCACCAGCGGCTCCAACGCCGAGACGCTCACCCTCCAGAACGACGGCACCCTCCGCTTCACCTCCGCCGACCCGCCCGGCGGCAACCCGTCCGGCACCCTGCACAAGGTGGACGGGGCCACGCCGGGGCAGGGTGCGACGGGCTGACGCCGGTGGCCGAAATGAGCTGGCGTAGGCTGGTTCGGCCGTACCCGGACGCCCCGTCGTCCGCCCCCGAGAAGAGAGAAGGCCGCCAGGTGACCGAGCTCGCAGCCACCGCCCTCGTTGCGTCCAGCACCGACCTGCAGGCCGTGCTCGACCGCGCCGCCGCCGGCGGCCGGATCACCCCGGAGGAGGCGCTCGACCTGTACCGCTCGGCGCCGCTGCACGCGCTCGGCTCCGCCGCCGACGCGGTGCGCCGCCGCCGCTACGCCGGCACCGAGCACATCGCGACGTACATCATCGAGCGCAACATCAACTACACCAACGTGTGCGTGACGGCGTGCAAGTTCTGCGCCTTCTACGTGCCGCCGAAGAGCGACAAGGGCTGGTCCCGCGAGCTCGACGAGATCCTGCGCCGCTGCGCCGAGACCGTCGAACTGGGCGGCACCCAGATCATGTTCCAGGGCGGGCACCACCCCGACTACGGCGTGGAGTACTACGAGCGCGCCTTCTCCGCGATCAAGGCCGACTTCCCGCAGCTGGTGATCCACTCGCTGGGCGCCTCCGAGGTCGACCACATGGCCCGGATCTCGGGCGTCTCCGTCGAGGAGGCCATCACCCGCATCCACAAGGCCGGCCTCGACTCCTTCGCCGGCGCCGGCGCCGAGCTGCTCCCGGAGCGGCCGCGCAAGGCCATCGCCCCGCTCAAGGAGTCGGGTGAGCGCTGGCTGGAGATCATGGAGACCGCCCACGGCCTCGGCGTGGAGTCCACCTCCACCATGCTGATGGGCACCGGCGAGACCAACGCCGAGCGGATCGAGCACCTGCGGATGATCCGCGACGTGCAGGACCGCACCGGCGGCTTCCGCGCGTTCATCCCGTACACGTACCAGCCGCAGAACAACCACCTCAAGGGCTCGACGCAGGCCACCGTCTTCGAGTACCTGCGCATGATCGCCATCGCCCGGCTCTTCCTCGACAACATCGCCCACATCCAGGGCTCCTGGCTCACCACCGGCAAGGAGGCGGGCCAGCTGTCGCTGCACTACGGGGCGGACGACCTCGGGTCGGTGATGCTGGAGGAGAACGTGGTCTCGGCGGCCGGCGCCAAGCACCGCTCCAACCTCACCGAGCTGATCCACCTGATCCGCGCCGCCGACCGCGTCCCGGCGCAGCGCTCCACCACGTACGAGCACCTGCGGGTGCTGGACGACCCGGCGAACGACCCGGTCGACCCGCGCGTCGCCTCGCACATCGCCTCCACGGCGATCGAGGGCGGCACGGCGCACCCGGAGCTCAAGATCCTGGACAACTGAGGGCCGGTGCCACTGTGTTGACCCTGCACCGGGCGGCCTTCGTGCTGCCCTCCCCGGGGGCTTCCTCGTCCTCCCCGTCCTCCCCGTCCTCCGTGGTTCTGGCGGACGGGGCGGTGGTGGTCGGCGGGGGGACGGTGGTGGCGGTCGGGCCGTACGCCTCGGTGGCGGGTGCGCACCCCGGCGCGCGCGAACGGGACTGGGGCGCGGGCTCGGTGCTCGCGCCCGGGCTGCTCCAGCCGTACGGGCACCGGCTGCTGGAGCGCGACTACCACCCGGACCCGCGCGAGGACGTCGGGGCCGAGCCGGTGGCGGACGGGCTGGTCGGCTGCGCGGACGAGGTGCGGTACGGGGCCAGCGCGCGGCGTGGGCTGCAGCGGATGCTCGGGTACGGGGTGACGGCGGTGGCCGGGCCCTTCGAGCGGGCCTCGGTGCGGACGGCGGTGGCGCGGTCGGGGGTCGTGGTGGTTCCTGCGGCGGGGGCGGGGGTCGGGGCCGGTGGTTCCGGGCCCTTGGACCCGCTGGCGGGGCTGCCGTTCCAGCAGGCCGTGTCCGGGCGGGTGGAGGCCGGCGGGCGGGCGGACTTCGCGGTGTTCGCGGTCGTCGCGGTCTCGGGGGACGGCCCAGGGTCGGGGGATGGCCGGGGTTCGGGGGAGGGCCGGGGTTCGGGGGAGGGTTCGGTCGAACCGGCGGCGGGCGGATGCCTGGCCACGGTGCTGGGCGGGCGCCTGGTGTACCGGCGGCGCTGAGGCTCCCGGCACGGGCCTGCTCGCGGGCTTCGGACGTTCGTGCGGGCCCGAGTGTGACGTACTCGTCAGTAGTCGGATTCCCTTGCGGTGGACGGCATTTCCTTCGTGTGCTCCCGAACTCCGGTCTCCCGGGCGGGGAGTGATTGCCGCTTCGCCGTGACCTGAGGGCCCGCCAGCGGATACGATCCCGAACAGCTCACTCCCGTACCCTCACCACACCACCGCCCGTGCCCGCGGGCGGCGGGGCCATGTCCCCGGCCCCGAAGGCAAGCCAGGACAGGAACCATGCGAACCGCGACCGTCCCCCCGCCGCGCACCCCGCGGTTGGGCCGTGGTTGGTACCTCGCCGCCGTGCTCAGCGCCGTGCTGGCCGTCGGCATGTGCCTGCTCGGTTGGCGTCAGGCCGACCAGGCCGACCGGATCGAGGCCCACCCGGTGAGAGTCGAAGGCGTCGTCACCCAGCTGCCCACCGGCGGCGGCAGCTACAGCGCCGTCAGCTACCGCGCGTCCGGCCAGCCGCACACCGCGGCCGCGCTGCCGCTCGCGGACGGCACCAGGCTCGGCGACACCATCTGCCTGGAGCACGCCGCCGACGACCCCGGCGCGGTGCGGATCTGCGGCGACACCTACCCGCAGCCGGTCGGCGTCGGGCTGGCCCGCTTCAGCGTGCCGGTCGCCGTCGTGGCCTTCCTGATCTGCGTGGTGCGCATCCGGCGGCACCACCGGGCCGTCGCCGTCCGCAGCGGGCAGGGGCGGCTGGCCGCCAACCTCGCGCTCGCGACCGGGGCCCTGGCCGAGGGGATGCCCGCGATAACGCAGGGCAAGCGCTCCCGGCGCCGCCGCCGGGCGGGCGGGCGGCGCGGGCTGCACTGAGGCGGTGGCTGGCCGCTTCGTCCGGTCGCTTCGACTGTTGGCTTCGCCCGTTCGCCCGTTCGCCCGTTCGCCCGTTCGCCCGTTCATCCGTTCGCCCGGTTCGTTCGCGTCGCTCGTTCGGTTCGCTCGTTCGGTTCGTGTGCCGCGTTGGTGTGCCCCCTTGGTCGGGCTCCGCGTCACAGGGTGAACAATGGGGGCGTGACCCGAGCCTCTCTGGACAAGCAGCCGCGTGAAGTCGCCGCGATGTTCGACGACGTCGCGGCCAAGTACGACCGCACCAACGACGTGCTCTCCCTCGGCCAGGCCCGCGCCTGGCGCCGGGCGGTGACCGAGGCGGTGTCCGCCGGACCGGGCGACCTCGTGCTCGACCTCGGAGCCGGCACCGCCACCTCCTCGATCCCCTTCGTCGAGGCCGGGGCCAAGGTCGTCCCGTGCGACTTCTCCGTCGGCATGCTGACGGAGGGCAAGCACCGCCATCCCGAACTGGCCTTCACCGCCGGTGACGCCACCCGGCTGCCCTTCGCCGACGACACCTTCGACCTGGTCACCATCTCCTTCGCGCTGCGCAACGTGCAGGACACCGTCGCCGGGCTGCGCGAGATGCTCCGGGTCACCAAGCCCGGTGGCAAGGTGGTGGTCTGCGAGTTCTCGACGCCGACCTGGACGCCGTTCCGCACCGTCTACACCGAGTACCTGATGCGTGCCCTGCCCCCGCTGGCCACCGCCGTCAGCAGCGACCCGGAGGCGTACGTCTACCTCGCCGAGTCCATCCGCGCCTGGCCCGACCAGCCCTCGCTGGCCGCGCTGATGCAGGAGGCCGGCTGGTCCAAGGTCGCCTGGCGGAACCTGACCGGCGGCATCGTGGCCGTGCACCGGGCCTACAAGGTCGCCTAGCGAGCGGCCGTAGACTGCCCGCGACACCCCCTTCCCCGCCGTTGCTCGTTCGCCGCTGTTCCTCGTTCGCTCCGCGTTCGACCTTCCCCGCCGCAGTTCCGTCCGCAGTTCCAGGAGAGTGCCCACCGTGTCCGAGACCGCAGCAGCCGATCTGACGAAGCCGGACGCCTCGGGGGAGGGCGCCGCGGCCGAGAACGCCGTGGTCGAGAGCACCGCGGACGTGATCGTGGTCGGTGCGGGACCGGCCGGGTCCACCACCGCGTACTACCTCGCGCAGGCCGGGCTCGACGTGCTGCTGCTGGAGAAGACCGCTTTCCCGCGCGAGAAGGTCTGCGGCGACGGCCTGACCCCGCGCGCCACCAAGCAGCTGGTGGACATGGGCATCGACGTCTCCACCGAGAACGGCTGGCTGCACAACAAGGGCCTGCGCATCATCGGCGGTGGCGTCCGGCTGGAGCTCGACTGGCCCGAGCTCGCCTCCTTCCCCGACTACGGCCTGGTGCGCAAGCGCGCCGACTTCGACGAGGTGCTGGCTCGCCAGGCCGAGAAGGCCGGCGCCCGGCTCTACGAGCGGTGCAACGTCAGCGGGCCGGTCCTGGACGAGCGCACCGGGCGGATCGTCGGCGTCACCGCCAAGCTCGGCGACGAGAAGCGGCCCGTCACCTTCCGGGCCCCGCTGGTCGTCGCCGCCGACGGCAACTCCACCCGGCTCTCCCTCGCCATGGGCCTGCACCGGCGCGAGGACCGGCCGATGGGCGTCGCCTACCGGACGTACTTCACCTCGCCCCGGCACGACGACGACTACCTGGAGTCCTGGCTGGAGCTCTGGGACACCCGCGGTGGCCAGCGCAAGCTGCTGCCCGGGTACGGGTGGGTCTTCGGCATGGGTGACGGCACCTCCAACGTCGGCCTCGGCATCCTCAACTCCTCTCCCGCCTTCGGCGAACTCGACTGGCGCGAGGTCCTCAAGGCCTGGTGCGCCGGCATGCCCGAGGAGTGGGGCTACACCCCCGAGAACATGACCGACCCGATCCGCGGCGCCGCTCTGCCGATGGCCTTCAACCGGCAGCCGCACTACACCCGCGGACTGCTGCTCGTCGGCGACGCCGGCGGCATGGTCAACCCGTTCAACGGCGAGGGCATCGCCTACGCGATGGAATCCGGCCAGATCGCCGCCGGGGTCATCGTGCAGGCCCACGCCCGGGTCACCGCCATCGGCCGCGAGCGCGCCCTGCAGGCGTACCCGCGCGTCCTCAAGGACGTGTACGGCGGCTACTACACGATGGGCCGCGCCTTCGTGAAGCTCATCGGCAACCCGAAGGTCATGCAGCTCGCCGCCCAGCGCGGGCTCACCCACCCGATGCTGATGCGCTTCACCCTCAAGCTGCTCGCCAACCTCACCGACCCGCAGGGCGGCGACGCGATGGACCGCATCATCAACGGTCTGGCGAAGGTCGCGCCGAACTCCTAGGCGGGCGGCCGTCTGGCGATCGCCGGTCGGTGGTCGGGCGGCTGTCGGTCGGTGGTCGGGCGGTCGCCGGTCGGTGGTCGGGCGGCTGTCTGGAGGTCGTCGGGCGGGGAGGGGCGGGCCCGCCGGTTCCTGGTCGGCAGGCCCGCGCTCTGTGGAGCGCCCTCGGGCGTGGGCTACGCGGTGTCGCGGGAGGCGGCCGAGCGCCGTTCGACGTAGGCCAGGCGCTCGGCGAACACCCGGGCCGCGTCGGGAGTCAGCGTCCGCAGCGCCACCAGCGCGGTGAACACGACGTCGCAGAGCTCGTGCTGGACGTCCTCCCAGGTGTGGGTGACACCCTTGCGCGGGTTCTGCCCCGTCGCACCGATCACCGCCGCACCGACCTCTCCCACCTCCTCCGAGAGCTTGAGGAGCCGCAACAGGCGCTCCTCCTGGGGTGACTGCGTACTCTCCTCGTCGAGCCAGGCGACCATGTGGTCGACGCTCTCCCAGATCCGGCTGTCCATGCGAACGCTGCTCCCGTGCGGTGTGGTCGGTGCTGTCACCGTACGGGAGCGGCGGCCGTGGGGCGGCCGGTGAGCTGAGGTGCCGGTGAGCTGAGGTGCCGGGGAACCGGGGTGCGGCCCCGGCCGGCCGCGACGCGTCAGTTGGTGCGGATCTTCACGTGGCGGATGTTCACGGGAAGGTTGGGGAAGCCGTCGCCGGGGTTGTTCTGGTCGTCCTCGCCGCCGCCGGCGATCTTCTGCAGGACGTCCAGGCCGGCCGTGACCCGGCCGAACGGGGTGTAGGCGGGGGAGAGTTTGGTGTCCTTCCAGACGAAGAAGAACTGGCTTCCGTTGGTGTTCGGGCCGGCGTTTGCCATCGCGACCGTGCCGGCCGGGTAGGTGGCGCCGGTCAGGTTCTCGTCCGGGAACGAGTAGCCGGGGCCGCCGCTGCCCGTCCCGGTCGGATCCCCGCACTGCAGCACGAACAGCCGCTGGGTGGTGAGCCGGTGGCAGTGACTGCGGTCGAAGTAGTCGTTCTCGGCCAGGAACCGGAACGAGAAGGTGGTGCAGGGCGCCTTGTCCGTCAGGGCCTCGAAAGTGATCGCACCCTGGCTCGTCCGCAGCGTCGCGCGGTACGGCTCCGCGGCCTCCTCGGGGTCGAAGACCGGGATGCCCTTGAAGTTGTCGGCGGGCACGGCAGGCGTATAGGTGCAGGCGGCGGCGGGCGCGCCCGCGGACCGGGGTGCGTCCGCGACGGCCGTACCGGTGCTCACGGCGAGCGGGAGCACAGTGGCGACTGCGACCACAGCCCAGTGTTTGCGCTTCACGTGACTGGCCTTCCGGGGGGTGGTGGACGGCTGGATTGTCATGGAGGCATCATCCACGGCCGGGTGATCCTCCGGTAGAGGGCCGGACGGGCCTCTTGGTGAACCGATGGCCCGGAGCGCCCGGTGGGGCTTCCCGGCGGGCGGTGGCGGCTGCCCCGGCCACAGCAGCCACCACCACCCGCCTTCTCCGGGCCCGGCGCCGTCCCCTCCAACGGTGCCCCGCCCCGGCGATGCCGGTGCTGCCCAGCCCAGCCCCGCCCTGCCCGTCCGTCACCGGACGCGCCCGCTCCCCAGGTCCGCCCTCAAGTCCGCCACCCCTGCCGAAGTCTCACGGAGTGCCGCGGCGAACGGTCGGCCCGCTGCCTGACCCTCAGCGGCCCGGAATGGGCGTTGATCACCGGCAGGCCCATGCGGGAAGATGGCGCACCCCGGCTCCATGCTCCACCCCGCTCCCCGCCGGGCCTCCCGCCCGACATCTGGGTCCGTCCGACGCCGTACGGTACTCGCGCCCACCGGTTCCGTACGTTCGGAGGGTTCTTCCTCATGCCTGCCTCCCTGTCCGTGCCCTCATCGTCTTCGTCGTCCTCGTCGATGCTGCGCGACCTGCCCGTCCTCCTCGTGGCGGTCGTGTGGGGGTCGAGCTTCCTCGCCGTCCAACGCGTCGCCGAACCCGGAACGGTGGTGGCGATGCTCGTTCTGCGGTTCGGCCTGGTGCTGCCGCTCCTCGGAGCCGTCGCCTGGCCCGCACTGCGCCGCCTCACCCGGGCCGAATGGTTCGGCGGCGCCGGCCTGGGCCTCGGCCTCAGCGGGATCTTCCTGCTGGAGACCTACGGCGCGGTGCACACCTCCGCCACCAACGCGGGGCTCATCATCAGCCTCGCGATGGTGCTCACCCCACTCGGGGAGAGCGCCCTGCGCCGTACCCCGCCACCCCGCGCCTTCCTGGCGGCGGCCGGACTCGCCGTCCTCGGCGTGGCCCTCCTGACCGGGGACGGCGGGCTGCGCCCGCCCACCCTCGGCGATCTGCTGATCCTGGGCGCCGCCCTCGTCCGCTCGGCGTACGTCCTCGCCACGGCCCGGGCCAGGGCCGTCCGCGACACCGACACGCTCGCCATCACCTGGATCCAACTCGCCACCGCCACCTCCGTGTTCGCCGTCGTCGCCCTGTCCGTCGGGCCCGCCCCCTGGACCCTCGCCCGCTCGTACGGAGCCGCCCAGTGGGCCTGGCTGCTTCACCTCTCCTTGTTCTGCACGCTCTTCGCGTTCTTCGTTCAGACCTGGGCCGTGCGTGCGAGTTCGCCGTCCCGGGTGAGCCTGCTGCTCGGCACCGAGCCGCTCTGGGCGGCCGTCTTCGGCATCACCATCGCCGGCAACCGGATGGGGCCACTCGCCCTGCTCGGCGGGGCCCTGGTGCTGGTGGCGACGGAGTGGGGCCGCCGCACCGCCCCGGCCCCGGACCGAGCCCCGGCCCCCTCCACCGGGGCCGAACCATCACCGCAGTCCGTCCCCGCCTGACCTCGCGACCGCCGTCACCGCTGCTGCAGCCGCGTCCGCCGAGTCCGCCGGGCGTAGTCGATGGCGACGATGCCGAGCAGCGGCCCCCAGAGGACCAGAGGCAGGTAGGCCAGGGTCATCACCACACCGCCCAGGCCGTGCGGCGAGTCCGGCTCCGCCATGTTGTGCGCCCAGCCGCCGCACAGCGCCAGCATTCCCAGCGCGGTGAGTATCACCGAGCCCCCCAGCGCAGGGACGATCGCGGCGAGGGGACGCACCCGCCGACCGCCGAGCACCGGTATCCAGCGGGGCACCACCTGCCCCCAGGGCCGGACCAGACCTATGGTCAGGAAGGCCAGCGTCTCCGCCAGCGCGCTCAGCACCACGCAGTACACCGTTCCCCAGCCGGGCTGGTGCTCGGCATAGGCGTCGAACGTGGCCCCGCTGAAACCGACCGGAACACCGAACCCGAACACCGTCCGCCACACCCCCGAGGGCACGGCGGTCAGCGCGGCCGCCTTGGCCGCCAGCTCGACCCAGCGCGGCGCGGGCTGCAGCTCGGCAGCGGCCCCGCGCAGGTGGTGAGTGGCCCGGGCCTTGATCATGAGCTTCGTCATCGCAGTGGACTCCTCTTTGGAGGACCAGCTCCTTCCGCCGGTCCGATGACCAAAGATTGACTGCTCATCGGGCACCCTCGGCAGTGCCGATCGGGCTGTTCCCTCTGCTCAACCAGCCCTCGAAATATGCCGATCGGCACATGGAGCAGCCTCAAGACCGGCGTAGCGTGTGCCGACAGGACGCGAAGGGGCGGTCGCGTCGCGCGCGAACCGAATCCCTTCCCGGGCCGGCCGACCCCGCTTCGGCGCGATGACTCGAGACCGGCCGCCGCCCAGAGCCTCCCGGCAGTGCCGATCGGCCCATCGCCCCAGCTCAACACCCCTGTGAAATATGCCGATCGGCACAAGCGGACCGCCTCACGCCTGTCGTAATCTGTCGGCACACGAAGAGAGGTGGTGACCATGTCTCAGATCCTGTCGGCGGTTCTTCCGCTCTTCCTCCTGCTCGCCCGCCCGGCGAGCAGGCGCTACGGCATGACGGCCGTCACGGCCACGCTCGGCGCAGTCTCCGCGGCGGTCACGAGCTGCGTCTGGATCGCCGGCCGCTGGACGGAGTCGCAGCGATGGCCGGGCGCGGTCGGCCTGGCCGAGGTGGCCGGCCTGCTGCTGGCGGTGGTCCTCACCCTGCGCGCGGAGGAGGGTCTGCGCTGCGCGCTGGCGGTCTGGACGGCCTGCGGCTCGGTGGCGCTCTGGCCCTCCCGCTTCGGCCTGGCCGACGGGCCGCTCGACGCGCTCGATCTCTTCGGGTTCGGGTCCCTCCTGTCGCTGCCGGCCATCCTCATCGGGCTCTACCTGCGCGGCCTGGAGGAGGCCCGGCACCGCGCGGTGGCCGAGGCCAAGCGGTCCCAGCGACTCGAACTGGCCCACGACCTGCACGACTTCGTGGCCCACGACGTGAGCGGCATGGTCGCCCAGGCCCAGGCCGGGGCCTACCTGGCGGCGATCGACCCCGCCCGCGCGGTCGAGATGTTCGAACGGATAGAGCAGGCCGGGCAGCGGGCCCTGGCATCGCTCGACAGGACGGTCCACCTGCTGCGCACCGAGGAGGGCGCCGATCGTGGCCCGCAGCCGGGCCTGGCCGAACTCGTTCAGGTGGCCGAGCAGTTCACGGCGGCGGGCGGGGCTGAAGTCCGACTGGAGCTGCCTGAGGAGCCGGTGCCCCGGGAGGTCGAGGGCACGGTCCACCGGATTGTCGTCGAGGCCCTGACCAACGTCAGGCGGCATGCCCCGGTCGCCCGAACCATTGAGGTCCGGGCCCGGCACATGGGCGGCTGGCTGGAGCTGAGCGTGACCAACGACGGCCGTGGCCAGGCCCCGGAGCGGCCACGCCGGGGCGGCGGGAGCGGCCTGCCCGGGCTGACGGCCCGGGTGGAGGCCCTCGGCGGATCACTCGAAGCCGGTCCGCACGGACGGGACTCCTGGCGGGTCGCGGTTTCCCTCCCCATGGAGGGGGCGGCCCGCCACGGCCGGGAGCGGTCTGCACAGAAGCAAGATCAGGCGAGTAGCAGGGAGACGCACGTATGAGGAGTGGTGTGGGGCCGATCCGAGTCCTGATCGCCGACGACCAGGCGGATGTCCGCAGCGCGTTCCGGATGGTCCTGGACGCTCAGCCGGACATGACGGTGGTGGCGGAGGCCGCGGACGGGGAGGCGGCGATGCAGGAGGCGAGGCGGCTGAAACCCGATGTGGTGCTTGCGGACATCCGGATGCCGAAGCTCGACGGGCTGGAGGTGACGCGGCAGTTGGAGGGGCAGTGCAAGGTCGTCGTGGTGACGACCTTCGACCTGGACGAGTACGTGCACACCGCTCTACGGCATGGCGCGGCCGGGTTCCTGCTCAAGCGCTCGGGTCCGGTGCTGCTGATCGAGGCGGTCCGAGCGGCGATGGCCGGGGATGCGCTGATCAGCCCGCAGGTCACCGTGCGGCTGCTGCGGCACATGGCGGTGACGGAGACGGACGCTCGCCCCGGGGCCGGCATCGGTCCCGCTGTCACCGGGCCCTTGATAGCCGGTCCGGAGGAGGAACTGACCGCGAGAGAAAGGGAGATCGCTGAGCTGGTGGCCGACGGTGCGACCAACGCCGAGATCGGCACCGGATTGTTCATCTCACCAGGGACGGTGAAGAACCACCTCGCCAACATCCAGCGCAAGCTCGGTGCCCGTAACCGGGTGGGCATCGCGGCCTGGGTGTGGGAACAGGCGGTCGGCAACCGGTAGCCGACCCCCTGGCTCACGGGAGCGAGGGCGGATTCAAGACAGGCCCGCCGGAAAGGCGGCACAGAGAAGGCAGGGAAAGGAGAGACGGGAGCAAAGCGCCGCAGCGCGAGCGCGGGCCCGAGGAGCGGGCCAGGGACAGAGGGACCGCGCCAACTGGAGCGGCCCGCCCAGAAGGGGCGGGCCCCGGTAAGGGAGAAGGGCTCCCGCCTAGGGACAGCGGGCAGGGCGCGAGGGCATCAGGGGCACGCGGGAGCGTGAGCGCCAAGGGATGCGGGAGCGCGGTCGCGCGGGAGCGCGACGACGCGAGTGAATGAGCGCGCGATGGCCGCGTGCTGGGACCGGCCGGCCCAGCACGGGCAACACTGGCGCGGGCGGCGGGCGGCGGGCGGCGGGCGGGTGGGGGAGGGGGGAGGGGGGAGGGGGGAGGGGGCCGTGGGCCCGGGGGGCCGGGCACGCGCGCGGGGGTTCGCACGGTGCGGCACACTGGCACCCGGCCACCTCCCCGCAGACA
>NZ_JBITFA010000013.1:0-57563 GCF_044455705.1 Kitasatospora sp. NPDC051170 | reverse complement strand
GCCCCGCCGCCCCCCGCCCCCGCCCCCCCCGCCCCCCCCCCCCCGCCGCCGGGGGGAGGGGGAGAAGGACCCCCACGCGCGCGTTCGCGCGCTTGTGAACGAAGGGTCAAGCACACGTTCCCCCCACCACCACCCCTCAGAGTGAGCCGCTATAACACGTCAACATGGCGCCCAGAAATTTGCCCACTCCGACGCATAGTTGATATAGAAGCACGCCCCCGACCAGCAACTCCACAAGCTATTGCGACTGCTTGTGACCATCTGACGTCTTTGCGTTGACATTTATGGGCATGCTCACATTCGCCCTCACCCACACAGTGTTGTAGATCACAAAGATGCCGACGATCTGCGTGTCGCAGATCACAAGCCAACAGGCATAGGATGCGCTCACTCCGGGCCTTGTGAACTGCCTCACATGAGGCGGATCGCGGGAACCGGGGCGCGGGTTCACCTCTGTGTGACCCGCCGGTTCCGATCTGCAGTCAAGGACGACTGGACGGAGGGAGCGGGGGCTATGAATGCCTACGCGCCGATCCTCGTACTCGGTGCCATCGCGGCGGCGTTCGCGGTCGGCTCCGTCGTGATGGCCTCTCTCACCGGCCCGAAGCGCTACAACCGGGCCAAGTTGGAGGCGTACGAGTGCGGCATCGAGCCGACCCCGCAGCCCGTGGGCGGCGGTCGGTTCCCGATCAAGTACTACCTGACGGCGATGCTCTTCATCGTCTTCGACATCGAGATCGTCTTCCTCTATCCCTGGGCGGTGACCTTCGACGCCCTGGGGATCTTCGGGCTGGTCGAGATGCTCCTGTTCATCGCCACCGTCTTCGTCGCGTACGCCTACGTCTGGCGTCGCGGCGGCCTGGAGTGGGACTGAGCGAAGGGCGGCAGCCCACCCGTCGGCCGGCCGCTCGCCCCGCACCCGCACGCCCCCTTGTGAACGTATGGACAAGCGGGCTGCAGGCGGGGGCGAAAAGGCGGGCGGAGGAGCGGTCAAGCCGCAACCGGCCGACGTATCCGAGGACTTGAGGGCATCTTGAGGGCATTGAGAGGGATCTGATGGGAATCGAGGAGAAGCTGCCGAGCGGCTTTCTGCTCACGACCGTGGAGACGGCCGCCGGCTGGGTGCGCAAGGCGTCACTCTTCCCGGCGACCTTCGGTCTGGCCTGCTGCGCGATCGAGATGATGACCACCGGCGCCGGCCGCTACGACCTGGCCCGGTTCGGGATGGAGGTCTTCCGGGGCTCCCCCCGCCAGGCCGATCTGATGATCGTCGCGGGTCGGGTGAGCCAGAAGATGGCCCCGGTGCTGCGACAGGTGTACGACCAGATGGCCAACCCCAAGTGGGTCATCTCGATGGGCGTCTGCGCCTCCTCCGGCGGGATGTTCAACAACTACGCGATCGTGCAGGGCGTCGACCACATCGTCCCGGTGGACATCTACCTGCCCGGCTGTCCGCCCCGCCCGGAGATGCTGATGGACGCCATCCTGAAGCTCCACGACAAGATCCAGCACGAGCCGCTGGGCGTGAACAGGCGCCGCGCCGAGGAGTTGGGCGAGGCCCTGGCCCTGAAGGCCACCCCGATCAGTGAGATGCGGGGGCAGCTGCGATGAACGACCAGGTACCCGAGACCCGCCGCGAGCGGCCGGTGCGCGAGATCCCCGTGGAGGTGGTCGGCCGCCGGCAGGGCATGTTCGGCGCCAAGGGCAGCGGCGACACCTCTGGATTCGGCGGCCTGGCCGTCCCGGTCGTGCTGCCCGGCCCGAGCGAGCGCCCGTACGGCGGCTGGTTCGACGAGGTGGCCGACGAGTTGGAGGGCGCGCTGGAGGAGCAGGGCCTGGACCCGGCCGAGGTGATCGAGAAGACCGTCGTCGACCGCGGCGAGCTGACCTTCCACATCGACCGCGCCCACCTGCTGGAGACCGCGCGCCTCCTGCGCGACGATCCGGCGCTGCGCTTCGAGCTGTGCCTGGGCGTCAGCGGCGTGCACTACCCGGGCGACAAGGGCCGGGAGCTGCACGCGGTCTACCACCTGCGCTCGCTCACCCACGGCCGGCTGATCCGCCTGGAGGTCACCGCGCCGGACGCAGACCCGCGCATCCCGTCGGTGGTCAACGTCTACCCGACCAACGACTGGCACGAGCGCGAGACCTACGACTTCTTCGGCCTGGTCTTCGAGGGCCACCCCGGTCTGACCCGGATCATGATGCCGGACGACTGGCTGGGCCACCCGCAGCGCAAGGACTACCCGCTCGGCGGCATCCCCGTCGAGTACAAGGGCGCCCAGATCCCGGCACCCGACCAGCGGAGGTCGTACAGCTGATGAGCACCGTGCATCACGAACAAGCGCACGAGGCGCGGGAAGCACAGGAAGCGCAGGAAGCGCAGGCCCGCGACACCACCGAGGGCCGGGTCTTCACCGTCACCGGAGGCGACTGGGGCGAGGTGGTCGAGGCCCTCGGCCGCGCCGACGACGAGCGCATCATCGTCAACATGGGCCCCCAACACCCGTCCACCCACGGCGTGTTGAGGCTGATCCTGGAGATCGACGGCGAGACGGTGAAGGAGGCCCGCTGCGGCATCGGCTACCTGCACACCGGTATCGAGAAGAACATGGAGTTCCGCAGCTGGGTCCAGGGCACCACCTTCGTGACCCGCATGGACTACCTCACCCCGCTGTTCAACGAGACCGCCTACTGCCTGGCCGTCGAGAAGCTGCTCGGCATCACCGACGACGTCCCGGACCGCGCCAGCGTGATCCGCGTGATGATGATGGAGCTCAACCGGATCTCCTCCCACCTGGTCTGCCTGGCCACCGGTGGCATGGAGATCGGCTCCACCACCCTGATGATCTACGGCTTCCGGGACCGCGAACTCATCCTGGACGCCTTCGAGTTGGTCACGGGCCTGCGGATGAACCACGCGTACGTCCGCCCCGGCGGCCTGGCGCAGGACCTGCCGCCCGGCGCGGTGGACCAGATCCGCGAGGCCGTGCGCACCATCCGCTCCCGGATGCACGAGTACGACAAACTCGCCACCGGCAACCCGGTGTTCAAGGCCCGCCTGGTCGACGTCGGCCACCTGGACCTGGCCGGCTGCCTGGCCCTGGGCGCGACGGGCCCGATCCTGCGCGCCACGGGCCTGCCCCAGGACCTGCGCAAGTCCGACCCCTACTGCGGCTACGAGGACTACGACTTCGAGGTCGCCACCACCGACACCGCCGACTCCTACGGACGCTTCCTGATCCGCCTGGAGGAGATGCGCCAGTCGCTGCACATCGTCGAGCAGTGCCTGGACCGGCTGCGCCCGGGCCCGGTGATGGTGGCCGACAAGAAGATCGCCTGGCCGGCCCAGCTCGCGGTCGGCCCGGACGGGATGGGCAACTCCCTCGACCACATCCGCAAGATCATGGGCACCTCGATGGAGGCCCTGATCCACCACTTCAAGCTGGTCACCGAGGGCTTCCGCGTCCCGGTCGGCCAGGCCTACGCCGCGGTCGAGTCCCCCAAGGGCGAGCTGGGCGTGCACGTGGTCAGCGACGGCGGGACGCGCCCCTACCGGGTGCACTTCCGGGATCCGTCGTTCACCAATCTGCAGTCGATGGCGGCGATGTGCGAGGGCGGCCAGGTGGCCGACGTGATCGTCGCGGTGGCCGGGATCGACCCGGTGATGGGAGGCGTGGACCGGTGACCAACGTCGAACTCGGACTGCCGGCACTGCCGGCCAAGCCGTACCCCGAGGAGGTGCACGCCCGCCTGGCCGCCGACGCCGCCGAACTGATCGGCCGCTACCCGCAGCCCCGCTCGGCGCTGCTGCCGCTGCTGCACCTGGTGCAGGCGGAGGAGGGCTTCGTCAGCGCGACCGGAATCCGCTTCTGCGCCGAGCAGTTGGACCTCACCACGGCCGAGGTCACCGCCGTGGCGACCTTCTACACGATGTACCGGCGCCGCCCGGCCGGCACGTACCACGTCGGGGTCTGCACCAACACCCTGTGCGCGGTGCTCGGCGGCGACCAGATCTTCGCCGAGCTCCAGCAGCACCTGGGCATCGGCAACAACGAGACCACCGAGGACGGCGCGATCTCGATCGAGCACATCGAGTGCAACGCCGCCTGCGACTACGCGCCCGTGGTGATGGTCAACTGGGAGTTCTTCGACGACCAGACCCCGCAGAGCGCCAAGCAGCTGGTGGACGACCTGCGGGCCGGCCGCGAGGTGCGGCCCACCCGGGGCGCGCGGCTGTGCGGCTTCAAGGAGACCGCCCGCATCCTGGCCGGCTTCCCCGACGAGCGCCCCGGCGCCAACGACGAGTCCGGCGCCGGCGGCGACCCCTCGCTCGCGGGCCTGCGCCTCGCCCGGGGCGAGGCGCTGCCCGGCACCCCCGGCGCCCGCATCGTCTCCCCGCGCCCCGAGACCGGCGGCACCAGCGAAGGGACCGAAGCGTGATGACCTCCGCCGAGCCGGCCGAGAAGCTGCTCACCCCCGTCCTGTCCGCCTCCTGGGACGACACCCGCCCCTGGACGCTCGCCACCTACCGCCGCCACCAGGGCTACGAGGGCCTCAAGGCGGCCCTGGCCATGCCCCCGGACGACGTGATCGCCCTGGTCAAGGACGCGGGCCTGCGCGGCCGAGGCGGCGCGGGCTTCCCCACCGGGATGAAGTGGCAGTTCATCCCGCAGAACGACGGCAAGCCCCACTACCTGGTGGTCAACGCCGACGAGTCCGAGCCGGGCACCTGCAAGGACATCCCGCTGCTGTTCGCCAACCCGCACGTCCTGATCGAGGGCATGGTCATCGCCTCCTACGCGATCCGCTGCGACCACGCCTTCATCTACCTGCGCGGCGAGGTCGTCCCGGTGCTGCGCCGCCTGCACGCGGCCGTCGCCGAGGCGTACGAGGCGGGGCTGCTGGGCCGGGACATCCTCGGCTCCGGCGTGAACCTCGACATCACCGTGCACGCGGGCGCCGGCGCCTACATCTGCGGCGAGGAGACGGCGCTGCTGGACTCCCTGGAGGGCCGCCGCGGCCAGCCGAGGCTGCGGCCCCCGTTCCCGGCGATCGCGGGCCTCTACGCCTGCCCGACCGTGGTCAACAACGTGGAGTCCATCGCCTCGGTGCCGCCGATCCTGGCCCGCGGCAAGGAGTGGTTCAAGGGCCTGGGCACCGAGAAGTCCCCCGGCTTCACGCTGTACTCGCTCTCCGGTCACGTCACCAACCCCGGCCAGTACGAGGCGCCGCTGGGCATCACCCTGCGCCAGCTGCTGGAGCTGAGCGGCGGCGTCCGCTCCGGCCACCGGCTGAAGTTCTGGACGCCGGGCGGCTCCTCCACCCCGATGTTCACCGAGGAGCACCTCGACGTCCCGCTGGACTACGAGGGCGTCGGCGCGGCCGGCTCGATGCTCGGCACCAAGGCGTTGCAGGTCTTCGACGAGACCACCTGCGTGGTGCGGGCCGTCACCCGCTGGACGGAGTTCTACGCCCACGAGTCCTGCGGCAAGTGCACCCCCTGCCGCGAGGGCACCTACTGGCTGGTCCAGCTGCTGAAGCGGATCGAGGCGGGCCAGGGCGTCGACGGGGACCTGGAGAAGCTCCTCGACATCGCCGACAACATCAACGGCAAGTCCTTCTGCGCCCTGGGCGACGGCGCGGCGAGCCCGATCGTCTCCTCGCTCCAGCACTTCCGGGCCGAGTACGAGCAGCACCTGGCCGAGCGCCGCTGCCCGTTCGACCCGGCCGCCTCCACCGTCTGGGCCGACGGCCCCCGCCCCGGACACCCGTCCGCCACCGAAAGGGAGGTGCACGCGTGACGATCACCGAGCCGACCGCCTCCGAGACCGCGGTCGAACTGGTCACGCTCACCATCGACGGCGTCGAAGTTCAGGTCCCCAAGGGGACGTTGGTGATCCGGGCCGCCGAGACGATCGGCACCCAGATCCCGCGCTTCTGCGACCACCCGCTGCTGGATCCCGCCGGTGCGTGCCGGCAGTGCATCGTCGAGATCGAGGGCCAGCGCAAGCCGGTCGCCTCCTGCACCATCCCGGTCGCCGAGGGCATGGTGGTGCGCACCCAGCTGAGTTCGCCGGTGGCCGAGAAGGCGCAGCGCGGCGTGATGGAGCTGCTGCTGATCAACCACCCCCTGGACTGCCCGGTCTGCGACAAGGGCGGCGAGTGCCCGCTGCAGAACCAGGCGATGTCCAGCGGCGCCGCGGACTCCCGCTTCGAGGGGATGAAGCGCACCTACGCGAAGCCGCTGCCGATCAGCAGCCAGGTGCTGCTGGACCGGGAGCGCTGCGTGCTGTGCGCGCGCTGCACCCGCTTCTCGCAGCAGATCGCGGGGGACCCGTTCATCGACCTGGTGGAGCGCGGGGCGCTGCAGCAGGTCGGCACCGGCGAGGGCGACGACTTCGAGTCGTACTTCTCCGGGAACACGATCCAGATCTGCCCGGTGGGCGCCCTGACCTCGGCGGCCTACCGGTTCCGTTCCCGCCCGTTCGACCTGGTGTCCTCCCCGAGCGTGTGCGAGCACTGCTCCTCGGGGTGCGCGCAGCGCACGGACCACCGCCGGGGCAAGGTGCTGCGCCGGCTGGCGGGCGAGGACCCGGCGGTGAACGAGGAGTGGAACTGCGACAAGGGCCGTTTCGCCTTCCGGTACGCGCAGCAGCGCAGCCGCCTGTCGACCCCGCTGGTGCGCGATGCCG
Source organism: Kitasatospora sp. NPDC051170 (assembly GCF_044455705.1). Lineage (NCBI taxonomy): Bacteria > Bacillati > Actinomycetota > Actinomycetes > Kitasatosporales > Streptomycetaceae > Kitasatospora > Kitasatospora sp. NPDC051170. Next base: position 50,868 of record NZ_JBITFA010000013.1, on the reverse strand, counting down.
AGGGCGAACTGGTCCCGGCCTCCTGGCCGGAGGCGCTGGCGCGCGCGGCGCAGGGCCTGCGCGGTGCCCGTGCGGGTGTGCTGGCGGGCGGCCGGGTGACGGTCGAGGACGCGTACGCGTACGGGAAGTTCGCGCGGGTGGTGCTGGGCACCAACGACGTGGACTTCCGGGCCCGCCCGCACAGCGGCGAGGAGGCGGACTTCCTGGCGGCGGCGGTGGCCGGCCGCGGGGTGGACGTGGACGGCGGCGGCCTCTCGTACGAGGAGCTGGAGCAGGCGCCGGCGGTGCTGCTGGCGGGTCTGGAGCCGGAGGAGGAGTCGCCGATCGTCTTCCTGCGGTTGCGCAAGGCCACGCGGACCAGGAACCAGCGGGTGTTCTCGGTGGCGGCGTTCGCCTCGCGGGGCCTGGTGAAGCTGCGCGGCGCGCTGCTGCCGGCGGCGCCGGGGACGGAGCCGGAGTGGTTCTCGGCGCTGGCCTCGGAGGAGCCGCTGAACGACGACGCGGGCCGGGCGGCGGAGCTGCTGCGCCGCCCGGGCGCGGTGATCCTGGTGGGCGAGCGGCTGGCGGCGGTGCCGGGTGCGCTGACGGCGGTGCTGCGGCTGGCGCACGCGTCGGGGGCGCGGACGGCGTGGGTGCCGCGCCGGGCGGGGGAGCGCGGCGCGGTGGAGGCGGGGGCGCTGCCCTCGCTGCTGCCGGGCGGGCGCCCGGTGGCCTCGCAGGCGGCGCGGGCCGAGGCGGCGCGGGTGTGGGGCGTGGCGGAGCTGCCGTCGCGGCCGGGCCGGGACACGGGCCATCTGCTGACGGCGGCGGCCGAGGGCGATCTGGACGCGCTGCTGGTCGGCGGGGTCGGTGTGGAGGACCTGCCGGACGTGGCGCTGGCGGAGGAGGCGCTGGCGGCGGTGCCGTTCGTGGTGTCGCTGGAGCTGCGGCCTTCGGCGGTGACGGCGCACGCGGACGTGGTGCTGCCGGTGGCGGCGGTGGCGGAGAAGGCGGGCACGTTCCTGGACTGGGAGGGCCGGGTGCGGATGTTCAAGGCCGCGCTGAAGCCGGACCAGCAGGTGACGCGCCATCTGCCCTCGGACCTGCGGGTGCTGGACATGCTGGCGGACGCGCTGGGCCACCGGCTGGGCCTGCCGGACGTGCGGGCGGCGCGGCTGGAGCTGGACGCCTTCGCCCCGTGGGAGGGCGACCGCCCGGCCGGGCCCTCGGCGCACCGGGCGGTGCTGCCGCGCCCGGCCACCGGTCAGGCGGTGCTGGCGGGTTGGCGGCTGCTGCTGGACGAGGGGTCGCTGCAGGAGGGCGATCCGCATCTGGCGGGCACCCGGCACCCGGCGGTGGCGCGGCTTTCGCCGGCGACGGCGCTGGAGGTCGGCGCGGTGGACGGTGAGGGGCTGCGGCTGACGGGCCCGGCGGGTTCGGTGACCCTGCCGCTGGAGGTGACCGCCTCGCTGCCGGAGCGGACGGTGTGGGTGCCGCTGAACTCGACGCCGGGCGGCGCGCAGCGCGCCCTCGGCACGACGGTCGGCCATCTGGTGACGATCGCCGCGGCCGGGCCCGTGCGGGCCGAGGGCGCCGGAGCGGAAGGGGAGGCGTGATGACTCCGCAGCCGTACGAGACGTTGCACTTCTTCGGGCAGGACCCGTGGTGGCTGGTGCTGCTGAAGGCGGTGTTCTGCTTCGCGTTCCTGGTCGGGACGGTGCTGGTCGCGATCGTGTGGGAGCGCAAGGTGGTGGCCTGGATGCAGTTGCGCATCGGGCCGAACCGGCACGGCCCGTGGGGGCTGCTGCAGTCGCTGGCGGACGGCGTGAAGCTGGCGTTGAAGGAAGACCTGGTGGTCACGGGCGCGGACAAGGTGGTCTACGTCCTGGCGCCGATCGTCTGCGCGATCCCGGCGTTCATGGCCTTCGCGGTGATCCCCTTCGGCCCGGCGGGCGACGAGGTGTCGATCTTCGGCACGCGCACGCCGTTGCAGCTGACGGACTTCCCGGTGGCGCTGCTGTACGTCCTGGCGACGGCCTCGGTGGGGATCTACGGGATCGTGCTGGCGGGCTGGTCCTCCGGTTCGACGTACCCGCTGCTGGGCGGGCTGCGGTCGGCGGCGCAGATGGTCAGCTACGAGATCGCGATGGGTCTGTCCTTCGCGGCGGTGTTCATCTACTCGGGGTCGATGTCGACCTCGGAGATCGTCTCGCACCAGCAGCCGACGTGGTTCGCGGCGCTGCTGCCGGTGTCGTTCATCGTGTACATCATCGCGATGGTGGGTGAGACGAACCGGGCGCCGTTCGACCTTCCGGAGGCGGAGGGCGAGCTGGTGGGCGGTTTCAACACCGAGTACTCCTCGCTGAAGTTCGCGATGTTCATGCTGGCCGAGTACGTGAACATGGTGACGGTCTCGGCGGTGGCGTCGACGCTGTTCCTGGGCGGCTGGCGGGCGCCGTGGCCGGTGTCGACGTTCTGGGAGGGCGCGAACCACGGCTGGTGGCCGATGCTGTGGATCACGCTGAAGATCCAGCTGCTGCTGTTCTTCTTCATCTGGCTGCGCGGCACGCTGCCGCGGCTGCGCTACGACCAGTTCATGAAGCTGGGCTGGAAGGTGCTGATCCCGGTCTCGCTGGTGTGGCTGGTGCTGATCGCCAGTGTGCGGGCGCTGCGCAACGAGGGGTACGGCTTCGGCGAGGTGGTGCTGTACGTGGGCGCGCCGGTGGGCGTGGTCCTGCTGCTGGCGCTGCTGCGGGACTTCCTCCGCAAGCAGCCGGAGCCCGAACCGGCCCTCGATCAGGGCGAGTTCGACCCGATGGCCGGCGGCTACCCGGTGCCGCCGCTGCCCGGCCAGGTGCTGCCACCGGTGCCGCGCAGGCCCTCGCGCGCGCCGAAGCAACTGCAGGACGCCCTCAACGGGGCCGACCATTCCGAGGGGAGCTGAACCGAGATGTCCGACCAGTCCGATCGTGCGGACCGCCCCGAGCGGGGCGATCGCCCGTCGATCCTCGGCCCGGCCGCCGGCTTCGGCGTGACCTTCAAGGCCATGTTCAAGAAGCGGCTGACCGAGCAGTACCCGGAGCAGAAGAAGCCGACCGCTCCGCGCTTCCACGGCCGCCACCAGCTGAACCGGCATCCGGACGGCCTGGAGAAGTGCGTCGGCTGCGAGTTGTGCGCCTGGGCGTGCCCGGCGGACGCGATCTACGTGGAGGGCGCGGACAACCGGGACGAGGAGCGCTACTCGCCCGGTGAGCGCTACGGCGCGGTGTACCAGATCAACTACGCCCGCTGCATCCTGTGCGGGCTCTGCATCGAGGCGTGCCCGACGCGGGCGCTGACGATGACCAACGAGTACGAGCTCGCGGACTCCTCCCGCAAGGATCTGATCTTCACCAAGGAGCAGCTGCTGGTGGGCCTGTCCGAGGGCATGGTCGACTCCCCGCACGCGATCTTCCCGGGCGCCGACGAGGGCGCGTACTACCGGGGCGAGATCACGGCGGCGGCGCCGGGGACGGTTCAGCAGGAGCACACCGACCGGGAGAAGGAGGCGCGGCAGTGATGACGCATCTCGCGGCGGCGGCCGGGACGACCTCCACGGGTGAGGCCGTCCAGTTCTGGGTGCTCGCGGTGCTCGCGGTGGGCGGCGCGCTGGGCACGGTGCTGATGCGCAAGGCGGTGCACAGCGCGCTGTGCCTGGCGGCGACCATGCTGGCGCTGGCGGTCTGTTACATGGCGCAGGGCGCGGTGTTCCTGGGCGTGGTGCAGATCGTGGTGTACACCGGCGCGATCATGATGCTGTTCCTGTTCGTGGTGATGCTGGTCGGCGTGACGAGCGAGGACTCGCTCAAGGAGCAGCTGAAGGGCCAGCGGGTCGCCGCGGCGCTGTGCGGGCTGGGCTTCGGGGCGCTGCTGATCGCGGGGATCGCCCACGCGAAGCTGGGGCACTTCACGGGCCTGTCGGAGGCGAACGCCGAGGGCAATGTGCCGGGTCTGGCGCGGCTGATCTTCACCCGGTACGTGTGGGCGTTCGAGGTGACGGGCGCGCTGCTGATCACGGCGGCGATCGGCGCGATGGTGCTGACGCACCGCGAGCACGTGCGGGCGCCGAAGACGCAGCGGGAGCTGGCGGCGCAGCGGGTGCGCGACAACCTGCAGCTGCCGCCGCTGCCGGCGCCGGGCGTGTACGCGCGGCACAACGCGGTGGACGTGCCGGCGCTGCTGCCGGACGGCACCATCTCCGAGGACTCGGTGATGGCGACGCTGCGCGAGCGCGGCCAGGTGCGGGACGTCAGCGGGGACATGCTGCGCCGGATGGCGGAGCTGGAGAACTCCACGGCGGACTGGCTGGGCCGCCCGCCGTCGGAGCGCCCGGCGGTGGCGGGCCCGCGCAAGTCCCTGGAGCCCGTCCCGAACCACGAGGAGGGCGCGGAGTGAATCCGGTCAACTACCTGTACCTGTCGGCCCTGTTGTTCACCATCGGCGCCTCCGGGGTGCTGATCCGCCGCAACGCGATCGTGCTGTTCATGTGCGTGGAGCTGATGCTGAACGCCTCGAACCTGGCGCTGGTGACCTTCTCCCGGATGCACGGGACGCTGGACGGTCAGATCATCGCCTTCTTCACGATGGTGGTCGCGGCGGCGGAGGTCGTCGTCGGTCTGGCCATCATCGTGTCCATCTTCCGGACCAGGCACTCCGCTTCGGTCGACGACAGCAATCTGATGAAGCTGTAGGCGGAGGGCCTTCGGTGAACTCTCTCATTCCGCTGCTGGTGGCGGCCCCGCTGGCCGGCGCAGCCCTGCTGCTGCTCGGCGGCCGGGCCCTGGACCGCTTCGGCCACTGGCTGGCCACGGCGCTCGCCGCGCTCTCGTTCGGCTTCGGCCTGGCGCTGTTCTCGGACATGCTGGGCCGTGGGGCCGAGCACCGGGCGGTGACCAGGCACCTGTTCAGCTGGGTCCCGGTGAACGGCTTCCAGGCCGACTTCACGTTCCGGCTCGACCAGTTGTCCATGACCTTCGTGCTGCTGATCACCGGGGTCGGCACGCTGATCCACCTGTACTCGGTGGGCTACATGGCGCACGACGAGCGCCGGCGCCGCTTCTTCGCGTACCTGAACCTGTTCCTGGCGGCGATGCTGCTGCTGGTCGTCGCCGACAACTACCTGCTGCTGTACTTCGGCTGGGAGGGCGTGGGCCTGGCCTCGTACCTGCTGATCGGCTTCTGGCAGCACAAGCCGAGTGCGGCGACGGCGGCGAAGAAGGCGTTCATCGTCAACCGGGTCGGCGACATGGGCCTGTCGATCGCGATCATGCTGATGTTCGCGGAGTTCGGCTCCTTCGCCTTCGGGCCGGTCTTCGACAACGCGCGGCAGGCGAGCGAGGGCAAGCTGACGGCGATCGGCCTGATGCTGCTGCTGGCGGCCTGCGGCAAGTCGGCGCAGGTGCCGCTGCAGTCCTGGCTCGGGGATGCGATGGAGGGCCCGACTCCGGTGTCGGCGCTGATCCACGCGGCGACGATGGTGACGGCCGGGGTGTACCTGATCACCCGTTCCTCGGCGATCTTCGACCTGGCGCCGGACGCCCGCACCGCCGTGGTGGTGGTCGGCGCGGTGACGCTGCTCTACGGTGCGATCGTCGGGTGCGCCAAGGACGACATCAAGAAGGCGCTGGCCGGTTCGACGATGTCGCAGATCGGCTACATGGTGCTGGCGGCGGGCCTGGGCCCGATCGGCTACGTCTTCGCGATCATGCACCTGGTGACGCACGGCTTCTTCAAGGCGGGGCTGTTCCTGGGCGCCGGGTCGGTCATGCACGGCATGAACGACGAGGTGAACATGCGTCACTACGGCGGCCTGCGCAGGTACATGCCCTGGACGTTCGGGACGTTCTTCCTCGGCTACCTGGCGATCATCGGCTTCCCGGGCCTGTCGGGGTTCTTCTCCAAGGACAAGATCATCGAGGCCGCCTTCGCCAAGGGCGGCACCGAGGGCTGGATCCTGGGCCTGTGCACCCTGGTCGGCGCGGCGGTCACCGCCTTCTACATGACCCGGGTGGTGCTGCTGACCTTCTTCGGCGAGAAGCGCTGGCAGGCGGACGACAAGGGAGACCTGCCGCACCCGCACGAGTCGCCGCGCACGATGGTGATCCCGATGGTGCTGCTGGCCTTCGGCTCGGTGTTCGCGGGCTGGCTGTTCGACTTCCGCCACGCCTTCGTGAACTGGCTGGAGCCGGTCGTCGGCCACGCGGAGGGCGATGCGCCGCTGGCCACCTGGGCGATCACGGGCCTGACCGTCACCTGCATGCTCGCGGGCGTCGGACTGTCCTACGTGATGTACGGGCGCTCGCCGGTGCCGGTGACGCCGCCGGTCGGCTCCCCGCTGACCAGGGCCGCCCGCCGGGACCTGCTGCAGGACGAGCTCAACCACGCCCTGCTGGTGCGCCCGGGCTCGGCGCTCACCGCGACGCTGGTGTTCTTCGACAGCCGCGGCCTGGACGGCTTCGTCAACGGCCTGGCGGCCACGATCGGCGGCCTGTCGAGCCGGCTGCGCCGGGTGCAGAACGGTTTCGTGCGCAGCTACGCGCTCTCCATGTTCGGCGGCACGCTGGTGCTGGTCGCCTCCACCCTCCTGATGAGGTCCTTCTGATGGATACCCGATCCACGACTCGCAGGGGAGGCAAGCCGTGAGCGAGCGAAGCGAGCGAACCATTGAACGCGGTGCATGGGCGAATGCCCCTGCCGAGCGAAGCGAGGTGGGCGCATGAGTGCACTCCTGTCCGTGACCTGCGCCGTTCCGGCGGCGGGCGCGGTGCTGACCGCCGCCCTGCCCGCCGGTTCCACCGAGGGGCGGCGCCGGGCCACCAAGGCGGTGGCGCTGGGCGTCTCGGCGGTGGCGCTGGTGCTGGCCGCCGTGGCGGCGGCCCGCTTCGATCCGCACGGCGCGCGCTACCAGCTGACGGAGTCGTACAGCTGGATCCGCTCCTTCGGCATCACATTCTCCCTGGGCGTGGACGGCATCGGCGCCGTCCTCGCGCTGCTGACGGCCGTCCTGGTGCCGGTGGTGATGCTCGCCTCCTGGCACGACGCCGACCCGGCGCCCGCCACCGCCTCCGATACGGCCACCTCCGATACGGCCACCTCCGAGCCGGCGACGTTCGAGAACCGGCGCCGCACCCAGGGCTTCTTCGCCCTGATCCTGGCCGTGGAGGCGATGGTCCTCGTCTCCTTCTACGCCACCGACGTGTTCGTGTTCTACGTGTTCTTCGAAGCCATGCTGATCCCGATGTACTTCCTGATCGGCGGCTTCGGGGACCGCGCGGGCGGCCCCGACTCGGCGCGTCAGCGCTCGTACGCGGCGGTGAAGTTCCTCCTCTACAACCTGCTCGGCGGCCTGGTGATGCTGGCCGCGGTGATCGGCCTGTACGTGGCCGCGCAGGACCAGGGCGTGGGCACCTTCGACCTGCAGACGCTGACCTCCGCGATCGCGGACGGCCGGCTGCAGCTGGGCGGCACCGCGGAGAAGGCGCTGTTCCTCGGCTTCTTCTTCGCCTTCGCGGTGAAGGCCCCGCTATGGCCGCTGCACACCTGGCTGCCCAACGCGATGGGCGAGTCGACGGCCGGGACGGCGGTGCTGATCACCGCCGTGGTGGACAAGGTCGGCACCTTCGCGATGCTGCGCTTCTGCCTGGGTCTGTTCCCGGACGCCTCGAAGACCTTCGCCCCGGCGATCCTGGTGCTGTCCCTGGTCGGGATCGTCTACGGGGCGCTGCTGGCGATCGGCCAGAAGGACATCAAGCGCCTGGTGGCGTACGCGTCGATCTCCCACTTCGGCTTCATCATCATGGGGATCTTCGCGATGACGAGCCAGGGCCAGAGCGGCGCGACGCTCTACATGGTCAACCACGGCATCTCCACCGCCGCGTGGATGCTGGTGGCCGGCTTCCTGATCTCGCGTCGCGGCTCGCGGCTGATCGCCGACTACGGCGGCGTGCAGAAGGTGGCCCCGGTGCTGGCGGGGACGTTCCTGATCGGCGGTCTGGCGACGCTGTCGCTGCCGGGCCTGGCGCCGTTCGTCTCCGAGTTCCTGGTGCTGGTGGGCACGTTCACCCGCTACCCGGCGATCGGGATCGTCGCGACCTTCGGCATCGTGCTGGCCGCGCTGTACGCGCTGCTGCTGTACCAGCGCACCATGACCGGCCCGGTGAAGGAGGGCGTGCGCTCCATCCCGGACCTCAAGGTGCGCGAACTGGCCGTGGTGGCCCCGCTGGTGGCGCTGACGATCCTGCTCGGCGTCTACCCCAAGCCGCTCACCGACCTGGTGAACCCCTCGGTGGACGCGACGCTCTCGCAGGTCCACCGCACCGACCCGGCGCCGGCCCACCCGGTGACCGCCAGCTCCGGAGGTGAGCAGAAGTGAGCGCCCCCGCAGTGCTCCTCGCCGCAGGCGGCAACACGCCCAGCATCCCGGCGCCGCACATCGAGTACGGCCAGCTCTCCCCGATGCTGGTGGTCTTCGGCGCGGCCGTGGCCGGCATCCTGGTGGAGGCCTTCGTGCCCCGCCGCCACCGCTACTGGACGCAGGTCGGCCTCTCCCTGGCCGCGCTGATCGGCTCCTTCGTCGCCGTGGTGGTGCTGGCCGCCCAGGGCCACGGCGGGCCGCACCTGAACCTGCTGGCGATGGAGGCCGTCGCCATGGACGGCCCGGCGCTGTTCCTGCAGGGCGTGATCCTGCTGGTCGCCGTGGTCGCGGTGCTCACCTACGCGGAGCGCCGCCTGGAGCCCAAGGCCGGGGGCCTGCCCGCGGACGCGTTCGCCGCGCAGGCCTCCACCACGCCGGGCGGCGAGCAGGAGCGGGCCGCGAACCGGGCCGGCTGGACGACCACCGAGGTCTTCCCGCTGACGCTGTTCGCCGTCGGCGGCATGCTGCTGTTCCCCGCCGCCAACGACCTGCTGACGATGTTCGTGGCGCTGGAGGTCTTCTCCCTGCCGCTGTACCTGCTGTGCGCGCTGGCCCGGCGCCGGAGGCTGCTGTCGCAGGAGGCGGCGGTCAAGTACTTCCTGCTCGGGGCGTTCGCCTCGGCGTTCTTCCTGTTCGGCACGGCGCTGCTGTACGGGTACGCGGGCAGCGTGAAGCTCGTCGACATCTCCGACGTGATCGCCGGCAAGTCGATGGCCACTGCGGCGCAGCTGAGCTCGACGCAGAGCGACGCGCTGCTGCTGATCGGCCTGGCGATGCTGTCGGTGGGCCTGCTGTTCAAGGTCGGCGCGGTGCCCTTCCACGCCTGGACGCCGGACGTGTACCAGGGCGCGCCGACGCCGGTGACGGGCTTCATGGCCTCGGCGACGAAGGTCGCGGCCTTCGGGGCGTTCCTGCGGCTGTTCTACGTGGCCTTCCCCGGTCTGAAGCTGGACTGGCGGCCGGTGATGTGGGGCGTGGCGATCCTGACGATGGTGGTCGGCGCGGTGCTGGCGGTGACGCAGCAGGACGTCAAGCGCCTGCTGGCGTACTCCTCGATCGCGCACGCCGGCTTCATCCTGACCGGGGTGATCGCCCTCGACCGGCAGGGCGTCTCCTCGGTGCTGTTCTACCTGGCGGCGTACTCCTTCGTGACGCTGGGCGCGTTCGCCGTGGTGACGCTGGTGCGCGACGCCAAGGGCGAGGCGACGCACCTGTCCTCCTGGGCGGGCCTGGGGCGGCGTTCGCCGCTGCTGGCGGCGGTGTTCGCGCTGTTCCTGCTGGCCTTCGCGGGCATCCCGCTGACCTCGGGGTTCACCGGGAAGTTCGCGGTGTTCCAGGCGGCGGCGGCCGGCGGGGCGACGCCGCTGGTGGTCGTGGGTGTGCTGAGTTCGGCGGTGGCCGCGTTCTTCTACATCCGGGTGATCGTGCTGATGTTCTTCTCCGACCCGCAGCCGAACGGCCCGACGGTGGCGATCCCCAGCGCGTTCACGGCGACGGCGATCGGGGTCGGGGTGCTGGTGACGCTGGGGCTGGGGCTGCTGCCGCAGTACTTCCTGGACCTCGCGTCGAAGGCTTCGCTGTTCGCCTACTGACGGTGTTCGCCGCCGTCGGCCGCGGGCCGGTCCGGATCCCCGGGCCGGCCCGGGCCGGCGTCCGGGCGCCGGCCGGGGACCTTTATCCCCGGCCGGATCCGCCCCCACCGCCGCGGCCCCCGCACAGCCCGCCTGACCTGGGCTTCGGGCCCGGCCATGACAGGACCAGCACGCCCGTGCAGTGATCCACTCACGACCGGATACCCTGCCTGTATGGCCAGCGGCGGCACTCAGGGACCAGGCCGCTAGATCGACCAGGGACAGAGGAGTGGTCTTCGTGACCGTCGTGGGACCCTTCGGGCTCAGCGTGCAGGACCGCGACCTGACCCGGGACGTCCAGGCCGGACTGGACGCGGTGGAGGCGGCGCTCGCCGAGTCCGTCAAGAGCGACGTCCCGTTCATCACCGTCACCGCCAGCCACCTCATCGAGGCCGGCGGCAAGCGCTTCCGTCCGCTGCTCCTGCTGCTGGCCGCCCGGTTCGGCGACCCGGGGGCGCCCGGCGTGGTGCCGGCGGCCGTCGTCGTCGAACTGACCCACCTGGCCACGCTCTACCACGACGACGTCATGGACGAGGCGCCGGTGCGCCGCGGCGGCCCCAGCGCCAACTCCCGCTGGGACAACTCGGTGGCCATCCTCACCGGTGACTTCCTGTTCTCCCGCGCCTCCCAGGTCCTCGCCGACCTCGGCCCCGAGGCCGTGCGGATGCAGGCCGAGGCGTTCGAGCGCCTGGTCACCGGCCAGATCCTGGAGACCCGCGGCCCCGGCCCGGACGTCGACCCGCTGTTGCACTACCTGGACGTGCTGGCCGGCAAGACCGGCTCGCTGATCGCGGTCTCCTGCCGGATAGGAGCACAGGCCGCCGGCGCCGAGCCGTGGGTGGTCGAGACCCTCGGGGACTTCGGCGAGCGGATCGGCATCGCCTTCCAGCTGGCCGACGACGTGCTGGACATCGCCAGCGACGGCGACGAGTCCGGCAAGACCCCCGGCACCGACCTGCGCGAGGGTGTGCCCACCCTGCCGACCCTGCTGCTGCGCCAGATGCCGGCCGACCCGGCCGACCCGGCCGACACCCGGCTGCGCGAACTGCTCGACCAGGACCTCTCGGACGACGCCCTGCACGCGGAGGCGCTGCGCCTGCTGCGCCGCCACCCGGCGCTGGAGCGGGCCCGCCGCGAGACGCTGCGCCAGGCCGAGGAGGCCCGGGCACTGCTGGCCCCGCTGCCGGACTGCCCGGCGAAGGCGGCGTTGGAGGCGCTGTGCGACTCGGTGGCCATCCGCACCATGTGAGGCCCGCACCTTGTGGGGCCCGCACCTTGTGAGGCCCTCGCCGTGTGGGACCCGGGCCGGGGCCGTGACCCGGCCCCTCGCGGGCCCGTGACCTGGGCCCTTCCGTGGCCCGTGGCCCGGGCCGTGGGCGGCGTCCGCCATGGGGGAGACTGGCTGTCGTCCGCTCGCCCCCAGCCGGGAAGGTCGCCATGCTCCGCGTCGTCATCGCCGAGGACTCCGTACTGCTGCGGGAGGGTCTGACCAGACTGCTCACCGACCGGGGCCTGGAGGTGGTCGCGGGCGTCGGGGACGGTGAGGCGCTGCTGCGCACGGTGGACGAGCTGGCGGCCGCCGACGCGCTGCCGGACGTGGTGGTCTCCGACGTGCGGATGCCGCCCAGCCACACCGACGAGGGCCTTCGCGCCTGTGTGGAGCTGCGCGGCCGCTTTCCGCAGCTGGGCGTGCTGGTGCTGTCGCAGTTCGTGGAGGAACGTTACGCCTCCGAGCTGCTCGCCGGATCCACCCGGGGCGTCGGCTACCTGCTCAAGGACCGCGTCGCCGAGGTGCGCGAGTTCGCCGACGCGGTGGTACGGGTGGCCGAGGGCGGCACCGCCCTGGACCCGGAGGTGGTGCAGCAGCTGCTCAGCCGCAGCCGCAAGGGCGACGTCCTGGCGGGCCTGACCCCGCGCGAGCGCGAGGTGCTGGGTCTGATGGCCGAAGGACGCACCAACGCGGCCGTGGCCAGGCAACTGGTCGTCTCGGACGGCGCCGTGGAGAAGCACGTCAGCAACATCTTCCTCAAGCTCGGCCTCGCCCAGAGCCAGCAGGACCACCGCCGGGTGCTCGCCGTGCTCACCTACCTCAACTCCTAGCCGACAGGGCACACCCCAGGAATGGCCGCCGCCGCCCGGGCGTTGTCCTGGGTGCGCGGCAGCCGCGTGCTGCGGCGATTTTCCGCCGCACGCGGGAGTTCCAGTCCGGGTCGACCTCACGCGCATAGGATGCGAGAGGTGCACCAAGCGGACGGGGCACGGGGCCGCGCCCGCGGGGGTGCACCCACGAGGAGGTCCGCGGCAGTGACCAGTCAGGTCGATCAGTCAGAAGCAGTGGACGGCTCGGACGGCGGCGAAGGCCGTGCCGGCAGCGGTGAGGACCGCCCCGGTGCGACCGTGCCCGCCGGCCCTCCCGCCCCGGGCGGGCCACCGCGCGGCAAGCCCATTCGCAGACTCGACCGGGTGATCATCAGGTTCGCCGGCGACTCGGGTGACGGCATGCAGCTCACCGGTGACCGCTTCACCTCCGAGACGGCGTCCTTCGGCAACGACCTCTCCACGCTGCCGAACTTCCCCGCCGAGATCCGCGCGCCCGCCGGCACCCTGCCCGGCGTCTCGTCCTTCCAGCTGCACTTCGCCGACCACGACATCCTCACCCCCGGGGACGCCCCCAACGTGCTGGTGGCGATGAACCCGGCGGCGCTGAAGGCGAACCTGGCGGACCTGCCGCGCGGTGCGGAGATCATCGTCAACACCGACGAGTTCACCAAACGCGCCCTGGCGAAGGTCGGTTACGAGGCCGACCCGCTCGGCGACGGCTCGCTGGACGGCTACCACCTGCACAAGGTGCCGCTCACCACGCTCACCGTCGAGGCGCTCAAGGACAGCGGCCTGGCCCGCAAGGACGCCGAGCGGGCGAAGAACATGTTCGCCCTGGGGATGCTGTCCTGGATGTACCACCGGCCCACCCACGGCACCGAGAGGTTCCTGCGCTCCAAGTTCGCCAAGAAGCCGCAGATCGCCGAGGCCAACGTCAGCGCCTTCCGGGCCGGCTGGAACTTCGGTGAGACCACCGAGACCTTCGCCGTCTCCTACGAGGTGCCGCCGGCCCGCCTGCCCGCCGGCCGCTACCGCAACATCTCCGGCAACCTGGCCCTGTCCTACGGCCTGATCGCCGCCGCCGAGCGCGCCGGACTGCCGCTCTACCTGGGCTCGTACCCGATCACCCCGGCCTCCGACATCCTGCACGAGCTCTCCCGGCACAAGGACTTCGGGGTGCGCACCTTCCAGGCCGAGGACGAGATCGCCGGGATCGGCGCCGCCCTGGGCGCGGCCTTCGGCGGGGCGCTGGGCGTGACCACCACCTCGGGCCCGGGTGTGGCGCTCAAGTCCGAGACGATCGGCCTGGCCGTCTCGCTCGAACTGCCGCTGCTGGTCGTGGACATCCAGCGCGGCGGCCCCTCCACGGGCCTGCCGACCAAGACCGAGCAGGCGGACCTGCTGCAGGCGATGTTCGGGCGCAACGGCGAGGCGCCGGTGCCGATCGTCGCCCCGGCCACCCCCGCCGAGTGCTTCGACGCGGCCCTGGAGGCGGCCCGCATCGCCGTTACCTACCGCACCCCGGTGTTCCTGCTCTCCGACGGGTACCTGGCCAACGGCTCCGAGCCCTGGCGCATCCCCGAGGTGGGCGAACTCCCCTCCATCGACCCGGACTTCGCGACCGGCCCCAATCGCGAGGACGGCTCCTTCTGGCCGTACCTGCGCGACGCGGCCACCCTGGCCCGGCCCTGGGCGCTGCCCGGCACCCCGGGCCTGGAGCACCGCATCGGCGGCATCGAGAAGCAGGACGGCACCGGCAACATCTCCTACGATCCGGCCAACCACGACTTCATGGTCCGCACCCGCCAGGCCAAGGTGGACGGTGTCGCGGTCAGGCCCGTCGAGGTGGACGACCCCAGCGGCGAGGCCCGGGTGCTGGTGCTGGGCTGGGGCTCGACGTACGGGCCGATCACCGCGGCCGTGCGCCGGGTGCGCGCGGACGGCGGCGAGATCGCCCAGGCGCACCTGCGCAACCTCAACCCGTTCCCGGCCAACCTCGGTGCGGTGCTGCGCAGTTACGAGAAGGTCATCGTGCCCGAGATGAACCTGGGCCAGCTGGCGCTGCTGCTGCGCGCCCGGTACCTGGTGGACGCGGAGTCCTACAACCAGGTGCGCGGGCTGCCGTTCAAGGCGGCGCAGCTGGCGGACGTGCTGTGGGCGGCGATCGGCACCCTGGACGAGGAGGACCACCGATGAGCGGCGATGTTTCCGAGGGGCGTCGTTTCCCGTCGCTGAAGCTGGTGCCCAAGGCCGAATCCCCGCAGAGCGCACGGGACTTCAAGACCGACCAGGAGGTGCGCTGGTGCCCCGGCTGCGGGGACTACGCGATCCTCGCGGCGGTGCAGTCCTTCATGCCGGAGCTGGGCGTCAAGCGCGAGAACACGGTGTTCGTCTCCGGCATCGGCTGCTCCTCGCGCTTTCCGTACTACATGAACACCTACGGGGTGCACTCCATCCACGGGCGCGCCCCGGCGATCGCGACGGGTCTGGCGACCTCCCGCCGGGACCTGAGCGTGTGGGTGGTGACGGGTGACGGCGACGCGCTGTCCATCGGCGGCAACCATCTGATCCACGCGCTGCGACGCAACGTCAATCTGAAGATCCTGCTGTTCAACAACCGTATCTACGGACTGACCAAGGGCCAGTACTCGCCCACCAGCGAGGTCGGCAAGATCACCAAGTCCACGCCGATGGGCTCCCTGGACGCGCCCTTCAACCCGCTGTCGCTGGCGCTCGGCGCGGAGGCGTCCTTCGTGGCGCGCACCATCGACTCGGACCGCAAGCACCTGCAGTCGGTGCTGCGCGCGGCCGCCGAGCACGAGGGCACGGCGCTGGTGGAGATCTACCAGAACTGCAACATCTTCAACGACGGCGCCTTCGAGGTCCTCAAGGAGCCCGGCACCCGGGACGAGGCGCTGATCCGCCTGGAGCACGGGCAGCCGGTGCGCTTCGGCGCGGACGGCGCCGGCGGCGTCTTCCGGGGCGCGGACGGCGAGCTGTTCACGGCGCCGGTCACCGCCGCCAACGAGGCGGACGTCCTGGTGCACGACGCCCACGCCCCCAGCCCCGCCAGGGCGTTCGCCCTCTCGCGGATCGCCGACGCGGACACCCTGCACCACACCCCGATCGGGGTGCTGCGGGACGTGAGCCGGCCGGTGTACGACGAGCTGATGGCGGGCCAGCTGGAGGAGGCCGAGGCCGCCCGCGGCCGCGGCGACCTGGCGAAGCTGCTGGCCGGCGGTGACACCTGGACGGTGGACTGACCCTCTGCCCGAGATGTGCTTCGGCGCCCCCTTCGCACGTGGAAGTTCGCACGTGGAAGGGGGCGCCGAGGCGCGTTCGGGCGCCGGTCAGAAGACGCAGGGGATCCCGCCGTCGGACTGGGCGTCGACCGCCGGCCCCTGGACGGCCACGTTCGGGGCCTGGTTGGCGGGGCCCCCGGGCGTCGGAGCGGCGGTCTTGTCGGCGGCGACCCCGGTGAAGGAGGTGCCGAGGGTGACGACCACGTGGTCGGCGGCCGTCGAGGCGGACTCGGTGGCGCTCACGCCGTAGCGGGCGGCGATCTGGTCGGCCGCGTCCTTGCCGCCCTTGCCGTAGACGACGGTGGTGGTCTTCGGGTGGGTGGCGGCCGAGCCGGTCTTCCCCTCCTTGAAGCCCATCGCGGCCAGGGCCTTGGACTCGGCGCTGGAGGAGACCCCGGCGGCGGAGGAGGCGTTGTACACGTCCACCGTGGCGGGGCTCGCGGCCTTGGGCGGCGCGGTCGTGGTGGGGGCGGCGGGTGCGGTGGGCGCCGTGGTGGCGCCGTCCGCGGGGGCGGCGACCGGGGCGGAGGCGTCCGCGTAGCCGAAGAGCTGCTTGACGACCGTCTGGATCTTGGCCGGGGTGACGATGTTGACGTCCTGGCCGTTGCGGGTGTCGAACTTGTCGAAGGTCAGGGTGTTGAACTCGACGTTGCCGCCGGTCAGGGCCGGGGCCTGCTCGGCGAAGTCGAGGATGTTCCACTCGTTGTCGATGACGAGGTCCTTCTGGACGACGCCGAACAGCTGCCTGAGCTTGCCGAGGTCGCTGACCACGCCGTCCTGCTTGAGCTTGTGGACGACGGAGGAGATGAACGCCTGCTGGCGGTGGGTGCGGGCGAAGTCGCCGGTGTTGCCCTTGCCGTCGTCCAGGTTGTGGCGCTGGCGGACGAAGGCCAGCGCCTGGGAGGCGTTGAGCTTGTTGACGCCCTTCTTGAAGTCCGCGCCGGAGCCCTGGCCCTCCATGGCCGGGTCCTTGGTGTCGTGGGTGAGGCACACCTCGATCGGCTCGACGGCCTTGGCGATGTCGTAGAACCCCATGAGGTTGACCTCGGCCACGTGGTCGATCGGCTGGTTGACGAAGGTCTGGACGGTGCGGATGGTGGCCGCGCGGCCGATGTCGCGCCCGGCCTTCTCCAGGTCGGCGCCCTTGAGGCCCTTGGCCCGCAGGCCCGCGTCCGCCTTGTCCTTGGCGTTGCCGTACGCCTCCTTGATCTTGGCCATGCCCATCTGGGTGCCGTCGCCCTTGTACGTCATGACGTAGTCGTCGCGGGGGATGGACACGGCCTGCACCTTGCCGCCGTTGGCGGGTATGTGCAGCAGGATCAGCGAGTTGGTGTTGTAGCCGCCGACGTCGGAGCTGTGGCCCGCGTGCAGTTCGTCCTGGATGAACTGTCCGGGCAGGTCGGAGCCGTCCATGGCCTTG
The DNA here is from genome assembly GCF_044455705.1 of Kitasatospora sp. NPDC051170. Lineage (NCBI taxonomy): Bacteria > Bacillati > Actinomycetota > Actinomycetes > Kitasatosporales > Streptomycetaceae > Kitasatospora > Kitasatospora sp. NPDC051170. Next base: position 33,984 of record NZ_JBITFA010000013.1, on the reverse strand, counting down.
CGGCTGTCCAGGCCGATCAGCAGCAGGTTGACCGAGTTGTCGAGGTGCTTGGGCGCGTCCTTCTTGGTCTCCTCCAGGGCCTTGGAGGTCACCATGCCCTTGGTGAGCTCGTTGACCCCGTACCAGGTGACCCCGGCGGCGACGAACACCGCGAACCCGGCGGTGCAGGCGATCGTCCGCCCGGCGATCAGCAGCGGTGAGCGGCGGGGCGCGGGGGGCTGCGGTGCGCGGCGGGAGGCGCGGCGGCCCTCCGGCCGGCCGGGGTTCTCGCCGGCGCCGTTGCCCTCGGTGCCGTTGCTCTCGCTGCTGTCGGCGTGCTCAGTCATGCTGCCTCCTGCGGCCTCGGATCATCCGGACCGCGATCACCAGGACGGCCGCCGTCGCGGCCAGAGCCATCACGGGGAAGCCCTGCACCAGCCACTTCGCCGAGCCGGTGGCCAGGTGGCTTCCCTCGTACTTGTCGGGGTTCACCAGCAGTTCGACGCCGGCCTCGACGCCCAGGACCACCAGCGGCGATCCCGTCAGCACCCACCACCAGCCGTTGCGGGTGCTCAGGCCGGCCGCCAGGGCGGTGCCGAGCACCGAGCAGATCAGGAAGGCCGCGCCCATGCCGGGGCCGGAGGCCTCGTCGACCGCCGCGCCGATCAGCGGCAGTCCGACGGCCAGGACGGCGGGGATCGCGGGCCCTCCGGGCAGGGCGCGCGCGGGTGCGGGTGTGGGCGCGGCCGGCTCGGCGGGTCTGCCCGCCGCCCGTCGCCGTGCTCCCTGCTCGGCCGTCCGTCCTCGCTGCCCCGCCACGTACTCACCCCCGGAAGGTCCCGCGTCATCACGCGCCGTGTCGGCGCGGTCGCCGGGAGCCGTGCGAACTACGGTTGCGGCGCTGCCAGTTCTGGACGCTGTTGTCGGCCGGCCGGTTCCCGGCCGCGGTTTCCCGCCGCCGATCGGGGGCAGGCCCGTTTTCGGTTTTCCTCTACACGGGTGTAGAGATCACACGCAGCATAGAGCACAGCTGTTCGGTGACAAGCCCCGCCAGTCTGGGGCACGGCCAAGGTACACCGGCCGGTTCACCGGCCGTCCGGCGGGCGGTCGGCGGGTGGTCGGGAGGCGGTCGGCCGGGCGGCGAGGACGGGACGGGACGGGTCGAGCAATGAAGGAGATCTCGGTGATCGCGAGGGACGGGGCAAGACGGCCGGAGAAGCGCCGGGCCATCACGGAGGCCGCGACGCGGGTCTTCGGGCGGGAGGGGTTCGCGCGGGCCAGCATGGACGCCATCGCGGCCGAGGCCGCGGTGAGCAAGCGCACGGTCTACAACCACTTCGCCGACAAGGAGACGCTCTTCCTGACGGTGGCGCTGCAGAGCGCCGCGGAGCTGACCCTGCGGCTGGAGCGGCTGGCGGCCGCGCACCTGGACGAGACGGACGAAGGGGGTTCCGTCCGGGAGGCGCTGGCCGCCTTCGCGGTGGAGCGGGCCCGCGCCCTGCTCCGCTCGGGCGAGCACGGCGCCGTCGCGCGGGCGATCCGCGCCGAGGTGGTGAACATCCCCGGGGACGTCCTGGACGCCTGGCTCGATGCCGGCCCCGACGCGGAGCGCCGCGCCCTCGCGGCCCGCTTCGCCGTCTGGGCGCGCCGGGGGCTGATCGCGGCGGACGACCCGGAACTGGCCGCCGAGCGCTTCACCCTGCTCACGTACCAGGGCGTGGCCGAGCGCTCCTTCCGGGGCGCGCTGGCGGTGCCGGGCGAGGAGGTCGAGCGGATCGTCGCGGACGGGACGGACGCCTTCTGGCGCCTGCACGGCGCGGGCGCCGCGGTGGTGGCGGCGCTCTGACGTGCGGCGGGGCGGGGAGGGAGGGCGTGCGCCCTTCCTCCCCGCCCCTTTTCGGCCTTTTCAGGCTTCTCAGCCTTCTCGGCCGGGCCGCGTCACTTCCAGTTCAGGCCCTTGCCCAGGGTGTACGGGTCGCCCCAGTACTCGGCGCCCGCGACCTTGGAGGCTTCCGGCGCCAGCGCCAGCACGCAGGAGGTCACCGACTTGCCGTTGGTGAAGCCGCTCGGGAAGGAGTTGTTCGGGCACTTGGCGAACTTGCCGATGATCGACACCTCGGTCGCCTCGCTGCCGTCCGCGAGCAGGCCCTTGATCTGGGTCAGGCTGGAGAAGGACATGTCGGTGGAACCGACGTTGGTGACCTTGTAGTTGATGTAGTAGGGCACCTGGCCCTTCACCTTGTCGCCGAGGTTGAGCGGGGCCAGGTCGGCCGGGTCGCCCTTGGTGATGTCGGTGACGGTGAGCGAGATGTCGCCGGTCGCCTTGCCGTACTTGTACGGGAACTGGATCGGCTGGCCGATCTTGGCCGTGGTGCCGGCCGCCGGGGCCGCGCCGCCGCCGGTCGCCCCGCCGGTCGAGCCGCCCGTGGCGCCGCCGGTGGCCGGCGCGGCGGAGGTGGCCGGGGCCGCCGGGGTGGTGGGCGCCGAGGTCGGCGCCGCCTGGGTGGGCGCGGCCGGCGCGGTGGTGGCGGCGGTGTCGCCGTTGGCCGCGTCGTCGTTGCAGGCGGTCAGGCTGAGCGCGCTGACGGCCGCCAGGGCGGCGATCGCCAGGGTGCGGCGGTGCGTGGAGATGAGCTTCAAGTGACGTCCCCCGTCTCGTGGGACCGCGCGATCGCGGCCCCCGACGTACGTTCTTAGCGCAGTCGGGCCACCCGGCGCACCTCGGCGGTCCCGTTTTGACCCGGTCGTGACGACTCCCTCGCACGATCGTGACAAGGGATGCCGAGTCGTGATCTGCCAGGTCAGCGGCTTGTAGACGTACTATCGCCCGCCCGCTCGTCCACCGGGGCCGGGTACGGCGACGTGCGAGTGCGCCGGCGGGGCGCCGTCGGAGGGGCGCCGGCGCGAGTGGCGCGGGGCGATCGTCCGGACGGTGTGACGGCGGCTTCTGTCAGGTCCGGCCGGAAAGGGGGAGGGCGCTGACGGCGCGGGAGATGTCGCCGCGCAGCCGGTCGAGGTCCTCCTCGGGTCCGAGGATCATGCGGCGCACCTGGGGCATGGCGAGGCTCCAGCCGACCAGGCCGAGGGCGAGGAAGAGGCGGGTGCGTTCGTCGCCCTGGCCGCTGTCCGCCGCCCGGAGCTTGTCCTCGTAGTGGCGCCGGCGGGCGTCCTCGCCGGGGACGGGCCGGTCGCCCATCTCGAGGGCCTCCCACAGCAGCAGGCGCAGCGCCTCGGGGTGGGCGCGGTGGTGGTCGAACAGGCGCCCGGCGTAGGAGGCGAGGTCGTCGTCCCCGGGCGGGACGGCTTCGGCGAGGTCGGCCATGAGGCGTTCGAGGACGGCGGCGAAGAGGCCGTCCTTGTCGCCGAAGTAGTCGTAGATGGCCCGCTTGTTGGCCTGGGCGGAGGCGGCGATGCGGTCCACGCGGGCGCCGGCGACGCCGTGGGCGGCGAATTCGGCGGCCGCCGCGGTGAGGATGCGCTCTTTGGTCGCTGTGGAGTCGTACGCCATGGGGTGATGGTAGCGGGGGTGGGAACGAACCGGTTCGTTTGACGCGGGGGCAGCGGTCTGCCAGTCTCGGTCCCGTCATTCCGAACCATCTAGTTCGTTCGATTCGGATCGTTCGGATCGTTCGGTTGGAGTCTCCTGATGTCCGGACCCGACTTCCTTCGCCACGGCTCGAAGCTGCCGCTGCTCATGGCCCTCGCCTGCGGGGTCGGTGTGGCCAACGTCTACTTCCCGCAGGCCCTCACCCCGCTCGTCGCCGACGCCTTCGCCATCAGCCCCGACACCGCCGCCGGCGTCGCCACCCTCACCCAACTCGGCTACGCCGCGGGGATCTTCCTCCTCGTCCCGCTCGGCGACCGGCTGCCCCGCCGCCCGCTCGCCGCCACCCTGCTCGCCGTCACGGCCTGCGCCCTGCTGGCCGCCGGACTCGCCCCCGCCACCGCCGCCCTCGCCGCCGCGGCGGCCGTGGTCGGCCTCGCCACCGTCGTCCCGCAACTGCTGCTGCCCCTCGCCGCCGGCCTGGTCGCCCCCGAACGGCGCGGCTCCGTCATCGGCACCCTCCAGGGCGGCCTCATCGGCGGCATCCTGCTCGCCCGCACCTTCGGCGGCGTCCTCGGCGAACACCTCGGCTGGCGCGCCCCCTACCTGGTCGCCGCCGCCCTCACGGGCCTGCTCGCCCTCGTCCTCGGCCTCGCCCTGCCCACCGTCGCGCCCGTCACCCGTGAGCGGTACCCCGCCCTGCTCGCCGACACCCTGCGCCTGCTGCGCACCGAACCGGCCCTGCGCCGCTCCGCCCTCTACCAGGCCACCCTCTTCGCCGGATTCAGCGCCGCCTGGACGGCCCTCGCCCTCCTCCTCACCGGCCCCCACTACCGGATGGACGCCCAGGCCGTCGGCGTCCTCGCCCTCATCGGCGCCGCCAGCATGCTCGGCGCCCCCGCCGCGGGCCGCCGCGTCGACCGCGACGGCCCCGACCGCGTCACCACCCGGTGCACGGTCGCGGTGCTCCTCGCCGCCGCCGTCCTCGCGGGCGGTACGGCAGGCGGCCCGCTCGGCCTGGCCGCCCTCGCGGCGGGACTCCTGCTGCTGGACGTCGCCGTCCAGTGCAGCCAGGTCGCCAACCAGGCCCGCATCTTCGCCCTGCGCCCCGAAGCCCGCAGCCGGCTCAACACCGCCTACATGACCTGCTCGTTCCTCGGCGGCAGCGCCGGCTCCTGGCTCGGCGTGCGCGCGTACGCCCTGCTCGGCTGGCCCGGCGTCTGCGCCCTCGTCGCCCTCGCCGCCACCGGCGCGCTCACCGCCCACCTCCTGCGCACGAACCCGACCACCCTTCCCGAGGAGTACTCCCGATGACCTTCCCCGCCATGCCCGCCGCCGTCCTGCAGTTCTTCCGCGCCTCCCAGGAGGGCGACGCCGCCACCTGGGCCGCCTCCTTCACCGAGGACGGCGTCTTCCACGACCCCATCGGCACGCCCCCGCTGACCGGCCGCCCCGCGATCCACGACTTCATCGCCTCCGTCCTCCCGAACTTCCACCCCTTCCTCGGCCTCACCCCCGTCGAGGCGCACACCGTCGGCCACCACGTCGCCGTCTCCTGGCGCGGAGCGGCGGTCGCGCTGGACGGCCGTCCCGTCAACTGGTCCGGCATCAACCTCTACGAACTCGACGAGGAGACGGGCCTCATCCGCGAGGCCAGGGCGTACTTCAACAGCGCCGTCTTCCGAGCCCAACTGGCCGACTGACGCCGCTGCTCGTGCGCCTCGGCCGCTGATGCCCGTGCGCGGGAAGTCGGCCCGGCCGACTTCCCGCGCACGGGCTCTGTCCGGCAGCGTCCGGCAGCGGGCCTCCAGTGCCTCGGCTGGCCGCGTGAGTCCCGCGGCGGGCTCCCGCGGAAGCTTTGGCCGGCACGCCGGTGCCGGAGGGCGCTCGTCCCCGTAGAGACATCGAGCCCGCTCGGCCGACCTGCTGCGCACGCGCCGCAGCCCGCGACGCCATGCCCCGCCGGACAGATGCCCCCGGCCGGAACACCAACGCCCGGCCCCAGCGCCGTGTACGGGCGGGGTTGCTGCGCAGGAAGTCGGCCCGGCCGACTTCCTGCGCAGCGTTCGTCGCGCGGACCGTGCTGCCGATGGCTGCTGAGGGGGCGCCTCCCGGGTGGGCGGCATTATCGGCGAACCGGTGCTGCGGGGCGGGGGATCCGGGGATTGCCGGGTGGGGTGTGCCGCCGGGTGCCAGAGTGCGGCTCGGCTGGCCTCCGGTGGTGGGGCCCGGTGGGATCGGGGGCGTGATGGGGCGGGATGTGGTGCGGGAGTCCGCGCGGGCGGGGCGGCTGGTGGTGTGGGAGGAGTCGGCGCGGGACGGTGCGCAGGCCAAGACGCTGATGCCGGCGGCCGTGCGGGTGCGGCTGGCGCGGGAGCAGGGCCGGGTGTTCGGGGCGGACGGGCCCCGGCACGTGGTGTTCGCGGCGGGGTTCCCGGCCGTGTGCGCGGAGGAGTTCGAAGCGGTGCGGCGCGTCGCCGTCGAGGCGGAGGGCGCGGTGTCCGTCGCCGCCGTGTGCCGGGGCCGCGCGGCGGACGTGCGGCAGGCCGTGGCCGCCGTCCGGCGCGCGGAGCACGCCCGCGTCATGGTGGTGGTGCCCGCCTCCGAGGCGATGGCCTCGACGATGGCGCACCGGACGGCCCGCGAAGCCCTGGAGGCGGCGGTCGCGCTGATCGGGGAGGCCCGGGCCGTGGACGACCGGGTCGCCGTCGACCTCTGCCTCGCCGACGCCTCCCGCGCCGACCACGGCCTGATGGCCGCCGCCGCGGGCGCGTTCACCGGGGCCGGGGCGGGTGTCGTGGTGCTCGCCGACACCGTCGGGCTCCAACTCCCCTCCGACACCGCGGAGATGTTCGCCGAGGTCGCGGCCGGCGCCGGCCCCGGGACGGTGCTCGCCTCCCACCTGCACAACGACCTCGGCCTCGGCCTCGCCAACACCCTGGAGGCCCTGCGCGCTGGCGTGCGGGTCGCGGCCACGTCCTGGCTGGGCATCGCCGAGCGCAGCGGCATGGCCGCCACCGAGCAGCTGCTCCTGCTGCTCGCCGAGGACGGCGCGCGCGCCGCCCGGCTGCTCGGCCCCGACGCCGACCGCCTCTGGTGGACGGCCCCGGACCTCACCGCGCTGCCCCGCCTCGCCGGGCTGGTCTCCGAGGCGACGGGCGTGCCGCTGGGCGTCACCACCCCGGTCGTCGGCACCGGGGTGGGCAGCATCTCCACCGGCACGCCGTTCGTCCATCCGCGGCTGTTCCAGCCCTACGACCCGCAGGCCGTCCTGGGGACCGCCCCGCGCGTGGTGCTCACCCAGCTGGCCAGCGCCCGGGTCGTCCGGGCGATCGCCTCCCGGCTCGGCCACGACCTGGAGCACGACCCGGACGGGGAGCGGACGGCGGCCGCACTGGCCTGGGTGAAGTCCCGCGCCTTCCGTACGGGCCGGGCGGTCGTCGAGGACGCGGCGTTCGCGGCCTTCCTCGACGGGGCCCCGGACGCCGACCTCGGAACGGTCGACGCGGACGGCGCCCGCACCGCCCTGGGCGAAGGGGCGGCGGTGCTCCCGAACCCGGCGCCGCTGACCTTCGTCGTCGCGGGAACCGACCCGAGGGCCGTCAACACGGCTAAGGGCCGCCCCGCGGACCAGGCCGTCGCCCTGTGGGCCCACGACCCGGGCGTCCTCGCCGAGCTCGACACCGTCCTCGGCCTGGGCGCGGGCCTCGCCGCCCTCGCCCGGAGGCTGCTCACCGAGGAACTGGTGACCCTCCTCCTCCCGCTGCGCCCCGACGCCGACCCGCCCGCCTGGCTGGCCCCGGCCACGCGCGACGGCTGGACGCTGCTCTTCGGCGCCCGCTGGTCCCCGCTGCTGCCCGTCCTCGCGGGCCACCCCGTCCTGTACGTGAGCAGCGCCAACCGCACCGGCCGGGCACCGGCGGCGACGGCCGCCGAGGCGGAGGCGCTGGGCGTGCCCGTGCTCGGGCCGGGCTCCCTGCCCGGGACGGGGGTCGGTGGCGCCGCAGCCCGGGCCGCGACCACCACGCTGCGCCTGCACCCGGACGGGCGGCTCGACCTGCACCGCGCCGGGGCACAGGACCGGGCGTACGGCGGCGGCGCCGGCTACCTGGAGCACCTCCGCGCCGTCTACGGCCCCGGGCCCGGGCCCGGGCTACTCCGCGGAGGCGGCGAGGAGGAGGTCGCGTAGGGCGGTGGCGGTCTCGGAGGGGTCGGGCGGGGTGAGGATGACCTGGTCGGCGGTGGTGGAGGGGCCGGTGAGCGGGATGATGCGCAGGCCGGGCGGCTGGTGGTCGAGGGCGGACTCGACGGTGATGCCGATGCCCGCGCCCGCGGCGACGTGGGCGGCGATGCCGTGGACGCTGTCGGCCGTACGGATGATCCGCAGGTCCGCGCCGCCGATCCGGAAGGCGGAGAGCAGCCGGTCGCAGAGGCCGCTGTTGATCTGGTGCGGCCAGGTGAGCAGGTCCGTGGTGGACAGCTCGGCCGCGCTCAACTCCTCACGCCCGGCGAGGGGGTGGGCCTCCGGGACGAGCGCCATGAACCGTTCCGTGGACAGCACCCGCGTCCGTACGCCGGTGACTCCGTCCGTCGCCCAGCCGATGCCAAGACCGATCGTCTCCGCCCGTACGGCGGTGAGTTGGGCGGTGGTCGGCATCGGCTCGGGCACGATCGTCACCTCGGGGAAGCGCTCGCGCAGCCGGGGCAGGCAGCGCAGCAGCAGGTGGTAGCTGGTGTACTCGGCGTGGGCGACGACGAGCGTGGTGAGGTGGTCCTCGCCGGCGGCGAGGGCGCGTCCGCGCTGCTCGAAGCGGCGCAGCTGGGTGAGGGCGGCGTGGGCGTCGGGCAGCAGCGCCTCGCCGAGTCCGGTGAGCGACACCCGGCGGCTGGTGCGGTGGAACAGCCGCCCGCCGAGGCTGCCTTCGAGGCGCCGTACGGCTTCGCTGACGGTGGGCTGCCCCCGGTGGAGTCGGGCGGCGGCGCGGCCGAAGTGCAGCTCCTCGGCCACGGCGACGAACGCCTCCAGTTCCATCCTGTCCATGGGAGTCAGGCTAGCGCGATCGATCGGTGCGGCCGATCGCTGCGCGTCGAAGTTCGGCGTTGATGGCGGGCGGCGGGAGGGATGGGATGGGTGGGCAGGAAGCCCTCCCGATCGGAAGCAGTGAAGACAGATGTCGGTCAAGAACGTTGAGCACGCCCCCACCGTCACCGTGACGGTGGTCTACCACTCGGTGCACGGCCACACCCGGGTCCTCGCCGAGCACCTCGCGGCAGGCGCGCGGGGCGTGCCGGGGGCGGAGGTGCACCTCGCCGAGATCCGTGCCGAGGACGTCAACGCGGGCCGCTGGCACGACGAGCAGACGATGGCGCTGCTCGGCAGGTCGGACGCGATCGTGTTCGGCAGCCCGACGCTGATGGGCAGCGTGTCGGCGGTGTTCAAGGCGTTCATGGAGGCCGCGTTCACGCCGTTCATCGAGCAGGGCTGGAAGGACAAGCTGGCCGGCGCCTTCACCATGTCCGCCTCGCAGAGCGGCGACAAGCTGACGGTGCTGGAGCAACTCGCCGTCTTCGGGGCGCAGATGGGCATGCAGTGGATCGGCGTGGGCGACATGCCCGGCAACAACTGGAGCGGCGGCAGCCGCGACGACGTCAACCGGCTCGGATCGTGGCTCGGCCTGATGAGCCAGAGCCACGCCGACCTCGACGCCGACCAGGCGGGCTCCCGCGGCGACCTGATCACGGCGGAGCGCTACGGCGAGCGCATCGCCCGACTGGCGCAGCGCTGGGTCAACGCCGTGCCGTACGAGACCCCCCGGATGACGGAGCACGAGGCCCGCGCCCTCTCGGCCTCCCTGCGGGAAGCGGCGGTGGTGTAGGGCTGTCGGCGGCGGCCGGTACGGTCCGTGGGGCCGCCTACCTGTTCGGAGGGATTCCGTTGACCGCGCTCTATGCGTTCGCCACCTGGGAGCAGATGCTGACACTGCTGCGGGGTAAGCCCGGTGTGTCGGGATGGTTCTCCTCGACGGGGTGGGGTGTGTCCCTCAGTGATCCGAGGGCCGCCGCGCCTGTGCGGCGTGCGCTCGCGGAGGCGGGCGTGCGGGAGGTGATGTTCGCGGCGGACGAGCCGACGACGCTGCACCTGTTCGAGGTCGGCCCCGCCGTGGAGCCCGCGTTCGGCTACCCAGGCCCCAACCCGGGCACGCTCGTCCTGGCCGACGGCGCGGCCGCCGGACTCTGGCGCCGCCTGCCCCGCCCCGTGTCCGGGGTGGTGCCGGCGCCGTCCGCGGACCCGGCCCTGCTGGAACGGACGCTGCGCGAGAGGCTCCCCGACGCCGTCGGCGCGACGGAGGAGGAGATCGCCGCTGCGGAGGAGCAGCTCGGCGTCGCCCTCTCCGAGGAGCTCAAGGCGCTCTTCCGCGTGACCAGGGTGTACCCGCCGGAGGCGGACGGATCAGGGGATTGGGAGGCCGACTACGCCGAGGGGGAGGCCGCCGCGTTTGCGGTCGGCTGCGAACTCTTCGGCCTGGACGGGCTGTTCGCTGCCACTGCGGCCACTCGCCTCGACTCGCGGCGGAGCACGGAGACGGAGGCGGTGGTCGCCTCGGACGATGCCGCCGTTCTGGACCTCGTCGGCTCGCCGGGCTGGATCGCCTTCGGCAGCAACGGCGGTGACCTCTTCGCCGTCGACATGACGCCCGGCCCGGGCGGGCACCTCGGGCAGGTCATCCTCATCAGTCATGAGGAGAGCATCGGGGCGGAGCTGTACGGCGAATCGCTGACGGAACTGGTCCTGAACGGCTTCGAGTGGAGGAAGCGGGCCGCCGGCGGCGAGGCGTGGGGGCCGCCGGTTGCGGCCCGGATCGGCGGCATGGTCGATCTCGAGTCCGCCGCCCATCCCGCCCTGGAGGTCGTGCGGATCTTCGGACGCGGCGGTACGCCACCGGTCAGCCTCGCCCCCATAGTTGGGCTGCCCCGCGTGCGCACCCTGGTCGCGCACCCCGGCACGCTCGCCGACCCGCTGGAGATCGCGGGCATGAGCGGTCTGGAGTACCTGGCAATCGGCCTGGACGAGTGGCGCATCCTCCTCGACGCCGGGGCAGTGCCTCGGGGCCTGCTGGCTGCGAACGTCGAGGTACGCGGCCACGAGCACCCGGTAGAGGTCGTGGAGCTGGCCAACGAGCTACTCGCCCTGTGGGGACGTCCGTTGATCACCCACACCGTCGTCAGGGGCTGACCACCGGGACTCGGGCTCCGGTTCTTCGTCCGGCACCGGCATCGGCGGATGCGCGGGCACCCGGTTCGGCCCACGCGACGCGGGTCGGCGCTGGGCGCGCCACTTGCCCTGCCGCTCGGGCGGGATCGTGCCGCTCATGGGGTCCTCCAGTCGTGCCGGGGCAGGGGAATGCCCATCATCCCGCCTACCTGCCCTCAGGCGCGTTGCCGTCACCGGGGCCATTTCCCAGTTCCTTCTCCGAGCGGGGGCGGGCACAGTGGACGCCATGGACACATCTGCCGCCGCTTTCGTTCCTGGCCTTGATCTCGCCCGGGCTCTGATGGAGACGGTGAGCGACCCGGGCTGTGGATCAGCGGGCGGACAGTACGGACTTCGTTTTCCGGCACCCTGGTCTCCCGCCCGCTCGCCGATTCGGCGAGCGGGCGGGGCGTGGCCTTGGTTAGGCGTGGTGGTCGAAGTCGCCGGCCTTGGCACTCAGGAGGAAGCTGCGGAGCTGGGTGGCCGTGATCGTGAGAACGGCCGATGGGTCATCGGATTCCCGCAGGTGACGCAGCTCTTCTGTGTCAGCCGCCAGCTCAATGCAGGTGTTTCCTCCGTTCGCCTTGGTAAACGATGACCGCTGCCAGGTTAGGTGGAACACTTAGCCGCGCCTTTCATCCCTGGAGCTTGTAGAGGAGGTGTTGAAGAAGCCCCCAGGAGTCACGGGAGTGCGCGTCATGGCGGGGCTTGATGGAATCGACTGCAGGGAGTGCAAAACCCGCGGCCTCCTGGAACATCAGATGGTACGCGGTCACGTCCGCTGGCTCGCCAAGGTGAATGGCACGGTGTGGCCCGTCCAAAATGATGGTGGAGAGAGCAGCGCACCCCGGATCGCAGATCATGAATGAACCTGGGTAGTGCGCCTCCTCGGTATCGAACGGCAGAATTTGGATGGTCACGTTTGGAAGCTCTGCCATGTCGATGAGGTGGAGGAGTTGCTCCCGCATCACTGATTTTCCGGCAAACTGCATTCGTAGTGCCGCTTCATGGATGACGAACCGGAACTGTCGCCGCTTCTCGTCGGTCAGAATACGCTGCCGCTGAAGGCGAAACTCGATGTCCCAGCGGCGATCCTTGTTGAGATCCCTATAGATGGCCTCAACGTAACCGGGGACTTGCAACATCCCGGGGACGTATAGAGATTCGAAGGTGGAGAAGGTCTCCGTCCTTTCCTCTGCCTCCGCCAAGTCCAGTGCGAGCACATGGACCTTCCCCTTGTACTTGCTCCACCAGCCCTTGCCGTTGCTGGCGCCGAGCTGCTGTAGAAGCGCGGTATAGGTGCTATCCGTGCACCCATAGCCGTCGAGCAGGATCGAGAGACGCTCCGAATCGAGGCTCGTTCGAGCCGCTTCGATATGGCTGAGTTGAGGGCCGAGCATGCCGATGAGTGCGCCAGCATCCTTCACGGCCAAGCCGGCCTCCTCGCGCAGACGCCTCAGCTCGGCGCCGAATCGCCGCTGTCGTTCGCTGATTTGAGTCCTGAGCGCCAAGGCGAGGTTCCTTCCGTTTCGGGCCAGTCGCCACCCACACGGGTGAGCTTAGCCAAGACCGGGGAGCCGCTCGCACGTTCTGGTTGCACGCGTGACACTCGTGAGCCTACTCTCAGTGTTGCGCCGATCACATGACGGCTCGTCAGTGCCCCCTCCTGTCTCCCCTGGGGTTGCTCATGTGTGCCTTTCCCTCTCCTCCTGACTGGTCTCCGGCTCGTGCCGAGCTCTGCGAACTCCTCACCTCTGCCGGGTGGCCGCCCTCCGCCATCTCTGATGCCGAACTCGCCCTTCACGAGCTCTTCGTCAATGCCTGGCGCCACGCCGGGAGCCTGGCTCCGCTCGTGATCGTCTCCCTCCGCGATCACCGCCTCCGCGTCTCGGTCTGCGACGACAGCCCGGTCCTCCCCGCCGAGCCCCGAATCCCCTCGGACCCGTTCTCGCTCTCCGGGCGGGGCCTGCACCTCGTTCGCTCCCTCACCCACCGCTTCGGCGCTGACCTGCGCAAGCAGGGCAAGGCCGTCTGGTTTGAACTGGAGATGGCCGCAGCATGAAACGCCGCTACCCGATGAAACCGAACGATCCCCGGATCAACGGCTACTCCGAGGACCACATCCGCACGCTTCTCGCCGAACTGCACGAACGCGGACGCAAGTTCGGCCTGATCTTCCCCTCCTCCACCACCGATCGCACGATCGAGGGTCGCGTGCTCGTCTGCTTCAACTCCGCCCCCGTCTCGACCCTCCTCAACCTCCTCACCCTCCTCCTCGACGTCGACCGCGAGCACCCGTGCGATTCCTGATCGCGACCGCCTTCCTCGTCCTCCTCGCGCTCGCCTTCGCGACCGTCGCCCTCGGCGTCATCACCGCACTCAACGTTGCAAAGTCCGACGAGGAGAAGCCCGAGCCGTGATCGCCCCCGATCCCTTCGCCAACGCGATCGCCGCCACGCACTACGCCATCGCGGCCTCCATCAACACCGTTTTCCCGCTTGCCGCGATGCCCGTCGTCCCCGACGACTTCGACTGGCCCGAACTCGACACCCTCGTCCACCACCTGGGCTTCGTCGCCGACGAATCCGACGCCGCCCAGCACCTCTACCGCCTGCTCTTCGCCGTCCACCGCATCGCCTACCGCGAGGGCGCCGGCCGCAACTCCCCCTGGCTCCCCACCCGCCTCAACCCGCGCGAGACCCCCGAGGAGTAGGAAGTCGGCCCGGCCGACTTCCTACTCCTCGGCCCCGTGCTCGGCCAAGAACTGATCAGCCTCCTGAGCCCGGCCTGTTTCGCGTAGCAGCCGGAGAAGGTTGAGCTGGGCGCTGCGGTCGCCATCCTCAGCACGCGTGCGCAGCGCCGCGTCCATCCCCCGCGCACGAAGCTCGGCGTTGAGCTTCCGCCGCGCATGCACATCCGTGCGCCCGAGTTCCGCGAGCTCCACGAACCGTCCCGCCCGAGCGAGCAGACTCATGTGCCGGAGATGGTGGTCGTGGGCGTAGTGATCAACGGAGAAGCACTCGGCCCGAGCACTCACCAGCGCGATGGCCGTATCCCAATCCTGGGCCTGCTCCGCTTCCTCGGCCTGCTCGAACCACCCCATGCCGCAAGTATCGCCTCGCACGGGAAGTCGGCTCGACGACTTCGCCAGCAGCGTCGCCAGTGGTGACCCCCTGCGTAGTAAAGAAGGCGGCGGTTGGCGTGAGTTGGGGTTGGAGGCGCGGCTGCGCGTGGCTTCGCCCCGCGCAGCCGCAAAGCCCGTGCCGGGGTGCGGTGTGGTGGCCTGGGTGGGGGCGGCCGTACGGGGAGTTGGCTGGTCCTTGCCGTGCGGGTGTGGGCGCGGCTGCGCGAGGCTTCGCCCTGCGCAGTCGCAAGGCCCTGCCCGGGGGCGCTGCGGCGTGGGTGGCTCTGGGGGAGTGGCCGCGCGGGGAGTTGGCTGGCCCTTGCCATGTAGGTGAGGGGCGGCGGTTGGCGTGAGTTGGGGTTGGAGGCGCGGCTGCGCGTGGCTTCGCCCCGCGCAGCCGCAAAGCCCTTGCCGGGGTAGGGCGCTGTGAAATGGGCGGGAGCGGTCGGACGGAAGGTCGGCCGGTCCCTGCCATGTGAGGGGTGGCGGTTGGCGTGGCTTCGCCTCGCGCAGCCACAAGGCCCTACCTGGGGTGGTGTGGAACGAGTGGGAGCGGCCAGACGGGAGGTTGGCGGGTTATGTCCAGGTGAGGAGAGACGCCGGCCACCCAGCGCCCGGGGAAGGTGTTCGGGGAGGAGATCACGCGCCAACGATGGCCTCGCCACCCGAGGTCGGACCGTGGTCGTACACCGTCGAACGCGATGTCGGTTTTCCGCCAGCCCGCCGGACCCCGCTCAGCGAGAGTCGACGAAGATCCTCCCTCCCCTCCCGCGAAAGGTTCAGCTCATGCACGTCGTCCCCGGGCTCAAGGTCCTGTACTTCGGAACCCCGGTGGTGCTGGTCAGCACCCTCAACGAGGACGGCACCCCGAACCTCGCGCCGATCTCCTCAGCCTGGTGGCTGGGCCAGCACTGCATGATCGGGCTGGGCAACAACGCGCAGACGACGGCGAACCTGCTGCGCGAGGGCGAGTGCGTGCTCAACCTGCCCTCGTCGGAGATGGTCGACGCCGTGGACCGGATCGCGCTGACCACGGGGAAGCCGACACTGGTGGAATACAAGGTGGAGCAGGGCTACCGCTACGAGCCGGACAAGTTCGGAGCCGCCGGTCTGACCGAGCAGCCGAGCGACCTGGTGAAGCCCCCCAGGGCGGCGGAGTGCCCGGTGCAGCTGGAGTGCCGGCTCGTGGAGGCGCATCCCTTCGGCGGCCCCAAGCGGCACGCCACCGCCTTCGAGGTGGAAGTCCTCCGGGCGCACGTGGAGGAGTCGCTCGTCATCCCGGGCACGCACTACGTGGACCCGCTCGGCTGGGACCCGCTGATCATGAAGTTCTGCGAGTTCTTCGGCGGCGCGGAGAACGTGCACCCGTCCCGGCTCGCCGAGGGCTGGAAGATGCCCCACCGCATTCCCACCGCCTGACCTCCCCCCCCCGTGGAGCAGGAAGTCGGACGGGCCGACTTCCTGCTCCACTCACCTCAGCAGCTGTGCGCGGAGGAGGGGCGGCTCGCCAGGATGTACGGCTTGCCGGAGATGTGGGCCTGGACGTCGGAGGGACAGGTCTTGATCCAGGCGTCGCCCGCGGCGTGGTTCTTGACCTTGGAGTCGCTGCAGTACTGGTCGCGGTCGGCGGTCTTGAAGCACTGGTAGCCGGGGTAGCCGGCCGCCGTGGCGGCGGTGGCACCGGCGAGGCCGGCGAACAGGCCGGCGACGGCGAGCAGGGCGACGGGCAGGGCGGTACGGATCCTCATGGGGTTCTCCCAGTGGTTCGTACGGACAGTACGCAGAGCCTGACACTACGTAGGCAGTTCGAGCAAAGACCACTGTCATGTTTTGGTCAAATGCCGACCGACTGAACCTCAGGACGCCCCCGTCCGTTGCCGGTGACGCCGCACGGCGTCCCGGTTCGCGCACCGCTGCGAGCAGTAACGCTGCCGCCCCGTACGGCTGGTGTCGGCGAAGGCCGTACGGCACTCGGCGACCGCGCAGCGCCCGAGCCGGTGCATGCCGCGCCCGACCAGGTGCAGCGCCGTGCCGGTGGCGATCAGCGCGGAGAGCATCAGCCCCACGGCCGTCCCCTCCTCCCGGTAGTGCAGGTGCCAGCCGTCGCCGCCGTGGTCGGTCAGGCGCGGGTGCGCGGTGGAGGCGGCGAGCATCGCATTGAGGCGGGCGGCGCGGATGGCCTCGTCCGGGGCGTCCACCACCCCCTCCCAGGCGTCGAGGACCGCCAGCACCTTCACCAAGTCCCCATCGAGCACCGGGTGTTCGAGTAGAAGCCCCGCAGTGCGGCAGCGCTCGGCAAGGTCGGCGGCATCGGTCGGTCGGTGGTTGGCGAGGGAGGCGGCGAGGTCGACGGCGTCGGCGCCGTAAGGGTTGAGGTGCACAAGGGCATTACAGCAGCGTGGTCTTCCACCGATCACCCCTTACGGAGGCGGAGTTCGCCATGCCCGTCGTCGTCGACCGCCCGCGCTACCGCTGGGCCGTCCTCGGAATCGCCACCTTCACCCAGGCCGCGAGCTGCTTCTTCGTCCAGGGCGTGGGCTCGCTCGGGCCCGCCCTGCAGAGCGGGCTCGACCTCTCCACCGGGCAGCTGGGGCTACTGCTCTCCGCCGCCCAATTCGTGCCGCTGATGGGGCTGTTGGTGGTCGGGCGGCTGCTCGACCGCTACGACGAGCGCTGGATCGTCGGCGCCGGCGCGCTGATCGTCGCCATCGGGCTGGCCCTGGGCGCCGCCGCGCCGGGGTACGGGGCGCTGCTGCTCGCGCTGCTGGTCGTCGGCGCCGGGTACAGCAGCGCGCAGCCGGGCGGCAGCAAGTCGGTGGCCTCCTGGTTCGACGGCTCGCAGCGCGGGCTGGCGATGGGCATCCGGCAGGCCGGTCTGCCGCTGGGCGGGGCGCTGGCGGCGGCTGTACAGCCTTGGCTGGCGCGGGAGTTCGGCTGGCGGGCGACGCTGGTGTGCGGGGCGCTGGTCGCGGCGGCGGGGGCGGCGGTCTTCGTCGGCCTCTACCGGCGCTCGCCGGGGGAGCGGCAGCCGGTGGCCGCTCTCCGGACGGGCGGGCCCACGCTGCTGCGCGAGCCCGCGATGCTGCCGATCGTGCTCTCCGGCGCCGGGCTGGTCGCGGCGCAGACCGGCGTCCTGATGCTCACCGTCCTGCACCTGCGCGACGCGGCCGGTCTGAGCGTCGCCTCCGCCGCGCTGGCGCTGATGGCCGCTCAGGCGGCGGGCATCGCGGGCCGGATCGGCCTGGCGGCGTGGAGCGACCGGGCGCGCTCCGGCCGCCACACCACCGTACGGGCCTGCCTCGCGGGCGTCGCGGCCTGCACGGCGGCCCTCGCCAC
This sequence comes from Kitasatospora sp. NPDC051170, assembly GCF_044455705.1. Classification (NCBI taxonomy): domain Bacteria; kingdom Bacillati; phylum Actinomycetota; class Actinomycetes; order Kitasatosporales; family Streptomycetaceae; genus Kitasatospora; species Kitasatospora sp. NPDC051170. The sequence continues at coordinate 16,749 of NZ_JBITFA010000013.1, read as the reverse complement.
GCCGCTCGGGGAGCATCCGGTGACGGCCTGCCCGCTGTTCGTCCTGCTCGGGTTCGTGGGGATCGGCTGGTACGGGCCGTGGGTCGCGCACGTCGCGGAGTCGGCGCCGGCGGGGCGGACGGGCTCGGCGCTGGGACTGGCGATGGCGGCGAACCAGGTGGTCGTCGTGCTGGCGCCGCCCGCGCTGGGGTGGTTGCGGGACGCGACGGGCGGGTTCGCGGCGGTGTGGCTGCTGCTGGCCGTGCTCGCGGGGGCGGCCTTTGCGGCGACCCGGCGCTGAGGGGGCCGGGGCACGTGTCGGAGCGAACCGGCCGGGGAGGAAGGGCATATGGCGACCGTGGCCCGCCACCCTCGTGGGTGACAGGCCATCTCGCTCCACGCTCCACGCTCAATGCGCGACGGCCGCTGCGGGCGGGTCACCGCCCTCGGGCGGGGCGTCAGAGCTCCGGTGCGCCCTCGCGGGCCGTCGGGTCCCAGAGTCCGGCGGCCTCGCCGCGGTCGAGGTGTTCGGCGTAGACGGCCGTCTTCCAGGCGATCAGCGAGCGGCACGCCTCCAGCGCGCGGATCTGCTCGTCGACGCGGCGGCGGTGGTCATCGAGCAGGCGCAGGCGGTCGGCCTCGTTGCCCGGGCCCTGGCGGACGAGTTCGGCGAAGCGGCGCAGGTCGGCCAGCGGCATGCCCGACTCGCGCAGCCGGACGCAGATCGCGAGCCACTCGACGTCGAGCGGCCGGTAGCTCCGCCGCCCGGCCGCGTCGCGCTCGACGGGGCCGACGAGCAGGCCCTCACGCTCGTAGAAGCGCAGCGCGTCCACACTCAGCCCGGTGCTCCGGGCAACCTCGCCGATTCCGATTCCGATTTCGATTCCCGCCACGCGGCCAGCGTACGGCGGGGCTTGAGCCGAACGTCGAGCCGAACGCTTGAGTCGAGCGCCCGAGCTAAACGCTTGAGCTGGACCGCACTCCAGCTCCTAGCCTCCCCGGCATGACCGCTACCGCTCAGCACCCTCTCGGCTCGCCCTTCTCCGCCGCCAGCACCGCCCGGGACGTCCTGGCCGGCCACGACCTCTCCGGCCGCACGGCCGTCGTGACCGGCGGCTCCTCCGGCCTCGGGCTGGAGACCGTCCGCGCCCTGGTGGAGGCCGGGGCCCGCGTCCTCGCGCCCGTCCGTACGGCCCCGTCCGCGCTCGACGGCGTCGAGACGCTGCCCCTGGACCTCACCGACCCGGCCTCCGTACGCGCCGCCGCCGCACGGATCGGGCAGGCCGTCGACCGGGTGGACCTGCTGATCGCCGCCGCCGGGGTGATGGCCACGCCGCGGCGGTACGTCGGGCCGGGCTGGGAGGCGCAGTTGGCGGCCAACCACCTCGGGCACCACCTGCTGGCCTGCGAGCTGTACCCGCTGCTGCGGGCCGCCGGTGCCTCGGGCGGGGCGCGGGTGGTCGCGTACAGCTCCGCCGGGCACATGCTCACCGGCATCCGCTGGCAGGACCCGCACTTCCGCACGGGGTACGACAAGTGGCTCGCCTACGGGCAGTCGAAGACGGCGAACGCGCTGTTCGCCGTGCACCTCGACGCGCTCGGCCGGGCCGACGGCGTCCGGGCGTTCAGTCTGCACCCGGGCAAGATCATCACGGGGCTGCAGCGGGAGATGACGCGGGCCGAACAGATCGACCGGGGGTGGATCGACGAGCGGGGCGACGTCGTCGGCGCCGGTTTCAAGTCCCCCTCCCAGGGCGCCGCCACGGGCCTGTGGGCCGCGACCTCCCCACTGCTGGACGGCCTCGGCGGCCTCTACCTGGAGGACTGTGAGGTCGCGCGCACGGCCGCCCCCGACAGCCCGATGGACGCGGGCGGGGTCCGGGCCCACGCCGTCGACCCCGGTTCGGCCGAGCGCCTCTGGGAGCTGTCGCAGGCCGCGACGGGCGCCGCGCCGCTCGGCGGCTGAACCGGGCACGCCGTGCACGGGAAGTCGGTCCGGCCGACTTCCCGGGCACGCCGGTCGGAGGCAGATCCCGCAGGACAGCCGCTCCCCGGCCCGGGGCCGCGTCGGTGCGCCCACCGTCGTGGCGGCGAGGGTGATCATCTGTCGGCAACCCGCGCGGGATAGCCTCGTCCGCGCATGACGCGCGTAACACGACGGGGACGGGGGCACAGCATGGGGCATGCCGAGGATGAGGACGATCCGAGACTGGCGGCCGAGGGGGAGGTGGCCATCGCCCGGCTGGCCATCGACTCCGGGGATCTGACGCACGCTGCCGACCACCTCGCGGACGCCATCGTCGCGGACCCGCAGCTGCCCGAACTGCACGAGGCGCTGGCCGAGTTGTGCGCGGCGGCGGGTGGGCCGGCCGCCGCCCGCGAGCTGTTCCCGCTCGAGGGGCAGGTGTACCTGGGGACCGTCGTCTGCCGCGCCCACGTCGAGGCGGCCGCCGGGGACTGGGACAGTGCCGTCGGGCTGCTCGCCTCCGCCATCCAGTACGAGCCCGCCCAGCCCTGGGCCCACGCCGCCTGGCTCGCCCGCGAGGACCTGCCCTCCCTCGTCGACCCCGACGCCGTCGCCCAGGCCGTCGCCCGCGCGGCCGGGCCGCTGCCGGACCCCCTGCCCGGCGAACTCGCCGACACCGTACGGCCGTTCCACACCTTCGTGCAGGCCGTCCTCGATCGCCACGCGGACCACCCGCTGCTGCTCGCCATGGCCTCCGGCCTCACCCGCCGCCTCGGCGCCACCACCCGCGCCGTCGAACTCGCCGAACGCGCCCACCGCCTCGCCCCCGGCTACCTGCCGTCCGTCATGCTCGGCAACGCCCTGCGCGCGGACGGCCGCCCCGAACAGGCCCTCGCCGTCTGGGAGGCCGAGCTCGGCCGCACCCCGCCCGAGCGAGACGACTCCAGCGGCTACCTCGCCGTCGACGTCGCCGAACTGTACGGCGCCCTCGGCCGCCCCGCCGAGGGCCTGCCCTGGCTCGACCGGGTGCTCGCCGCCGAACCCGGCCACCCCAAGGCCGGCCCCGCCCGGCACGCCCTGCGGCACGCCGTCGACGGCGACCCGGCCCACCTGCTGGCCCTCGCCGACCATCACCGCGCCCACCCCGAGCACGAGTACGCCCACGAGCTGCTCGAGCGCCTCAGCCGCCGCGAGACCTGGCTCGGCATGGTCGCCGGCGCCACCGAGGCCACCGTCAACCTCATGCGCCAGGTCCTCGCCGAGGAGACCACCACCCGCGACACCCCGCTCGACTGCAGCGCCTCCGCGCTCGAACCGCCCAGCACCGTACTGGCGTTGCACCTCGCCCTGCCACGCTCCAGCGTCTCCTACCAGGCGGTCGGCGAACCGGACCCCCGGGTGCCGCTCGCCCCCGGCACCAGCCTGTGGACCTGGGACGGGACGGACCCGCGCCCGGCCGTCGCGCCGCCCTCCGCGGACGGCGCCGAACTGGTGCGGGCCACGGCGGAGATCGTCTGGCCGACCGTCCCCGCCGCGTACGACCATGCGGTCCGGCTCGCCGGCCTGCCGGTCGAGGACCTGCTCGGCGCGATCGTCCACCCGCCGCTGCCCCGCGAGGACGAGCTCGGGCGGGCGCTCCTTTCCCACCAGCCCGAACTGTGGGTCCGCGCCGTCCAGACCTTCGCCTGCCTCGGGCTCGCGCACCACCGCACCGACCAGCCGTGGGCCGACTCCGACCGGCGGCGGCTGCTGAGCGACCTGCTCCTCGGGCCCGAGGACTGGGTCGTCGAGGCGGCGGGCTTCGCCCTCCTCGCCATCGGCTGGACCCACCCCGACACCCGGCCCGACGTCGCCGGGCTCCTCGGCCGCCGCCTCCGCCACCTCGCCACCGCCCGCCGCACCCGCACGGTCACCATCGAGCGCTCCTTCGCCGCCCTCACCCTCGCCGCCCCCTGGCTGCCCCCCACCGACCGCGCCCTCGCCCACACCCTCCTGCGCCCGGCCCCCGCCGCACCCGCCGCCGCCGCCGCCCAGCCCCGCCCGGGCTTCCTGCGCCGCCTCTTCCGCCGCCCCTGACACCGCCCGCGCGCAGGAACGTGCGCAGGAAGTCGGCCCAGCCGACTTCCTGCGCACACACCGGCGTTCCGAGCGGCCGCCCCCATCGCACGCTCTGCGGCCGCCACCGGCAACGCGGCGCCGCCCGAGCCTTCGCCTGGCTCCCACCTCGCCCCCGCCGCCCCGCCTGCGCCGCCCCTCGGGGTGGCCGACCGGCGCCGGCGAGGGAGCCGGGGCGTTGGAGGTGGTGTCCGGGGTGGGCGCCGCGGCCGGCCTCCCGGAGGGGTGGGGTGGCCGGCTGCCGCGCGCTCTGCCTCTGGTGACAGGTGAGGGCCGGGTGTTGTGGGCGGTGCCCAGGGCGGGCTGCCCTGGGCACCGGCCGCCCCGTGGGGCGCGGGCCGTGCCCCTTGCCTGATCGGCCCCTCACGGCCGGCCTGCGTCGCCCAGCAGTCGGGACACCAGCCCGGACGGGGTGGGCGTTTACGGGCGGTTGCGTCTTTCGTGCGCCCCGAGGAGCGAGGAGCGGTCTCAGTGGGGGAGGCGGTGCCTGGCGAGGGTGTGGAGGGCGTGGGTGAGGGTGGCGCGCTCGGGGTCGGCGAGGGCGGCGGTCAGGTCGGCGTCGGCGGCTTCGGCGGCGTTGACGCAGAGGTCGAGGAGGCGGCGGCCTTCGGGGGTGAGGGTGAGGACTTGGCGGCGGCGGTCCTCGGGGTCGCGGACGCGTTCGACGGCGCCCAGTTCCTCGAGTTGGTCGGCGAGGGCGACGATCAGGCTGGGCGCGACTCCGAGGCGGGTGGCCAGTTCCTGTTGAGAGGCTGCGGCGCCGGCGTCGAGGGAGGCGAGGACTCCGGCGTGTTTGGGCTTGAGGCCCAGTTCCTCGACGCGTTCCGCGAAGTGGTCGGCGGCCAGAGCGCCGAGTGTCCCCAGATTGAAGACGACGGTTGCGCGGAGCGCTTCGGCTCCCCTGATTTCCTTGACATCGCTCACGAGGAGAATGGTAGCTTCGGCATATCGTTCTAAGTGAGAATGATTCAGGGGGAGATGAAATGAAGGCTCTGCTCGTCGCCAACGCGCTGGCCGTCCTCGGGAGTGCGGGGTCCAGCGTCGCCGGGGTGCTGCGTCCGGGGCTGGTCCTGTCGGCCGGAGAGGTGATCACGGCGGGGACGGACCTGTACGCCCGGGCCTACGCCGTCCGCGCCGTGCCGCTGGGGCTGGTGACCGCGTGGGTGCTGCTGGCGGGGCCGCGGGCTGCCGCCTGGCCCCTGCTGGTCGTCTCCGGGTTCGCCCAGGTGGGGGACTCGGCGATCGGCGCCAAGCAGCGCAACGCCGGGATGGCGTTCGGTGCGGGGGCCGTCGCGGTGCTGCATCTCGCGTCCGCCTGGTGGCTCTACGGGAAGAGCGGGTCCTGGGCGACGTCGTAGCGCGGGGTGCGGTCGGAGGGGTCGCGGCACTCGGGGCCGAGGCGCAGCATGCGCGACTCGGGGTCGTGGAGGGGCCGGTGGCAGCGGCGGCAGGTGACGTGGGGGCGCAGGACCTCGGGGGTGTCGGTGCCGGGGAGGGGGTCGGGGGTCGTCATGCCGAGGCCCCTGCCGTGCGGACGTCGTAAGACTCCCGCGCGGCCTCGACGGCCGGGACGCGCCGCTCCGACCAGTGGGCGAGCGCCGCGACGAGTTCGGCGGCCTCCCGCCCCAGCGGGGTGAGGCTGTAGTCGACGCGCGGCGGGATCACGGGGTGGGCCTCGCGCAGGACGAAGCCGTCGCGCTCCAGGGTCTGGAGGGTCTGGGCGAGCATCTTCTCGCTGACGCCGGAGACCCGGCGCCGCAGTTCGCTGAACCGGTAGCCGCGCTCGTGGAGCGCGCCGAGCACGAGGACGCCCCAGCGACTGGTGACGTGCTCCAGCACGCCGCGCGAGGGGCAGAGCCGGTCGAAGACGTTCGGCGGGGGCAGCTCACTTACCTTCATATCAGTACCCTACTTTGAAGTGCGTACTTTCGAAAGGTTAGTGCCCTCCGTAGGGTGAGTGACGAGGTCACAAGGACAGCCATCCAGAAGGAGCACCCCCATGTACGTCGTCACCGGAGCCACCGGCCAGCTCGGCCGTCTCGCCGTCGAGAGCCTGCTCGCCAAGGTCCCGGCCGCCGAGGTGGCCGTCACCGTCCGTTCGGCGGAGAAGGCGGCCGACCTGGCCGCGCGCGGCGTGAGCGTGCGCGTCGTCGACTACGACCGCCCGGAGTCCCTCGCGGGCGCCTTCGCGGCCGGTGACCGGGTGCTGTTCATCTCGGGCAGCGAGGTGGGCCGCCGCCTGCCGCAGCACCGGGCGGTGGTGGACGCGGCGAAGGCGGCCGGGGTCGCGCTGCTCGCGTACACGTCCATCCTCGGCGCGGCGACCTTCGCCCTGGCGGACGAGCACAAGGCCACCGAGGCGATGATCCTCGACTCCGGCCTCCCGTACGTGTTCCTGCGCAACGGCTGGTACACCGAGAACTACCTGGGCGACGTGGCCGGCACGGTGGAGCGCGGGGTCGTCCTGGGCAGCGCGGGCGAGGGCCGGGTGGCCACCGCCCCGCGCGGGGACTACGCGGAGGCGGCCGTCGCCGCCCTGACCGGCGACGCGTCGAACGAGACGTACGAGCTGAGCGGCGACGCCGCCTGGAGCCTGGGCGAGCTGGCCGCCGAGCTGGCGCAGGCGAGCGGCCGCCCGGTGGCGCACCGGGACGTCGCCCCGGCCGAGCACCTGGCCGCGCTGGTCGGCGCGGGCCTGCCGGAGGGCTTCGCCGGCGCGCTGGTGGACGTGGACGCGGGCATCGCGCGCGGCGAGCTGGCGGGCACCCCGGGCGACCTGGCCCGGCTCATCGGCCGCCCGACCGTCCCGCTGGCCGAGTCCGTCCGCGCGGCCGTCGGCGCCTGAGCCCATCCGTACGGACCCAGGCATGTCCGGTATTCAAGCAATGTCATGACCAAAATCTGAAAACGGACGTGACAGCCTCCCTCCCCGCCCGCTACCGTCGCCTGGACACACGCGCGCGGGAGGGTGGCCGGCCATGCCAGAGACGACGGACCAGGACAACGGCAGGGGCCTCTGGTACGGCATCGCGGCCTACGGGATCTGGGGGCTCTTCCCCTTGTTCTGGCCGCTGCTGGAGCCCGGCGCCGCCGACGACATCCTCGCCAACCGGATGGTCTGGTCCCTGATCGCCGTCGTCCTGCTCCTGGTGGCGCAGCGGCACTGGGGCTGGATACGCCCGCTGCTGCGCCAGCCGCGCCGCCTGGCGATGCTGGCCGGCGCCGCCGCGGTGATATCCGTCAACTGGGGCGTCTACATCTGGGCCGTCAACGCCGGCCACGTCGTCGAGACCAGTCTCGGGTACTTCATCAACCCGCTGGTCACCATCGCCTTCGGCGTCCTGGTGCTCAAGGAGCGGCTGCGCCGCGCGCAGTGGACGGCGGTGGGCGTCGGCGCGGCCGCCGTCGCGGTGCTGAGCGTGGCGTACGGGCGGCTGCCCTGGATCGCGCTGGTGCTGGCGTTCTCCTTCGCCACGTACGGCCTGCTGAAGAAGAAGGTCGGGCTGAGCGGGCTGGAGAGCCTCGCGGCGGAGAGCGCCTTCATGTTCCCCTTCGCCCTCGCCTACATGGTCTACCTGGAGGTCGCCGGGCGCGGCACCTTCGGGCACACCGTGGAGGGCAGCTACGGCTGGGGGCACTCGGGGCTGCTGATGCTCAGCGGTGTGATCACCGCGATCCCACTGATGTGCTTCGGGGCGGCGGCGGTGCGGGTGCCGCTGACGGTGCTGGGGCTGCTGCAGTACCTGGCGCCGGTGTTCCAGTTCCTGATCGGCGTCGCGGTGTTCCACGAGTCGATGTCCTCGGCGCGCTGGGCCGGGTTCGCCCTGGTCTGGCTCGCGCTGGCCACGCTCACCTGGGACGCGCTGCGCCAGGTGCGCACGGACCGCGCCGGACGGGCCGCGGCCGCCGCAGCAGCAACGGCGGCGGCGCAGCCCGTCCTCGCACAGACTCAGCAGGAAGAAGCCGTCACGCGCTGATGTCCCGGCTGGTGAACCGCGCCCAGGCCGCCGAGCCGAACACGGCGACGTAGGCGGCCTGGAGCCCGAGGTCCTTGAGCACGCCGTCCCAGTACATCGGGGCGCGCAGCAGGTCCGAGAAGCTCATCCAGTAGTGCGGGAAGAGGAACGGCCGCACGGCGTCCAACTGCGGGAAGGCGTCCAGGATCTGGACGGTGATCACCAGGCTCACGGTGGCGGCCATGGCCGCGATGCCGCTGCCGGTGAGGGTGGAGACGAACAGGCCGATCGCCACCAGCCCGGACAGGGAGAGGGCGACGACCCCGGCGACCAGCAGGGCCCGGGGCAGGGCCTCGGCGAGGCCGATGGTGTCCCCGGAGATCAGGGTGACCTCGCCGAGCGGGAACAGCGCGGCCCCGGCGGCCAGGGCCGAGGCGGTGACGACGGCGGTCGCGGCCAGGCAGAACGCCATCCCGGCGGTGAACTTGGCGGCCAGCAGCCTGGTCCGCCCGGCGGGGGCGACGAGCAGGTAGCGCAGGGTGCCGGTGGCGGCCTCCCCGGCCACGGCGTCCCCGGCGACGACGCCGACCGTCATCGGCAGGAAGACGGGCAGGGCCACCGCGAGGGCGGTGAAGATCAGGAAGATCCCGTTCTGGGTGGTCTGGGCGATGAAGCTCGGGCCGCCGCCCCCGTCGTGGGGGCTGTCGGTGTTGAGCTTGACGACCACCCCGATCAGGACGGGCAGCAGCGCGAGGATGCCCAGCAGCACCTGGGTGCGCAGCCGCCGGAAGGTCAGGTGCAGCTCGTTGCGGAACAGCGCGAGGAAACCGCCCACGCGCACGGCCGGCAGCGGTTCAGCCAGCGACATCGAATCCCTCCCCGGTCAGCGCCACGAAGGCGTCCTCCAACGTGCCGCGCTCCAGCCCGAATCCGTGCACCCGCACCCCGGCCTCGACCAGGGCGGCGCACAGCTTGGGCAGCGCGTCCTCCCCGAGCTCGCCGGCCTCGCCGGTGACGCGCCCGTCATCGAGGACGGGCGTGCCGACCCGGTGCGCGGTGAGCACCTCGGCGGCCAGCGCCGTGTCGGGGGTGCGCACGACGAGGCGGTCCTGGGCCCGGGCGGCGAGTTCGGCGACGGTGCCCTGCACGAGGAGCCGGCCGCGGGACATCACGGCGGCGTGGGTGCAGACCTGCTCGATCTCGTCCAGCAGGTGCGAGGAGAGGAACACGGTGGTGCCCTCGGCGGCGACCTCCCGCACCAGCGCCCGGATCTCCCGCATGCCCTGCGGGTCCAGGCCGTTGGTGGGCTCGTCCAGGACGAGCAGTTCGCGCGGGCGCAGCAGCGCCGAGGCCAGGCCCAGGCGCTGCTTCATGCCCAGCGAGTAGGCGCGGGCCTTCTTGCCCGCGGCGGCGCCCAGGCCGACGCGCTCCAGCGCGGCCTCGACCCGCCGGGCGCGGGTGCGCGGGTCGGCGGTGGGGTCGGCGGCGTCGAAGCGGACGAGGTTGTCCCGGCCGGTGAGGAAGCCGTACAGGGCGGGGCCCTCGATGAGCGCGCCGACGCGCGGCAGTACGGCGGCGACGGACTGCGGCATGGGCGCGCCGAGCACGGTGGCGACCCCGGAGGTGGGGGTGATCAGACCCATCAGCATCCGGATGGTGGTGGTCTTGCCGGAGCCGTTGGGGCCGAGGAAGCCGAAGACGGAGCCGCGCGGGACGCTCAGGTCCAGGGAGTCGACGGCGAGCTGGCCGCCCCGGAAGCGCTTGGTCAGGCCCCGGGTGCGGATGACGTCGTCGGAAGAGGAGGGGGAGGAGGGGGAGGTGACAGGAACGGGAACGGGGGCCGGGCGCCCTGCGGCGCCCGTACCCCCGGCCGGGCCCGTAACGTCCCCCGTTACGGGTGCCTCGGTCATGCCTCAGTTCACCCCGGCGGCGTGCTGGAGGACGGAGGAGGTGACGGCGCCGGCGAAGACCCGGCCGTCGTCGGTGAGCAGGACGTTGACGACCTTGGTGCTGATCAGGGTGCCGCCCTTGACCGGCTTGCCGAGGGACTTGATCAGGCCCTTCGGGTTCAGGGCCGGGCCGTCGTGCTTGCCCTTGCCCTTGCCCTCGTCGCCCTTGGGCGCGGGGGCGGTGAGGTCCGGCAGCTTGCCGGTGAGGACCGTCGTCCAGCCCTCGCCGATCACGTTGAGGTCCTCGGGCTTGCCCGCCGCCTGGCCGAGGATGCCCTGCGGGTGCGCGGCCTCGGCCTTGTGCTCGGCCTTGTCCCCTGCCTTCTCCTCCGTCACCTTGGCGCCCTTGGGCACGGTGAAGTCGAAGGTCTTGGCGTCGGGCTTGGCGAAGGACACGTCGGTGAAGTGGGCATCCAGCACGGTGGAGCCGTCGGTGGAGCGGACCTGCACCGCCAGCGGCACGCCGTTCTCGGCGGCGACGGAGATGCGCACCTCGTAGATGGTCGAGCCCTCCTGGGTGGGCTTGACGCTCAGCTTGTAGGCGTTCTGCCCGGCGACCTTGGTGGTGCCGGTGACGCTCACCTCGGTGGTGCCGGCGCCGGCGGTCAGGAACTGCTTGGCGGCCTCCTGCGGCGTGGTCGGCACCTGGGTCAGCGGCGCCTTGGGGTGCTCGGCGCCGGCGGGCCGGCCGGTGCGGTGCACGGCGGTGTTGGTGGAGCTGTCCCAGGCCCAGTGCTGGTCGCCGTTGTGGACGAGGGTGTAGCCGGCCATGTTCTCCAGCAGGTCGACCCGCTGGTGCTCCGGCCCGTCCACCGCGACGCGCAGCGTCTGGTCCCCGCCGAGGACGCCGAGCAGCTTGCTCTGCGGGTCGGCGCCGCCCTTGGCGGAGCCGTGGCCGCCGGCCGCGCCGAGGCCGCCCGCGGCGCCCAGCAGGCCCGAGGGCAGGCCGAGGTCGGTGGAGACCTTGACGGTGCCGGAGACGCTCTGGGCGTCGGAGCCGAGGACCTTGGCGACGAGCTGCTCGGCGGTCAGCGAGGGCAGGTCGGGCGGGGAGTCGGCGGCCAGGGCGGGCACCAGGCCGACCCCGGCGGCGATCGTCGCGGCGATGGCCAGGGGCACCGCCGCCCGGACCAGGGTGCGGCGCCGCGAGCGGTACGGGGCGCCCCCGTCCACGTCCACCGCCGTCGTCTCGTTCGTCATGGCGTCCTCAACTCCTCTGCGCAAACCAGCGATTGCCTCTGTCACACCATTAGAGACCGCCGCGCGGCGTCCGTCATCGCCCTACGGGGCCACTTCGGCGTGGCCCTCTCGGCTACTGCGACCCTGAGGCGTCTCAGGGTTGGGCCCTCCCCGGGTACGACCCCTGGCGTAGGGTCACGCCATGGACGCAACCGCCATGGACGCAGCAGGCAACCCCCCGACCGCGAACGCGATGCGCCGCGCGCTGCGCCGCGCCCGGGACGGTGTCGCCCTCGACCTGACCGAGGCGTCCGTGCTGCTCCAGGCCAGGGGCGAGGACCTGGCCGACCTGTGCGCCAGTGCCGCCCGGGTGCGCGACGCCGGTCTGGAGGCGGCCGGGCGCCCCGGCGTCATCACCTACTCCAAGAGCGTGTTCATCCCGCTCACCCGGCTCTGCCGCGACAAGTGCCACTACTGCACCTTCGCGACCGTGCCCGGCAAGCTGCGCCGGGCCGGCCACGGGATGTTCATGTCCCCGGACGAGGTGTTGGAGGTGGCCCGGCGCGGGGCCGAACTCGGCTGCAAGGAAGCCCTGATCACCCTCGGCGACAAGCCCGAGGACCGCTGGCCCGAGGCCCGCGAGTGGCTGGACGCCCACGGCTACGACGACACCGTCGCGTACGTGCGGGCGATGTCCATCCGCATCCTGGAGGAGACCGGGCTGCTGCCGCACCTCAACCCCGGGGTGCTCGGTTGGACGGACTTCCAGCGCCTCAAGCCCGTCTCCGCCTCGATGGGCATGATGCTGGAGACCACCGCCACCCGCCTGTGGAGCGAGCCCGGCGGCCCCCACTACGGCTCCCCGGACAAGGAACCGGCCGTCCGGCTGCGGGTGCTGGAGGACGCGGGCCGCAGCTCGGTGCCGTTCACCAGCGGCCTGCTGATCGGCATCGGCGAGACGTACGAGGAGCGCGCCGAGTCGCTGTTCGCGCTGCGCAAGGTCTCCCGGACCTACCACGGCGTGCAGGAGCTGATCCTGCAGAACTTCCGCGCCAAGCCGGACACGGCGATGCGCGGCATGCCGGACGCCGAACTGGACGAGCTGGTCGCCACGGTGGCCGTCGCCCGGCACCTGATGGGCCCCGCCGCCTGCCTCCAGGCCCCGCCGAACCTGGTGGACGGCGAGTACGCGCGGCTGATCGCCGCGGGTGTCGACGACTGGGGCGGCGTCTCGCCGCTCACCCCCGACCACGTCAACCCCGAGCGTCCCTGGCCCCAGATCGACCGCCTCGCCGAGCAGTCCGCCGCCGCCGGCTTCGAGCTGCGCGAGCGCCTGGCCGTCTACCCCGAGTACGTGCTGCGCGGCGAGCCCTGGCTGGACCCGCGGGTGCTGCCGCACGTCCGGGCCCTGGCCGACCCGGCGACGGGCCTGGCGAACCCGGACGCGGTGGTGCGGGGACTGCCCTGGCAGGAGCCCGAGGACCTGCCCGAGTCGTACGGCCGCACCGACCTGCACACGGCCGTCGACACCGAGGGCCGCACCGGCGACCGCCGGGCCGATTTCGAGGACGTGTACGGGGACTGGGAGGTGCTGCGCGAGCAGGTGCTCGCCCAGGGCGCCCCCGAGCGCCTGGCGGGGGACCTGCGCGAGGCCCTGGCCGTGGCCGCCGACGACCCGGAGAAGCTCACCGACGACCACGCGCTGGCCCTCTTCCACGCCGACGGCCCGGCCCTGGACGCCCTGTGCCGGATCGCCGACGACGTGCGCCGCGACGCGGTCGGGGACGAGGTCACCTACTGCGTCACCCGGAACATCAACTTCACCAACGTCTGCTACACCGGCTGCCGCTTCTGCGCCTTCGCCCAGCGCCGCACCGACGCCGACGCCTACACCCTCTCCCTGGAGCAGGTCGCCGACCGGGCCGCGCAGGCGTGGGAGGTGGGCGCCACCGAGGTGTGCATGCAGGGCGGCATCCACCCGGACCTGCCCGGCACCGCCTACTTCGACATCGCCCGCGCGGTGAAGGAGCGGGTGCCCGGCATCCACGTGCACGCCTTCTCCCCGATGGAGGTCGTCAACGGCGCCACCAGGACGGGCCTTTCGATCCGCGAGTGGCTGCAGCGGGCCAAGGAGGCGGGCCTGGACAGCATCCCCGGCACCGCCGCCGAGATCCTCGACGACGACGTCCGCTGGGTGCTCACCAAGGGCAAGCTGCCCGCCGCGACCTGGGTCGAGGTCGTCAGCACCGCGCACGAGCTGGGCCTGCGCTCCTCCTCCACGATGATGTACGGGCACGTGGACACCCCGCGGCACTGGCTCGGCCACCTGCGCCTGCTCGCCGAGATCCAGCAACGCACGGGTGGCTTCACGGAGTTCGTGACCCTGCCGTTCATCCACACCAACGCCCCGGTCTACCTGGCCGGCATCGCCCGCCCCGGCCCCACCGCTCGGGACAACCGCGCGGTGGTCGCGATGGCCCGGCTGCTGCTGCACCCGCACATCCGCAACATCCAGACCAGCTGGGTCAAGCTCGGCGCGGAGGGCGCCGCCGAGATGCTGCGCTCGGGCGCCAACGACCTGGGCGGCACGTTGATGGAGGAGACCATCTCGCGGATGGCCGGCTCCTCCTACGGCAGCTACAAGTCGGTGCGCGACCTCCAGGCGATAGCGGAGGCCGCGGGCCGCCCGCACCGCCAGCGCACCACGCTGTACGGGGAGGTGCCGCCCGAGCGGCTGGCCGCCGCGCTGGCCTCGGACGGGCACCTGCCCAAGCTGCTGCCCGTCCTGGACTGAGCGTCGCCGGGGGCGGGAGGACTGCGAGGGGACTGCGAGGGGACAGCGAGGGAACCGTCGATCCGTTCGGCTCCTCGAAGTACAGTGCGAGGGCGCGCGCCGCGGACGAGGCGTCGCGCGCCGCCCCCGCCCCCGACGAAAGGCGCCCCCTCGTGATGCCACTGTGGTCCCGCGCGCAGCAGCAGGACTTCCGCAGCAGGGTGCGGGGCTGTCTGCTCGGCGGAGCCATCGGCGACGCGCTCGGCGCCGGCGTCGAGTTCGAGCCGCTGGACAAGATCCGGGACCGCCACGGCCCCCAGGGCGTCACCGGCTACCTCCCGGCGTACGGGCGCGCCGAGGGCGGCGCGATCACCGACGACACCCAGCTCACCCTCTTCACCGTGGACGGCCTCATACGGGCCCACATCCGGCGCGAGTCCGGCGCCTGGCACCCGCCCACCGACCTGCACCTGGCCTACCGGCGCTGGGCCGACACCCAGCGCGACTGGGGCCCGGACGAGCGCCGCCCCGACCTCGGCTGGCTCGGCCGCGAGGAGTGGCTCTACGCCCAGCGCGCCCCCGGCCAGGGCTGCCTGACGGGCCTCAGCGGCCCGGACGGCGAGCGGCTCGGAACGCTCGAGCGGCCCAAGAACCCGCACTCCAAGGGCTGCGGCACGGTCGTGCGGGCGGCGCCCTTCGGGCTGCTCGCCACCTGGGAGCCGAACCTGGTGTTCCAGCTCGCGGTGGAGTGCTCCGTCCTCACCCACGGCCACCCCACCGGCTACCTCGCGGCGGGCGCCTACGCGGTGATCGTCCAGTCGGTGGCGCGCGGCGGCACCCTGGAGGAGGGCGTGCACCTGGCGCTGGCGCTGCTGTCCGAGCGGGTGGGGCACGAGGAGACCACGGCCGCCCTGCGGGCCGCGCTGGACGCCGTACGGGCCGGGGAGCCGTCCGCCGAGCGGGTGGAGGCGCTGGGGGAGGGCTGGGTCGCCGAGGAGGCGCTCGCGATCGCGGTGTACTGCGCGCTGGTCGCCCACGACGTGACCTCGGGGCTGCTGCTCGCCGTCAACCACTCCGGGGACAGCGACTCCACCGGCGCCCTCTGCGGGGGCCTGCTCGGGGTGCTGCACGGGGACACCGCGCTGCCGCCGGGCCTGGTGGCCGGGCTGGAGGGGCGCGGGGCGATCCTCGAACTCGCCGACGACTTCGTGCTGGAGCTCGTGCACGGCGGCGAACTGCACGACAGGGGCACGGCGGCGGGCGCGGTGTGGGCCCGGCGCTACCCGGTGGAGGGCTGAGCCGGCCGGAGGGCCGGTCCCAGCCCCCTACCGGGAGGGGGACCGCTCAGGCCGCCTCGAAGCCGTTCACGGCCGCCGCCGACGCGAACGCCCGCCAGGCTTCGGCGGAGAAGCGCAGCTGCGGACCGGACGGGTCCTTGGAGTCGCGCACGGCCACCGCGCCCGAGGTCGGGACGGCCATCTCCACACAGGCACCGGCACCGCCGCTGTAAGAGCTCTTGCGCCACGTCAACGGGTGTTCGGGGGTGGTGTTCATCGGTGGTAATCCTCTCCAATACGGGCTATCAGCGTCCGGCTCTCCGCGACCCCGAGGGCGGCGGCCCTCAGGTAGTCGTAGAGACCGGTATAACGACGCACGTCAGCCTCTTTCTCGAGGTAGAGATCGCTCGTCACACCTTCGAAGTAGACAACTGTCGAATCGGCTGACTCGGGGAACTCCAGCAGGGAGAATGTCCCGGTCATTCCGGGGTGGGCGCCGTGCGAGAACGGGATCACCTGGATGGTGATGTTCGACCGCTGGCTCAGCTCCAGCATGTGCTTGAGCTGCTGGGCCATCACCTCGTGGCTGCCGACCACGCGCCGCAGCACCGCCTCGTCGATGACCGTCCACAGACTTCCCAGCTGGTTCTCGCCGTTGACGCGCTCCTGGCGCTTCATCCGCACCTGCACCCTGCGCTGCACGGAGAGCGCGTCGGTGTCCGGCTGGGTGCCCTCGACGACGGCGTGGGCGTACTGCTCGGTCTGGAGCAGGCCCGGGACGAAGGAGGACTCGTACGCGCGGATCGAGGACGCCTCGGCCTCCAGGCCGATGTAGACGCTGTACGGGGTGGGCATGTCGTTGAAGTCGTGCCACCAGCCGCGCTGGCGGGACTCCTTGGCCATGTCCATCAGGCTGGTGCGCATCTGCTCGTCGGTGACCTCGTACACGTCGCAGAGGTCGCGCACGTCCCGCTGGCTGATGCTCCGGCGCCCGTTCTCCAGCCGGCTGATCTTCGACTGGGAGACCATCAGGCGACCGGCGACCTCCTCGGCCGTCATGCCCCGGTTCTCGCGGAGCCTGCGCAGTTCGGAGCCGAGGCGCCGGCGGCGCACCGTGGGGTTGATGTTCGCGGACACGTCGACCTCCGGCCGTACCTCTGCTGAACGTTGGAACGGCAGCCCTCGGGACACTTCGGACAATGGGACCTACCCCCCTGACTCGGAGCAGCATGACACCTCGGTCGGTCCGGTGCCGCGAATTCGCAGGAGCGGGGTAGAACAGATCGTCGGAAAACCACTTCTGCGGGACAGCACGGGCGCCGGGATGGTAATGCGACTCGGCTTGCGCGGAACAGTGTTGCTACCTGCCTCTACCCCGAAGCGGCGCGCTTGCCCCTGGCACGTGCACGCGGACACCCCGGCGGCGTCGGCGGGCACGCCCGAGGGGCGGGGGGGCGCGCCCCCCCGGGGGGGGGGGGCCCCCCCCCCCGGGGGCGGGGGGGGGGGGCGGGGGCCGGGGGGGGGGGGGCCGCCGGGGCCCGGCGCGGCCCCCGGG
>NZ_JBITFA010000012.1:0-272901 GCF_044455705.1 Kitasatospora sp. NPDC051170 | reverse complement strand
CCTTCGTCGCCGACCAGCTCAACCGCCGCCCACGCAAAACGCTCGGCTGGGAAACCCCAGCCGAGCGTCTGCATAAACTCATCGCGGCCTAGACAGCCGACCACGTGTTGCAACGACCACTAGAAACCGCCGCGATCCTGCGGGCCCTTCGCCATCCCTGCGTTCCGTACCGGCTGCCCCGGTGCGGAGGTCAGGCCGTCTTCGCGCACTCCGCGCAGGTGCCGAAGATCTCCAGCGTGTGCGCGACGTCGCTGAACCCGTGCTCGGCGGCGACGGTGTTGGCCCAGCGCTCCACCGCCGGGCCCTCCACCTCCACGGTGGCGCCGCAGTGGCGGCAGACCAGGTGGTGGTGGTGCCCGCTGCTGCACCGGCGGTAGACGGCCTCGCCGTCCGAGGTGCGCAGCACGTCGACCTCGCCCGCGTCGGCGAGCGACTGCAGGGTGCGGTAGACCGTGGTCAGACCGACGGAGTCACCGCGGTGCTTGAGCAGGTCGTGGAGCTCCTGGGCACTGCGGAAGTCCGCGATCTCGTCCAGGGCCGCCGAGACGGCGGCTCGCTGCCGGGTCGAGCGGGCGCGCGGCGACGGGCCGGCGGTGGTCACCGTTGGTCCTCCTGGGGTGGGGGGCGTCTCGCACCTCATTGTGCCAGCCCCGCCCCCCGCCCCGGGGTGGTCGCGTCGGAGGAGCCCTGTGAGGAGCTCTGTGAGGATGAGGAGCCCTGCGAGGAGCTCCGTGAGGATGAGGAGCTCTGTGAGGGGAGCGCGACGTCGCAGACCTTCGGCCCCGGGTCGGCGCCCGCGCGGTGGCGGCGCCGGGCGAGCGGCGCGGCGATCGCGCTGAACACCGCGAACACGGCGATGGCGAGCAGCACGATCGCGGGCCCGGAGGGCACGTCGAGCTGGTACGAGCCGGTGACGCCGGCCAGGGCGACGACCACGCCCAGCGCGATCGAGGCGGCCTGGGTGGCGGCGAAGGAGCGGGTGAGCTGCTGGGCGGCCACGACCGGGACGACCATCAGGGCACTGACCAGCAGCAGGCCCACCACCCGCATCGCCACCGTGACGGTGACGGCGGCCATCACGGCGAGCAGCAGGTTGAGGGTGCGCACCGGCAGTCCGGTGACGCGGGCGAAGTCCTCGTCCTGGCAGATCGCGAACAGCTGGCGGCGCAGGCCGACCGTCACGGCGATGACCACGGCGCCGAGGATCGCGATGGTGATGAGGTCGGCGGGGGCGACGGTGAGGATCGAGCCCCACAGGTAGCTCTCCAGCGAGCCGGCGCCGGCCTGGGCGGACATCGAGACGAGGAGCTTGCCGCAGGCCATGCCGCCGTAGAAGAGCATCGCCAGGGCGATGTCGCCGCGCTGGTTGCCGCGGGAGCGGACCAGTTCCATGGTGACGGCGCCGAGCACGCAGACCAGCACGGCCATCCAGACCGGGCTGGTCTGGAAGATGAAGCCGAGGCCCACGCCCGTCATCGCGACGTGGCCCATGCCGTCGCCCATCAGGGCCTGGCGGCGCTGCACCAGGTAGATGCCGACGGCGGGGGCGGTGATCCCGACCAGGACGGCGGCGAGCAGGGCCCGCTGCATGAAGTCGTAGGAGAGCATCTCGGTCATGCCAGCAGCCTCGGCGGGGTCAGGTCGGCGTGCGGGTGCACGTGGTCGTGGCCGGGCAGCGCGTGCAGACCGGTGTTGGGCACGGGCGGGCCGTCGTGCGCCACGCAGCCGTCCCGCAGGACGACGGCGCGGTCGATCAGCGGCTCCAGCGGCCCGAGTTCGTGCAGGACGAGCAGGACGGCGGCGCCGCGCCCGACCTCGGCGCGCAGGGTGTCGGCGAGCACCTGCTGGCTGGCGGCGTCCACGCCGGCCATCGGCTCGTCCATGATCAGCAGGTCCGGGGAGGCGACCAGCGCGCGGGCGATCAGCACCCGCTGCTGCTGGCCGCCGGACAGGTCGGCGACGCCGTCCCCGGCGCGGTCCAGCATGCCGACGGCGTCCAGCGCGCGGTCCACGGCCTCGCGGTCCCTGCGGCGGAAGGGCAGCAGCCGGTGCTGCGCCAGCCGTCCGGTGGAGACCACCTCGCGGACGGTCGCCGGGACGCCGGAGGCGGCGGTGGTGCGCTGAGGCACGTATCCGATGCGGTGCCAGGCGCGGAAGGAGCGGTACGGCGTGCCGAACAGCTCCAGGCTGCCCTGCTCCAGGGGCACCGAGCCGATGACCGCCTTGACGGTGGTGGACTTGCCGGAGCCGTTGGCGCCGAGCAGGGCGACGACCTCGCCGGGGCGCACGGTGAGGTCGACGCCGCGCAGCACCGGGCGGCCGCCGCGGGCGGCGACGGCGTCGCGGAGGTGGACGACGGGGGGCTGGGGCAGGGGTGTCGGGTCGGTCATGGCGGTGCTTCCCGTCAGCCGGCGGTCGGGGTGCTGCTGGGGGTGGCGGTGGCGCTGCCCGGGGTGCCGAGGGCGGCCTGGAGGTTGGCCAGGTTCTGCTTCATGACGCTCAGGTAGTCGTCCTTGGCCGGGTCCTTCACGCCCTCAAGCGGGTCCAGGACGGCGGTCCTGAGGCCGAGGTCCTTGGCGACGGTGTCGGCGAGCTTGGGGCTGACCAGGGTCTCGAAGAAGATCGTGGTCACGCCGTTGTCCTTGGCGGCCTTCTGTACGTCGGCGAGGCGGGCCGGGGTGGGCTCGGACTCGGGGTCGACGCCGTTGATGGCGACCTGGGTGAGGCCGTAGTGGTCGGCGAGGTAGCCGAAGGCGGCGTGACTGGTGACGAAGGTCTTGGTCTTCGCGTCCTTCAGGCCGTCGCGGAACTCCTGGTCGAGGGCGCCGAGCTTGGTGACCAGCTCGTCGGTGTTCTTCCGGTACTCCTCGGCGTGGGCCGGGTCGGCCTTGGCGAACTCGTCGCCGACGCTCTTGGCGATGGCCGCGTAGCGGGTCGGGTCGAGCCAGATGTGCGGGTCGCCGGCCGGGCCGTCGTGCTTGTGGGCCTCGCCCTCCTGGCCCTCCGCGGGGAGGTGGTGGTCGACCAGGGGGCTGGCGGCGGTGGCGTCGACCTTGTGCTGGGTGGAGGCCTGGCCGACGGCCTGGTCGACGGTGGGCTGGAGGCCCTTGAGGTAGACGATCGCGTCGGCCTTCTGGACGGCGCCGACCTGCTTGGCGGTGAGCTCCAGGTCGTGCGGCTCGACGCCGGGGGCGGTGAGGTCGGTGACCTGGACGTGGTCCTTGCCGATCTGCTGGGCGAGGAACTCCATCGGGTAGAAGGAGGCGACGACCTTGAGCTTGCCGTCCCCGCTGGTGGCGCTGCTGTCGCCGCCGCAGGCGGTCAGGACCAGCGCGCCGGTCACGGCGGTGGCGGCCAGAGCTATGGAGGTGCGGGCGCGGCGTCCAGACTGTCCGATCATCATGACAATCATTCTCAACTTAAGTGGAAATGATTGTCAAATCACTCGATCGGGTGAACGGCAGGTGGCGATGGGTGGGGGGTGCCGGACGATACCGATTTGAACCACGTACCCATATGGCCGGTAACCTTGGGTATTCGGGTGCGAGCAACCAGCCGCGCCCTGACCGTGCCGTACGTACTGAAGAGAGCACTGTGGCCGCCGACAAGATCGACACGATCGTCAGCCTGAGCAAGCGCCGTGGCTTCGTCTACCCCTGCAGCGAGATCTACGGCGGTACGCGTGCCGCCTGGGACTACGGGCCGCTGGGTGTCGAGCTCAAGGAGAACATCAAGCGCCAGTGGTGGCGCGCGATGGTGCAGGGCCGCGAGGACGTCGTCGGACTCGACTCTTCGGTCATCCTGGCCCGTGAGGTCTGGGAGGCCTCCGGCCACGTCGCCACCTTCAACGACCCGCTGACCGAGTGCCTCTCCTGCCACAAGCGCCACCGGGCCGACCACCTGGAGGAGAAGTACGAGGCCAAGCACGGCTTCCCGCCGCCGAACGGCCTCAAGGACGTGAACTGCCCCGACTGCGGCACCAAGGGCCAGTTCACCGAGCCCAAGGAATTCTCGGGCATGCTGAAGACCCACCTCGGCATCACCGAGGAGGCGTCCGGCCTGGCCTACCTGCGCCCCGAGACCGCCCAGGGCATCTTCACCAACTTCAGCGCCGTGCAGACCACCTCGCGCAAGAAGCCGCCGTTCGGCATCGCCCAGACCGGCAAGAGCTTCCGCAACGAGATCACCCCCGGCAACTTCATCTTCCGCACCCGCGAGTTCGAGCAGATGGAGATGGAGTTCTTCGTCAAGCCGGGCGAGGACGACCAGTGGCACGAGTACTGGCTCCAGCAGCGCTGGGACTGGTACGTCGACCTCGGCATGCGCACCGAGAACATGCGCTTCTTCGAGCACCCGAAGGAGAAGCTCTCCCACTACGCCAAGCGCACGGTGGACATCGAGTACCGCTTCAACTTCGGTGGCAGCGAGTTCTCGGAGCTCGAGGGCGTCGCCAACCGCACCGACTACGACCTGCGGGTGCACAGCGAGGCGTCCGGCAAGGACCTGCGCTACTTCGACCAGGAGTCGAACGAGCGCTACTTCCCGTACGTCATCGAGCCGGCGGCCGGCCTCAACCGCGCCATGCTCGCCTTCCTCCTCGACGCCTACTTCGAGGACGAGGCGCCCAACGCCAAGGGCGTCATGGAGAAGCGCGTCGGCATGCGGCTCGACCCGCGCCTGGCCCCGGTCAAGGTCGCCGTCCTGCCGCTGTCGCGCAACGCCGACCTCTCCCCGAAGGCCCGCGGCCTGGCCGCCGACCTGCGCACCGCGTGGAACGTCGAGTTCGACGACGCCGGCGCCATCGGCAAGCGCTACCGCCGCCAGGACGAGATCGGCACGCCGTTCTGCGTGACGGTCGACTTCGACACCCTCGAGGACGACGCGGTGACCGTTCGCGACCGCGACACCATGTCGCAGGAGCGCGTGTCGCTGGACCAGGTCAAGGCGTACCTGGGCGCGCGGCTCATCGGCTGCTGAGCGTTCCCTTCCTGGGAGCCCTCGTCCGCTCCGGCCCTTCGGCCGGGGTGGGCGGGGGCTCCCTCGTGTTTCTCGGGTTTCCCGGGGCGAAGGTTGCCTGACGCGGCGCTAGCGCCAGGCCCAGCGCGAGCGGGGAGCCCGGGTGGTGGTGGGCAGGCCCGCGCTGCGCAGGGCGGCCAGGGTGGTGCGGTGGCGGGCCTCGTCGGCGAGCAGTTCGGTCAGTAACTGCCCGTACAGCGACGGGTGTTCGTTGATCGAGGCCGCCAGCCGGGCCAGCTCGGCCGGCGGGCGCAGGGCGGCCAGCTCCTGCAGCAGGATGGTGGACAGCTCGGGCAGCAGGTCGGTCGCGAGGGCGGCGAGGTCCGAGGTGGGCCGGCCGGCGGCCTGGCGCAGCAGCGTGCGGACGTCCGCCTGGCGGCCGTGCTGGCGCAGGGCGGCGGCCAGGGCGGTCAGCTCCGGCGTCGGCGCCGAACCCCACTCCCACAGCAGCGTCGCGCCGTCCGCGTGCTGCCCGGCCCGCTCCAGTGCGGCGAGCAGCACGGGCAGGTCGGTGGCCGGGTAGGCCCAGAAGGCGCGGAACAGATGCTCCGCCTCCTCCGCCAGGCCCAGCTCCCGCAGCTCCACGAGGACGGCCACCGCCTGCTCGGGCGGGGAGGTGGCGCAGGTCGCGGCGAGCTGCAGCGAGGCGCCCGTGGGGCCGCGCCGGGCGAGCATGCCGGTCAGCAGCGCCGCGTCCGGCGGGGCGAGGAGCACGGCGGCCTGGTTCAGCAGCTCGGTGACCTCGGCGCCGGCGCCGGACCGGTGGAGGGAGGTGATCCGCTGGGTGAGGGCGCCCAGGTCGGGTTTCACCGGGGGTGGCTCTTCCTGGGGCTGGGGCTGGGGCTGCGGTTCGGGCCGCGGTGGTTCGGGCTGCGGGGGTTCGGGTTGCCGGAGCTCGGGTTGCGGCCGGGGCTGCGCGGGTTCGTCGTGGTACTGGGGCTGCTGTTGGGGTTGTTGCTCGGGGTGCAGCTGTTGGTCATGTCTGAGACGTATCTCCAACTCCTGTATCTGGTCGCTCAGTTGGAGGCAGCGCGCGCCCAGCCCCTCGCGCAGGGTGCGGGCCTGGGCGAGCTGGCGCAGCAGGTCCCCGTCCGGGCGGTTGCGGCCGGGCGCCGAGCGTATGGCCTCGTTCAGTCGTCGTTCCCGCTGTCCCGCGTAGCGGCTCGCCCTCAGTAACTCGTCGAGCTCGGTACGGAGTTCGTACGCCTCCTGCTCGATGGTGAGCTGCTGGCCTGCGGTTTCCTCCATCGGCCGCATGCGCATGATCGCCCCATCCCGTCCATCTAGACCCTGACTGTGGGCCATATTGGCGAGGTTATGTGGCTGTGGAGTTAAGGGAGTGCGACCAGTCGTGTCCAAGTGGTGTCAAGGAGCGCGCAGAGGGCGGTCGTTGCGCGAAGTGCGCCGGTCGCGCTCCGGGGGCGGCGAGCACCACCGCGTGGCCACGGTGGTGCTCGCCGCAGGGCCTAGGCGTTCGGCCGGCCGAAGTGGCGGGCGAAGAAGCGCACGGCACTGTCGGCCTCGAAGCGGGGGAGCTCCTTGTGGCGGCCGGAGTTGGCGTGCAGCGTCTTCTCCTCGGAGGCGAACGCGTCGAACAGGGCGAGGCCCGCCTCGCGCGGTATGTGCTCGTCGTCCCACTGGAGGTCGTACTCGACCGGGACGGTGATCCTACGGGCCCTGTCGGCCAGGGTGTCGGGCCAGTGCTGCCCGAACACGGCCGCCGCGACCCGGGGCTCCTCGGCGACGAACGGGATGCCGATGGCCGTGCCCATGTTGATGCCCCACCAGCCCACCGGCCCGTCCGTGCCGATCTCGGGCAGTCGCTGGAGCGCGTCCAGGGCGGCCTTCCACTCGGGGAGGGAGAGCTCGGCCAGGTGGTCGTTGTACCGCACGACGATCGGGCCGACCGGCTTGCCCGTCGCCATCGCCTCCTGCATGACGTCGATCTCGGCCTCGTCGTGCGCCGTGCGCGGACGGTCGCCGTGCCCGGGGGCGTCGAGCACCGCCACGTGGTACCCGCAGCTGAGCACCAGCAGCCGGGCGCGGCCGGACATCGCCGGGTGCTTCTTGTGGTTGCCGCCGCCGTGGCCCATCAGGATCAGCGGCGCGGGTTCGGCGGCGGGGGCTGCCGGGGACCAGAGGACACCGGGGACGTCCCCGAGGAGGAAGTCGCGCTCGAGGATGCCGTTCGCGGTCGACTCGGCGGTGAAGCGGAAGGAGTGAGAGTAAGAGGACATAGCAACCACCTGTTTTCGGGAGAAGCCTGCGCTGAAGGTCAGGCGCTCCCCGGCGATACCTACGTCTATCGGCCGGCCGTGATGGAAAGGGGGAGCGCCCACGTCGTCACTGCGTTCACGGGTCTCACCTCCTTGGTCTGTCTCACGGACAGCGGAAAGCTAGCAGCTCTTCCGGAACCTCGCTACTCCTTTTTCTCCGTCAAGGAACACACAGAGGGCGGAGGCTGCGAGCAGAGCGCAGAGCGCAGGTCGCCGCGCGCAGCCCCGCGGATGGCCAGGGCCGGGACGACGGGCCTCACTGCGCCAGCCGGGCCCGCGCCTCCATCAGGGCGAAGCCCAGCAGGTTCAAGCCCCGCCACTCGTCCGGCTGCTGGGCCCGGATGTCGTCGGCGGCGAGCCCGATGCCCCAGATCCGGTCCAGCGGGCTGGCCTCGACCAGGACGCGGGTGTTGGTGCCGAGGAGGTAGGCGAGGAGGTCGTCGTGCTGCTGGAACTTGGCGACGTTGCCCTCGACGACGAGCTCGAAGCGGTTGGCCGCCCAGGTCTCGTCGTCGAAGTCCTTGACGAGGCGGCCGAGCTTCTTCGCCTCGGCCGGGGTGCGGGCTTCGAGGATCCGGGCGGCGGTCGCGTGGTCGTCGAACATGCGGGCCTTGCCGGCCATCATCCAGTGCTCGGCGGAGGCGTAGGTGACGCCGTCCACGGTGAACGGCTGCGGCCACCACTGGCTCAGGCACTCCTGCCGGGTGCCGCCGCCCTTGCGGTCGGTGTGGCCCCAGAACATGACCCACTTGGGCTGGATGCCCGTGGCCATCAGCGCGGAGAGCTCGGCGCGCGTGCGGACGTCGGCGAGGGTGGCGGGCGTCTGGCGGGGGCGGATGGTGCTCATATCGTCATTCTGACGCAAAGGATGGATTTAGGCCAGCGGGTTTTCCACGCCGAGGACGGAAAGGGCTTCGCCGGCGACGGTGCGGATCGTCTCGGAGGGGTCGGCGGTCAGGGCGGTGATCGTCGCGACCGCCTCCGGTTCCTCGGGCCAGGCCAGCGCGAGCAGCTTGACCGCGACCGTCCGGACCTCGTCGGACGGGTCCTGGCGGGAGAGTTCGAGCGCCGGGCGCAGCGCCGTCTCGGTGAAGCGGGCTGCCAGCACCTGGAGGGCCGCGATGCGGACCTCCCAAGCGGGGTCGGCGAGGGCCGTGTAAGCGACGGATCGGTTGGGCCAGTACTCGCCGAGGAGCTGCAGCGCCTCCGAGCGGACGGCCGGGTTGTCGTCGCCGGCGGCTGTGTCGACGGCGGCTCGGGTGTCGAGACGGTCGAGCCAGTGGTCGGCCAGGAGTCGGACGGCTTCGGTGCGGACGGCCGGATCGGGGTCAGTGGTGGCGGTGTGGATGGCGGACCAGGAATCGAGGTGTCCAGGCCAGTTGTCGCTGAGGAGGTGCAGGGCTGCGACGCGGACGGTCCCGTCGTGGTCCGTGGCGGCGGCGAGGAGGGCGATGTGGGTGTCGGGGTGGCCCGCCTGGAGCATGGTGATCAACCGGAGGGCTTCGATGCGGACGCTCCGGTCGGGATCGGTGGAGGCCGCCTCGATGGTGCTGTGGGTGTCGGGGTGTCCGGGCCAGACGGCGAGGAGGATCTGAAGCGCCTCGATGCGGACGCTCGGGTCGGTGTCGTCGGTGGCGGCGGCTCGAACGGCGAGTAGGCCGCGTTGGTCGTTCGTGACCACGCGAGGGCCCGGCAGCCGGATGGGTGTGTCGCCGCCCAGGGCACGGGACACGCTGGAGGATGCGGCCCAGGAACCCGCGATCAATTGGAGAGCCAGGCTGCGGACGTGAGAATCGGCGTCCTGGGTGGCTGCTTCGACGATCCGGGCCGTTTCGGTGTCATCGGGCCAGGTGTCGGCGAGGAGGAGGAGGACGTCGAGGCGCCGGTCCGCATCGGGATGGTCGACACCTGCCTGGATGGCGGCAATAACCTCACTGAGGGGTGGAGCCCCCTCCGCGATCGCCTGGAGTTCCTGGCTGCGTGGGTAGGCGGCGCGCGGCGGTCCATCGGGGCCGGATTGAGAGGCGAACTTATAAGCGAGTGGATGCCAGCGGACTGATGTCGTCCGTCTGGTCGATCGGTCGTCCCGGCAGAGGCTCCGGGCGACGAGGATGCCAGTGGCTGCGCCATGGGTGCTGGAGCCGCTCAATGCGGCGCGGTACCAGCGCAGGTAGCGTTGGCGGCCGCTCCAGAAGTGATCGAAGGTGGCGAGGGCCGGTAGGGCTTCGTCGGCGTCGAGTCGGGGCTTCCGGCGGAGTGCGGTGGTCAGTGCGTCGACGGCGGCGTCGCTCTGCGCCGACACCGACAATCGGTCGTCGTCGGCCCTCGACCCTGCCTGGTCGCTGATCTCCTCCACCTCGGCGAGTACCCGGATGGCGAAGAGCAGCGCGGGCGCTCTCCGCTGTCGGAACGTTCGCCGGTGCCGCTTGAGCAGACGGGCGAGGAAAGCCGCCACGTCCCGCTGCTTCAGTCGGCTGGCGGTCAGCAGCACCACCTCGTGCCAGGTCGGGTCCTGGGAGAGCTCGTTGAGCAGGTCGACGAACTCATCCCGGCTCCACTCCTCCTCGTCCCGGCGACGTACGAGGTCGGAGGAGGCGAGGTACTCGAGGAATGTGCGATGGACGAAGCCGTAGATGCCGCCGCCGTAGTGGGCGAGGAGGAAGTTCCGGGTTCGGAGGCGCTCGACCAGGAAGTCGGCGGCTATCTCGGCGGCGGGCCCGCCGATGTTGTGCTCACTGAGGAACCCGCTGATGATGCCCGTCAGTTCATCGTGGTGGATGAAGGTTCCGGCGGGCTTTCCGGCGTCGCTCTGCATCCGGCGGGCGATGCGTTCGAGGAGCTTCAGCCTGCGGCCCGCGTTCAGCCATTCCAGCGCTTGGGCGGCCTCCGCGTTCGCCGGACCGGATGGGGTGAGGAACTTGGCGTCTCGGTCCCACCGTTCGACCAGGACCTCGATCGCGTGAGCGTAGACGTTGCGCCGCTCGCGGGGGATGGTGTGCCCGAGACCGATGGCGGCCAGCACGGTCAACAACAGGGGGTTTCCCGCGAGTTCGCCGACCGCGCGAATGTTCTTCACGGCGTTCAGCAGCCGTTCGGTGAGCTGCTCCGCGCGGGCCGGAGCGGCAGGGTGGGCAGCCGTGTACCAGCGGCGGGTGAACTCGGCGACCTGGCCGGCGTCCAGGTTCCGCAGCTTCACGTGGCGGAAGTCGGCCGAGGTGAAGTCGCTCGCCCGGTAGCCGTATTCGCGCGAGGTGACGATCGTGCGCACCCTCGGGTAGGCGGAGGCGAAGGCGGCGATCCGGCGGGCGACGGTCGAGCGCAGTTCGGGATCGAAGATCTCGTCGAGGCCGTCGAAGGCCACCAATGCGTCGCCATCGGCGAAGAGTTGGCCGAGAACGGAGGAGGGCAGGCCCATGCGCTCCTGAGCGTGGATGAACTCCAGGAACTCCTCGATGGTGCGCTCCGGCTGCTGCGCGTACTGCCGGAGTTCCACCACGACCGGTACCAGGCCCATCAGGGGCGCAAGTTCGGACGGAACCGTTTCCAACGCGTCGGCCAGCGCCAGGGCGAGGAACTTCGTCAGCGTCGACTTGCCGCCGCCGGGATCGCCGATGACGACGAGCCGCAGTTCCCGGCTCTCTCCGATCAGTCGGAGGACCGAGGGTGGATCCTCCCCGTGGGCGGCCATGGGGTGGAGTCGCAGGGCGTCCCGGTCGATGGGGCTGCGGGCGTCGTGGATGTCGCAGTCCTGCGGGATGTACACCTGCCGCAGCTCGATCACCGGTTGCTCGCCCGCCAGCCCGGAAGGCCCGAGGACGTCCAGGTTCAGGCGGCGGTAGACCTCCCGTACCCGCTCCAGGTACGTGGCGATGGCCGCCTGCGCGTCGACGGCGGGTTCGGGCGGCGTGCCCTGGTAGATGGTGATGTCGCGCCCGGCAGCGATCGCGTCCTGGCCCTCGGCCGAAACGATCCGTTCGGTGCGTCGCCAGGGCCAGAGGCTCAAGAGGACCGCCGGTTCAGGTCGATCCCGTTGATGTCACCGCCGGCCGCCACCGATCCCCGCCCGCTGGCCGAGACGTTCCGGTGGCCCGAACTCGCGCCGCCGCCGCTCTCGTTGATGTCCCCACCTGCCGCGACCCCGCCGCCGCGCGCCTCGACCGTACGGTCACTGCTCGCCGTCGGCGTCACCGCCGGTGCCCGCAGGGCGAGGACGGCGGCCACCGCCCCGACCACCCCCGCCACCGCGCCCGCGACGCCGGAGACCAGCCCCGTTGTCTCCTGGCTGGTCAGCAGCGCGACCAGCACCAGCGCCACCGTCGCCGCGCCCCCGACCCCGGCGATCCACCACAACGTCCCACGCTGCATCGCGCGTTCCTCCACCCCTCCGCACAAACCCTGGAGGCAGAACGGTAGCTCAGCAGGCCGTCACCCGCCCCCGCTCGGCCTAGTGCCGCGTCAGGACGCGCCCCAAGCGGCCCCTAAGCTGCCCGGCTATGAGCGCACCCGACGACCACCGCCTCCGCCCGTTCCGCATCGCGATCCCGGACGCCGACCTGGCCGACCTGCACGAGCGCCTGGACCGCACCCGCTGGCCCGAGGAACTCCCGGGCGTCGGCTGGGACTACGGCGTCCCGGGCGCGCACCTGCGGGAGCTGGCGCGCTACTGGCGCCACGCGTACGACTGGCGCGCGGCCGAGGCGCGGCTCAACGCGTGGCCGCAGTTCACGACGACGATCGACGGCGCCAACGTCCACTTCGCGCACCTGCGTTCGCCCGAGCCCGACGCCACGCCGCTGCTGATCACCCACGGCTGGCCGGGCTCCTTCGCCGAGTTCGAGCGCGTCGCGGGCCCGCTCACCGACCCGGTCGCGCACGGCGGGGACGCGGCGGACGCCTTCCACCTGGTGCTGCCGAGCATCCCCGGCTTCGGCTTCTCCGGCCCCACCCGCGACCGGGGCTGGGAGTTCAAGCGCGTCGCGGCTGCTCTCGCCGAGCTGATGCGGCGCCTCGGCTACGAACGCTACGGCGTGCAGGGAGGCGACTGGGGCTCGGCGATCTCCCGCGAGATCGGCCGCGCCCGGCCCGAGCGGGTGATCGGCGTCCATCTGAACCTGATCCCCGGCGCGGCCGCCACCACCGAGCCCACCGAGGAGGAACTCGCCCCGCTCACCCCGGCCGAGCGCGAGCGCACCCGCGCCTCCTGGGAGCGGATGAAGGCGTGGAGCCGCGACCGCCAGGGGTACGCGGACATCCAGGCCACCCGCCCGCAGACCCTCTCCTACGCGCTCACGGACTCGCCGGTCGGCCAACTCGCCTGGATCGCCGAGAAGTTCGTCGAGTGGACGGACACCCGCGAACACCCCGAGGGCCCGATCGACCGCGACCACCTGCTCACCAACGTGATGCTCTACTGGCTCACGGGCACGGCCGGTTCCTCCGCCCGCATCTACTACGAGCGCGCCCACGCCGACTACTGGGGCGCGCCTCCGGAGCCGTCCACGGCGCCGACCGCGCTGGCGGCCTTCCCGGAGGAGAACTTCGTCCTCCTGCGGCACATCGCCGAGCGCACCGACAACATCGTCAGGTGGACGGAGTTCGACCGAGGCGGCCACTTCGCCGCGATGGAGCAGCCGGAGCTGCTCGTCGGCGACATCCGGGCCTTCTTCCGCCAGCTGAAGGATGCGGCCTAACGCGGCGAGCTGTGCCAGCGCCAGGTGGTGAGCCGGGGGTGCCCGGGCAGTTCGGCGCGGCCGGTGGCCCACAGCAGGGTGGGCCAGGGGTCCGCGCCGTCCGGGGCCTGCGGGAACAGCCGGGTGAGCACCCGCGAGCAGAGGTCGGCGGGCGGGGTCCAGGGCAGCCCGAAGCCCTCCGCCACGTCGTGCAGGTGCACCAGCGTCTCCACCACCCCCATCGCCGCGAACCCCTCGGGGTCCGACACCCCTGAGGTGTGGTGGGCGCGGACGTGGGGCGGCGTGGTGCGCACCATGGCGACCAGCAGCGCGCCGCACGCCTCCAGCACCTGCAGCAGGCCCGCCGGGCCCGCGTCGCGTTCCGCGTGGGCGAAGACCATGGGGGCCTCGGCCCGCTTGCGGGTCAGCGCGAAGGGCACATGGGTGTCCAACGGCGGCTGCTGCGGCCCCAGTTGCACGGCGTAGTAGAACAGGTCGTTGGCGAGGTGCTCGGTGGTCTCCCAGCAGTCCCACTCCAGCGACCCGGCCCTGCCGCCCCACCCGTCCGGCGGGGCCTGCCGCAGGGCGGCGACGGCGAGCCGCACGGCGAGCTCGACGTCGTCGGCGGTGACGGGGGACGGGGCGGGTGCGTGTTCGACCGATCGGGACATGGCGGCACCGTATCGCGAGGGGGAGAGCTCCTTTGTGCAGTGTCGCGAAAGTTCGTTCGCCGTCTACTGTGTTCCGATGAGCCCCGACCACGCCCCCACCCGGCACGTTCTGCTGATCGGCGGCGCCCCCGGCGTCGGCAAGAGCCGGGCCGCCGAGGCCCGCGCCCTGCATCTGCCCGTGGCCGCCAACTACCTCCCGCTGGCCGTACCGCTGCGCCTCAACTCCGCGCTGTAGTCCAACCGTTGACCCCTCCTCGGCGCCAACATAAGGCCGGTTAACGTACAGACATGCATGTACGTAAAGCAGAACCGAGCCCGTTAGCCCCGCAAGCCCCCCGCCGCCCCGGCCAGGCCGAACGCAGCGCCCAGTCCCGCAGCGCCCTGATGGAGTCCGCCGCCCGCGGCCTCTCCCAGGCCGGCTACGGCAACCTCGTCCTCGCCCAGGTCGCCGCCGACGCCGGGTACAGCCGCGGCGCCCTGTACCACCAGTTCAAGGGCAAGGAGGAACTCGTCCTCGCCGCCCTCGACTGGGTCTTCGCCACCTGGAACCGCGAGGTCGGCACCCTCGTCGAGCGCGAGCCGGACCCGGTCGGCGCGCTGCTGGCCATGGCGCGCGGCCACGCCGTCTTCTGCCGCCGCGACATCGCCCGCATGGCCCTCGCCCTGCGCCTGGAGTTCAGCGGCCAGGACCACCCCGTGGGCCGCGCCGTCGAGGCCGGCTACGCCCTGCTCGTCGCCGACTGCGAGGCCCGCATCGAGGCCGGCCGCGCCTCCGGGACGATCCCGCCGGGCCAGCCGGCGCACGCCCTCGCGCTGGCCTTCGTCGGGGCACTGGAGGGCGTGGTCGTCTCCCTCGCCGGCCAGGCGCCCTACGACGAGGTGCTCGCGGAACGCGCCGCCGCGGGCGTGCTGGGAATCCGGCCATGAGGACCCCGAGGACCCCGAGGCAGACCCGCACCCGACGCCCCTCGCGCGGGCGGACGGCGCCCCCGGTCAGCAGGCAGCGGGAGATCCCCGAGGAGATCCGCGCCCTCATGGGCCCGGGACAGCGCGGCTACGCCGACCTGTTCGCCCTCGCCACCGACGGCACGATCGCCACCCCGGAGGTGTGGGCCCGCGCCATGCTGGAGCAAGTCGCCGGAATCCAGGGCCAGTTCGTGTGGCGGGTGCTGCTCGGCCTGCGGCTGCGACCGCGACCGCGACCGAGACTGCGCCGGGGCGCCTCGCCTCAGCACATCGCCGGTTGGCGGATCGCCGAGCGGCGCGAGGGCCTGATCCGTGTCGAGGCCCACGGCCGTATGCTCACCGGCAACCTCGTCGTACGGACCGACGGGGACCAGGTCTCACTGGCGACCGTCCTGCGCTACAGGAGCCCGGCGGGGGCCCGGATCTGGAAGCGGCTCTCCGCCGTCCACCGGCGCCTGACGCCGGATCTCCTCCGCGACGCCCACCGCCTGGTTCTCGCGCGGCCGTCCGGAAAACCGGGCCCGGGCCGCACTTCTCTCCCTTCCTAACGTATAGCGCAAGGGGGGCCTTGCGGCAAGGCCCCCCTGGAGGCGCACAATCACTGGCCTGAGATCGGAGCTGATGCCATGACCCCCCTCTCGACCAGCGTGTTCGCCCTCCCCGCCCACCTCTCCGCCAAGGCCGACCCGGCCCTGACCGCCGCCGACGAGCGCCACTTCGCGGCCGTCGCGGCGAGCCTGGAGCAGGCGATCGCCGAACTGTCCGGTCAACTGGACGCCCTGCGCCGCGCCCCCGGGGGCCTCGGCCGCGCCGCCATGGACCGCGACGTCGAGGTGCACCGCCTCACCTCCCGCCTGCGCGCCCTGCGCCGCTTCGGCCTCGACCTGTGCCTGGGCCGCATCGTCCCGGCCCCCGGGGGAGAGCCCGTGTACGTCGGCCGCCTCGGCCTCACCGACGGTGACGGCCGCCGGCTGCTGATCGACTGGCGCTCCCCGGCCGCCGAACCGTTCTTCGCCGCCACCCACGCCCACCCCCAGGGCCTCGCCAGCCGCCGCCGCTACCGCTGGACCGGCGGCCGGATCACCGACTACTGGGACGAGGTCTTCGCCCCCGACGGCCTGGAGGGCCATGCCGCCCTCGACGACCAGTCCGCCTTCATCGCCAGCCTCGGCACCAGCCGCTCGCCCCGCATGCGCGACGTCCTGACCACCATCCAGTCCGACCAGGACGCCATCATCCGCGCCGGCTCACGCGGCGCCCTCGTCGTCGACGGCGGCCCCGGCACCGGCAAGACCGTCGTCGCCCTCCACCGCTCCGCCTACCTGCTGTACGCCGACCCGCGCCTCGGCCACCGGCGCGGCGGCGTCCTCTTCGTCGGCCCCCACCAGCCGTACCTCGCGTACGTCGCCGACGTGCTCCCCAGCCTCGGCGAGGAGGGCGTACGGACCTGCACCCTGGGCGACCTCCTCCCCGAGGGAGCCGGGGCCACTGCCGAGGCCGACCCCGAGGTCGCCCGCCTCAAGGCCACGACGGGCATGGCGACGGAGGCGATCGACGCCGCCGTCCGCCTGTACGAGGATCCGCCGACCGAGGGGCTCACCGTCGAGACGTACTGGGCCGACCTCCCCCTCACCCCCGCCGACTGGGCCGACGCCTTCGGCGCCGTCGAACCCGGCACCCCGCACAACGAGGCGCGCGAGCAGATCTGGGACGAACTGGCCTCCAACCTCTGGGAGAAGCTGGAGGAGGCGGCCGAGGAGGAGGACGAGGTCTCCCCGCAGCTCTTCCACCGGTCGCTGCGCCAGAATCGGGCGCTGGTCACCGCCCTGAACCGCGCCTGGCCGATGCTGGAGGCGACGGACATCGTCGGCGACCTCTGGACGGTGCCCGCCTACCTGCGCCGCTGCGCGCCCTGGCTCGCGGTGGAGGACGTCCGACAGTTGCAGCGTAAGGATGCGCCGCACGCCTGGACGCCGGCCGACCTGCCCCTGCTCGACGCCGCCCGGCACCGGCTCGGCGACCCGGGGGTCGGCACCCGCAAGCGGCGGCGGGAGGCGGCGGCGGAGGCCGAGCGGGAGCGGATGGCGGACGTCATCGGCCACATCCTGGAGGCGGACGAGGACGGGGACGGCGCGGTGGAGATGCTGCGCGGGCAGGACCTCAAGGACGTCCTGGTGGACGAAACCGTCCTGCCGGGCGAGGAGGCCGACCCGCTGGACGGGCCGTTCGCGCACATCGTCGTCGACGAGGCGCAGGAACTCACCGACGCCGAATGGCAGATGCTGCTGCGGCGCTGCCCGTCGCGCAGCTTCACGATCGTCGGCGACCGGGCGCAGGCGCGGCACGGGTTCGCGGAGTCGTGGGAGGAGCGGCTGACGCGGGCCGGGTTCGGCCAGGTCCGGGAGACGTCGCTGACGGTCAACTACCGTACGCCGGAGGAGGTCATGGCGGAGGCGGAGAAGGTGATCCGGGCGGCGCTGCCGGACGCGAACGTGCCGACCTCGATCCGGGCCAGCGGGATTCCCGTGCTGCATGGGGCAGTTGGGGAGCTGGACGCGGTGCTCGACGGCTGGCTCGCCGAGCATCCGGAGGGGACTGCCTGCGTCATCGGCGCGGGCTCAGCGTTCCAGGAACGTCCGCGCGTACGGGCGTTGACGCCCGTGCTCGCCAAGGGGCTCGAGTTCGACCTCGTCGTGGTCGTCGACCCGGCGGAGTTCGGGGACGGGGTCGAGGGCGCGGTCGACCGGTATGTGGCGATGACGCGGGCCACGCAGCGGCTGGTGGTGCTGGATCGCCCGGCTGAGTAGCGAGTTGGCGATCAGTGTCACGGAGGAGAGGACGAGGAGGAAGAGGAGGTTCGCCACCCCGGGGTCGGCGGGGCGGACGGGCGAGGAGGCGAGGAACCCGGCACCCGCCCCGGTCGCGACGGAGAACATCGCGGCGACGACCAGGGCGGCCCGGGGGCGGGTCGGCGGAGGGGTCATGAGCCCTGGGGCGGGGGAGGAGTGGTGAGGTCCTCGAGCCGGGCGGTCCACTCGATGCCGCCGGTGGGCGGGCGGAGGTAGACCACGTTGCCCACGGTGTCCATGACGACGCCGAGTTGGCGGGTGCGGGTGTCGTAGAGGAGCTCGGGTTCGTCGATCACGTGATCACCCAGGAGTCGAGGCGGACGGTGATCACCTTGTCGGACGTTCCGACGACCTTGGCGGGGAGCGGGGTGCCGCCGGCGCGGTTCAGGGTGACGGCCGAACCGAGTTCGGGGTGCCAGGGCTGCTGCTCGGCCCGGACGCGCTGGGCGCGGACGCCGAGGCGGAGGAGGTCGACGATCTGGAGGATCACGGAGGTGGGGGCGGCGCCGAGGTCGATGAGGACGATGCCGGTGACGGAGGCGCACTGCCAGTCGATGCCGGGGGAGGGGAGCTGGGTCCCGGCGTAGGCGAGGGTCGCCTTGAGGTCGTCGAGGGCGTCGGCGGCCTCCCGGCGGTCTTCGGCGGTGATCCTTCTGAGGATGGATGCCATGGGGGTGCGCTCCTGGGGGAATTGGTGCTTTGGCATCCAGGGTGCAGGTCGTGGGGTTACTCTGTGAAGTAGGGGAGGAACAGCGAGTTACGTGTTAGGAAGCGGTATGCCTGCGCCCGAAATCGCCCTCGGTGGAATGACCCCTCGCGAGTTCTACGCGTTCGAACTGAAGCGTTATCGCGAGGCGATGGTCCCGAAGATGACCCAGGAACAGCTGGGCGCCGTCGTGTTCTGTTCCGGCGCCTACATCGGCCAGTTGGAGACGATGGCCCGAGTGCCGCAGCTTGCGCTCAGCAAGTTGATTGACAAGGCGCTCAACACTGGTGGGGCTCTGGAACGCCTGCACTACCTGCTGGGCTTCACAACCTTCCCGGACTATTTCGAGAACGCTGCTGATCACGAGTCGCGTGCGACCTCGATCAGCGAGTACGCAGGCACCCTGGTCCCGGGACCTCTGCAGACCTCGGCGTACGCGGAGGCGGTGTTCCGGGACGCCGGAACCCTCCATACGGACGAGAAGATCATCACGCTGGTGGCAGCGCGGATGGAGCGCTCCAAGCGGATCACGGCTCCTGAAGGCCCCGAGCTGTGGTTCATCCTCGACGAGGCAGTGCTGCGCAGGGTGATCGGTGGTGGCGAGGTCATGGCCGATCAGCTGCGGCACTTGGCGGGGCTGGCCATTCGGCGTCGGATCACACTTCAGGTAGTGCCATTCGACTCCGGAAACCACTCACTTCTATCAGGCTTGCTTAGCCTGATGACGTTCGATGACGCGCCGCCTCTCGTGTACAGCGAGTCGGCTTTCGCGGGCCAACTGCTGGACGATCCGGCGATGGTGGGGAGGTGTCACCTCGCCTACGATTGGGCCCGAGCTGCGGCGTTGTCGTCGCAGGCATCGCTGGCCTTCGTTGAATCGGTCGCAGAGGAGTACGAACGTGGCGGGAACTGACCATAGGCCAGCTCGGTGGCGTAAAAGCAGCTACAGCAGTGGCAACGGCGACCACTGCATCGAGGTGGACGATGCGACCCCTGGCCGTGTCCGTGACTCGAAGGATCCGAGTGGCCCGGCCCTCGCCTTCACTCCCGCCGCCTGGCAGTCCTTCGTAACTGCCATCCGCTCCAGCGAGTTCGGCACTTCCTCCATCTGACCCCTGGCCTCGGTCGTCGCCATTGCCGACGACCGAGGCCAGTCGCGTCATCTCAGCCCTGCTGGACTGCCTTGACCCTCTCCACCTGCTGCTTGACCCACTTCTCCTCCGGCATCGACGTATCGGCGAGCGCCGAGTTGGCGACCATCGTGATCACGTCCCCGGTGCGGACGAACACATAAGTCTTGCTCTCCATCACCGCGTTCTGCCCGCCGTCCTCGCGGTACTCGGCCTTCAGCGCCAGCGTGCCGTCCCCGGACGCCTGGTACGTCCCCTTGCTGAACTTGGCCTGAGCCTTGGGCATCCCCGTCATGGCGATCTTGACGTTCGCGCAGGACGCGAGTGCCGACTCCGCAACCGCCATGGCCTTCTCCGCCTGCCCCGGCGCGTACTGGGTCAGGTGGATCTCCAGATACTCCCGGCCCATGCCGTGGTAGTACGCCCCCGTCGCCGAAGCCACCGGCGCCTTCGCCGCGTTCCCAGCGTCGTCCAGGTCCGCGATGGCCTGGCAGGCGGGCTTCTCCGCCGTCTGCTTGTGCTCATGCTGGGTCGGGCCCACGGTCGAGCGCTGCTCGTCCGCGTCCAGATCCTTCTTGGTGAGCAGCGCCTTCACGAGCTGCTCCTGCGTCAGCGGCTTCCCCGCCGCCTTGCCCGCCCCCGCCGTGGTGGGCGCGGCGCCAGTGGCAGCCGGAGCCGGGTCGTCGTCCGGACCGCAGGCGGCGAGTGTCAGCGTCAGCGATGCGACGGCGGCTGCGGCCAGGGTGATGCGCATGGAACGCATGGTTCGAAATCCCCCGAAATCAGAACGAATTACTTGAACACGCCAGCCGCTCGACCACAATGGATCACGGACGGCTGACGGCCGATCAAGCTACCGCACGATTCCGAAAACGGATTGATCACCGTCCGTGCGCCTGCATACGGTGTCCGTCATGGTGGCGACCTCAGACCCAGCAGACTGGCGCACGGCCAACCGTGCGCTCTGGGACGAACGCGTCCCGATCCACACCGCCGGCACCTTCTACGACCTCCCCGGCTTCCTCGCGGGCAGTGACACACTCCGCGACTTCGAACTCGCCGAGGTCGGCGACGTCCGTGGGAAGACCCTGCTCCATCTCCAGTGCCACATCGGCCTGGACACCCTGTCCTGGGCCCGCCGTGGAGCCACCGTCACCGGCCTCGACTTCTCCGAGCCCGCCGTGGACGTAGCCGACGGCCTCGCGACGCAGATCGGTGCCACCACCGCCCGCTTCGTCACCGCGGACGTGTACGACGCCGTCCGCGCCCTCGACGACCAGACCTTCGACATCGTCTACACGGGCCTCGGCGCCCTGTGCTGGCTCCCCGACATCGCCCGGTGGGCGCGGACGGCGGCGGCCCTGGTCGCCCCGGGCGGCTTCCTGTACCTGGCCGAGTTCCATCCCGTCACCGAAGTCCTCTCCGAGGACGGCCGCACCGTCGAGGGCGACTACTTCGACCGCGATCCGATCGTCGTGGACGAGCCCGGCAGCTACGCCGACCGGACTGCGGAGACCACCGCGACCCTGACGTACGAATGGCGGCACGGCGTCGGCGACGTCGTCAGCGCCCTGATCGCGGCGGGCCTCCGGCTGGAGTTCCTGCACGAGCACGACGGCGGCCACTTCAGCCTGCCCGCAGGGGTGGGCGTCCCGCAGCTCTACAGCCTGCGTGCTGCGAAGGACGGGTGACGGCAGCATAGGAAGTCGGCCCGGCCGACTTCCTGCGCTGCCGTCACCCGGCCGCCACCGCCGGATTGCGACCCGGCATCACGGCTTCTCCCCTTGGGCTATGTGCTGCGGCCCCGGCAGCCGATCCCGAGGAGACGTGACCATGCCCCGCTCGACGATCCCCGCCGCAGTCGTGGCACTGGTCCTCGCCACCGGCGGCCTGACCGCCGTGACTCAAGCGCCCGCCAGTGCCGCCGCCCCGGCCCCGGGACGCCAGGCTGCCCCGAGGCACTTCGGGGTCCAGGGCCCCGACGTCCTCGTGCTACCCGGCGACAGCGCGATCGCGAGGGCCGAGTGCCCGGCCGGCTGGGAGCCCAGCGGGGGCGGGGGAGTGAGCAAGGCGGTGGGGCTCTTCCTCAACAGCTCGTCCATCAACGGCGGTCTCTGGGAGGTCAGTTACAGCAACGAGACCGGCTCCCCGGCCTACGCCGCGGCCTATGTCGTCTGCAGCCAACTGGTCCACGAGAGCTTCGACTCGGAGCGGATCGACCTGCCGCGCAGTTCGCCGTGGACCGACTCCGTGACCGCGCGCTGCCCCCAGGGCTACCAGGTGACCGGGGGAGGCTTCTGGACCGACGCGGGGAACGCGCTCGCGATGGGGACGTTCCCGACCTACGGCGCCTGGGTCACCAGGGGCGTCAACAACACCACCCTCCCTCGGGAGCTCAGCTCGTTCGTGGTCTGCGTCGCCGGAGCACAGCACACCATCCACGACGGCCCCGCGGTCAGCCTGCCGCCGAACGGCGTCGCCATCGCCGATGCGCTGTGCCCGGCGGGCCAGGAAGTGACCGGCGGCGGAGGCCGTGCCTCCTTCAACGGCACCGACCCGAACTACTACGCCCTGCTCATGTCGTCCCGGCAGCGCATCGACGGGAACGGATGGGAGGTCACGGCCTACAACACCAGCGACACCGAGTACCGCACCCTCGTCGCGAACGTCATCTGCACCCCGGCCGTCTAGCGGGCACCTCCCCAAGAATCAGAGTCAACGATGGTCAACGTCCGGCTCGCCCCTCATCGATGGCCTCGCGATCCAACCGTGCTGTCAGCTCCGCCATCGTGGGTCGCGACGCCTCTCTGGCGATCAAGTCCCGCATGAACTCCTGGAGCGATTGACCGGCGCGGGCTGCACGGGCCTTCAAGGTCTGGATCTGCTCGTCCGGGATGCCCCGGATCGTGAGGTCTGCCATATCCGCATTCTGGCAACCTCTTCCGCAACGTGCGGACGAGTGAGGCGGCTGCGGTCGTCGCTGCTGTCGACGACCGCAGCCGGCAAGTCCTGCTCCACGAGCCGTCGGCTACTCGCCACGCAGTAGTTCCATGATCTCGTCGGTCGACATCCCGCCTGCGGCCGTTCCTCTCATCCGCCGTGCTATCCGCTGGCCTCGGGTGCTCGCCCCGGTCCGGCGCACGATCCGCAGACCGCCCTCCTCCTCGATCACATCCACCTCGTCCCCGGGGTGGAGACCGCACCTCTTTCGAAGGTCTGCGGGGATCGTGATCTGGCCTTTGCTGTTGAGTCGCATCACTTGGCTCCCGGTATCCCGTGCTTCCCCTCCTAGGTCATATCAGCCCCGGGCGATGACCGATCACAGCCCGATGGTCAGCCAGACGGTCACGACAGCACCGGACAGCAGCCCCGCGTTGAGGGCGATCCTTCGGTCTCCGCCGCTCAGGTGGACGGCGATGGCGCCGATCTGCAGCACCACGAAGCCGAGGGCCGCGACCGTCGCAAGCCAGGGGGCGACGCCGGTCAGTGGCGGCAGCACCAAGCCCGCCGCGCCCAGCACCTCCACCGCCCCCAGCGCCCTGAGGGCGGGCAGCGGCACGCCGTCCACCCACGCCATCATCGGGCGGAGCTGATCGCGGCTGCGGACCAGCTTCAGCCCGCCCGCGTACAGGTAGAACAGCGCGAGCAGCCCCGCGACGACCCAGTACGCGACGTTCACGCGAGCTCCGTCGCGTAGCGGCTCATCACTTCGACGCCGGCCCGGGGCGCCTCCTGGAGATCCCGGAAGTACTGCACGTACAGGTCCGGCGTGAACGTGCTGAGCAGGACGGCCGGTTCGTCGGCCGGGTTCTCGAACGCGTGCGGGGCCCCGGGCGGGACCACCACCAGCGTGCCCGCCCCGGCGTCGTAGGTCTCCTCCCCGACGGTGAACCGCACCGTGCCGGAGAGGACGTAGAACCCCTCGTCGTGCTGCGCGTGCCGGTGCTGCGGTGGCCCCTGCGTGTGTGGGGCGAGGACGGACTCGGCGATGGCGAGGCGGTGGCCGGTGTGGCTGCCGTCCTCCAGGATGCGCATGCGGGTGGTGCCCAGAACGATGCTCTCGCCCTCACCGGGGCGCACCACCGATACCGTGGCGCGGGTTTCTTCGGTCATGCCCACCAGTGCACCGCCGGGCGCCCGCCGCCGTCCAAGACCCATCCCGCCGCCCCGATACCCCACGGGTATCGTGGCAGCGTGGAGCTACGGACCCTGCGCTACTTCGTCGCCGTCGCCGAGGAACTCCACTTCGGCCGCGCCGCCACCCGCCTGCACATGAGCCAGCCGCCGCTCAGCCGGGCGATCAAGCAGCTGGAGGCCGAGGCCGGGGCCCTGCTCTTCACCCGCTCACCCACGGGAGTCACCCTCACCCCCGTCGGCTCCGTACTGCTCGACGAAGCACGGGCCCTGCTCGACCACGCCGACCGCCTCCGGGTGCGCGTGAGCGCGGCGGCCGGCGCATCGAGCATCACCGTCGGCATCCTCGCCGACGGCACCGACCCGGGCGTGGCCCGCCTCGCCGCCGCCTACCGTCGCCGCCACCCCGGCATCGACATCCGCGTCCGCGAGACCGACCTCACCGACCCGACCTGCGGGCTGCGCGCCGGACTGGTCGACGTCGCCCTGACCAGGGCGCCCTTCGACGAGACCGCCCTGACGGTCCGCACCCTCCGCGCCGACCCGGTCGGCGTGGTCCTGCCCGCCGACGACCCGCTCGCGCGCCGCGACGGCCTGAGTCTCGCCGAACTGGGCGACCGCCGCTGGTTCCAGTTCCCGCAGGGCACCGACCCGGTGTGGAAGTCCTACTGGAACGGGGGCCTTCCGCGCGAGGGGCCGATGGTGAGCACCGTCCAGGAGTGCCTGCAGGTCGTGCTGTGGAACGGCACGGTCGGCCTGGCGCCCCTCGGGCACGAGGTTCCTGCGGAGCTGGCCGTCGTCCCGCTCACCGACATGCCGCCCAGCCGGGTGGTCGCGGCGTGGAACGAGGGCGACACCAACCCGCTGATCCGCTCCTTCGTCGCGATCGCGACGGCGGCCTACCGTCACTGACTCCCGTGCGGGCAGGTCTCGTTGTGGCTGTGGGTCCGCCGGACCGGCCAGGCCGGGAAGTCCTCGGGCGCGGAGCCGGAGGTGGGGTCGTTCCACCGGTCGATCCAGGGCTGGGCGACCTCGGGGCAGCACCACACCCGGCCCCAGCTCCAGTACTTGCTGCTCTCCTTCACGCGCTGCACCGCAGGGCTGTAGAGGCCCTTGACCCGGAAGTTCTCCAGGTGCTTCCGGAAGAGGATCATGCTGATGTAGCGCGTCCGGCTCCCACGGTGCACGCCGATCACGTGGAGGCGGTCGTCGTCCCCCTGGTACCGGGGCGGGAACACCCACAGCTTCGCGCCCGGCGCGAAGTGCTTGAGGCCGGTCTCGACGTCACCGCTCATCCCATGACGGGTTTGAGCTGCGACGTTGGCGACGACGCACCACTCCAGGGGCTGCGGGGGCTGGTCTCCGGGTTCGGTCATGCCGAGCAGTGTGCACCGCCGCGCGGACGGCGTGCGAACGATTTGCTACAGCTCCGGCAGCCGGTCCTCGGGTGTGGGGGAGCTGCCCT
The DNA here is from genome assembly GCF_044455705.1 of Kitasatospora sp. NPDC051170. Lineage (NCBI taxonomy): Bacteria > Bacillati > Actinomycetota > Actinomycetes > Kitasatosporales > Streptomycetaceae > Kitasatospora > Kitasatospora sp. NPDC051170. Next base: position 248,019 of record NZ_JBITFA010000012.1, on the reverse strand, counting down.
GCTCCAGCCAGTAGAGGTAGGTCCGCAGGTCCTGGGCGAGGCCGCCGGCCAGGTAGGACTCGAAGTCCCGGACGGAGGCGGCGATGCCCTGCTCCACCGAGTTGTAGGCCTCCCAGTCCCGGCCGGACAGGAAGTCCGTGACCCGGCCCCGGTCGCGCCACCACTCCCGGACGCCCTCCGGCGTCCAGTGCGTGTCGCCGTCGCAGCCGTACCCGAGGAAGGGGTCCTGGTAGGCCCCCTCCACCAGCAGGGCGACCTCCGCCGGGGTGCGGGGCTGGCGGTACACGTACTCGGTCAGGTAGTCGCCCCCGTAGAGCACGTGGTCGGGCGCGGACAGCCTGCCGGTCCAGCAGGTGTCGGTATCGGCCCCGTAGAAGGGCCCGGGGACGTTGAGCCAGAGCTTGTCCTCCCAGCGGCCGGTGAACGTGTCGCGATCGGCGCCGAGACCGGCCGTGGGATCGAAGTAGAGCGTCACCGCCGGAGCATAACGCGACGCACCCGGGCCGCCCCGTTTGCGCGGGGCGGCCCGGGAGGGGGCCTCAGTGACAGCTTCCGGGGTCGGGGCCCGGGAGGCAGGAGGGGCGGGGGGCGGTGGGGCGGCGGGGGGTGGAGGTGCGGGTGTGGCACTGGCGGCAGGTCCACTCCTCGCGGATCTCCAGGGTGCCCGAGCAGTGGACGACCGGGACCGTCCACGGGCCGTCGAACGGGGTGCCGGTGCGGCAGGACGGGCAGTGCCTCTCGGTGGTCCCGGTCATCGGGCGGCCCTCCCGCCCCGCAGGCGGCCCGCGTAGCGCAGGCCCGTGCGTCCGGCGGCGGGGCCGGCGGTGAGCCGGGCCAGCGGGGCGGCGAGTGCGCCCCACAGGGACTCGGCCGGGAGGAAGCCGCCCAGCACCAGCACGGTGCCGAGCACGAGCACGGCCACGAACAGCAGGTGCGCCCGGGGCAGGTCCAGGGTGATGTCTGCGAGCATTTGGTCCTCTCCTTCTGGTGGAGCCGTCCCGGGCGCGCGGGCCCGGGACGGCGGGGTGTTCTGTTCACCGGTGGTGGGTCACATGGGGTTCTCCCTCCGCCGAAGTGGCCGGTCTTACCGGGTACTTCGAGTCTGGGAGCGCCCCTCGCGGGCTTCAATGAATCGCGAACGCGCACGGTCCCAGCCGGGCGCCGGCGGCATTCGCCGACGAACGGCGGAACCCGGACGGCACAAGCGGTCGTTGACGGACAATCAGGGCATCGGTTCCGTCGATTCCTGCCGCTGCCCGCCAGTTCCCGCCAGTTCCCGCCCGCGCCCGCTCAGTTCCCGCCCGCGCCCGCTCAGTGCCCGCTCAGCGCCCGTCCGAAGGGAAGCCATGTCGAAGCCGTACGACCCGATCCCGGCGCCCCAACTCCGTTTCGCCGCCGAGCTGCGCAAGCTCTGGACCCGCGGCGGCGAGCCCACGCTCCAGGACCTCGCGGCCCGGATGCGGTGGGGCCGTACGACGGTGTCCGCGCTGCTCAACGGCAAGCGCTTCCCCAGCTGGGAGCAGATGGCGGCCCTCGCCGAGGCGTGCGGGGAGCGGCCGGACGCGTGGCAGGCGCGCTGGCAGGAGGCCCGCGGCCACCTGACCACGCTGCGCCTGGAGTGCGCCACGACCACCCCGCCGCCGGAGCCCGATCACGAGGCGCCCCCCGGCCTCCCGATCGCCGAGCACCTCCTCGGGGCCGCCGAACTGTCCGCCCACTGGTACCGCAACAACCCCGAGTTCTACGCCGCCGCCACCGAGCGCGTCCGCCTGGCCCGCGCGGAGATCCGCCTCACCTACACCCGCCAGTCCCCGCCGACCGCGCTGACCACCCCGGCCTCCGTCGAGTACTTCCGCGAGATCCTCGCCTGGGCCGGCGCGGAGAGCGAGGACGAGCGCTGCGTGCGCCGCATCATCGGCGTCCCCGAGCGCGACGGCGTCCCGCAGGCCGACATGCTGGCCTGGGCCCGGCGGCACCACGAGGACACCGACGACCTGCTCAACTACGAGGCCCGCGTGCAGCGGTGGACGGCGGCGGCCGACGGCCTCAACATGGCGCTGATCGACGACAGCGTCGTCTTCCTGGCCTTCTCCGGCCACGCCCGCCAGAAGCTCAACGGCTTCAGCGTCGAGGACCGCACCTTCATGGGTTACTTCACCGGCCACTTCGACCAGCTGTGGAGCGCCCTGCCGAGCCTCGGCGAGTACCTGGCCGACGTTTCCGACCAGGAGGCCCGCCGGGCGTGACTGTCACCGCGGGCCCGTACTGTTCGCGGCATGGCAATCGTGATGTTCGTCGACGAGACGACGGCCGGCGACCGCAGTGACGGGTGGGGGCTGGAGATCCTCGAGGAGAGGCTCACCGTGCGTGAGCTGATCCGGCGCAGGGTGTTCCAGGAGGTCGCCGAGTTCAACGCGAAGGCGCCGCAGGTGTTCCAGGGGCTCGTGCAGCCGCACGACACCGAGCGGGTGCTGAACGGGTACGCGCTGCGCACGCCGCGCCGGATCGACCCGGAGGCGCAGACCGAACTGGCGCTGCGGGCGTTCGCGGGCAACGGTTTCCTGGTGCTGGTGGGGGACCGGCAGGTGACCGACGCGGAGGAGGAGGTCGAGCTCGGGCTCGGCACGGAGGTCACGTTCCTGAAGCTCGTGCCGCTGGTGGGGGGATGACGGTGACGGACTTCGAGGAGATCACAGAGTTGCTCCGGCCGTACGTGGGGCGGACAAACGAACTCGCCGTCGCCCTGCTGAAGGCGGTGGCCGCGAGGGGAAACTTCCACGACAGCCGGTGGAACAGCGTGTTCCACGATCTGAGCGCGCTGCCGTCCGCCGGCCGTACCGCGCTCGCCGACGCGCTGGTCGCGCACCACCTCGCGGCCGAGGCGGGCACGGTCGTCCGAGATCACGTCCCGGCCCTGCTCTGCGAATTCGCACACGACCTGTTCCGTGACCGGCTCCCGGCGGAGCACCGGGAGAAGCTCGCCGAACTCGGCCGCCAGTCGGGTGTGGGGTACCGCCACCACCACCAGCTCCTCGCCGAGGCCGAGATCGAGGCCGGTCGCCTCCTCGCACCCGACATCGTGGCCGCGTTCCGGCGCTCCGCCATGAGCCCGTACTGCAGGAAGCCGCTCGTCGAGTTCGCCGCCGGCCTCACCGAGCCCGTCCTCAACGTCGGCGAGGTGTGGGCCGAGCAGGCCCTGCGCGACACCCAAGGCGACCCCGACATGCAGGCGCTCCTGCGGCACGCGGTGACCGCCACCGCCGCCAGACCCTCCCGTCCGTGGGAGAAGCAGGCCGAGAGCCTGATCCTGCCCCTCGGAGCCGACCGCGTCCGGGTCGTCCTGCTGCCCTGGCTCGCCCTCGCGGGCCGCCGCACCTTCGCGGTGGGCCGTGAACCCCTCGGGGCGGACGGCCAGAGCGCCTACGACGCGTACAACGCCAACGCCCTGCGCGGACTGGCCTGGGTGCTCGCCCTGCTGCCCGCGCACCCGGACAGCGCCCGCGCGCTCGGCGCGCTCGTCGAGACCTCCCTCCGCAAGATCCCCGGGCTGGGCCCGCGCAACCCGAAGGTCGCCAACGCCGCCGTCGGCGCGCTCTCCCGCCTCGACGGCGAGGCGGCCCTCGCCGAACTCGCCCGCCTGGGCACCCGCGTGACGTACAAGGGCACGCTCAAGCTGGTCGACGCCGCGCTCCAGACGCGGGCGGAGGCGCTGGGCCTGTCCCGTGAGGAGATCGAGGAACTCGCCGTCCCCGCCTACGGGTTGACGGATGTCGGGCGGGCCGAGCTGCTGCTGGGGGAGGTCGCGGCCGTCCTCGAGGTCCGGGGCACCAGGGTGCTCCTGGGCTGGCGCAACGCCGTGGGCAAGGAGGTCAAGAGCGTGCCCGCCGCCGTCAAGCGCGACCACGCCGAGGAGCTCAAGGAGCTGAAGACGGCCGTCAAGGACATCGACGGGATGCTCTCCGCCCAGAGCGAGCGCCTCGACCGCCAGTTCCTCGCCAACCGCACCTGGCCGTACGCCACTTGGCGCGAGCGCTACCTCGACCACCCCCTGGTCGGCACCCTGGCCCGCCGGCTGCTGTGGACGGTCGACGGCACGGCGGTCGGGTTCGCGGACGGCGAGCTGCGCACGCTCGCCGACGACCCGGTGCGCGAAGGGGGCGAGGTCCGGCTCTGGCACCCGGTGGACCACGAGCCCGCCGCGATCGTCGCCTGGCGCGACTGGCTGGAGCGGCACACGATCACCCAGCCGTTCAAGCAGGCCCACCGCGAGGTGTACCTGCTGACCGACGCCGAACGCGCGACGGGCACGTACTCCAACCGCTTCGCCGCGCACGTCCTGCGCCAGCACCAGTTCAACTCCCTGGCCTCGGTGCGGGGTTGGCGCAACAAGCTGCGCCTGATGGTCGACGACTCGGCCCCGCCCGCCACCCGCGCGCTGCCGCAGTGGGGGCTGCGCGCCGAGTACTGGATCCACGGGGAGGGCGAGGAGTTCGGCGAGGACACCACCGAGTCGGGCAGCTACCTGCGCCTGACCACCGACCAGGTGCGCTTCTATCCGATCGACGCGCCGCAGAACGAGGCGGACTGCTACGGCAGCGAGTACCGCATGTGGCCGAGGGACGGCGCCGAGCCGGTGGAGCCCGTCCCGATCGCCGAGGTCCCGCCGCTCGTGCTGTCCGAAGTCCTGCGCGACGTCGACCTGTTCGTGGGCGTGGCCAGCGTCGGCAACGACCCCACCTGGTACGACGGCGGACCGGAGGGCCGCTACCGCGCGTACTGGGCCTCGTACGGCTTCGGCGAGCTCGGCCAGGGCGCCGAGACCCGCCGCACGCTGCTGGAACGGCTCGTGCCCCGGCTGGCCATCGCCGACCGCTGCACCCTGGAGGGCCGCTTCCTCCACGTGAAGGGCGAGCGCCACACGTACAAGATCCACCTCGGCTCGGGGAACATCCTGATGACGCCGAACGACCAGTACCTGTGCATCGTCCCGAAGCCGGCCGCAGCGGCCCCGCAGACGGGCTACCTGCCCTTCGAGGGCGACCGGATGCTCGCCGTGATCCTCAGCAAGGCGATGCTGCTGGCTGCGGATACCAAGATCACGGACCCGACGATCCTGAGCCAGCTCTAGGCCCTCGGCCACGGCCCGGAGTCACCCACCCCGGAGATCACCCACCCCGGAGATCACCCACCCCTGGAGAACCCGGCATGACCTGGACCGAGCACACCGTCGTCCGCGAGGGCGTCCACCTCTCCTGCCGCGACCGGAGCGGGCCCGGCGTCCCGATCGTGCTGCTGCACGGACTGGCCGGCCACGCGGGGGAGTGGGACGCCCTCGCCGCCCACCTGGGCGGCCACCACCGCCTCGTCGCCGTCGACCAGCGCGGCCACGGCGCGAGCGAGCGCCGCCCCGGCGACGTCTCACGCGGCGCGTACGTCGCCGACGTGGTCGCCGTCGTCGAGCAGCTGGGCCTGCACCGGCCCGTCCTCGTCGGCCAGTCGCTCGGCGGCCACACCGCCATGCTCACCGCCGCCGCGCACCCCGACCTGGCCGGCGGCCTCGTCCTCGTCGAGGCGGGCCCCGGCCGCGCCGACCCGGGCCTGCCCGCCGCGATCGGCGAGGCACTCGGCGCCTGGCCGCTGCCCTTCCCCTCCCGTGCCGCCGCCGTCGGCTTCTTCGGCGGCGGCACGGTCGGCGAGGGCTGGGCGGGCGGCCTGGAGGAGCGCGACGGCGGCTGGCGGCCGCGCTTCGACACCGACGTGATGGTCGAGGCGCTGGCCGAGATCGCCCGACGCTCCTTCTGGGACGAGTGGACGGGCCTCAGCTGCCCCACCCTCGCCGTCTTCGGCCAGGCGGGCATCATCCCCGCCGAGGAGACCGCGGCCATGCTGGAGCGCCGTCCCGAGACCGTCGCCGCGAGCGTCCCCGGCGCGGGCCACGACGTCCACCTGGAACACCCCGAGGCCCTCGGCCGGCTCCTGCGGGAGTACGTCACGGGCCTCGGCCGTCATCGCTGACGACCGAGGCCCGGGAGAAACGCTTCCCTACCGCGCGCCGACCGGCACCTGGCCCTGCCGGCCGCCCTGCTGACCGTCCTTGGGGCCGCCCTTGTGGCTGACCTTGGGCAGGCCCGCCAGGAACCGGTCCACCTCGGCGCGCTGCGCCTCGGTGAACGGCGCCTTGAGCACCGTCGCGGACAGCGGCGCGGAGCCCGTCTTCCGCGCCAGCACCGTCCACGCCACCGGGTTGTGCGCCACCGTGCTGACCGAGGTCCAGGGGATGCGGCGGTCCAGGGCCGGGGTCTTCAGCTCGAGGGCGTCCTCGGTGAGCGTGACGACCGTCGGCCCCACGTAGCGCGGGGCGACCTTCAGGCCCATCCGCTTGCCGCCCGAGGTGATGTTCACGACCTGGACGAACCCGAAGCAGACCGCCGCGATCGCGAACATGACGCTGCCCGAGGCCAGGCAGACCGCCGCCAGCGCCAGCCACAGGCCGACGATCGTCCAGCGCAGCCAGAGCCGGGAGGCCGCGTTCGCCGTGACCGAGGCGACGATGTCCTCGGTGGTCGCGTCGTAGGTGACCTGCATGTTCATGGCTCGCGTGCTCCCGCTTCGTCGAATGGCGGCACATCATGACGGGAACCCGCCATCCGGCGCAAACGGACGAACCGTCACTCGCCGCCGAGGAAGTCCAGCAGCAGGTCCGTCACCTCGGCCGGTCGCTCCAGGCTCGGCAGGTGGCCGGCCCACTCCAGGTCCACGTGCCGGACCGGGCCCGCGATCCGCTCGGGCAGGGCCGCCGCGATCTCGCGGTAGTCCGCGAGGTCGTGCGCCCCCGTCACGACCAGGCACCGCGCCGTGATCTTCCCGAGGTCCACCTCCGGGCTGCTGCGGAAGAACTCCGTCGCCGCCAGCTGCACCTCGAAGGCGTTGCGCTGCATCTCCCGGACCAGCGCCCGGGCCTCCTCGCCGGCCTCCGGGCCGAGCCACGCCGCCACGTTCAGCTCCACCGCGCCCGCGACGTCGCCGGCCTCCAGCAGCTCGTCCTCCTTGGCGCCGAAGGCCCGCGCCTCCGCGCTGTGCTCGTGCCCGGGCATCCCGGCGGCGAGCAGCGCCAGCGCCGTCACGGCCTCCCGCCGCGTCGCCGCCACCTCCAGCGCGACCTTGCCGCCGTACGAGGAGCCGACCAGCGCGGCGCTCTCCACTCCGAGGCGGTCGAGGAGGTCCAGCACGTCCCCGGCGTCGCTGTACGCGGCGTCCGCCATCGGCGACTCGCCGAACCCGCGGAAGTCCAGCCGCACCACCCGGTACCCGGCCTCGGTCAGGGCCTTCCACTGCTCGTCCCACATCCGCCGGTCGCACACGGCCGAATGCAGCAGAACGATTGCGGGGCCTTCGCCCGTCACGTCATAAGAGATCGTCATCCGGCAGAGGCTAGCGGACGACCTCCTCCGCGATCACCGGGTTATCGGACGCTCCCACCTGCGAAGTTCTCGCAGGCGCTGCCACCCGCCGGCTACCGGGGGATGAACAGCTCCTCGTTGCCCAGGCTGCTCTCGTGGACGGACACCGTCGGGTACGCCGCCCGCATCCGCGCCGCCTCCGCCGTCGCCCGCGCCTCGATCAGCGCGCCCTCCCCGCCCCCGTACCCGCGCGACCGCGACCGTTCCCGGAACATCAGGAACCCCGCCGCCCCGACGATGGCACCCACCAGCACGACCCCGAACACCACAACCGTCTCCACGAGCCCAGCCTCCCCGTTCCCCGTTGCACCGATCACCCACGGCCCGAGCCGAGTTGGAGGGCACAGCCCCCGTCCGCAGTATGCCCGCGACGACCGCCGAAGCCCACCCCGCCGACACGCTGATCCTCGGCAACGGCAGCCTGGTCCCGGCCGGCGGCGAGGTCCGGGTACGCGCCGCGTCCGACGCCGCCGCGTTCGACGTCGTCGAGATCGCCCGGCCGGCCGCCTGAGGCCCTCGTCAGGCGGGACGGCGCGTCAGCCGCCAGACCTGGTTCTCCCCGCTCTCGGCCGGCGCGAGATCCTCCTCGGCGGCCTCGCGCCGGTGCACGGTGAACCCGACCCGGGCCGGGACGGCGCCGCTGGCGAGGTTGGCCACGTCGTGCACCACCTCCACGTACTCGACGTCAGGCAGCCGGAACGCCTCCTCCACGAGCGCGCGGACGGTCCTGGTCATCACCCCGCGGCCGGTCGCCGCGGGGTGCAGCCAGTACCCGATCTCCCGCCCGCCCTCCGGGGTGTGCTCCCGCCGGAACAGCCCGCAGACGCCGACGATCGCCCCGTCCAGCGTCACCGCGTACGTGAACTCCTGCCGGTTCTCCCAGCAGCCGGCCCGCCCGGCGAGGAACTCCCGCGTCTTCTCCGGCGCGTGCTCGGCCACCCACGGCATCCACGGCCGCAGGTGCTCCAGCGACTCCTCGATCACCCGGAGGAACTCGGGCAGATCGGCCTCCCCCTCGAAGCGACGCAGGGTGAGGCCGTCGGCCAGGCGTACGACAGGCTGTGGTGTCTCCATCCCCGGAGCATTCCCCGCCCCCGCCGCCCTCGGCAACGCGATTTTCGCCCTACCGCCCCCGCGCCTCGCCGCAGGTCAGCCGCCACACCTGCTCCTCCCCGGTCTCCCCGAGGGCCTGCGGCTCGACGCTCCTACGGCGGTGCACGCCGAACCCCAGCCGCTCCGGGACGCCGCCGCTGGCGAGGTTCGTCACATCGTGCGCCACCTCCACGTACTCCACCCCCGGCACCCGGAACGCCTCCTCCACCAGCGCGCCGACCGCCCGGGTCATCAGCCCCCGGCCCGTCGCCGCGGGATGCAGCCAGTACCCGATCTCCCGCCCCGCCACCGGCGCGTCCCCGCACGGCGACAGCCCGACGGACCCCACGATCGCCCCGTCCAGCACGAGCGCGTAGTTGTACTCCTCACCGCTCTCCCACTGCCCCGGCTGCCGGGCGAGGTACTCCCGCGTCTTCTCCACCCCGTGCTCCGCCACCCACGGCATCCACGGCCGCAGATGCTCCACCGACTCCTCCACCACCCGGAACAACTCCGCCAGATCCGCCTCCCCCTCGAACCGCCGCAGCACGAGCCCACCCTCAAGCCGAATGAAACCCCTCACCATCCCCATCCCCCGAGCATCCCCCCACCCCCACCCCCGCAGCAACGCTCCCGTGGCATCGCTCCCGTGGCAACGCCCCACCACCCCGCCGCACGAGAAGTCGGCCCACCCGACTTCTCGCGCACCACCCCTCCCGGACGACTCGCCCGCCCGTTGCTCACGGCACGGTCGGCGGTGATCAGACCTCGCCCAGGAACCCCGGGTCGGCCAGGCCCAGCTGGCCGGCGAACTCCGCCGCCGAGCCCAGGAGCTGGCGCATCCCCACCGCGCGGCGGCTGAGGCCGCCGAGGTCGCACTGACCCTCCTGGGACCACAGGAACGGGTACACGGTGAAACCCTCGGAGAGGGTCAGGGCCGCCGTCTCCTCGCGCCATCCGGGCCAGCGCAGGCCGTCGTAGAACTGTTCCAGCCGGTCGTCCAGCAGCCAGGCGATCCAGCCCGAGTGGCCGGTCTCCATGGCCTCCCACTCCAGGGTGTCGGGCGCGAAGTACGTCATCTGGCCGGGGGCGCCGGGGCGGCCCGCGCCGGCGGGGTCGTGGCCGTTGAGGGCGAACACGCCGCCGAGGACGTCGTAGCCGACGACCAGGCCCGTGTCCGGCTGCCAGCCGGGGTCGACGGTGGTGGGGAAGCGGTTGGCGCGGCCCAGTCCGGGCAGTTCGCCCGCGCCGCCGCCGAGGACGCGCAGCCATCCGCCGTCCAGCAGCAGCCCGCCGGTGTGCAGGACCAGCGCGCCGAGTGTCGAGCGTGCGGTGACCTGGAGTTGCAGCAGGCTGCGCCGCCCCTCCTCGGGGTCGCCGGGCGGCAGGACCTGGACGGCTCCGGTGGCGGCGAGGGCCGGGCCGAGCGCGGGCCAGGCGGGGTCGTCGACGGTGATCAGGTCCTCGAGTGCGCGCATCCGGCGATGATCGCACGTCATACGTCCTCCTCCTCCGGCCGGTTCGCCTCCCACAGGGCGCGCAGCCGCGCGTACGCCCGGCCGAAGGCGGCCGCGTGGCCGAGGTCGAGGGCCATGGTGGCGCGTCCGTAGAGGTAGTGGGCGTCCCGGTGGGTGGCGGGGTCGAGGCCGGGCAGGTGGCACAGGAGCCGGAAGTGGTAGTCCAACGAGCTGCGCGTGTACTCCCGTTGATACTGGTGCCCGTCGGGCAGGAGGGTGCGCAGGACGTCCCGGGCGTGTTCGCGGATGATGCGGTCGAACTCGTCCGGCGCGGGGTCGACGGGCCGCAGCGGGTGGCCTTCCAACTCGCGCTCCATCACGGCGAGTTCCTCGGCGATGGCCTCCAGTGCCCGCAGGTCCAGCGGGGCGATCGCGTACGCCCGCGCACCGAGCTCCGCCGCCGCGCGGGCGCGCCCGGCATCGCCCGTACAGGCGGCGACGAAACCCGCCGACGTGCCGCAGCGCCACCGCAGTTCGGCGAAGCGCCACACCCGGTCCCAGTCGACGGCCGTCATGCGGCGCCGAAGTGCCGCTTGGTGTCGGCGACCAGCTTCCTCATGAACCTGGTGCCGGGCGCGTCCGTGAGCGCGGCGGGGCGGCGCAGCAGCGGTTCGGGTTCGAAGGCGAACGTCCAGGTGAAGCGGGTGCCGGTCGGGGTGGGGACGACCTCGTAGTCCTCGCCGAAGCGGCGGAAGATCGGCAGGGTGGCCTCCGTGACCATGAACGAGTGCCGCCTGCCCTCCTCCCAGCGCACGAACTCCTCACGCAGGTGCAGCAGTTGGAGTGCGGTGATCTCGCGGGTCGTGCCGACGCCGTGCGGCGGGGGAGAGGTGAAGCGGCCGTTGCCCAGTCCCCGGCACCAGGACAGCGGCGCGGCGCCGGCCAGCCCCTCCCAGACGGCCTCGGGGCTGACGGGCAGGTCCATGGTGTACGAGTGGCGGTGCGGGGCGGTGTCGAAGAAGGACGGGTCGAACCGTTCGAGCGTGAACCACGGCATGGGATCTCCCCTGAACTCGGCGAAGCGGCGGCGGAACTCCGTGCACCGAAGAATGTCAGCCCGCCCACGGCGCGGATATGTTGGCCCCCATGCCCACCCCGCCGCCCCTCTCCCACCCCGCCCTCTCCCACCCCACCCGCTATGACGCCGGCCGGGGCCGCGTCGCCCTGGTCGTCCCCGGCGTCGGCTACTCGCCGGCCCGGCCGCTGCTGCACTTCGCCCGCGAGGTGCTGCTCCGGCACGGATGGACCGTCCAGGAGCTGTGGTGGCAACCACCGGGCGACCTCGGCGGCCTCCCCACCGACGACCGGATCGCCTGGGTCGAGAACGAAGTCGCCCGCGCCGTCGACGCGGAGGACGGCGCCTGCGGACTCCTCCTCGGCAAGTCCCTCGGCTCCCTCGCCACCGGCCTCGCCGCCGAACGCGACCTCCCCGCCGCCTGGCTCACCCCCCTCCTCATCGCCGAGCGGGTCGCCGCCTCCCTCCACGCCGCCAAGGCCCCCACCCTCCTCATCGGCGGCACCGCCGACCACTGGTGGAACGGCCCCACCGCCACCGCCACCGGTCACCAGGTCCTGGAGATCCCCTCGGCGGACCACTCCCTCGAACTCCCCGGCGACTCCCTCGCCTCCATCGACATCCTCCACACCGTGACCACCTGCCTGGACACCTTCCTCGGCACCCTGCCCACCGACTAGCGTTCCGGGCGTCCAGCCCGCGCGGTCAGCGGCATTCCTCCGCCCGCGTCTCGTGCAGCGCTCCGGCGGCTGAGCTGATTCGGCTGCCGGAGTCGACCGTGTCCGAGTCCGGAGATCCCCAGGCTCGGACACGGTGGGACGGGGTGGCCATCGGGATGGGGCGGATCCTTCGGTTGGTGCGAGTCGAGCGGCCGCGATGTCAGGTGTGGATCGGCGGCTCGCCTCCATCCCGCCTCCCGCCTCACCTGGGGCGGGAGTTGCGCAGGGGGAAGCCGTGGTGGTGGGCACCGGCCGTCACGGTCAGGGCGGCGGCCAGTAGGGCGAGGGCGGTCCAGGAGAGCGAGATGGGCCCGGTGTGGGCGAGGAGGAGGCCGCCGGTGGCGGCGGCGGTGGCGATGCCGAGGTTCCAGCAGGTGACGAGCAGGGACTGGGCGAGGCGCCACCCGGCGGCCCCGCCGAGCAGGGTTCCGGCCGGGACGCCGATCGAGAGGGCGACCGTCGCGCCGGCCATCGCGACGGCGGCTCCCACGGTCCGTGCGGGGGAGCGGAGTTCAGATGCCGGCATGGGGCCGATGCTCTATCGTTGACATCCATGTCAAGGTCCAGCCGGCCGGACTCCGGCCCCGGCGTGAGGGTGGTCATATGCGGATCGGCGAGCTTGCCCGGATGACGGAGAGCACCCCGCGCCTGCTGCGCTACTACGAGGAGCAGGGCCTGATCACCCCGAGCCGCCGGCCCAACGGCTACCGCGACTACGACGACTACCTGGTGGACCGGGTGCTGCAGATCCGGGGCCTCCTGGACGCGGGCCTGCCGACCCGCATCATCAAGCAGATCCTGCCCTGCCTGGACGCGCCCCGGACGATCCACTTCGCCGAGGCCACCGCGGAGATGCTGGAGACCCTGGAGTCCGAGACCGACCGCATGTCGAGACGGATCGACTGCCTGGTCCGCAACCGGGACGCCATCCGCGAGTACGTGTCCGTGGTCCGGAGCATGGCCTGACAGGCCACGGCCCGATGGCCCGGACTCCCCTGAACTACGGAAGTAGTGGAACTACTGCAGTAGTTCCACTACTTCCGTAGTGCCGCCACGGGGGAGGAACGCCACTACGCCGGTAGTGCCACTACCGAAGTAGTGGCACTACCGGCGTAGTCCCCGCCCGCCCCCGGAGAGGCGGGAAGCCTCAGCCGATGGACCGCGGCAGCCGCGTCGTCAGGTACAGGATGGTGACCGACCCGGTGAACTGCAGCCCCAGGCAGATCGCCAGCGCCCGGTCCACCCCCAGGCTCGGCGAGAGCGCCAGGTACAGCGAGCCGAGGGTGGCGACGCCCAGCGCCAGGCTGGACTGCTGCCCGGTGGCGAGCACCCCGGAGCCGACGCCGGCCCGGGCGGCGGGCACCTTGGACAGGACGATCCGGAACAGCGGGGTGCCGATCAGCCCCTGCCCGATGCCCGCCAGGGCCACGCCGGGCGCCATCACCAGCGGCGTCAGGTGCTCCCAGTCGGTGAGGACGGTCACCGCGAGCACGGCCAGGCCCGCCCCCTGGACGACGGCCCCGGCGCTGAGCACCCGGCTGCCCCAGCGCCCGAGCAGCCGGGGGCTGGCCAGCGAGGCGGAGAAGTAGCCGACCGCCATCGGCACCAGCGCCCACCCGGCGGCGACCACGCCCAGGTGCAGCCCCTGCTGGAGGACGACGGCGATCACGAACATGAAGCCGCCGAAGCCCGCGAAGTACGGCAGCGCGATGCCGAGCCCGCGCCGCATCTCCGGGATGCGCAGCAGGGACGGCGGCACCAGCGGTGTGCCCCCGGAACGCTCGGCCCGGCGCTCGACCAGGGCGAACGCGACGGCCAGCACCGGGAACAGGGCGAGCAGTACCCAGGACCACACCGGCCACCCCGCCGCGCGGCCCTCCATCAGCGGTACGAGCAGTGACAGCAGCGCGGCGGTGAGCAGCACCGTCCCGGGCACGTCGACCCTGGCCGCCTGCGTGGCGCGGCTCTCCGGCACGTACCGGACGGCCAGGACGACGGCGAGCAGCGCGAACGGAACGTTCATCAGGAAGACGGAGCGCCATCCGGTGCCGAACAGGTCGGCGGCGACGAGCATCCCGCCGAGCACCTGCCCGATGACGACCGCGATCCCGCCGGCGGCGCCGTAGATGCTGAGCGCCCGTCCGCGCCGGGCGCCCTCGGTGGCGGCGGTGATGGTGCCGAGCACCTGGGGCAGCAGCAGCGCGGCCGAGGCGCCCTGGGCGGCGCGGGCGGCGACGAGACTCCACGCGCCGGGGGCGAGGCCGCAGGCCAGCGAGGTGACGGCGAAGGTGACGGCGCCGATGACGAACAGGCGCCGGCGGCCGTAGGTGTCGCCGAGCCGCCCGCCGAGGACGAGCAGGACGGCGAAGGCGATGCCGTATCCGGCGGCGACGAGTTCCAGGACGGCGGGCCCGGCGGCGAGGTCGTGGTCGATGGTGGGCAGGGCGACGTTGACGATGAAGAAGTCCAGCATCGGCAGGAACGCCCCGAGCAGGACGGTCACCAGCCCGGCGGTGCCCAGCGACGGGCTGCCGGAGGAAGAGGCAGAGGAAGAGGCGGACGAAGAGACGGCGGAGGGAGCGGCTGCGGGACGGGCGAGGGTGGGGGAGGCGGCGAGTTGTCGGGTCACGGGTCCTACGATCCGCTCCGCCGTAGCCTGGTACCAGAGTGGACTTATCCAGGTATAACGAGTACCTGGCAACCGCCTGCCCACTGCAGCATCCTGGGATGATGAGCGTCATGACGCAGGCCCCGCAAGCCCGCCCCACCTCCACCACCCAACAGCAGGCCACCCCGCAGCCCGCCACCCCCGGCGACGCCCGCCGCCACGAACTGGCCGCGTTCCTGCGCAGCCGCCGCGAGCGCATCGCCCCCGAGCAGGTGGGCCTGCCCATGACCGGCCGCCGCCGCACCCCGGGCCTGCGCCGCGAGGAGGTCGCGCAGCTCGCCGCCGTCGGCGTCACCTGGTACACGTGGCTGGAGCAGGGGCGCGCCATCCAGGTCTCCGCCCAGGTGCTCGACGCGGTGGCCCGCGCCCTGCTGCTCGACCCGAGCGAGCGCGCCCACCTGTTCACCCTCGCCGGCGCCGACGACCCGGCCCCGGTGCGCCAGTGCCTCTCGGTCACCCCGGGCGTGCAACTGCTCCTGAAGCAGATGGAGCCCTACCCGGCGGTGGTGATCAACAGCCGCTACGACGTACTGGCGTACAACCGCACCTACCCGGCCTTCGTCGGCGACCTCGAGCAACTCCCGCCCGAGGACCGCAACCTGCTGTGGCTGGCGTTCACCCCCTCGCACTTCAGCACGGTGCTCATCGACTACCGCAGCGAACGGCCCGGCATGGTGGCCCGGTTCCGCTCGGCGATGGCCGACCACGGCTCCGAACCGGCCTGGAAGTGCCTGCTGGCCCGGCTGCGCAAGGCCTCCCCGGACTTCGAGGAGTCCTGGCAGCGCCATGACGTCGCCCTGCCCGGCAACGGCGTCAAGCGCTTCCAGGTGCCGGGCGTGGGCCTGCTGAGCTGCGAGTACACCAACTTCTGGCTCGGCCCCTCCCAGGGCACCCGCATGATCGCCTACACCCCGCTCGACGAGGAGTCCCGCGCCCTCATGCAGAAGCTGTAAAACCAGTCCGCCCCAGCAGCACGCACACCGCCGCCAGCGGCAGCTCCACGCACCCCGCCATCGCCAGCGCCGCCAGCACCTCGTGCCCCGGCCCGGCGAAGGCCACGTCCACCAGCGCGTCCCCCGCCAGCAGCAGGGCCGCGGCCGTACCCACCCAGGCGGCGCCGGCGCTGCGCCGACGCACCAGCGCGTCCAGCCACAGCAGTACGGAGAACTCCGCGAGGTCCAGCACCACCCACGGCGTCTCGTGCCGGGCGGCGAGCATCAGCAGCCACGGCACCAGGGCGACGGCCGCCACCAGCGGCACCCGGGCCAGCCGGGCGGAGGGGACGTACGACGCCGGGGCGCCGAACGCGAGGGCGGTGCTCACCGGGCACCTCCGACCGGCGCATCCTGCGCCCCGCGCACCCGCTCCAGCGGCAGCCGCTCGGCCACCCCCGCACCGGAGACCCGCACCACCACGGCGTCCACCGGCCCCTGCGCCCACGCCAGCCAGAACTCCCCGGCCACCGTGACCACTTCGGCCGCCACCGCGCACGGCGCCGACCGGAACCGCCGCCGCCCGGTGAACTCCACCGCCGGCACCTCCCCGCCCACGGGCAGCCGCCCCCAGGCCAGCGCCTGCCAGGACCGCGCCCGCCAGGACCGCGCCGCCCGGGAACCACCGGAGGCGGACGGGCAGCGCCGCGCCCCCCGCAGCAGCTGCGGCGTCAGCCGCGCCGCGACCAGCACATCGGCCAACTCGCCGTCCTGGTACAGCTCCAGCGCCGCCCGCCCCCGGTTCGGCCGCACGCAGCGGACCGACCAGGGGCCGACACCGGCCGGCAGCGCACCCTCCGGCCCCGACTCCGACCCCGGCACCGACCCCGGCAGCGACCCCGACCCCGGCACCGACCCCGCCTCCGGCACCAGCACCGGGCGCAGCAGCGCGTCCTCGGGGACACCCCCGTGGCCCCCGAGGGCGGGCCGCCGGTGCGGCGGGGTGGCGGAGTGCGAAGCGGTCGTCGTCATGCCGTCAAGACTCCCGCCCCACCGGGGCCGCTGTCGGTGGTGCTCCACACCGAAAAGGGGGTGTAGCTAGCTACACCCCCACCCGGAACCCCCCTTCATGGTGGGCCCTGATCTGCGGGTCCTACGCTGTCGGCCATGACCTCCACCACGTTGCGCCGAGCGCTCGTCAGGAGCCTGGGGCGCCCACCGTGGTCGCCCGGCGTCTGGCGGGACACCCGATTCGCCGCCGCCGGCATACCCCTGGCGGCCCCGGTCTGGCTGGGCGTCACCTCCCCCAAGCTGCTCTGGGCGGTCCTCGCCCTGGTGGTCGCCTGCGCCCGCCTGCTGACCGCCGCCCAGCGCGGACGGCTGCGCGCCCTGTACGGCGTCGAGGTGCCGCCGCCCGGCGCCTCCCTCACCTGGCGGATCGGCCGGCTGCGCCTGGGCCTGAACTGGCGCCAGTTCGTCCACCACCTCCTGGTCGGCCCGGTCCTCGCCGCCGGAGCCCTGAGCGTCGTCTACCTCTGGGGCGTCGCCCTGGTCCTCACCACCCTCTACGCCTGGGTCTGGCTGCTGCCGCCCGACGTGGGGCTGCGCCACGACCTGGCCGGCCTGGACGTGGTGCTCGTCGTGGTCGGCGTTGTGCTGATCATCGTGACGCCCTGGCTCACCGCCGCCCTGGCCTGGCTGGAGGTCTTCGCCGCGCAGAAGCTCCTCGGCCCCAACCGCGCTGAGGCACTGGAGCGCCGGGTCGAGGAGATCGCCGAGAGCCGGGCCGGCCTGGTCGACGCCGTCGACGCCGAACGCCGCCGCATCGAACGCGACCTGCACGACGGCGCCCAGCAGCGCCTCACCTCCCTCGCGATGAACCTGGGCCTGGCCAGGCGCACCCTCAAGGACGCCCCGCCCGAGGTCATGCAGGTCATCGAGGACGCACACGCCGAGGCCCAGGCGGCCATCGACGAACTGCGCGACCTGGTCCGGGGCCTGCACCCCGCCGTCCTGGAGGACCGCGGCCTGGACGCCGCCCTCTCCGGCATCGCCGCCCGCGCGCCCCTGCCGGTGCGCCTGGACGTCGAGCTCGCCGAGCGGATCGCCCCGACCGTCGAGGCCGTCGCCTACTTCACCGTCTCCGAGGCCCTCACCAACGTGGCCAAGCACGCCCGCGCCGCCTCCGTCGACGTCTCGGTGCGCACGGACGCGGGCCGGCTGCACCTGGTCATCAGCGACGACGGGGTGGGCGGCGCCGACGCCTCGCGCGGCACCGGGCTCACCGGACTGCGCAAGCGCGCCGCCTCCGTCGACGGAACCCTGTCCGTAGTCAGCCCCCTCGGGGGGCCCACCACCATCTCCGTGGAGTTGCCGTGCGCGCTGTGATCGCCGAGGACTCGGTCCTGCTGAGGGTCGGCCTGGTCAAGGTCCTGGAGGCGGTGGGCTTCGAGGTCGTCGCCGCCGTCGGGGACGCCGTCGAACTGCTGGCGGCCGTCGAGGAGCACCTGCCCGACGTGGTGGTCGCCGACGTCCGGATGCCCCCGGGATTCCACGACGAGGGCGTCAAGGCCGCCATGATCATCCGCCGCCAGTGGCCGCAGGTCGCCGTGCTGCTGCTCTCCCAGTTCGTGGAGGAGCGCTACGCCGCCGACCTCCTGGCCACCAACACCAGCGGCGTCGGCTACCTGCTCAAGCAGCGCGTCGCCAACGTGGACGACTTCGTGGAGGCGCTCCAGCGCGTCGCCGCGGGCGGCACCGCCCTGGACCCGGAGGTCGTCGCCCAGCTGCTGGTGCGCCGCAAGCACGACCCGCTGGAGAAGCTCACCCCGCGCGAGCGCGACGTCCTCGGGCTGATGGCCGAGGGCCGCTCCAACGCGGCCATCGCCGCAGCCCTGGTGGTCAGCGACAGCGCGGTGGCCAAGCACATCAACTCCATCCTCACCAAGCTCGACCTGCCGCCGACGGACGACAGCCACCGCCGGGTGATGGCGGTGCTGCGCTTCCTGGAGGTGGGGGGAGCGTGAGCCGGTTCGAACGGACCGAACGGACCGAACGGACCGCCCGGACGGCCCGGATCGACCGGATCTGGCGGATCACCGGCCTGGCCACCGTGCTGTTCGTCCTGGTCATGGGCGGGGGGCAGACCCTCGCCGTCGTGGCCAGGCAGGAGCGCACCGAGAACACGGTGTACCCCGTCGCCGTCCACCGGATCCAGCTGGTGACGGGCAGCTCGTCCGTGCGCGTCAAGCCGGGGTCGGACGGCCGGGTCCTGCTGACCAAGCGCCTCGACTGGACGGTCAGTGAGCCGAAGGTGAAGGCAGAGGTCGACGCCGCCGGGGTGATGACCGTCAACGTGCAGTGCCGGCGCGAGCTCCCCTTCTACAACTGCGGCGCCCAGATCGACCTGGAGGTGCCGCCCGGCGTCGAGGTCGGCGGCCTGGTCACCTCGGGCAGCGTCGAGCTGGAGGACCTCACCGGGCCGGTCGACCTGGAGGGCACCTCCGGGGCGATCGGCCTCGACCGCCTCACCGGCCCGGTGCACGCCAAGACCTCCTCCGGCATGGTCCAGGGCACCGGGCTCGGGTCCGGCACGGTGGAGGCGACCAGCGACTCCGGCTCCGTGCAGCTGGACTTCGCGACCGCGCCCGCCGACGTCCGGGTGAAGACGAACTCCGGCTCGGCGACGGTGACCGTGCCCAAGGGCAGCCACTACCGGATCAGCGGCCGGACGGGCTCCGGCAGCAGCCAGATCGACGCCTCGCTGGGCGACGCCGCCAGCTCGAACAGCCTGGTCGCCGAGGTCGGCTCCGGCTCGCTCCAGATCGGCTACGGCAGCGGCGGGAACCCGTAGGCCCTCTCCTTCGGATCCCGCCGGGTGCCGCCGCCCGGCGGGGGAGGAAGCGGCTGACCCGGGTGGGGGACAATGGAGAGTCCCGTCCCCGATCCGAGGTCAGCCGCGCCCATGACAGCCACGCCCGCCCCCACCGCGCCCGGCACCGCGACCGAGACCCTGCCCGGCCCCGAGTCCGACGCCGCAGCCCGCCCCGAGTCCGGCACCGCAGTCGGCACCGCGACCGGCCCCGCCTCCGACGCCGAGTTCGCGCCGCTGGACCTCGGCCCGATCCGGGTGTGGCCGCCGGTGGTGCTGGCCCCGATGGCCGGGATCACCAACGCCCCGTTCCGCACCCTGTGCCGCGAGCAGAGCGGCGGCAAGGGCCTGTACGTCTCCGAGATGATCACCACCCGGGCCCTGGTCGAGCGCAACGCCAAGACCATGCAGCTGATCAAGTTCGACGCGAGCGAGAAGCCCCGCTCGATCCAGCTGTACGGCGTGGACCCGGTGACCGTCGGCAAGGCCGCCCGGATGATCTCGGACGAGGGCCTGGCCGACCACATCGACCTCAACTTCGGCTGCCCCGTCCCCAAGGTCACCCGCAAGGGCGGCGGCTCGGCCCTGCCGTACAAGCGCAACCTGCTGCGCGAGATCCTGCGCGAGGCCGTGGCCAACGCCGCCGGCCTGCCGGTGACCATGAAGATGCGCAAGGGCATCGACGACGACCACCTCACCTACCTGGACGCCGGCCGCATAGGCGCCGAGGAGGGCGTGGCCGCGATCGCCCTGCACGGGCGCACCGCCGCCCAGCACTACGGCGGCACGGCCGACTGGTCGGCGATCGCCCGGCTGCGCGAGTCCGTCCCGGCGCACGTCCCGGTGCTCGGCAACGGGGACATCTGGTCGGCCGAGGACGCGCTGCGGATGATGCGCGAGACCGGCTGCGACGGCGTGGTCGTGGGCCGAGGCTGCCTGGGCCGGCCGTGGCTGTTCAAGGACCTGGTCGCGATCTTCGAGGGCGACGTCGACCACGCCCGCCCGGACTTCGGGTACGTGGCGCGGGCGATGGTGCGCCACGCCCAGCTGCTCGGCGAGTGGATGGGGGACGAGACCCGCGGCGTGGTCGACTTCCGCAAGCACGTCGCCTGGTACACCAAGGGCTTCTCGGTCGGCTCCGAGCTACGGGTGAGGCTCGCCAACTCCTCCTCCCTGGAGGAACTGGCCGAAACCCTCGCCCAGGTGGAGCAGACCCAGACCTGGCCGATCGGCGCGGACGGCCCCCGGGGCCGCACCAGCGGCAACGGCCGGGTGGTCCTGCCCGAGGGGTGGTTGGACGATCCGTACGACTGCGCCCGCCCGGGCGAAGACGCCGAATCGGACACCTCCGGCGGATGATCTAGACGAACTGGCGAAGTAGCCCCTCCGGGGCCTCTGGCCACCAAGGCCTAGCCCTCTTGTCCATTCTGGACAGGAGGGCTCCTTTTTGGCGTGATCATATGACTCAAGGTGCGCGAATCGCCGCGCAGTGTGAGGATGATCAGCGCCCGATCGGTGAGATGTGCTGGTGACGCTGACCACATGCGAGGTCGACTGACGCCCGGTCAGTGGACGAAGTGGACAGGTCGGCCATGGATCGCTTCCCGAAGCCGGTGGCCGGGGTTCGGCCGATCGGGGTGCAGGAAATCAAGCCGGGGAAACACAAGGCGCGATCCGCTGACACTCTCCGTCCGGTTGGTGTGATCTTCGCGTTGCAACGCGTTCAAGACTTGAACGCATCATCGCGTCATCCGGACGATTTCACCAACAGAGGTGAACGCCTTTATGTGCATTCGATCTAGCGGGTTACCTCGCGGTACCAGCCTCGTGTGGCCTATTCAGGGCAGAGAAGTGCCTTCGAAATGGGTATGTTCTCCGGCGTCAGGGCAACCGCGTTCGAGGAGACCTTCCCGTGACGTCCCAGCAGAAGTTTGTTTACTCCTTCACCGAAGGAAACAAGGACCTCAAGGATCTTCTCGGAGGCAAGGGCGCGAACCTGGCCGAGATGACCAACCTGGGGCTCCCCGTCCCTCCGGGGTTCACCATCACCACCGAGGCGTGCAAGGTCTTCCTGGAGACCGGCAGTGAGCCCACCTCCCTCCACGAGGAGATCAGCGCCCACCTGGACGCCCTCGAGAAGGAGATGGGCAAGAAGCTCGGCCAGGCCGACAACCCGCTGCTCGTCTCCGTACGCTCCGGCGCCAAGTTCTCCATGCCCGGCATGATGGACACCGTCCTCAACATCGGCCTCTCCGACGTGTCGGTGGCCGGCCTGGTCGCGCAGTCCGGCAACGAGCGCTTCGCCTGGGACTCCTACCGCCGCCTGGTCCAGATGTTCGGCAAGACCGTGCTGGGCGTCGAGGGCGAGCTGTTCGAGGAGGCCCTCGACGAGGCCAAGCACGCCAAGGGCACCGTCAACGACCTGGACCTGGACGCCGAGGACCTCAAGGCCCTCGTCGAGGTGTTCAAGGGCATCGTCGAGCGCGAGACCGGCCGGGCCTTCCCGCAGGAGCCGCGCGAGCAGATGGACCTCGCCATCCACGCGGTCTTCCACTCCTGGAACGGCGACCGCGCCCGGCTCTACCGCCGCCAGGAGCGCATCCCGAACGACCTGGGCACCGCGGTCAACGTCTGCACCATGGTCTTCGGCAACCTCGGCGAGGACTCCGGCACCGGCGTCGCCTTCACCCGCGACCCCTCCACCGGCACCCAGGGTGTCTACGGCGACTACCTCTCCAACGCCCAGGGCGAGGACGTGGTGGCCGGCATCCGCAACACCCTGCAGCTGTCCGAGCTCGAGAACCTCGACAAGAAGTCGTACGACGAGCTCATGGCGATCATGCAGAAGCTCGAGAACCACTACCGCGACCTCTGCGACATCGAGTTCACCATCGAGCGCGGCAAGCTCTGGATGCTCCAGACCCGCGTCGGCAAGCGCACCGCCGCCGCCGCCTTCCGCATCGCCGTCCAGCTCGTCGACCAGGGCCTGATCGACCTGGACGAGGCGCTGATGCGCGTCACCGGCGGCCAGCTGGCGCAGCTGATGTTCCCGCGCTTCGCCCCGAACGCCGAGTCCAAGCAGATCGGCTGGGGCCTGGCCGCCTCCCCGGGCGCCGCGATCGGCAAGGTCGTCTTCGACTCGTACACGGCCGTCAAGTGGTCCCGCTCCGGCGAGAAGGTCATCCTCGTCCGCCGCGAGACCAACCCCGACGACCTGGACGGCATGATCGCCGCCGAGGGCATCCTCACCTCCCGCGGCGGCAAGACCTCGCACGCCGCCGTCGTCGCCCGCGGCATGGGCAAGACCTGTGTCTGCGGCGCCGAGGAGCTCGAGGTCGACACCAAGTCCCGCAAGTTCACCACCGCGGACGGCCTCGTCGTCCACGAGGGCGACGTGGTCTCCATCGACGGCGCCAGCGGCAAGGTCTACCTCGGCGAGGTGCCCGTCCTGCCGTCCCCCGTCGTCGAGTACTTCGAGGGCACCCTGCACGCCGGTGCCGACGTCCAGGGCGGGCTCGTCCAGGCCGTCCACCGCCTGATGTCCCACGCCGACGGCCGCCGCCGCCTCGCCGTGCGGGCCAACGCCGACAACGCCGAGGACGGCGGGCGCGCCCGCCGCTACGGCGCCCAGGGCATCGGCCTGTGCCGCACCGAGCACATGTTCCTCGGCGAGGAGCGCCGCAAGGAGGTCGAGCACCTGATCCTGGCGGACAACGACAAGGACCGCGAGCAGGCCCTCACCACCCTGCTGCCGCTGCAGAAGAGCGACTTCCTCGAGCTGTTCCAGGCGATGGACGGGCTCCCCGTCACCGTCCGCCTGCTCGACCCGCCGCTGCACGAGTTCCTGCCCGACATCACCGAGCTGTCGGTGCGCGTCGCCCTCGCCGAGGCCCGCAAGGACCCGAACGAGAACGACCTGCGTCTGCTCCAGGCCGTGCACAAGCTGCACGAGCAGAACCCGATGCTGGGCCTGCGCGGTGTGCGCCTCGGCCTGGTCATCCCCGGCCTGTTCGGCATGCAGGTGCGCGCCATCGCCGAGGCGGCCGCCGAGCGCAGGCTCGCTGGCGGGGACCCGCGCCCCGAGGTGATGATCCCGCTGGTCGGCACCGTCCAGGAGCTGGAGCTGGTCCGCGACGAGTGCGAGCGCGTGCTCGCCGAGGTCGCCCAGTCCACCGGCGTCCAGCTGGACATCAAGCTCGGCACCATGATCGAGCTGCCGCGCGCCGCCGTGACCGCCGGGCAGATCGCCGAGGCCGCCGAGTTCTTCTCCTTCGGCACCAACGACCTGACCCAGACGGTCTGGGGCTTCTCCCGGGACGACGTGGAGGCCTCGTTCTTCACCGCCTACCTGGAGAAGGGCATCTTCGGGGTCTCCCCGTTCGAGACCATCGACCGCGACGGCGTCGGCTCGCTCGTCAAGCACGCCGTCGAGGCCGGCCGGGCCACCCGCCCCGACCTCAAGCTCGGCGTCTGCGGCGAGCACGGCGGCGACCCGGAATCCGTCCACTTCTTCCACGAGGTGGGGCTGGACTACGTCTCCTGCTCCCCCTTCCGCATCCCGGTGGCGCGCCTGGAGGCAGGCCGCGCCGCCATCGAGACGGCGGGCAGCGACTCGCGCTGAGGAGGGTAGGCATCCCCACCTCGCGCGGACTCGACTGACCGCTCATCCCTCCCGTCGGGAGGGCGTACACCGGAGCTCGGCGCAGGAGAACCGGCGTACGTGACACGGCCGGGCGGGAACGGACAACGGCGTCCGTTCCCGCCCGGCCGTTACTACTTCCGTAGTGGCACTACGGAAGTAGTGCCACTACTCGCGTAGTGACGGCGTCGTGCGGACGTGCGGACGTGTGGCCGCCACCACGCGTGTACCTGATCGGGCGCGGCGCCCGGGCCTGCCAAGCTGGGGCGCATGACCAGACGCAAGAGCCCGCTCCTCGTCGTGGCCGTCCTGATCCTGGCGGTCCTGGCCGGAGTCGGCTACCTCCTCGCCGGCAAGGGCGGCGACAGCCACCCCAAGGCCTCCGCGACCTCCACCGCCACCGGCGCGGGCACCTCGAACACCTCGGCCCCCAAGCCCTCCGCACCCAAGTCCACCCCGCCGCCCGGCGGTGGCGCCGCCACCGGCACCTGGGTGCCCGCCGACCCCGCGCTGGCCGACGTCTGCCGCACCAAGCTCCCCGGCCAGGCCCAGGACACCCTCGCCCTGATCGCCAAGAACGGGCCCTACCCGTACAACCGGGACGGCATCGTCTTCGAGAACCGCGAGAGCCGGCTGCCGAAGAAGACCGACGGCTACTACCACGAGTTCACCGTCGTCACCCCGGGCTCCAACGACCGGGGCACCCGGCGGGTCGTCACCGGCGGCTCCGGCGAGCAGTACTGGTCCCCGGACCACTACGCCACCTTCCAGGAGATCGACCCCCGCTGCTGACCGAGGCGCGGGCGGGCTGACCCCACCTCACCTCGCCCGCCGCCAGCTGATCCGGTCGTGCGGCCCGTGCGGCCCGGTGGTGACCAGCGCCGTCAGCTCGTGCAGCACCGGCGTCGGATCGCGCCGCAGCTGCACGGGCGTGGTCCGCACCACCGGCAGCCCGGCGGCCGTCAGCCGGTTGGCGCGGGTGAGGCCGTGCTCGTAGTCGGCCGGGCGCAGGTGCCAGGCGCGGGAGTCGATCTCCAGGGCGACGCAGGCGTGCGGCCAGTAGGCGTCGGGCACGGCGAGGAAGCGGCCGTCCAGGAACAGCACCGGGTTCCACAGCGGTTCGGGCAGGCCCGCGTGGGTGATCAGCTCGCGGGCCTCGCCCTCGACCACCGACCGCACCCCGGCCGTCAGCTCCTCCACCACCCGGGCCACCTGCGGCAGACCCAGCGCACCGGGCCGGGCGAGCAACTGGTCCAGCAGCTCCCCGAGTTCGCACGCCCGGCGCTGCACCGCCTCCGCGCACAACGCCCGGAACCGCCGCTGCCCGCTCTCCCGGGGCGCCAGGTCCGCCAGCGCCCGCGCCACCGTGGTGCCCCACAGCCCGTCCCCCCGCTCGACCCCGCCCGGCATCGGCCCGGACGCCCGGTGCACCCGGACGAACCCGCGCTCCCCGACCCGCCGCCGCCCGGGGATCAGTACGTCCACCTCGGAGACGTCGGCCGGATGCCCGGCACTCGGCAGCCCGGCCTCCGCCAGCACGGCGATCCCGGTCAGCAGCACCTCCCCGGCCTGCGGCTCACGCCCCTTCGGACTCGCGTACGCCAGTGCGGCGCGCAGTTTCTGATGAGCCGTCAGTCTCCCGGTCTGCAGGCAGATCACCCGGGGCAGCACCTGCTGCCAGGGCCCGCCGGGGCGCAGCCGGTGGGCGATGGTCCCGGAGGGCACGCCGAGCCGGCGCAACTGCGCCCGGGTGGCGACGTGCTGCTGGTCGGCGCCGAGCAGCACGAGCGGGTCGAGGGGGTTCGCGCGGGTCATGCCCCGGTGCTGCCCGCCCGGATCGGAGGTATGCGAAACATCAGCCTTGGGGGGAGTGTCGCGAATGGTGTTGACGAACCCGGGCCCGATCCGCTGGGCTGGCGTCCATATGACGACCCCACCCACCGGCCCCGCGTTCGCCGCGCTCAACGGCCTCTCCGTCGGCGACGCCCTCGGCGCCCAGTTCTTCGTCCCGGCCACCGCCCGCGCCCACTTCACCACCCGCACCGACCCGCCCGGCCCCTGGCCGTGGACGGACGACACCGAGATGGCCTGCTCGGTGTACGCCGTGCACACCGAGCGCGGCACGATCGACACCTTCGACCTCACCCACGCCTTCGCCCGCCGCCACGACTTCGACCGGGGCTACGGCCCGTCCGCCAACCGCCTGCTGCGGCTGATCCGCGAGGGCGGCGACGCGAAGGCGCTCGCCGCCGGCATGTTCGAGGGCCAGGGCTCCTACGGCAACGGCGCCGCGATGCGGGTGGCCCCGCTGGGCGCGGCGTACGCGGAGGACCCGTCTGCGGTGGTCGGCCCCGCCGCCGACACGGCCGTCATCACCCACACCCATCCACAGGCGGTGGACGGCGCGATCGCGGTGGCGGTGGCCGCCGCGTACGCCGCCGGCGCGCGAACCGAGCCGATGGCTCCGGGCGTCTTCCTGGGCTGCGTCCTCGACCTCACCCCGTCCGGCGCCGTCCGCGACGGCCTCGCCGAGGCGATCGCCCTGCTCGGCGAGCCCGACCTCCGGGTCGCCGCGAAGGTCCTCGGCAACGGCAGCCGCACCTCCGCCGCCGACACCGTCCCGTACGCCCTGTGGTGCGCGGCCCGGCACCTGGGCGACTACCGCGCCGCCGTCTGGGAGGCGATCGCGGCCGGCGGCGACGTGGACACCGTGGCCGCCATCACTGGCGGCGTGGTCGCCGCCCGCACCGGCACCCACGGCATCCCCGCCGCCTGGATGGCCGCCCGCGAACAGCTGCCCTCCTGGACGTTCACCGAGCCGGGCAGCGTCCAGCCGGTTCCGCCCGGCGACACCAGGCTGAAGCCACTGCGACTGCCACGTCCGGCCCCGGTGCCGGACGTGGTCTGGACGGACGAGCAGTGGCAGCGGATCAGGACCAGGAAGATCGCCGGCAGCTGGGTGCACCGCACCGAGGAGGGCGTCCTCCACCTGCATCGCGTGTGGTCGGGCAGCGCCATCTGGAGCGTCCGGGTCGCCCCGGTGCCGGGTGGTGGCTGGCGGCCGGTGTCAGCCCTCGTCGAGGCCCATCCCAAGCACTACGCAGGCGGCCCCGACGGGCTGGTTGCCCTCCTCCGGGAAGCGTCCGGGGACGACCGGCTCAGGCCGTGATCATCAGCTGCCCGGCGCCAGGGCCGCCGTGTCTAAGGCACTCCTGGTTGATCGCCGGATCCGGCGCGCTCGGCGAGGTCGCGTTGGCGATCCGCAGCTCGATGATGTCCCGCACGGCGGGCCACTCGGCGTCCAGGATCGAGTAGAACGCCGTGGAGCGCACCACCCCGTCCAGCCCGCGCGAGTGGGCTCGGCGCACGCCCTCGGAGGTGGCGCCGAGCCGCTCGATGGCGGTGCGGGAGCGCAGGTTGCGGGCGTCCGCGCGCAGCGAGATGCGCTGCACGCCCCAGGTCTCGAAGGCGTGGCGGAGCATCAGCAGCTTGGCCTCGGTGTTGATGCCGGTGCCCTGGGCGCGCGGCGAGAGCCAGGTGTTGCCGATCTCGGCCGCGTCGGGGACGGCCGTGGCCGGGTCGCCGAAGGGCACCCCGGGCACGGGCGGCCACACCAGCGGGCCCTGCCAGTAG
This sequence comes from Kitasatospora sp. NPDC051170, assembly GCF_044455705.1. Classification (NCBI taxonomy): domain Bacteria; kingdom Bacillati; phylum Actinomycetota; class Actinomycetes; order Kitasatosporales; family Streptomycetaceae; genus Kitasatospora; species Kitasatospora sp. NPDC051170. The sequence continues at coordinate 220,473 of NZ_JBITFA010000012.1, read as the reverse complement.
TCGAGTTCCAGGAACCGGGTGGACCCGACCACCCGGCCGTCCGCGGTGCTCACCGTCGCGAACGGCACCGCCCGGCCTGCGGCCTGGTCGGCGAGGGCGCGCGCGACGTAGTCGCGGGCCGCTTCGAGGCCGTGCGGGACGGGGGTGAAGGCGTAGGTCGTACGGTCCTCGGCGCCGGCCGCGGCGATGGCCTCGGCATGGTGCGCGGCGAGGGGCTCCAGCCGCACGGTGCGGCCGGTGAGGGTGACAGGTACGGGCACGGGACCTTCTGTCCTTCATCGGTCGTAGGGCGCATCCCGCACCGGGGTGCGGCACGGGCTGCGGTGGACTGTTCGCCCCGGCCCGGAACCGCCCACCGGGTACCCGTGTGCGCCGGATCACTCCGGGCGGGGCAGGGCGGGGGCGGCGGCCCGGAACGGGCGGCGCGGTGCCGGAACGGACGCGGGTCCTCGGACCGGTCCGGCGGGATGAGCGAGGGGACAGTGTGCGTCCGCGAAATGGCCGAAGAGGGAAGGAGTGCGCGAAGGGAAGCAGGCGGCCAGGTGAAGGCAAGATGCGTCGTGGGTGGCTGGCCGAGCATCGGACCGGGACGTGATCGACGGCGTTACGGACGACGTGACGACGACGCGACGATGCGAGGCAGCGAGAGGACGATACCCGCCAGAAGGCGGTGCGTCACTTCGCGGCGCGCGAATGTCGTCACGACCCGCTGAGGAGGGTCCGGAAAGGGCCCTCCACAGCCCCTGTGACCAGCGGTTTTGTACCCGGGTGCGATCATGGTCCGGGAGGGCGGGCGAGGGAGGTCCCGAGCCGGGTCCGGGCGCTCGGGAATTCCGGCGGCGCCCGGCACGCTGGAGTGGACGACAGGCCGGTGCGTCGGAGCGACGGCGGAGCGAGCAGAGATCGGGGTTGGGTGCGCGGTGCGTGACTTCCAGGCGCTGTACGAGCTGGATCAGCAGGGCGTGGCCGCGGTGGCCACGGCCAACGCGCAGTTGCGCGACACCGGCGCGGGCCTCGTGCTGCTGCACCACTTCGAGGGCTTCATGGACGCGGGCGAGGCCGGCGGCCAGGTGGTGGCGCACCTGCTGGAGACCGGGTCCCCGCAGGTGGTGGCCCGTTTCGACCACGACCGCCTGGTGGACTACCGCGCCCGGCGCCCCGCGATGGTCTTCGACCGCGACCACTGGACGTCCTACGACCCGCCGGAGATCCTGCTCCAGCTCGTCCACGACGCCGCCGGCGCGCCGTTCCTGCTGCTCACCGGCCCGGAGCCGGACGTCGAGTGGGAGGGCTTCGCCCGGGCGGTGCGCGAGCTGGCCGAGCGCTTCGAGGTCCGCCTCAGCGTCGACTTCCACGGCATCCCCATGGGCGTGCCGCACACCCGCCCCGTCGGCCTGACGCCGCACGGCAACCGGCTGGACCTCGCGGCGGGGTACCCGCAGTGGTTCGAGCAGGCGCAGGTGCCCGGCAGCGCCCAGGCCCTGCTGGAGTACCGCCTGGCGGAGGCCGGGCACGACGTGCTGGGCTTCGCCGTCCACGTCCCGCACTACGTGGCCCGTTCGGCCTACCCGGCGGCGGCCGTGGTGATCCTGGAGGCCGTGCAGTCGGCCACGGGCCTGGTGCTGCCGGGCTCGGGCCTGCGCGAGCGCGTCGGCGAGGTCTACGCCGACATCGAGGAGCAGCTGGCCCAGGGTGACGGCGAGCTGCGCTCGGCGATCCGCGGCATGGAGGGCCAGTACGACGCGGTGGCCGGGTCGGAGGGCCGCGAGAGCCTGCTGGCCGAGCCCGTCGACCTGCCCTCGGCGGACGAACTCGGCCGCCGCTTCGAGCAGTTCCTCGCCGAGCACGAGCGCGGCGCGGAGTAACGCGGAGTAGCGCGGAGTGGACGGCGCCGACTGAGGAAGCACCGGCGAATCCGGGCCCGGCGGGAGTCATCCGCCGGGCCCGTGCGTTGAGCCCTCGGTGCCCGGGGGACGGGCCGCCGCTGCGAGTCCGCCCGTGACGCCGACCCTCCCGAGGACGCCATGCCCAGGACCACCCGCCCGACCGCCGCGCTGACGGCCGGTCTGGCCGTCATGCTCCCGGCCGCCCTGCTGCTGACGGGCTGCACGAGCGGCGGCTCGGAGGGCGACGGCTTCGCGGGCGCCCTGCCCGCCCGCGAGCACGCGACGCCGACGCCCACCCCGCCGCCGACCTGGCCGTACGTGGCGCTCGGCGACTCCTACACGGCCGGCATGAGGATCTCCCCGCAGACCGGTGAGCCGCGCGGCTGCTCCCGCTCCTCGGCCAACTACCCCTCCCTGGTCGCCAAGGCCCTCGGGCTGACCGCCGCCCAGTTCCAGGACGTCAGCTGCACCGGCGCCCGCACCGGGGACCTCACCGCCGCCCAGCGGACCGCGGACGGCTCCAACCCGGCCCAGTTCGACGCCCTCACCCCGGCGACCAGGCTGGTGACCCTCGGCATCGGCGGCAACGACGCCGGTTTCGTGGACGTCGTCACCGAGTGCGCCAAGGACAACCTGGTCGACGTGGTGAAGGGCCTCGTCGGGGGGCGCTCCGCCTCGCCCTGCCGCGACCACTTCGCCTCGGACGGCGCGAGCGGCACCGACGAGGTGCAGCGCAAGGTCGAGGCGGCCGGCGACCGGGTCGGCCAGGCGCTGCAAGAGGTCAAGCGCCGCTCCCCGCAGGCCCGGGTCCTCGTGGTCGGCTACCCCTCGCTGCTGCCCGCCGACCCGGCGCTCTGCAAGCCGGTGCTCGGCGGCACCGTCACCCCCGGTGACCTGGGCTTCCTCCTGGAGAAGGAGCAGCAGCTCAACGCCATGCTCAAGAAGCGCGCGGAGGCGGCCGGGGCGGTCTTCGTGGACGCCGCCGCCCCCTCCGCCGGGCACGACATGTGCGCGGGGGAGGAGGCCCGCTGGATCGAGCCGCCGTTCCCGGCCGAGGGCCTGGCGCCGGTCCACCCCAACGCCAAGGGGCAGGAGGGGGTGGCCGCGGTCGTCCTCAAGGCCGTCAAGGGGTGACCGCGAGGCCCGTCACCCTCCGGGGGTCGGGTGGTGGGCCCACCACAGCGCGCCGAGGCCGCAGTACAGCCCCACCTCCACCACCCCCGGCCGGGCCTCGACCCGTTCCACGGCCTCGACCGGTATGCGGTGGACGGCCCCGCCCTGCTCGACGACCACGTGCAGCGGCTCCAGCCGGGCCTGGGCCCGGGTGCCGCGCAGCACCAGCGGGGGCATCTGCGGCGCGGGCGGTGACGATGATCTTTCAGGCATGGCCGCAGGCTAGTGCCGCCCAGGGGCGCGTGGGGGAGGGTTCACACTCCCGTCCACACCCCTTCGTGCGCGGCTCACCCCGCGTGTCGGGGGTGCGGCGTACGGTGAGACGCATATGGACGACACCGCGCACCGCCTCGCCGCCCCGATCCCGTACGACCACGCCGCCGAGGCCCGCTGGGTGCCCGAACCGGACAAGCGCCCCGGCCGTACGGCGTTCCAGCGCGACCGCGCCCGGGTGCTGCACTCGGCGGCGCTGCGGCGCCTGGCCGGCACCACCCAGGTCGTCGCCCCGATGCGCAGTGACTTCCCGCGCACCCGTCTCACCCACTCCCTCGAATGCGCCCAGGTCGGACGGGAGTTGGGCGCCGCCCTCGGCTGCGACCCGGACCTCGTGGAGACGGCCTGCCTCGCCCACGACATCGGCCACCCGCCCTTCGGCCACACCGGCGAGGAGGCCCTCGACCAGGCCGCCGAAGCCTGCGGCGGCTTCGAGGGCAACGCCCAGTCGCTGCGCATCCTCACCCGGCTCGAGCCCAAGCGCTTCGCGCCCCAGGAGGAGCCCGTGAGCCGGCTCGCGCCCCGGCCCGGCCGCACCGTGGGCCTCAACCTGACCCGCGCCGCCCTGGACGCCGCCACCAAGTACCCCTGGACGCGCGGCTCCCACCCCACCGACCCGGCCTCGCCCAAGTACGGCGTCTACGCCGACGACCTGCCGGTCTTCCGCTGGCTGCGGGCCGGCTCCCCGCCCGGACGCAAGTGCTTCGAGGCGACCGTCATGGACTGGTCCGACGACGTGGCCTACTCCACCCACGACGTCGAGGACGGCCTCCAGGCCGGCCACATCGACCCGGCGGCCCTGCGCAGCCCGGAGGAGCGCGCCGAACTGTTCAAGGTCGCCGAGCGCTACGCCCGCGACGCCGAGCCCGAGGAGCTCTCCGCCGCCCTCGACCGGCTGCTCGCCCAGGAGTGGTGGCCCAACGCCTACGACGGCACCGCCCGCGCCCGCGCCGGGCTCAAGGACCTCACCAGCCAGCTCATCGGCCGCTTCTGCCTGGCCGCCGAGCAGGCCACCCGCGCCCGCTACGGCCCCGGCCGGCTCTCCCGCTACGCCGCCGAACTGGTGGTGCCCCGGGGCGTGCGGCTGGAGTGCGCGGTGCTCAAGGCCGTCGCCGTCCGGTACGTGATGCAGCGCGACGAGCAGGCGCAGCTGCGGGCCCGCCAGCGGATCGTGATCGCCGAGCTGGCGTACGTGCTGACCCAGCGCGCCCCCGAGGGCCTGGACCCGGTCTTCATGGCGATGTACCACGAGGCCGAGGACGACGGAGCGGCCCTGCGCACCGTCATCGACCAGATCGCGACCCTCACCGACGCCTCGGCGCTGGCCCTGCACGCCAATCTCGTCGGCTCCGCCTGGGCGTGAGCCGGACCCGAGCCGGACCCGAGCCGGACCCGAGCCGGACCCGAGCCGGGCCTGAGTCGGACCTGAGTCGGGCCTGAGCCGACCTGAGCTCCGTATGCCCGGCCGTCCCAGTAGAATTCCGGGGTGGCCGGGCGGATCAGGGACGAAGACGTACAGGCGGTGCGCAGCGCACTGCCGATCGACGCGGTGGTCGGCGACTACGTACAGCTGACCAACGGTGGCGGTGGCGAGTACAAGGGCGTCTGCCCCTTCCACGACGAGAAGTCCGCCTCCTTCTACGTGAACCCCGCCAAGGGCGTCTTCCACTGCTTCGGCTGCCAGGAGAACGGCGACACCATCGCCTTCCTGATGAAGATCGAGCACTTCACCTTCGCCGAGGCCGTCGAGCGCATGGCCGCCCAGGCCGGGATCACCCTGCGCTACGAGGAGGGCGGCTACAGCCCCCGCCACCAGCAGGGCGAGCGCACCCGCCTGGTCGAGGCCCACAAGGTGGCGTCCGCCTACTACCGGGAGCAGCTGGCCTCGCCGGAGGCGGAGATCGGGCGCCGCTTCCTGGCCGAGCGCGGTTTCGACGAGGAGGCGGCGAAGACCTTCGGCGTCGGCTACGCGCCCGTCGGCTGGGAGCACCTGGTGCGCTTCCTGCGCGGCAAGGGCTTCACGGACAAGGAGATCCTGCTCGGGGGCCTGGCCTCGCAGGGGCAGCGCGGCGGCCTGATCGACCGCTTCCGGGGCCGGCTGGTCTGGCCGATCCGCGACATCGCCGGTGAGGTGGTCGGCTTCGGCGCCCGCCGTCTGCGCGAGGACGACAACGGCCCGAAGTACCTGAACACCCCCGAGACGCCGATCTACAAGAAGTCCCACGTGCTGTACGGCATCGACCTGGCGAAGAAGGAGATCGCCAAGTCGGGCCGCGCGGTGGTGGTCGAGGGCTACACCGACGTGATGGCCTGCCACCTGGCCGGGGTGACCTCGGCGGTGGCGACCTGCGGCACGGCCTTCGCCGAGGACCACATCAAGATCATCCGCCGGCTGCTGATGGACACCTCCCAGTACCGGGGCGAGACGGTCTTCACCTTCGACGGCGACGCCGCAGGCCAGAAGGCCGCCCTGCGCGCCTTCGAGGACGACCAGAAGTTCGCGGCCAAGACCTCCATCGCCGTCAGCCCCGGCGGCATGGACCCCTGCGAACTGCGCCTGGCCCAGGGCGACGAGGCCGTCCGGAACCTGATCGACAACCCCGTCCCGCTCTTCGAGTTCGCCCTGACCTCGGCCGTGGCCCGGCACCGCGTGGACACCCCGGAGGGGCGTTCGGCGGCGCTGGAGGAGGCGTCCCCGATCGTCGCCAAGATCAAGGACCGCTCGATCCAGCACGAGTACGCCGTCCGCCTGGCCGGCATGCTCGGCATCCTCGACGAGCAGTTCGTCGTCCGCCGGATCTCCCAGCTCGCCCGCTGGGACCGCGAACGCCAGCAGAACCCCCGGGGCGCCGCCGCCCAGCGCCGCCCCGAGGCCGTCCAGCAGCCGAGCCCCGCCCAGCCGGCCTTCCGGCTGAACCCGCGCGACGCCGCCCAGTTCGTGGAGCGCGAGCTGCTCAAACTGGCCCTCCAGCACCCTGACCTGGTCAGCCCGGCCTTCGACCACTACGGCGAGGACGAGTTCCCGACCCCGCCGTACACGGCCGTGCGCCAGGCCATCGCCAAGGCCGGCGGAGCCGCGTACGGGGCCACCGTGAAGGACTTCACCACCGCCGTGCGCGAGGCGTGCCCGGACGACCGGGTCCGCTCGCTGGTGACGGAGCTGACGGTGGAGCCCGTCCGCTCCCGCCGCAAGGCCGACGCGATCTACGCCGGGGAGTTCCTGGTCAAGCTGCGCCTGCTGGCCGTCGACCGCCGCATCGCCGAGGGCCGCGCCTACCTCCAGCGCCTCGGCCACCGGGCCGACGCGGAGCAGCTGCACGCGGTGCAGACCGAGCTGTGGCAGCTCCAGCAGTACGGCGATCAGCTCAAGAGCCGGGGCTCGGCGGCTCTCTAGGGCGTGTCTGACAATCGGCGACCCCCGGCGGGAATTGTCAGACACGCCCTGGCGCAGAAAGTCGACGCACGAGTCTCGGCCACGGAGTGTGGCGTGGCGCACACTGGTTGACGCCCCCACCTCCGTACAGCGCGGGTCCGCCAGAGTCGCGCCCCGCCCAGAGGGGATGCCCGTGGACCGAGGCCCCGCCGCAGCGACCGCCCCCACCGTCACCACCGTCACCGCTACCGCCGTACCGGACCCCGTGCTCGAACCCGAGCCCGAGCCGGAGTCCGAATCCGAGCCGGAGTCCGAATCCGAGCCGGAACCTGACGACGAACCCCGTGAGCGCGCCGCCGAGGCGGGCGGCGGGCCGGCCGCCGACCTGCTGCGCCAGTACCTGCGCGAGATCGGCCGGGTGCGCCTGCTGACCGCCGCCGAGGAGGTGGAGCTGGCCCGCCGCGTCGAGGCGGGCCTGTTCGCCGAGGAGCGGCTGAGCGCCGACCCGCCCCCGCCCGAGCGCCTGGCCCGCGAGCTGGACTCCCTGGTGGTGCTCGGCCGGATCGCCAAGCGCCGCCTGATCGAGGCCAACCTGCGCCTGGTGGTCTCCGTGGCCAAGCGCTACGTCGGCCGTGGCCTGACCCTGCTGGACCTCGTCCAGGAGGGCAACCTCGGCCTGATCCGGGCGGTGGAGAAGTTCGACTACGCCCGCGGCTACAAGTTCTCCACGTACGCGACCTGGTGGATCCGCCAGGCCATGAGCCGGGCGCTGGCCGACCAGGCCCGCACGATCCGGGTGCCGGTGCACGTGGTCGAGCTGATCAACCGCGTGGTGCGCGTCCAGCGGGGCCTGCTCCAGGAGCGCGGCCTGCAACCCGCCCCGGCCGACATCGCCGCCGCCCTGGAGCTGACCGAGGCGCGGGTGCGCGACCTGCTGAGGCTGGCCCAGGAGCCGATCTCCCTGCACACCCCGGTCGGCGAGGACGAGGACGTGGCGCTCGGCGACCTGATCGAGGACGCCGACGCCGCCTCACCCGCCGAGTCCGCGACCTTCCTGCTGCTGCGCCAGCACCTGGAGGCCGTCCTGGACACCCTGGGCGAGCGCGAGCGCCAGGTCGTCCAGCTGCGCTACGGCCTGGACGACGGCCGCCCGCGCACGCTGGAGGAGATCGGCGCGGTCTTCGGCGTGACCAGGGAGCGGATCCGCCAGATCGAGTCCAAGACCCTGGTCAAGCTCCGCGACCACGCCTACGCCGAACAGCTGCGCGGCTACCTCGACTGAGGGCTCGGCGACTCCGAGGCGGGGGCCGCCGGGGCCGTCTCGCCCGGAGCGGCCGGTGTGATCGGCGGGGCCTGGGGCGCGACGGTGGCCGGAATGGACGGCGTGCCCGGGGTGGCCACGGCGGGCGTGGTGCTCGCCCCCGCGCCCGTGCCCGGGGGAGGGGTGGCCTTGCCGATCGGGATCGGCGTGGAGTCCACCACCATGGCCAGGTTGGAGATGACCAGGGTGCAGTCGTGCCCGGACGGCTGGAAGCCGCAGACCTGGAAGCCGATCGCCGGGTCCGCCGCGCTCAGCATCGGCGAGTAGTTGTCGTAGCCGTAGTGGATGAGCGCCGTCTCGCTGTCCCCGGTGGTGTCGGTGATCGTCGCGTAGTCCTTGGGCTCGCCCTCGGTGATCGCCGACCAGGCGGCCTCGCAGATCCGGCTGTAGCGCAGGTAGACGACCACCTTGCCGATGACGGTGGTCGCGAGCGTACGGGCGTCCCGGCCGCAGCCGGTGTTCTTCGGGTCCTTGTGCGCGCAGCCGAGCGCCTGGCAGGTCGCGGCGGTGGGGACGGGCGAGGGCGGGGTGACGGTCGGGCTGGCGGTCGGCGTCAGGACGGGCCGGGCGGCGTCGGCCGACCCGTCGTCGTCCTGCTGGCGGCCGACGTTCAGGCCCGCGAGCACCAGCAGGGCCGCCAGCGCGACCGCCGAGGAGACCAGCACCGCCGGGCGCCGCCACCAGGCCGGTACGGGCCCGGGCTCGTCCGCGGAGGGTTCGGCAGCGGGCTCTGCGCCGGGCACTGCGCCGGGCTCGGCGTCAGGTGCCGCGACCGGCTCGGCCGCGGGCTGAGCGTCGGCCGCGGCGGAAGCCTCCGCGGGCGACTTCTCCAGGGAGACCTTGGGCCGCTCCTCCACCGCCAGCCGCCACAGCGTCCGCAGCGCGGGGCCGTCGCACGCGACCGCCCCGATCAGCGCCTCCAGGGCCTGCTCGGTGATGCTGCGCTTGCCGTTGAGCCAGCGCTCCCAGGAGGCCCGGCTGTAGTGCGTCCGGGAGGCCAGCTCGGAGAGCGACAGCCCGGCGGCGTCCTTGATGGCCCGGAGTTCCCCGGCCAGGTCCCTCTCGGGCCCCGACAGCTCCTCGGGCAGGTCCTTCCACGCGGAACTCAATGCGGCCTTCCAAGCTGGGAGTCGGGGAGGGGGCGGCGGGGCGCGGGGCACGGGCCGTCCGGGTGTCTCCGCCTCTCCAACCTCTTCGGCCTGCCGTCTCAAACCCCAGGTCCTGGCGCTGAGACGCTCGGAAGTGTCTCACAACCCCCGGAAACGCTCGAACATTCACGCGTCTGTCAGGCACAGTTCTCTGGCCGGTGTGGTTCGCCGACCGGCCGAGACGTTCGGGAGCCGACCGGTCAGCCGGATCCGGCCCGATCGCACGTCCCGTTCACCCCCACTCGACCGAGGCAGCCTCGCGGGGGGAGGCTGCCCCGGCCGGACCGGGACACGCGGCGGGGAGGGCGCTTCATCGTGCCCTCCCCGCCGTGACCACGTTCGTACGCGGCGGACGCCGGTACCGGGCGTTCGATGGTGGACGTCCAGAGAGAAGCGTCCGGTGGTGGACGTCCAGAGGTGGGCGTCCGGTCGCGGATTCAGTACCGGGCGTTCAGTGGTGGAAGCCCGCCCGGGCCGGCACGCCGAGGTCCTTGAGCGGGACGGGCTGGCGCCGCAGCTCCGGCAGCAGCCGGCCGAGGTCGGCGAGCAGCAGGTCCGCGAGGTCCCGGGAGAAGCCGTTGCGGCAGACGATCCGCAGTACCGAGAGGTCCTCCCGGTGCGGCGGGAACGTGTACGCGGGCACCTGCCAGCCGCGTTCGCGCAGCCGCCGGGAGACGTCGAACACGTCGAAGGGCACGTCCTCGGTGGTGGTGAAGGCGAACACGGGCACCTCGTCCCCGCGGGTGAGCAGCCGGAAGCAGCCGAGCTTCCCGATCTCCCCGGCCAGGTACCGCGCGACCTCCCGGCTGGCGCCCTGCACGGCCCGGAAGCCCTCCCGGCCCAGGCGCAGGAACACGTAGTACTGGGCGGCCACCTGCGCGCCGGGCCGGGAGAAGTTCAGCGCGAAGGTCGGCATCTCCCCGCCGAGGTAGTTGACCCGGAAGACCAGTTCCTCGGGCAGCGCCTCCTTGTCCCGCCACAGCGCCCAGCCGACGCCGGGGTAGACGAGGCCGTACTTGTGGCCGCTGGTGTTGATCGAGGCGACCCGGGGCAGCCGGAAGTCCCACACCAGCTCCGGGTCGAGGAAGGGCGCCACCATGCCGCCGGAGGCGCCGTCCACGTGCACGGGCACGTCCAGGCCCGTGCGCTCCTGGAAGGCGTCCAGGGCGGCGCAGATGTCCGCGATCGGCTCGTAGGAGCCGTCGAAGGTGGAGCCGAGGACGCCGACCACGCCGATGGTGTTCTCGTCGCACAGGGCGGCGGCCTGTTCGGCGTCGAGGTGGAAGCGCTCGCCGCTCATCGGCGCGGTGCGGGCCTCGACCTCCCAGAAGTCGCAGAACTTCTCCCAGCAGACCTGCACGTTGACGCCCATCACCAGGTTGGGCCGGGCGCCGGTCGCGTAGCGGTCGGGGTTGCGGCGCATCCAGCGGCGCTTGAGGGCCATCCCGGCGAGCATGCAGGCTTCGCTGGAGCCGGTGGTGGAGCAGCCGACGGCGGCGTCCGGGTCGGGGGCGTGCCACAGGTCGGCGAGGATGGCCACGCAGCGGCGCTCGAGTTCGGCGGTCTGCGGGTACTCGTCCTTGTCGATCATGTTCTTGTCGAGGCACTCGGTCATCAGCCGGGTGGCCTGCGTCTCCATGCTGGTGGTGACGAAGGTCGCCAGGTTGAGCCGGGCGCTGCCGTCGAGCAGCAGCTCGTCATGGACGAGCTGGTAGGCGGTGTCGGCGGTGACGGGCCCGTCGCCGAGCCGGTGCAGGGGCGGGGCGAGCTCCATGGCGCCCAGCGGGTCGGAGATGCCCGTGAACGGGCCGATGCTCAGCCGGCGGTCGTCGCCGGCTCCCTTGTGCAGTGCCATCGCGTCCTGCCGCCCTTCACGCCCGTGGCCCGTCGTCGACGTCCAGCCCGGTCCACGCTGCCACCGGCGGCCGGGTGACGCATCCTCACGGGTGCTCCTGTCGCCCTACTGCGCGGCCTCGGGGTGGATCCGGTCCCGCGCGGCCCGGTACTGCTGGCGCACCGCCGCGCCGATGGCCAGGTCCTGGTCGCCGTCCGGCTCGACGGTCTGCGCCTCGGGCAGCTCCCACTCGGGCGGCTCGGAGGCGCCGGCCAGTGCCCAGGCGGCCTGCCGGGCGGCCCCGCGGGCGGCGTGCGCCCCGGGCGGCGGCACCACGACGGGCACGCCGAACAGCATCGGCGCGGCGTGCCGTACGGCGGGCAGGCGACCGGCGGCGCCGAGCAGGAACACCCGCTTGATCCCGACGCCCTGGGCGCGCAGCACGTCCAGGGCGTCCGCGATGTTGCACAGCATGCCCTCGACGGCGGCCCTGGCCAGGTGCTGAGGGGTCATCGACTCGGCCCGCAGGCCCGTCAGGGTGCCGGCGGCGTGCGGCAGGGCGGGGGTGCGCTCGCCGTCCAGGTAGGGCAGCAGCACCAGCCCGTACGCGCCGGGGCTGGAGTGCAGGGCGAGGTCGCCGAGCCCGTCCAGGTCGCAGCCGAGCATGGCGGCGGTGGAGCGCAGCACCTGGGCGGCGTTGAGGGTGGCGACCATCGGCAGGTGGCGGCCGGTGGCGTCGGCGAAGGAGGAGACCAGGCCGGAGGGGTCGATGACGGCCTCCTCGTGCACGGCGAAGATCGTCCCGGCGCTGCCGAGGGAGACCACCGCGTCGCCGGGGCGCAGGCCCAGGCCCAGGGCGGCGGCCATGTTGTCGCCGGTGCCGGCGGAGATCAGCAGGCCCTCGGGGGTGTGCCCGGCGGGTTCGGCGGGGCCGAGCACGTGCGGCAGCCTGAGCTCGTGGCCGAGGGCCAGTTCGACGAGGTCCTGGCGGTACTCGCCGGTGGCGGGGGACCAGTAGCCGGTGCCGGAGGCGTCGCCCCGGTCGGTGGTGCGGCGCTTGGGGTGGCCGAGCAGCTGCCACACCAGCCAGTCGTGGGGCAGCAGCACCTCGGCGACGCGGCGGGCGTTGGCGGGCTCGAACTCGGCCAGCCAGCGCAGCTTGGCGATGGTGTACGTGGGGGCGGGCACGGCGCCGATCGCGGCCGCCCAGGCGGCGGGGCCGCCGAGGGCGTCGAGGAGCTTGGCGGCGGCGCCGCTGGAGCGCGGGTCGTTCCACAGGATCGCGGGACGCACCAGCACCCCGCCCGCGTCCAGGCCGATCATGCCGTGCTGCTGGGCGCTGACGCCGATGGCCCGGACGCCCTCCAGCAGGCCCCCGGTGGCGGCGTCGCCGAGGGAGTGCAGCCACATCTGGGGGTCGGCCTCGCCGGGGCGCAGATCCTGGTCCTCGGGCACGGGGTGGGGCGCCTTGCCGGAGCGCAGCACCTCGCCGGTGTCACCGTCGCACGCGACGATCCGGGTGCTGTTGGTGGAGCTGTCTATCCCCGCGACGATGGCCATGTCGAGATCATGCCTCAGCCCGGCCCGGGACGCGTCCGGGCCGGGCGTGCTGTTGCCGGTTCGCGACCCGGCGTTGGGCCGTGTGTAGCCCGGGGGTCACCGGCCCGTCACGGCCGGACGGTACCCCAGCCGTCCTCGCCCCCGTCGCGGGTGCGGTTCAGGTACGGCACCCGGTCCGTGACCGCGTTCGGCAGCCGGCCCCCCACCCGGTCCGCGACCGCCCCGGCCGCCTTCCCGGCGACGGCGCCGGCCTGCTGCCGGGCCCGGTCGGTGGCCCCCTGCACCGAGGGGCTCTGGGCGATCTGCCGGGTGACCTTGGCGATCTGTTCGTAGCGCTCCCGCCCGGCCTTGGAGCCGAGGACGTAGCCGGCCGCGAAACCCACGGCCAACGACAGCTTCCACATGGTCGAAACCCACCCTCTCCTGGCGGCCTGCTGCCGCGTTGCCCTACCCGTTGGTCGGGACGGCGAACCGCCCGCGCCCCCAGCATCCCCGCGCGGTGCCCGGCGCGCACGGGGCACGCCGGGTCCGGCCGGGCCGGCCGGGGAAAGCGATTGGCGGACCACCCCCCCGAGTGCGCTAATGTATGTCCCGCAGCGAACGCCGAGGAGCCCGGGAAACCGGGGGCCGGAGCGGAAGCCGATCCCCCATAGCTCAATTGGCAGAGCAGCCGACTGTTAATCGGCAGGTTATTGGTTCGAGTCCAATTGGGGGAGCTGGGAAGGAGCCCGTCAAGGCTCTCCTTCCCCGCGTGGTACGGAGGTTGAGTACCGCGATCCCGCATAGCTCAATTGGCAGAGCAGCCGGCTGTTAACCGGCAGGTTTTTGGTTCGAGTCCAAATGCGGGAGCTGCGCCGGGCCCGCCCGGTGACTGCTCAGAGCGAAGGCCCCTCGGACGACCGAGGGGCCTTCGTGTTGCCCCGTGTCGCTCTCGTCACACCACCGCCCGGTCAGGTGGTGGCCTGCCGGTAGAGGTCGGCGACCCGCTGGTCGAAGGTCACGCTGTACGAGGTGTCCGGGCTGTTCCCGCCGCCCTGGTAGCCGCCGATCACCCCGATCACCGTCCCTTCGCCGGTCACCCACGGGCTGCCGCTGGTGCCGTCGCTGTAGCCGCCGCAGTCGAATCGTTCCTGCGTGGGGCTCTGGGAGCGGGTCTTCACCGCGCAGGTGATCGGCTCGTCGCTCTCGTTCGGGTAGCCGGTCACGGAGACGGCCAGTCCGAAGCCCTGCCCGGTGGCGATCGGGTTGCCGCCCACCGCGTCCTCGATCTGCCGCCCGCCCGTCGTGCGGACCGTGACGAACGCCACGTCGTACTCGGGGTCGGCGTCCTCCGTCCAGCGCGGGTCCACGGTGACCGACTGCACCGGCCAACTCCCGTACGGGGAGTAGCCGTTGCGGTAGCCCGGGGTGAACACCAGGCCGTCCAGCAGGCCGACCTCGTGGCTCTGGACGCAGTGTGCGGCCGTCACCAGCAGATTGCGGGCCGGGCTGTGCACGACGCTCGCGGTGCAGGCGCGCGGGCCCTGCGCGGTGTGGACGGAGAGGGTGCCGACGCGGTCCCGGGCGGGGCTCTGCTGCGCGACCTCGGCGGTGGGCGGCGTCCGGTCGTCCTGCCCGCCGCAGGCGGCGACGGCGGCCAGCAGCAGGGCGGCCGACAGCGGGGCCGTCAGCGAGGCCGTGCGGGGCGCGCTCGCGGGCCGTGCCGGGCGGGGGGCCATCGGGGGCTCCGTCTCGTTCCTCGGGGCGGGCACCGGGGCCGTGCGTTCCGCCGTTCGTGAGGAAGATCTACCAGCCCGGGCCCGGCGACGCCACCGCCGGGTGCGGTGAAGCCACGGCTCAGCCCGTCGCGCGGTCGTAGAGGGCCTGGACGCGGTCGCCGAAGTAGCTGCTGTACGAGGTGTTCGGGTCGTCCCCGCCCTCCTGGTAGCCGCCGATGACGCCGACCACCGTGCCGGTGCGGGTGCTCGGGTCGAAGTCGGTGACCCAGGGGCTGCCGCTGGTGCCGCCGGTGTAGTCGGGGCAGTCGATCCGCAGCTGGGTGGGGCTCTGCTCGGTGGTCCTGTTGGAGCAGGTGATCGGGACCTCGCTGCTGCCCGGGTAGCCGGTGACCCGCACGGAGAGGTCGTAGCCGAGGTTGACGCCCAGTTTGTTGGCGCCGAGCACCTGCTGCACCTGCAGCCCGCTCTGGGCCTGGACGACGGCGAAGGCCACGTCCATGTCGGGGTCGGCGCCGCTCTTCCAGGCGTCGTCGACGGTGACGGCCAGCAGCGGCCACACCCCGCTCGGGGTCTCGCCGTCGCGGTAGCCGGGGACGAAGACCAGGTCGCTGCGCTGGCCGAGCTTCGGGTCCCAGACGCAGTGGGCGGCGGTGACCACCAGGTTGAGCCCGGCGCTGTCCACGACGCTGGCGGTGCAGAAGTGGTCGCCGTCCGCGTTGCGGGTGAACACCGCGCCGACCAGCCCGTTGAGGACGGTCGGCTTGGCGGTGCGGGTGACCCCGGTCCGGCCGGCGGCCGCCCCCCTGAACCGCTGCTTGGTCCAGCCGTGGTTGCTCCCGGAAGCGGCGGTGCCGGAGGCGGTGGCGGGCGCCGAACCGAGGGTCGCGGTGGTGCTGCCCGGCCGCGCCGCCGTCGTGCAGCCGGCCGCGGCGAGCACCAGCAGCAGCGCCCCGGCCGCCGCACCCGTCCCACGCATCGTCATCCGCCCAGGCTGCCCTGTCCGCCCCCGCCGCCGCCACCCGGGGTCGCCGGCCGGGGCTGCCACCGTCCTTGGTCCGTGTCGTCGGCCCACCCG
Source organism: Kitasatospora sp. NPDC051170 (assembly GCF_044455705.1). NCBI lineage: Bacteria > Bacillati > Actinomycetota > Actinomycetes > Kitasatosporales > Streptomycetaceae > Kitasatospora > Kitasatospora sp. NPDC051170. Next base: position 205,112 of record NZ_JBITFA010000012.1, on the reverse strand, counting down.
GCGAGGCGCGCACCCCCGCCTACCCGTGTGCGCCCCCGGCGCGCACCACCGGTGATCGACCGGCTATGCTGCCCGGAGCGGCCTTCCGGGGCCGCGCACTGCTGCTGCGGCCGCCAAGGGCCCGCGCGGCGAACCGGGGCGGTAGCTCAGCCGGTTAGAGCAGGGGACTCATAATCCCTTGGTCGTGGGTTCGAGTCCCACCCGCCCCACCTTTCGGCCCGACGTTTCGTCGGATGAAAAGCCCGTCCGACCAGGTGATTCCTCCCTGGCCGCACCACTCCCAGGCTAGACCGGCCACCCCCGCGAACCCCTTCCGCCACGCCGTCAGGCGCTGCGCGGGTGGGCGGCGGCGCGGGTGAGGTCGTGGGCGAGGCGGGGGGTGGGGCGGGGGATCTCGCCGTGGTGGTCGTCGTCGGAGTCGACGGGGAGCTGGTGGACGACGGCGGCGACGCGGGGCGGCAGGCTCATGGACAGGCCCCGGTGGCAGGCGGCGAGGGTGTCCTGCCAGACGGCGGGGGGCAGCGGGGTGGTGGGCCAGGAGGCCGTGCGGGCGCCGCCGCGGGGCGGGTCGGTGGTGAGCTGGTCGGCCTGTTCGCGCCAGTACTCGGCGTCGCGGAACTCGCCCCGGCTGGCGTGCTGGAGGGACAGGCAGCTGGCGGCGGTGGCGTTTCCGCCGCCGGCGGCGAACTGGAGCCAGAACTGGCAGGCGTCGTGGTGCCCGGTGAGCCAGAGCAGCGCGCCCAGCACCAGCGCGCCGCCGGGGTGGACGCGGCGGCTGTCGGCGAGGGAGTCCAGGGAGCTGGCGGCCGCCGGCTGGGCGATCACCAGGGTGGCGGCGAGGTCGAGTTCGTGACGGGCCTGGGCGTGCGCGGCGCCCATGGGCGCCGGTGGGCGCAGCAGGTGGCGCAGGTCGGGGCCCGGCGCGACGGGCAGGGTGGTGGTGGGCAGTGCGGTGACGGGCAGTGCGGTGACGGGCAGCGCGGTGTGGCGGTCGGGCGGGGTGGCCGTGCGGTTCTCGCGTCCGTGGGTCACTGCCTCTCCTCCAGCGCGGCGGTGCCGGCGCCCAGGAGGCGGTGGAGCTTGTCGAGGCCCTGGACGGCGGTGGACCGGGCGCCGGCCTCGGTGATGCCGAGGTGCACGGCGATCGCCGGGTAGGCGAGGCCGAGCGCGTAGCGCAGGACGATCACGTCGTACTGGCGCTCCGGGAGGCGCAGGATCGCCGCGTGGAGGCGGTCGTGGTCGCCGAGGCCGGGCGGGGCGAGCCTCTCGCAGGGCCAGGCGCTGCGCAGGGCGCGCTCCCAGTCGGGCAGGACGGCGCGCGGCGGGGAGGTGCCGGCGTCCGTCCACAGGGCGAGGTCGGCGACGTGCCGCTTGGCCACCATCCAGGCGTAGCCGGCGGGCGCGGGCTCGCGCAGGGCCGCGGCCCACGCGTGCCGCAGCTCCTCGCGGATGTCGCGGACGGCCCGTTCGATGAGCCGGTGGTCGTGCAGACGGGCCCGGGCGAGCCCGCGCCAGGCCCGTTCGTGCTCGTCGCAGAACACCTCGTAGGACAGCCGGTGGGCGCGCACGGCGGACGTCCACTCGTCGTCGCTGGTCAAGGAACCTCCTGCTGCGGCGAACTGCCGTATGTCGTGCATACATTCAAGCGTGATGAGACGACAAAGGTTAAGGCGATCTCATATCGGACTGCTTCGGTCTGTATGTGATGATCGGTCAACTGATGTTGCGTCATCGAGGATCGGTTCCGATCGAGGGGCCTGGCCGGGCCCTGTTGCGGCAGAGCCTGCGGGTCGGGGATGCTCGGGGGGTTCACGCCGGCGGCACGAGGGGGAAACGGATGACGGCCGAACGGGACGGCGACGAGGGCGCGGCCTCCGCGCCGGACGTGGAGATCAATCTCGCCATCAACCGGCCGCACTCGGCGCGGATGTACGACTACTTCCTGGGCGGCGTCACCAACTTCGCCCCCGACCGCGAGGCCGCCGCGCAGGCCCTGTCGGTCTTCCCGCAGGCCCGGCACGCGGCCCGGGCCAACCGGGCGTTCATGCGCCGGGCCACCCGCGCCCTCGCCCGCTCGGGCATCACCCAGTTCCTCGACATCGGCACCGGCATCCCGACCTCGCCCAACCTGCACGAGGTCGCCCAGGGCGTGGAGCCGGGCAGCAGGGTCGTCTACGCCGACAACGACCCGATCGTCCTCACCCACGCCCAGGCGCTGCTGCGCAGTGCCCCCGAGGGCCGCACCGCCTACGTCCAGGCGGACGTGCGCGAGCCCGCGGCCGTGCTGGAGGCCGTCCGCGAGACGGGCGTGCTGGACTTCACCCGGCCGATCGCCCTGAGCCTGGTCGCCCTGCTGCACTTCGTCCCGGACGGCGCCCACGAGATCACCGAGACCTTCAAGGACGCCCTGAAGGCGCGCGGCTCCGCCCTGGTCATCAGCCATCTGACGCCCGAGTACTCCCCGGAGGAGACGGAGCGGATCTGCCAGGTCTACGCCGTGGCGGGCAACCCCGTCCGGGCGCGCACCCCGGGCGAGTTCGCCGGGTTCTTCGCGGACTGGGACCTGCTCGACCCGGGGGTCGTCTCCACCCCGCGCTGGCGCCCCGAGCCGGGCGACGAAGTCTTCACCGACGCCGAGGCCGCCTGTCTGGGGGCCGTCGCCGTCCGCCCGTAACCGACCGTCACTTTCCTTCGGCGCCCCCGGAGTCCGGCCTTCCGCCGGCCCCGGGGGCGCCTCTTCGTGCGTCCAAGAACCCTTCCGGCCTGGGATGTCGGCGAACCATCTGAAAAAAGTGTTATCACTTTGCCATCAAGCGCGGACGCGCTCGCCGGAGGAGCCGCAACCACGAGACCGCGACCAACAAGGTCAACGACGCGGACGGCAACCCGATCGAGATGGCCGCCGTGGTGGTCTGGCAGGTCGAGGACACCGCGAGGGCGGTCTTCGAGGTCGACGACTACCACGCCTTCGTCGCCATCCAGACCGACACCGCCGTACGGTCCTGGTGGTGCTCTGTGGAGACCGGGGCGCCCAGCCCGTCGTGAACACGGGCTCCCTCTACCGGTAAGGCTCGGCGTTGGCGACGGAACGGAAGAAGCTCCTGCTGCGACTGGATCCTTCGGTTCACGACGCCCTGGCCCGATGGGCCTCAGACGATCTGCGCAGCACCAACGCCCAGATCGAGTTCCTCCTGCGCCGCGCCCTCACCGACGCCGGCCGCATGCCCGGCGGCGCCGCCCGACTTCCCCGGCGGGGCCGCCCGCCCAAGCAGAGCCCCGAGGACGGCGCCCCGGACGCCGACTGACCGGGCGCTGGTGGATCAGGGCCACCAGTGCCAGGACCTCCACCCTGAGCGGGTTCGTCAGGGCCCCGCTCCCGCCGAAGGCCGCAGGGCCGCCACCCGGATCCGGGTGGCGGCCCTGCGGCCTTGATGCGTACGGGTGGGTCAGCCGAAGGTGAGGGGCTCGACGACGAACTCGCCCTCGGTGTTCCGCTTGACCTGGCTGACGTCGAGGCCCGGGTGCTTGCCCTTGGCGGCCAGCGCCCTCACGTCGGCGAGCAGCTTGGGGTCGTCGATGTAGAACCGCAGGGGCTCGGGGGACTTGGCGGCGTAGTCCAGGATCTCCTCGGCGCTGCGGTGGCTGATGGCCCAGTACCAGGCGACCCAGGAGCGGCCCTGGTCCCGGTTGAGGACGCCGAGCCAGAGGTTGTCCTCGACGGAGCCCCAGTCCGCGGCGGAGTCGCCGTAGGCGCGGTGGCCGAGCAGCGAGACGGCCACCTTGTGGTCGTCGGCCGGACGGGAGCGGTCGATGGAGGCGACCCGGTGGGCGACGTCCCAGCGGGACTGCGCGCCACGGGCCATGCCCCGGCCGGGGCTGCCCTCCCAGCCGTAGCTCGCGGTGGTGTCGGGCTGGCTCTCGAAGACCACGCCGAACAGCAGGACGCCGGTGGCCGCCAGGACGGCGAGGCCCGAGCGCAGCCCCGCCGGCAGGCCCAGGCGGCGGCCGGTGGGGCGCCCGCCCGCGAGGACGCGGCGGCCGAAGGCGGGGAGCAGGGCGGCGGCCATGGTGACCAGGCCGATCACCAGCAGCTGGTGGAGCATCTTCTCGTAGAAGTAGGTGGTGCCGCCGACCTTCCAGGCCTGGTAGCGCATGAGCCCGTAGCAGAGCGCCACGATGCCGCCGCCGGAGACCAGCGCCACCCGCCGCGCGCGGTTGGCGCGCGCGGCCGGGGTCAGCAGCATGGCGAGGGTGAGCGCCACCAGCGGGAAGAGCATGCGGCGGTTCACCGGGCCGATGCCGCCGGTCAGGGTCAGCGCGTCGGAGTTGGCGGTCTTGCTGTTGACGTAGGCGGGGAAGAGCGCGAGCGCGCCCGTCACCACGGAGACCGCCAGGACGGCGATCCAGTGCTTCCGCCAGACGCGCCAGTGCACGGCGGCCCACCCGAGCACGGTGATGCCGGCGGCCGGCAGCAGCAGGTAGTGGCCGAAGGAGACGCCGACGGTCAGCGCGGAGAGCGCGGCGACCTGCTCGGGGAGCCGGTTGAGCGGGCGGATGGCCAGGGCGACCAGGACGGCCAGCAGGCCGAGCGCGAAGAGCTCGCTGAGGAAGCCGTTGAAGTACAGCTTGGGCAGCTCGGTGATCGCCAGGAACGCGGCCACGGGCAGCATCAGGGCGAAGCCCCGCCAGCCGCGCAGCGCCGGCCCTGCGGCCCGCTGGACGGCCCACAGGATCGCCACGGCCAGCGCGGCGAACATCACCGTGTAGAGCAGGACGAAGAGGGAGATCTGGTCCATCGCGGCGCCCCGGGTGGGCCCGCCGTGCAGGAAGCTCGTGAGTACGGCCAGCGTCAGGTGGCTGCCCTCGGGGTACGTGGCCAGGCCCTGGGTCACCGTCTCGGCCGCCGCGCCCTGGTGCAGGGAGGTGAGGCCGCCGAGGCGCAGGATGGTGTCGTAGAGGGCGACGTGCCGGCCGAGGTCCTCGCCCGTCACGATCAGCGCGAGGCGCTCGGTGGCGTTGCGGGTGAGCACCGGGTAGAGCGCGAAGGCGCTGACCAGGGCCGAGGACACCAGCAGCGGGACGTCACGGACGGGCAGCAGCGTGCGCGGCGACAGCGCCCCGGCCGGGGCGGGCCCGCGTACGGCGCGCAGGGCGACCAGGACGGCGGCGGTCAGCTCGGTGAGGGCGAGCGGCTGGATGCCCCACGGCCAGTAGCTGGCGATCAGGCCGAGCACGCAGGTCCAGCCGATGAGCGTGACCCCGGAGACCATCAGCTTGTCGAAGGCGGAGCCGCGGGACCGTATCAGCGTGGCGGCGGCGCCCCATATCAGCAGGAGGCCGAGCAGGTCGGCCTTGACCAGGTGCAGCAGCGGGGGCAGTCCGAGCAGGACGACGGCGAACACGATCAGGCCGCTGGCCGGGCGCCCACGGCCCAGGAGGGAGGAGGGGCCTCCGCCGGGGCGGCCGCCCCTCGTGCCGGGTGACGGAGAGGCGGCGGAGTCTCCTGTCGTCTCTGTCACATCGGATGGCGCGAGCGGCACGGCATTCCCCCCACAAGACGAAAGGTTCTCAGATGTCCGAAGGCCCGTTCGGGGACTCTCCTGGTCATATAAGTGTGAAGCATCGCCGTGTCCGCCGGGGACGCGGGGTTGTGCTGCGGGCACGGCTCCGGTGCCGTGGGAGGGGACTACGCGCCGCCCCCGCCGGGGTTGCGGTCGTTACCGACTCTTTACCTTTCGATGCGGCATCCGGGCGCTCGTATCCTGGCCGGATGCTCGAACCCGCCCTGCTGCCGACCCCGCTCGTGGACTGCGCCGAGGAGGTGTTCGCCCGGGCCGGGGTGGAGCTGAGACTCAAGCGGGACGACCTGCTGCATCCGAGCGTGCCCGGCAACAAGTGGCGCAAGCTCGCGCCGAACCTGGCCGCCGCCGTCGAGGGCGGGCACCGTCGGCTGCTGACCTTCGGCGGGGCGTACTCGACCCACCTGCGGGCGGTCGCGGCGGCCGCCGCCGCGCTCGGGCTGGAGAGCGTCGGGCTGGTGCGCGGGGAGGAGCTGGCCGGCCGGCCGCGCAACTGGTCGCTGGCGGCGGCCGAGCGGGCGGGGATGCGCCTGGAGTTCCTCGGCCGCGCCGAGTACCGCGAGGCCACGGGGAGGGCGGAGGCGGGGGACGGCGGGTCGTGGCGCCGCTGGGAGCCCTGCCTGGTGCTCCCCGAGGGCGGCTCCAACGCGCTCGCGGTGACCGGGGCCGCCGTGATCCCGGCGGAGCTGCCGGACCTGGGCGGGCGCGACGTGGTCTGCTGCCCGGTCGGCACCGGCGGCACCCTGGCCGGGATCGCCGCCGGACTGCCGCCGGGCGCGCGGGCGCTGGGGGTGGCGGTGCTGCGCGGGGGAGAGGGGTACCTGGAGGCGGAGGTCGCCCGGCTGCACCGGGCCGCGTACGGGCGGGAGTTCGCGAACTGGCGGATCGACCACGGGCACCACGGCGGGGGCTACGGCCGGGTGCCGGCCGAACTCGCGGCCTTCGCGGCCGGGTTCGAGCGGCGGCACGGCGTCCCGGTGGAACTGCGGTACGTCGCCAAGCTGCTGGCGGCGCTGGCCGACCTGACGGCCGTCGGGGCCTTCCCCCGGGGCACCCGGCTCACCGCCGTGGTGACGGGCCTGCCGGATCCCGTCTGAGATCCGGCAGGTTCGGGAAGGCCCGTCCGTATCAGCCGAAGGTCAGGTTGGCGCACGGGTCGGTGTCGGCGCCGCGGATGTTCTCGGCTATCCCGGTCGGCATCCCGCTGGGCACGCCCGGCGAGGCCGGGTTGGTGGCGCCGGGGGCGGGGCTCAGGCCGGGGCTGGGTGCGGAGGCGGCCTTGGGCTCGGTGACGGCCTCGGGCTTGGCGGCGGTCTCCGTCCTGGCGGCGCCGGCGGGCTGGTAGTCCGCGCCGAGGGTGACGGTGACCGCCTCGGTGCCCGGCCGCTCGACCAGGGCGGCGCCCGGGAAGACCGCCGCGACCTGCGCGGCCAGCGCCTTCTGCGCCGGGTCGTACGCGACCTCGGTGTGCTGCTTCCCGGGCTCGTTGGCGCCGAGCACGACGTTCTGGAACCCGCGCGCCTGGAGCGCCTTCGAGCCGGAGCCGGCCAGCCCGGAGGTGCCGACGCCGTTGACGACGGTGATCGGGGCGGACGCCTGCTCGGCGGTCAGCGGCGCGGTCGTGCCGGGAGCGGTGGGGCCGGGGGAGGAGGTCACCTGGCCGGTGCCCGCGGTGGTGTGCCCGTCGAGGGTGCGGTCCTCGCGCAGCAGCTTCCACAGGGTGTCGGCGTCCGGCTGGACGAGCCGCACCCGGTCCCCGGCGAAGCGCCAGGGGGCGGTGACGAAGGTGACGTCGGAGAGCTGGATGTCGGAGAGCGAGCGGGCGAAGTCCACCAGCTTCGACGCCGTACCGAGCCCCTCGTCGACAGTGAGCGACTTGGTGGCCGCGTCGGCCAGCGGCAGCAGGGTGGTGAGCGAGAAGCCCTGGCCCTGCACCTTGCGGATCATCGAGGAGAGGAACGCCTGCTGGCGCTTCATCCGGCCGATGTCGGAGTTGTCACCTATGCCGTGGCGCGCGCGCAGGTAGTCCACGGCGGACTGGCCGGAGAGCTTCTGCATGCCCTTCTTGAGGTGTATGCCGTACTCGTTGACGTCGTTGGGCACGCAGGCGTCCACGCCGCCCAGTGCCTCGGACATCGCGGCGGCGCCCTTGAAGTCGACCACGATGGTGTGGTCGATCCGCAGCCCGGTGAGCGACTCCACGGTGTTCTGGGTGCAGGCCGGGTTGCCCTTGGCGAGCTCGCCCAGGCTGAACGCCGAGTTGAACATCTGGTCGGTGCGCGGCTTGCTCCAGGTGCCGTTCGCCAGCTTGCAGGAGGGGATGGTGACCAGGGTGTCGCGGGGTATGGAGACGCCCACCGCGTGCTTGTGGTCGGCGTAGACGTGGATCAGGATCGCGGTGTCCGAGTTGCCGACGCCCTCGTCGCCGCCGCCGAGCGAGTTGTTGCCGTCGTCGCGGGTGTCGGAGCCGAGCAGCAGGAGGTTGACCGGCACCTGGGCGCCGGGGGAGGCGGGGACGGGCGCGGGCGGGCGCTCGGTGGCGACGCCGCCGGCGTCGAAGGTGGTGATGTTGCTGTTCAGGCGGTTGTAGAACCAGGCTCCTACGCCCGCCACCGACAGCACCAGTACGGCGGCCAGGCCGATGGCGGTCCGCAGAAAGCGGCGCCGGCGCGTGCTGCTGCTCATCCTCCGTGGCCCCCCGTCCTCAGGTGTTCTCTCGTTCGACATTCGAACGTTAGACGTTCCGAAGGGCCGTTCGGTTACCCCCGAAGGGTGTCCGGATCGGTGTGCGGGCCTGTGATGCTGGTCACGCGCCCGGTCCGGAGGCGCCCGAGAGCATCCGCCGCAGCAGGTCGCGCAGCACGGCCCGCTCGTCCTGGCCGAGGGCGGCCAGCGGCTCGCGGGCGAAGTTCAGCGACTCGCGCAGCTCCTCGGAGGCGGCGGCGCCGGTCTCGGTCGCGGCGACCAGCTTGACCCGGCGGTCGTGCCGGTCGGCGGCGCGGGTGACGAAGCCGCGGGTCTCGAGCCGGTCGACGATGCCGGTGATGTTGGAGGGCTCGCAGCTGAGCGTCTGGGCGATCTGGCGCATCGGCATCGGGCCGCGCCGCAGCAGGGCGAGCACCTTGGCCTGGGCGCCGGTGAGGGAGCGGGCCGCGGCGGCGTCCTCGTACTCGCGGTGGAAGAGCGCGACCAGGTTGGCCATCAGGTCGACGACCTCGCGGGTGATCTCGTCGGACTGCGGCGTGGCGGCCCGGGTCGGCATGGTCTCCATGGTTCAGAGTCTACCTGAAAAGTTGACATGGTGAACCTTTCATGCCCATTGTTACTTCAGTTGCTCAACCTTTTACCCTCAGTACTTCCCGAAGGAGCACCGCCATGGCCGAGCAGGCCGCCCCCGCCACCGCCCGCGAATGGCACCTCGCCGCCCGCCCCCAGGGCTGGCCGACGCCCGGCGACTTCGCCCTCGTCGAGGCTCCCGTCCGCCACCCCGGCCCCGGCGAGATCCTGGTCCGCAACGCCTTCCTCTCCGTCGACCCCTACATGCGCGGCCGGATGAACGACGTGAAGTCCTACGTCCCGCCGTTCCGGCTCGGCGCGGCCATGGACGGCGGCGCGGTCGGCTACGTCGTCGCCTCCGAGGCCGAGGGCTTCGCCCCGGGCGACGCCGTCCTGCACGGGCTCGGCTGGCGCGAGTACGCCACCGTGAACGCCGGGCAGGCCGTCAAGGTCGACGCGGACGCCGCCCCGCTCTCCGCCTACCTCGGCGTGCTCGGCATGCCCGGGCTCACCGCCTACGCCGGACTGCTGGCCGTCGGCGGCCTCAAGGAGGGCGACAAGGTCTTCGTCTCCGGCGCGGCCGGAGCGGTCGGCTCCCTGGTCGGACAGATCGCGAAGCTCAAGGGCGCCTCCCTGGTGGTCGGTTCGGCCGGTTCGCAGGAGAAGGTCGAGCGGCTCGTCGAGGCGTACGGCTTCGACGCCGCCTTCAACTACAAGGACGCGCCGGTCGCCGAGCAGCTCGCCGAGGCCGCCCCCGAGGGCATCGACCTCTACTTCGACAACGTCGGCGGCGACCACCTGGAGGCCGCGATCGGCGCGCTCGGCGTCCACGGCCGCGCGGTGCTCTGCGGCGCCATCGCCCAGTACAACGACACCGAGGCGCCCGCCGCCCCGCGCAACCTCGCGATGGCGATCGGCAAGCGGCTGCGCCTGGAGGGCATGCTCGTCGGCGACCACGCCGCCCTGCGCCCGGAGTTCACCGCCGAGGTGGCCGGCTGGCTGCGCTCGGGCGAACTGCGGTACGAGGAAACGGTGGTGGACGGCTTCGAGAACACCGCCGAAGCCTTCCTGGACCTGCTGCGCGGCGCCAACACCGGCAAGATGGTCGTCAGCCTGGAGGGCTGACCGCCCGTCAGGACCGCCCCGTGGTACCCGACCGCCCCGCCGCCCCGAACCAGGGGGCGCGCGGGGCGGTTCGCGTGCACGGCGCAGGGCGTCGGGCCTCACTACCGCATTCCGGCCGGATTCGAAAGTGCGTCATCCATCCCGTGGACGGTCGCGGTACGGTGGTCCCGCCCGACGTTGGGGCCGTTCGGGGGAGAGATCCGGCCGAGGGGTGGACCTCGTTGAGGATTCGACTAGCATTGAGCGAAAGCCTGTCCGTTTTGCTCAATTTAGTCGCTTAATGTCGGCTAACGTGGGTAACTGTGGATCAACTGCAGGCACGAGGCAGCTGGGGAAGGCGACCCTCGTCCACAGCCTGGAGGTCCCGGTGACGACACGTGGAGTTCTCTACATCCACTCCGCGCCCCGCGCGCTGTGCCCGCACGTCGAGTGGGCCGTCGCGGGGGTGCTCGGTGTGCGGGTGAGTCTGGACTGGATCCGCCAGCCGGCCGCGCCCGGGCACTGGCGTGCCGAACTCTCCTGGACGGGGGAGTCCGGCACCGCCTCGAAGCTCGCCTCCGCGCTGCGCGGCTGGCAGCTGATGCGGTACGAGGTGACCAGCGAACCCTGCGCCACGGCGGAGGGCGAGCGCTACAGCAGCACGCCCACACTCGGCATCTTCCACGCCGTCACGGGCATCCACGGCGACATCCTCATCCCCGAGGACCGGTTGCGCGCCGTCCTGCTGCGCGCCCGCAGCGAGGGCGCCGACCTGGAGGCCGAGATCTCCCGGCTGCTCGGCAAGCCCTGGGACGACGAGCTCGAGCCCTTCCGCTACGCGGGCGAGGGCGCCCCGGTGCGCTGGCTCCACCAGGTGGTCTGAACCGTGCGCTGATGTGCCCTGATGTGCCCTGACGTGCCCTGCGCGTTCCGTCGTGCTCTGACATGCGCTGACGCGCTCCGACGTGCGCCGACGGTCCGCACGCGGACGAAAGGGGCCGGTGCTCGCGATGAGCACCGGCCCCTTGGTCGTACGGGCGGGTCAGCGGGTGCGGAAGGCCAGCACCACGTTGTGGCCGCCGAAGCCGAACGAGTTGTTCAGCGCGGCGATGCGGCCCTCGGCGGGCAGCGCGCGGGCCTGGTCGCGGACGATGTCGGCCTCGACGTCGTCGTCCAGCTCCTCGACGTTGATGGTCGGCGGGGCCAGGCGGTGGTGCAGGGCCAGCACGGTGGCGACGGTCTCGATGCCGCCGGCGCCGCCGAGCAGGTGACCGGTCATCGACTTGGTGGCGGAGACGGCGATGTGGTCCAGGTCCTCGCCCAGCTCCTTGCGCAGCGCCTTCAGCTCGGCGGTGTCGCCCTGCGGGGTCGAGGTGGCGTGCGCGTTGACGTGCACGATCTCGGCCTTGCTCAGGTCGTTGCGCTCGAACAGGTCGGCCAGCGCGCGGGCCACGCCGGCGCCGGTCGGCTCGGGCTGGGCGATGTGGTGGGCGTCCGAGGACAGGCCCTGGCCCACGGCCTCGCAGTAGATCCGGGCGCCGCGCGCCTCGGCGTGCTCCAGCGACTCCAGCACGACCACGCCCGCGCCCTCGCCCAGCACGAAGCCGTCGCGGGCCTTGTCGTACGGGCGCGAGGCGCCCTGGGGGTCGTCGTTGTTCTTGGACATCGCCATCATGCTGGCGAACGCGGCGATCGGCAGCGGGTGCATCGCGGCCTCCGTGCCGCCGGCCACCACGACGTCGGCGCGGCCGGTGCGGATCATCTCGATCGCGTAGCCGATCGCCTCGGCGCCGGAGGCGCAGGCCGAGACCGGGGTGTGCACGCCGGCGCGGGCGCCGACCTCCAGGCCGACGTTGGCCGCCGGGGAGTTGGGCATCAGCATCGGCACGGTGTGCGGGGAGACCTTGCGGGCGCCCTTCTCCCGCAGGATGTCGTACTGGTCGAGCAGGGTGGTCACGCCGCCGATGCCGGAGGCGATGACGGTGCCCAGGCGCTCGGGGGCGAGCTTGGAGGACTCGTCGGTGGCCGGGGTCTCGAAGCCGGCGTCGGCCCACGCCTCGCGGGCGGCGATCAGCGCGAACTGGGCCGAGCGGTCCAGCTTGCGGGCCACCGGGCGGGGCAGGATCTCGCCCGGCTCGACGGCGACGCGCGCCCCGATCCTGACGGGCAGTTCGGCCGCCCACTCCTCGGTCAGAGCCGCCACTCCGGAGCGCCCGGCGATCAGGTTCTCCCAGGTGGTGGCGGCGTCGCCGCCCAGCGGCGTGAAGGCGCCGAGACCCGTGACGACCACGGTACGGTTTTCAGCGGTCACTGGTTCTTCTTCTCTCACGTTGTGCGGGGTCGGCGGCGAGCCGGGGATGTGGGCCCGGCCGGGCGCCCGGTGGGGCGTCCCGGCCGGCAGGTCGGACCGGCTCGCGGGGAGCCGGACCGGGGGATCGAACGTGTCGAACGATCAGGCGGCGGCGTTGGCGATGATGTAGTCCACCGCGTCGCCGACGGTCTTGAGGTTCTTGACCTCGTCGTCCGGGATCTTGACGTCGAAGCGCTCCTCGGCGGCCACGACGACCTCGACCATGGACAGCGAGTCGACGTCCAGGTCGTCGGTGAAGGACTTATCCTGCTGGACGTCCTCGACCGGGATGCCGGCGATCTCGTTGACGATCTCGGCGAGACCTTCCAGGACCTCGGCCTTGTCCTTAGCCATACTGGCTGCTCCTCTTCGGTGTTGAACGTGTCCGGCCGTCGACCGGGCACGGGCTTGTGGGTGGGTGGGGCGAAACGCGCCTAGGGGAGCGTAACGACTGTCGCCGCGTAGACGAGACCCGCCCCGAACCCGATGATCAGCGCGAGGTCCCCGCTGCGGGCCTCGCCGCTCTCCAGCATGCGCTCCATCGCCAGCGGGATCGAGGCGGCGGAGGTGTTCCCGGTCTCGGCGATGTCGCGGGCGACCGGCACCGTGGCGGGCAGCTTGAGGGCCTTGATCATGGCGTCGGTGATGCGCATGTTGGCCTGGTGCGGGATGAAGGCGCCGAGCTGGTCGGCGGTGATCCCGGCGGCGTCCAGCGCCTGCTGGGCCACCTTGGCCATCTCCCAGACCGCCCAGCGGAAGACCGGCTGGCCCTCCATGCGCAGGGCCGGCCACTTGAGCTCGTCGCCCGCGCCGTTGACGGCGTCGGGCTTGGCGAAGGCGGTGTCCCAGGCGGCGGTCTGCGAGATGACGTCCGCCTGCGAGCCGTCCGAGCCCCAGATCAGCTTGCCGATGCCGGGCACGTCGGACGGGCCGACCACCGCGGCGCCGGCGCCGTCGCCGAAGATGAACGCGGTCGAGCGGTCCGACTTGTCGGTCAGGTCGCTGAGCCGCTCGACGCCGATCACCAGCACGTACTCGGCGTTGCCGCCGCGGATCATGCCGTCCGCCACGCCCAGGCCGTAGCCGAAGCCGGCGCAGGCGGCCGAGATGTCGAAGGCCGGGGCCGTGCCGCAGCCCAGGCGCAGGGCGATCTCGGTGGCGATGGCGGGGGTCTGCTTCAGGTGCGAGACCGTCGCGACGATCACGCCGCCGATCTGCTCGGGGGAGATCCCGGCCTGGGCGATCGCCTTGCCCGCGGCCTGCACCGACATCTCGGCGACGGACTCCTCCGGGCCGGCCCAGCGGCGCTGCTCGATGCCGCTGCGGGTGCGGATCCACTCGTCCGAGGAGTCGATCCACTCCAGCACCTCGGAGTTCGGGATGACCCGGACCGGGCGGTAGCCGCCGACGCCGAGGATGCGCGAGTACCGCGCACCTTCGGCAGGGCGGATCTGGGGCTTGCTCATGCCTGGTTCTCCTGCTCCTGCCCGCCGTGCTCCTCGACCAGGGCACGGGCCTTGTCGAGATCGGCGGGGGTCTTGACGGCCAGGGTGGCCACGCCCTTCAGGTTGCGCTTCAGCAGCCCGGTCAGGGTGCCGGCCGGGGACAGCTCGATGACGGCGGTGGCGCCGAGCTGCCCGAGGGTCTCCATGCAGAGGTCCCAGCGGACGGGGTTGGAGACCTGCGACACCAGGCGCGCGAGCACCTCGGCGCCGGAGGTGACGACCTGGCCGTCCTTGTTCGACACGTAGCGGACCTGCGGGTCGGCCACCGTCAGGGTCGGGGCCAGCTCGGCCAGCCGCTCGACGCCCGGGGCCATGTGCTCGGTGTGGAACGCCCCGGCGACCTTGAGGGCGACCAGCTTGGCGCCCTGCGGCGGGTCGGCCTTGAGGGCCTCCAGCTGGTCCAGCGTGCCGGCGGCGACGATCTGGCCGCCGCCGTTGTTGTTGGCAGCGGTCAGGCCGTGCTCGGCCAGCTTCGCCGCGACGACCTCCGCGTCGCCGCCGAGGACGGCGATCATGCCGGTCTCGGTGACGGCGGCGGCCTGGGCCATGGCCTGACCGCGCTCGCGCACGAAGGTCAGCGCGTCGTGGGCGTTCAGCACGCCCGCGCCGGCGGCGGCGGTGATCTCGCCGACGCTGTGGCCGGCGACGGCGCCGACCAGCTTGCGGGCGACGGCCTCGTCAGGGAACAGCTCACGGGCGGTCATCAGACCGGCGGCGACCAGCAGCGGCTGGGCGACGGCGGTGTCCTTGATCTCCTCGGCGGAGGCTTCGGTGCCGGCGTGCACCAGGTCCAGACCGGCCACGTCCGACCAGCGGCGCAGACGGTCGGCGACACCGTCGAGTTCGAGCCAGGGGCTGAGGAAACCGGGGGACTGGGCACCCTGTCCAGGGGCGACGATTACGAGCACGGTTCAACCCTCTCTCGCCAGGCACCCGGGGGCGGGTAGGCGACGGTAACGAAGAAAACCATCCGGGATTGTATGGTCCCTACACTCGGGTTCAGCTCGGCTCCCCGGTGGCGGCGAGCCTGCCGAGGGCGAGGGCGATCCGGAGAGTGAAGGCCGAACGTACGTCGGAGGGGGCGTACCCCGTGACGTCGGTCACACGTCGTAGCCGGTAGCGCACCGTGTTGGGGTGCACGAAGAGCATCCGGGCCGCTCCCTCCAGCGAGGAGGCCTGTTCCAGGTAGACACTCAGCGTCTCGAGGAGTGCCGATCCGGCCTCGTCGAGCGGTGTGTAGATCTCCTCCACCAACTGGCGCCGGGCGGCCTGGTCCCCGGCCAGAGCGCGCTCGGGCAGCAGATCGTCCGCCAGCACCGGGCGGGGGGCGTCCGGCCAGGCGGCGCAGGCCCGCAGGCCCGCCGCGGCGGCGTGGGCGGAGCGGGTGGCCGACAGCAGGTCCGGCACGGTCGGGCCGACGACCACCGGGCCCGGCGCGAACTGGCCGATCAGCGCCCTGGCCGCGTGCACCGGCTCCTTCTCGCCGCCCACCACGACCACCAGGCGCTTGCCCAGCACCCCGGTCAGCACGTGCAGCTTGGCGTAGCGGGCGGCCCGGCGGATCGCCTCCACCACCAGCTCGCTGTCGCCGTCCGGGGCGCTGCCCATCACCACCCGGACCTGGCTCGGCTGGCCCCAGCCGAGCGCCGCCGCCCGGGACAGCACGCCCTCGTCGGCGTCGCCGGACAGCAGGGAGTTGACCACCAGGGCCTCCAGGCGGGCGTCCCAGGCGCCGCGCGCCTCGGCCGCCTGGGCGTACACCTGGGCGGTGGCGAAGGCGATCTCGCGGGCGTACACGAGCACCGACTCGCGCATGTCCGCCTCGTCGCCGGGGGCGGCCACCTCCTCGATGGCCTCCTCCATCACCTCGATCGTGGTGCGGATCAGCTCCACGGTCTGGCGCAGGGTGATCGCCCTGGTCAGCTCGCGCGGGGCGGTGCCGAAGACGTCGGTGGAGATCGCCTGGGCGGTGTCCGGGTGGCGGTACCACTCGGTGAAGGCGGCGATGCCGGCCTGGGCGACCAGGCCGATCCAGGAGCGGTGCTCCGGCGGCATCCGCCGGTACCAGCCGAGCTCGTCGTCCATGCGCGCGATGGCGGCGGTGGCCAGCTTGCCCGAGGACTTCTCCAGCCGCTTCAGCGTCGCCGCGCGCCGCTCGGCCCGCTCGGCGGCGTTTCTGCGCTCCTGGGCCGTCAGGCGGGGGGCCGCGCGCCCGGGGCGGTCGCGGGCGGGCCTGACCGCAGGGCTCTTGCCCGTGGGCTCGGGTTCGGGACCGGGTTCGTTCTTGGAGTTCGCGGAAGCGGCTGGCACAAGGACAAGACTGCCTCACGCGAGTGACTGCTCGTGCACACCCCCCGGACCCGGCGGCCGCGGGCACTACGGTTGGGGAGCGTGACCGACGCCGCAGAACGCCCCCGAGCCGACCTCCGCCGCACCGCCGAGCGCTACCGCTCCACCCCGGCCGAGGGCGTCGAGACCCGCCACGCCTTCTCCTTCTCCGGGCACTACGACCCGAAGAACACCCACTTCGGCGCGCTGCTGGCCTGCAACGAGGAACTCCTCGCCCCCGGCGCCGGGTTCGAGGAGCACCGGCACCGGGACACCGAGATCCTCACCTGGGTGCTGGAGGGCGCGCTCGCCCACCGCGACTCCCACGGGCACGACGGGGTCGTGCGCCCCGGGATGGTCCAGCACCTCAGCGCCGGCTCCGGCGTCACCCACACCGAGCGCAACGTCGGTGGCGCCGAGGGCCCGGTGCGCTTCGTCCAGATGTGGCTGCAGCCGGACGAGTTCGACGCGGCCCCGGCGTACGGGCTGCGCAGGGTGGAACCGGCCGACGGCGGGTTGACGCTGCTCGCCTCCGGGCTGGAGCGCGACGCCGGCACCGACGCCCTGCGGCTGCGACGCGGCGACGCCGCGCTCTGGCTGGTCACCGCCGGGCCGTGGCAGCCGCTGACCGGTCTGCCCGAGGCACCCTGGCGCTACGCGCACCTGACGGCGGGCTCGCTGGGCTACCGGACCGTCCCCGGGCCCAAGGGCGGCGGGCGCTCGATGGCGCCCGGGGACAGCGTGCGGATCACCGGCGACGCCTTCGCCGATCCGTCGGCGGGGGAGGACGGCGCGCAGCTCCTGCTCTGGGAGATGCACTCGCCGGTCTCGTACGGCTAGTTCGCCAGTTCTGTCAGGACGGCGTCGGACAGGGGCGGCCAGGCTTCGGCGGCCCAGGGGCCGAAGTCCCGGTCGGCGAGGGCGATGCAGGCCGCGCCGGCCTCGGGGTCGACCCACAGGAAGGTGCCGGACTGGCCGAAGTGGCCGAAGGTGGCGGGGGAGTTGGCGGTGCCCGTCCAGTGCGGGGACTTGCCGTCGCGGATCTCGAAGCCCAGGCCCCAGTCGTTGGGGCGGCGGTGGCCGTAGCCGGGCAGCACGCCGCTGGTGCCGGGGAAGGCGACCTCGCGGGTGGCCTGCCGCACGGTGGAGGGGTCCAGCAGCTTGGGCGACTGGAGCTCGGCGGCGAACAGGGCCAGGTCGGCGACGGTGGACAGGCCCCCGGCCCCGGCGGGGGACTTGTGGGCGGTGTTGATCAGGGTGTCCGCCATGCCCAGCGGCTCGAACACCGCCTCGGCGGCGTAGCGGTGGAACGCGATCCCGGCGGCCTCGGCGAGCGCCGCGGCCAGGGTGTCGAAGCCCGCGTTGGAGTAGAGCCGGCGGTTGCCGGGTTCGGCGAAGATCCGGTCCTCGTCGAAGCCCAGCCCGGAGGTGTGGGCCAGCAGGTGGCGGACGGTCGATCCGGGCGGGCCGGCCGGGTCGTCCAGCTCGAAGACGCCCTCCTCGACGGCGACCAGCGCCGCGTACGAGGTGAGCAGCTTGGTCACCGACGCCAGCGGGAACAGGTGCCGCTGCGGCCCGTGCGCGCCCAGCACCGCGCCGTCCGAACCCCGCACCACGGCCGCCGCCGCGTGGGGCACCGGCCAGTTCTCGATCATCCGCAAGCTCTCCATGGATCCGACTCTAGGGCTTGACCGGCCGGGCGCTTCCGCGGCCCCTCTGGGACGCTTGCTTGGAGTGCACTCCAACTCGGTAGCGTCGTCATCGCCGCACCACACAGGTGGCGCGGCACACGGGGAGAGATCATGGCCACACCGTCGTCCGTACGGACCGAACAGCGCAGTTGCGCCGAGGTGTTCGAGCACCCGACCGGGGAGCCCGACCGGACGCCCCGGCACACCATCAGCGAGGTCTCCGCCGCCAGCGGACTGACCGCCCACACCCTGCGGTGGTACGAGCGGATCGGGCTGCTGGACCGCGTCGACCGCGCGGCCGGCGGGCAGCGCCGCTACTGCGACGCCGACCTGCACCGGCTCGCCTTCCTGTCGCGGCTGCGGCTGACCGGCATGCCGATCGCGGACATGCTCCGGTACGTGGAGATGGCCCGCCTGGGCGAGCACACCTACGAGGAACGGCGGCAGCTCCTGGTCGACCAGCGCGAGGAGGTCCGGCGGCGGATCGTCGATCTGCAGGCCACCCTCGCCGTCCTCGACTACAAGATCGACATCTATTCGGGGCAGCTCGACGACGCCGGCGCCTGCCGGCCGCCCCGGTGAGCACCCCCCGTCTGCGTACAGCGACGAGCACCACGACGAGCACCACGACGAGCACGACAACGAGCAGCAGAGGAAGTACACGGCACATGAACGACATCACCCTGCCCACCGTCCGGCTCGGCACCGACGGCCCCCTCGTGGGCGCCCAGGGCCTCGGCTGCATGGGCATGAGCGAGTTCTACGGCCCGACCGACACCGACGAGGCGCTCGCCACCCTGGGCGCCGCGCTGGAGGCGGGGGTCACCCTGTTCGACACCGCCGACATGTACGGCTACGGCCGCAACGAGGAGTTCATCGGCCCGTTCGTGCGGGCCCACCGCGACCAGGTGGTCCTGGCCACCAAGTTCGCCATCGAGCGCCGCGAGGACGACCCGACCTTCCGGTCCGTGCGCAACGACGCGGCCTACGTCCGCTCCGCCGTCGACGCCTCGCTGCGCCGGCTCGGCGTGGACCACATCGACCTCTACTACATGCACCGCCGCAACCCGGACGTGCCGCTGGCCGAGTCCATCGGCGCCATGGCCGAGCTGGTCGAGGCCGGCAAGGTGCGCCACCTGGGGCTCTCCGAGGTGAGCGCCGGGGAGCTGCGCGAGGCGCACGCGATCCACCCGATCGCCGCGGTGCAGACCGAGTGGTCGGTGTTCTCCCGGGACGCGGAGGCCAAGGTCGTGCCCGCCGCCGCGGAGCTGGGCGTCGCCTTCGTGCCGTACTCCCCGCTGGGGCGCGGCTTCCTGACCGGCTCCTTCCAGGCCGCCGAGCAGCTCGGCGCGGACGACTTCCGGCGCAGCCAGCCGCGCTTCACCGGGGACAGCGCGGCCGTCAACGGCGAGCTGCTCGCCCCGCTGCGCGAGGTCGCCGAGGCGCGGGGCGCCACGCTGGCGCAGGTCGCGCTGGCCTGGGTGCAGCAGCGGGCCGAGGTGCACGGGCTGACCGTGGTGCCGATCCCGGGCACCCGCAAGCGCAGCCGGCTCCTGGAGAACGCCGGGGCCGTCGCGCTGGGGCTGACCGCCGAGGAGCTGGCGCTGCTGGAGCCGGTCGCCGGCAAGGTGGACGGCGACCGGTACTCCGACATGCAGTTCACCCACGTCGGCCGGGAGTAGGCCGGGGACGCGCGGGCGTACGGGCGCGCTGCCCGTACGCCCGCGGCGCTCACGCCTTGCGGCCCAGGAAGGCGGCGAGGCGGGTGTGCACGTCGGCGCCATCGGCGACGGGCTGCACCTCGCCGAAGGGGACCTGCCCGGCGCGGTTCTCGGAGGGCAGCACGAACTCCGCGATGCCCAGGGCCGCGCCCGACAGGCCCTCGTCCAGTTCGAAGCCCTTGTCGAGGCTCGTGGCGATGTCCCAGGAGTGGGTGACCGTCTCCATCACGTAGCCGCCGAGCACCGCCCCGCCGGGCACCTCGCCCCAGGGGGCGGAGGTCGGGCGGCCGAGCTTGCCGTCCTCGGCCCAGGCGGCGGTCACCCGGGTGCGGGCGCGGCCCAGCGCGGCGGCCCAGGCGTCGTCCGCCGGGTCCTCGATGGCCGGGACGTGGTCGGCGGCGTGGCCGCCCTCGCCCATGTAGGCGAGGCGGTGGGTGGCGCCGACCAGGTGGTTCAGGAGCTGCCGCAGGTTGTAGTCCTCGCAGGGGGTGGGCCGGTCGAGGTCGGCCGGGGTGACGGTGGCGACCAGGGCCTCCAGCTGGTCGAGGGCGGCCTGGTACTGCGGGCGGGGATCCTGGGTGGAGGTCATGTTCAGTCAGCTCCGCGCTGTCGAGAGGAAGTTCGGCTTGCGCGAGGCAATCTCCCAGTAAAACCTGACAGGTGCCGTCAGGCTTTCTGGGAGTCTTCCGCCATGAAGGCCGACCGCCTGCTCTCGATCCTCCTGCTGCTCCAGACCCGGGGCAGGGTGCCCGCCACCGAACTGGCCGAACGGCTGGAGGTGTCGGTGCGCACCATCTACCGGGACGTGGACTCGCTCTCCGCGGCCGGGGTCCCCGTGTTCAGCGAACGCGGCCGCCACGGCGGCATCCGGCTGCTGCCCGGCTACCGTACGGACGTCACCGGCATGACCGCCGACGAGGCCCGCGCGCTGTTCGTCCTGTCCGCCCAGAGCGCGCACAGCGACCTCGGGCTCGACCGGGCGCTCGGCTCGGCGCTGCGCAAGGTGATGGCGGCGCTGCCCGCCCCGCACCGTACGGACGCCGAGCGGATCAGCGAGCGCATCCTGGTCGACCCGGCCCGGTGGATGCGCACCGCGCCCGCCGGGGACCACCCGGGCCCGGACCTGGGCGAGCTGCAGTACGCGGTGTTCGCCGACCGGCGGCTGTTCCTGCGCTACCGGCACAGCGGCACCCCGGAGCCCGTCGAGTACACCGTCGACCCGTACGGGCTGGTGAGCAAGGCGACGGTCTGGTACCTGGTGGCCGACCTGCACGGCGAGCCCCGGCTGTTCCGCACCGACCGGATGCTGGCCGCCGAGCCCACCGACGAGGTGGTGCGCCGCCGCCCCGGGGTCGGGCTGGGCGAGGTGTGGGGGGCGCTGCGCGAGCAGGTGGAGCGGGTGCCCAAGGAGGTGCCGGTGCGGGTGCGGGTGCGCCGTGCGCGGCTGGACATGTTCCTGCGCATCCACGGCGGCCGGCTCACCTCGCCGCCGCCCGCCCCCAGGTGCGGGCCGGCCGAGGACTGGGTGGAGCTGGCGCCGGCCTTCCCGGCGCTGGCGGCCGTACGGATGCTGCTGGCCTTCGGCGCGGACCTCGAGGTGCTGGGTCCGGCGGCCGCCCGGCGCGAGATGGCGCGGGCGGCGGCCGAGGCGCTCAGCCTCTACCGGGACTAGCTGTACTCGGACTGGCCGGGATCAGTTGGTGGTGGGGCGGACGACGTCGGTGTAGTCGCCGAGGGCGATGGACGCGAAGTTGTGCAGGCTCTCGGTGCCCTCGGCGAAGTAGCCGTTGTGGCCGACCGCGTGGGCGGAGGAGACCTGCTCGGCGCCGAAGCCCGCGGAGGTCGGGTCGGCGCCGTGGCCGAGCCCGCCGACCTCCAGGAACGGGACGTTGCCGATCCAGTCGCTGGGGTTGCGGGTGGCCCAGACGTGCACGCCGGCGCCGAGGTCGGCGGTGCTCTGCACGCCCATGCCGGGGCTGCCGAAGACCATCAGGTCGGTGATGCCGGAGGTGTCGGACGGCGAGGCGGCGGCGCGGGGGATCCTGGGGGCGGTGTTGCCGCAGACCACCGAGCCGTACGAGTGGCACAGCAGTGCCGGGGGCGCGTCCGGGCGGGTGGTCACCTTCAGGCCCGCTAGCAGGCGCTGGAGCCGGGGCGCGGCGACGTCGGCCAGGCGGGAGGTGGCGGCGTCGGGGCCCAGGCCCGAGGGGGTGACGTAGCCGGTCCAGGCGATCACGGCGGTCCGGGTGCCGGGGGCCTGGCGGCGCTCCTCGGCGTACAGGGCGCGGGCCATGCCGGCGGGGGAGCGCAGCGGGTCGGCGGCCTGGTCGAAGTGGCCGAGGTCGGCGTCGGAGCCGGGGACGAGTACGGAGATCCGCTCGGCGTCGGAGAGGTCGCCCCACACCTCGGTGACCAGGCCGCGGCCGCGTGGGTCGAAGGCGAGGACCTGGCGGTCGGGGGCGAGCAGGTGCTCGACGTCGTTGGCGCGGGAGACGAGCAGGGCGCGGGTGTCGGCGTCCAGCTTCGGGTCGTTTGCGCGGGCGCGGGCGTGGTCGCGTTCGGCGGCCAGGGCGATCCGGTTGGCCTGGTAGCGCAGGCCCAGCGGGGCGCCGTCGAAGTTGCCGACGACCAGCGGGTAGTCCTTGACCAGGCGGTCGAGCTCGGTGGGCGCGAGGGAGGCGAAGAACGCGGCGGCGGCGGCCGGGGTGGTGGTGGCGGGGTCGGGCAGGTCGCGGCCGAAGCTGTGGTCCTCGACCCAGGCGGCGCTGCCGGCCGGAGGGGTGCTGATCGCCAGCTGCTCGGTGGAGGCCGCGGCCTGGGCGGCGGCGGCGCCGGCGTCGGCGAGGACGGCGGCCCCGGCGAAGGCTCCGACCAGTACCCGCTTCCAGCGTCGACGGTTGCGCACCGCACCAACTCCCTTGGGCCCGTCACCGTTTCGCGGGCGTGCCCGGAGGGTGCGTGTTTCCGACTCGCCGGCTGCCTCGCCGGCTGCCGCGCAGAGTGCCGTGCAGAGTGTCTGCAGGCTTCCTGGGCAAGCGTAGAGGTCACGAGAGGGTGACGGACAGGCTCAAACTGTGGGAAGGCTCACATGAACCGGGGGTGTCCTGCCGGCGTCCGCGTGCGTCTGCCGAGGTGACCGGCGCGAACGTGGAGACCGGTGCTCCGGCTGCGGGCCGTCCGTTGCGCGACGGTCCGGTGCGCGCCCCCGGCGCGTCGCGCGCACCGGGGGCCACGAACGGACCGGTTCAGCCGAGGGAGGACCAGTTGTCGCAGGTGCGGTCCCCGTCGACCAGCCGGTCGGGGTGGCCGCTGCCGGCGGCGATCGAGATCCGGCGGTAGCTCTGGCCGCAGAACACCCAGTACTCGCAGGTCCCGCCGGGCGGCTGGCGGTCCGGGACGGGCAGGAAGCAGTCCACCCGGCTGAGGCCGCTCAGCGAGCTCCACTGGGAGAGCTCACGGTCGGTGCGCTCGCGCACGTCGGTGTGCCCGGGGCCGCCGGCGATCGAGACCAGCCGGTACTGCTGCCGGCCGCCGGTGGTGTGGAACACCCAGTACCAGCTCTTGTTCCGGCCGGTCGGGTCCTGCTGGTCCGCCACCGGCAGCCAGCAGTCGACCTGGGCGACGCCGCTGAGCGAGCCCCAGTAGGTGAGGTCGCGGTCGGAGCGCTCCAGGGCGGTGGTGTAGCGGCCGCCGGCGCAGGTGATCGAGACCAGCCGGTACTGCTGGCGGCCGACGGTGCTGTGGAACACCCAGTACCAGCTCTTGCCCGACGGATCCTGCTGGTCGGGCACGGGCAGGACGCAGTCCACCCGGCCGACGCCCTGGAGGCAGGTCCAGGCGGTGAGCCAGGTGTCGTCCTCCACCTTGCGGTCGGTGTGGGCGTTTCCGTCCGCGACGGAGATCGTCCGGCAGAGGTCGCCGTGGAAGGCCCAGTACCGGGACTGGCCGCCCTTGCGGTACTGGTCGGGGACGGCGACGAACTCGTCGCAGGGGTACGCCTTGACGGGCTGCGGCCTGGGCGGGGTGGTGGTGCCGCCGCCGGTCTGGCCGCCGGTCTGTCCGCCCGCCTGGCCGCCGTTCTGCCCGGCGACCGGGGTGAGCCGGCCCTCGCAGAGCCCGCGCAGGATGCTCAGGGACGGCATGAAGGCGTACACCGAGCCGGTGGTCTGCACGAACTGCTGGAAGCTCAGCGGGGTGTGGTCGATCAGCCCGTCCGGCCCGAGGTGCTCGAAGTCGACGTCCGGCGCCTCCTGGGTGACCGGGTCCTTCCCGGGCAGGGGCCTCGGGCTCGCGTGCCCGGCGGGGGTGTCGGCGCCGCTGTCGCGGTTCGGCGGGAAGTTCGGCTGGTCCATCCAGTCGGCCTGGATGAACTCGAACTGCCGCTGGAGGTCGGCCTGGTAGCAGATGAACAGCAGGCCGCGCGGGTCGTCCGGCCCGCCGGGGCCCTCGGAGGCCGGGTCGAACGGGGCGCCGTACGGGGTGCCCCGGCGCATGATCCGGCGGCCGTCGAGGGTCTTGGCGGGGATCGGGGGCTTGTCCGGGGTCTCCTGGAGCCCGTCCCGGGGGCTGGTCTTGCGCAGGTGCGACCAGAGCGGGGTGACCAGGCCCTCCAGGTCGTCGCGGAAGTCGAAGTCGTTGTCCTTGGCGGCGTCCGGGCTGTTGGGGACGTCTCGGTCCCGGTGCTTGCAGACGGGGGCGCCGGAGCGCCAGCGGCCGACCATCCGGGCGGCCAGCCACTCGGTGGTGGCGGTGTCCGGGACGGCCTTGGCGAGCTTCAGCTCCCTGAGCTTGACGGCGACCTGCGACCACCAGCCGGGTACGTCCTGGGCCAGGCGGCGGACCACCTGGAAGGAGCCGTTGCGCGCCCACTCCGGGTACTGGGACGGCGGCCCGCTGAACTCGTCGTTCTCCAGGCCGCAGACGAACTCCCCGGCCGGGATCAGCCGGGTGCCCGGGTGGCCGTCCTGCTCCTCGGGATTGCCCGGGTTCGGCCGGTCGAAGCCCCGGATGCCGGGCTCGCTGATGCCGTCCTTGAAGCCGAAGTGCTCCTTGCCGCGCCGACTGCCCAGCAGTGTCCGGGCGTTCTGCTGGTAGACGATCAGGACGCGGCACTCGGCGGCGGCGATGCGCTGCGCCTCCACGGCCGAGGAGAGGTCGCGCTCGGTGTCCGCCGAGATCTTCAGCACGGCGTGCACCGGCTGGTTCCTCCCGTTGCCGAACAGCCAGTTCTCCGGCGAGTTGTCGCCGGTGTCGCCGAGGGCGCCGGCCCGCTGGGCGGAGCCCTCCTTGAACGCCTCCAGGCCGCCGCCGACCGGCGGGGGCGTGGGGAACGGGTCGCTGCCGGCGAGCATGCGCAGGCCCTCGTAGGTGAAGCTGACGCCCAGCCAGGTGGCCGTCAGCGACTTGGGGTCGTCCCCGCCCGCCGCGTGCTTGGCCTCGCTGAACGCCTCGTTGAACTCGGCGACCTGCCGGGTGGTGGAGATCTGCGGGGTGATCCGGCGCAGCCAGTCGCGGGCGCGGACGGCGTCCTCGAACTTGAGGAACAGGACGCTGACGTTGTCCTTCTTGAAGCCGGCCAGGACGTCGCCCTGGATCTCCTCGCTCTCGCGAAGGCTCAACTCCGTGGTCATGGTGCTTCCTTTCGTACGGGGGGTCAGGCCGTGGGGCTGAGCTGGATCCACTGGGCGACGCTGGGCACGCCGTCGCCGCTGAGGAGGAAGAGCATGTACCAGCCGGGAGGGGCGGCCTTGGCGTCCGGCGGGGCCTGGAACTCCAGCCGGTTGCCGGCCCGGCCGGTCAGCCGCAGCTCCAGGTGGCGCTGGCTGGTGTTGACCGAGTGGGTGGAGGTGGTCGGGGCCAGCAGGACGGCCCGGGCGGCGAGGCCGGGGGTGGTGCTGGTGACGGTGAACCTCTTGTCGTAACCGACCGGCGTGGTGGGGGCGTTGGCGAGCGCGGGCCGGTCGCCCTGGTGCAGGTAGGGCGGCTCGTAGATCTCGATGGTGCCGTTCATGGTGGTCGGGCCCGTGGTGCCGGGGATGCCGGAGACCGTGCCGTTGACGTCCGGGTTGTTGGCGAGCTGCTGGAGCTCGTCGCCGGTGACCATGATCCGGCCGTCCGGCAGCACCACGGCGTTGGAGTGGTAGCCGCGCGGCAGCCGCTGGACGGGGCCGAGCTGCCAGTCGCCCCGGTCGTCGCGCAGTTCGATCTGCCGGTACTTGAGGTCGGCGTTGGGGTTGTACGGGCCGTTGCCGTAGTCGCGGATGTCGTAGGCGCCGTTGACGGTCATCAGCCGGCCGTTGGGCAGCAGCAGGGTGTCGTCCTGGGTGCGGCCGAAGGCGCGGGACTTCTCGGCCGTCCAGCTGCCGTTGGAGAAGCGCAGGGTGCTCGGGTTGTCGCGGTCGCCGCCGAGGATCAGGGCGGAGTCCGGGCCGTTGGCACCGCCGGGCAGCATCACGGCGGAGCCGTAGTTGCGCTTGCGGCCGTCCGGGCGGGCGGTGAGGTCGGTGCGGGTCTCGGCGGACGGGTCGAATTTCCACTGCTCGCCCGCGGCGCGGCCGAAGCCGTAGACGTCGCCGTCGTTGAGCGAGAACAGGTGCGGGTAGTCGAAGGAGAACGGGGCGTCCACCTTGAAGCGGTCCACCGGGGTGTTCCTCGGGACGTCCTTCTTGGCCAGCGGGACGGGGAAGGACTTGGCGGGGAAGCGCTCGACCACCGGGGTCGGGGTGCCGTAGCCCAGCTCGGACTGGCCGGACATGATCAGCTGCCGCCCGTCCGCGCCCGTCACCACCGAGGGGTACCAGCGGCCGACGGCCATGTCCGGGTTGCGGGTCCACGTCTCCGTCCAGGGGTCGAAGACCAGCGAGAGCTTCGCGCCGGTGCCGCCGTTGCCGCCCAGGTTGCCGCCGAAGACGCCGAGCATGCCGTTGGGCAGGAAGGAGTGGCCCGAGCAGAAGAACGGCACCGGGCGCTGTTCGCCCAGGCCGTCCGGCATGTCCGAGACCGGCGGGGTGACCTGCTTGAAGGCGTCCGGGCCGTTGCCCTTGGACGGGTCCCAGAGGAAGGCCCGGCCGGCGTTCTCCTTGCCGATGGTCTGGGTGGGGGCGGGCTCCTTCTCCGGGTTGGTCTCGATCCGTTCGAAGGAGAACAGCAGCACCTTGCCGGTGGGCAGCAGGGCGACGTGGTCGCCGAAGTCCGGGGAGGGGAAGTAGTCCTTGAACGCCCCGAACGTCCCCGGTGCGAAGCCCTTGTTGAGGCTCGCCTGGGAGTCGGTGAGCGCCTTGAGCCGGTTGGTGCGGGTGGTCTGCGGGTAGTCGCCGATGCCGCGGACGGCCGCGCGCATCCGGGCGTGCTCCTCCGCGTGCTCCTGGCCGAGGGCGGCCACCTCGTCCTGGCGCATCTCGGCCGCGACCCGCCGGGAGTCGACGTGCGGGGTGAGGCCGCCCTGGGCGGGGTCGGCGGGCCCCTCGTGGGCGGCGGCCGGGGTGACGGCGGCGAGCAGGGCGCCGGTGGTGACGGCGCAGACCACGACGGTGGCGGGCCACCGGCGGGGTGGGGACGGGGACATGGGTCTCCTCGGAGGAGGGATGGGTTCGGGGCGGTTCAGGGCGGCGAATGCGGGGCGGACGGGCCGTGGGCGGGCGCGGTCCAGCGAGGGTCGCCGACCGTCACAGGCCATCACGCCCCGTGGTGGTTCGCATGCGGGCCGACTCCATCGGCGTGGGCCGCGTCATTCGGGCGCCCCAATACGTCGAGGGGGCGCGGCCTGCGCAGGCCGCGCCCCCGGGTGCTTCGAGATCCGGTGCCGGTCACACCACCCCGAGCGCGTACGCGGCGAACAGCGCCGCCGCCGTGCCGGCCAGGGCCTTTCCGCCCCGGGAGAAGGCCGTCCACGGGCCGTCGAAGCGCCGGGTGAACCAGCCGATCGCCACCAGCGCGGCCGCGAGCAGCGGCAGCAGCGCCAGCCGTCCGGCCACCCAGCCCAGCGAGTCCGGGGCGGTGGTCAGCCCCGGGACGGCGCCCAGGCCCGCGGCCCCGGGCACCGCCACGGCGAGCATCGCGCTCTGGTGCCAGCAGAAGATCGTCATCGCCGACAGGTTGACCGCCACCACCGGCAGCCACAGCAGCGGACGGGCCGCCAGCAGCCGGCCCAGCCGCTCGCGCAGCAGCACCGCCGCGCCGCACTGCACCGAGGCCAGGGCCAGCACCAGCAGGGACGGCGGGTGCGAGTTGGTCCGCTCCGCCCCGGGCACGCCCACCATGCTCGCCGGGTAGTGGAACACCGTCAGCAGCACCGCGAACAGCAGGCCGCCGCCGAGCAGCAGCACCCGGGCACCCCGGCGGCCGAGTCGGCCCTGCGCCCAGAGCACGCCCAGCTGGTAGCCGAAGAGCCAGCCGGGCAGCAGGTTCAGCAGCCCCACCCAGGAGGGCATCGCCTCGGCCCACGGGCCGTACCGCAGCAGGTCGACGACGGCGACGACGGCCATCAGCAGGGCCGCCGACCAGCCGCCCAGGCGCCGGCCGAGGGCCGTGCAGAGCGGGGTGATCGCGGTCAGCGCCAGGTAGACGCCGATGTACCAGAGCGGCTGCACCACCAGCGTCGCCCCGGTGTGCACGGTGTCGCCCGGGACGCCGAGCGCGGGCAGCAGGGGGACCAGCACCGCCCACACGGCCGCCACCCCGAGCACCGGGCGCAGCAGCCGGACGGTGCGGGCGCGCAGCCAGCCGCCGTACGAGATCCCCTTCTCGTGGGCGCGCTCCAGGGAGCGGACGGAGGAGTGGCCGCCCACGAGGAAGAAGACGCCGAGGAGTTGGAGGCCCCAGCTGATCGGGGCGAAGAAGCCGAGGGAGGAGAGCGGGCTGGCGTTGTGCAGGGCGCCGTCGGGGGAGAGGGTCAGGCCGCCGAGCATCCAGTGGCCGATCGGGACGGCGAGCAGGGCGATCGCGCGCAGCCCGTCGAGGGCGCGGTCGCGGGTGGCGGGGGTGCGGGCGTCGACCTTGAGGGCGGCGCGGCGCAGGGTGGTGAGGCGCAGGGTGGCGAGGCGCAAGGTGGCGAGGCTCATGGCGGGTGCTCCTGTCCGAACGAGGATTCAGCGGCCGAGCGCGAGGGCGGCGTAGGCGGCGAGGGAGGCGGTGCCGGGGGCGAAGTAGCCGGTGTGGCCGTGGGAGCCGGTGGCGGGCAGGGGGCGGGCGCCGAAGGCGGGGTCGGTGGGGTCGGCGCCGTGGCCGAGGCCGAGCAGCCGGACGTGCGGGACGTCGCCGATCCAGTCGGAGTCGTTGCGGGCGGTGGCGAACACCGGGACGCGCGGGTCGAGTTCGTCCGCGGAGTCGACGCCCATGCCGGGGGAGCCGAGCACCACCAGCCGGGAGGCTTCGGCCGGGCCCGGGCGGGAGAGGCCGCAGACCACCGAGCCGTAGCTGTGGCAGAAGAGGGCCGCCGGGGCCTGCGGGCGGGTGCTCGCGGCGAGGCCGTCGAGGAGGGCGGTCAGGCGGGCCGCGCCGGCTTCGGCGAGGCGCTCGGTGGCGGCGTCGGGGCCGAGGCCGACGGGGGTGGTGTAGCCGGCCCAGGCGATCACCGCGGTGCCGGTGCCGGTGCCGGTACCGGTCGCCGCGGTGGCCTCGTACAGGGCGCGGGCCATGCCCGCCGGGGTGCCGTACGGGTCGCTCGCGCGGTCGTAGGTGAGCAGGTCGATGTCCGAGCCGGGGACGATCACGGCGGTGTGCGCGGCGTGGGCGAGGTCGCCGTACACCTCGGCGATCTGGCCCCGGCCGCGCGGGTCGAAGGCGAGGATCCGGCGGTGCCCGTCCAGCAGGGTGCCGTAGCGCTCGGCGCGGGTGCGGGCCGCCCGGTGGTCCTCCGGGGTGAGGGCCGGGTCGGCGGCGCGGGAGAGTTCCTCGGTGCGGGCGGCGGCGAGGGCCAGGGCGTTGGCCCGGTACCGGAGTTCGACCGGGGCGCCGTCCAGGTTGCCGGCCACCAGCGGGTGGCGGGCGATCAGCTCGTCCTGCTGCGCCGGGCTCAGCCCGGCGAAGAACGCGGCGACCTCGGCCGCGGAGGCGGTGGCGGGGTCGGGCAGGCGCAGGCCCAGCGAGGTGTCGGCCGTCCAGGCGGCGCTGCCCGGGGGCGGGCCGGTGACGGCGGTCTGGGCGTCGGCCGCGGCCCACCCGCCCGCGCCGAGCATCACGGCCACCGCCAGCGCTGCGGCGGCCACGGCCCGTCGGACCCGATGCGTTCCCATGTCCCTGTTCCCCTCGTCGATTCGGTCGGCGACGAGGAGGACGGTAGGAACGCGACGGCCCCGCGGACGTCAGACCGCGGGGCCAACTCCGGGGTGATACCCGGGGGCTAAGGGAGTCAGGGGCTGGACCCTGAGGGCCGGTCTACTGGCCGGGCGTCACGAGGCCCGACTCGTAGGCCAGGACGACGGCCTGGGCCCGGTCGCGCAGGTCGAGCTTGGCGAGGATGCGCCCGATGTGGGTCTTGACGGTCTGTTCGGCGACCACCAGCTGCGCCGCTATCTCCTGGTTGGACAGGCCCCCGGCGATCAGCGCCAGCACCTCGGTCTCGCGCGGGGTCAGGCCGTTGAGCCGCAGCTTGGGGTCGCGGCGCCTGGTGGGCCGGGTACGGGCGAAGTCCTCGATGAGGCGGCGGGTGACGCTGGGCGCGAGCAGCGCCTCGCCGGCCGCGACGATGCGGACGGCGGCGATCAGGTCGGCGGGCGGGGCGTCCTTGAGGAGGAAGCCGCTGGCCCCGGCGCGCAGCGCCTCGTACACGTAGTCGTCCACGTCGAAGGTGGTCAGCATCAGCACCTTGGGCCGGTGGGCTCCAGGGACAGCGGGGTCGAGCAGGCGCCGGGCGGCCTCCAGGCCGTCCATGACGGGCATGCGGACGTCCATCAGCACCACGTCCGGGTGGGTGCGGCCGGTGACCTCCAGGGCTTCGGCGCCGTCGGCCGCGTCCCCCACCACGTCGATGTCGCTCTGGGCGTTGAGCAAGGCGGCGAACCCGGCCCGCACCATGGCCTGGTCGTCGACGATGATCACGCGGATGGTCATGCGGGCGTCTCCTGGACTGGATCGATCGGCAGGACGGCGGCCACCTTGAAGCCGCCGTCCGGCAGCGGGCCGGTGTCCAGACTGCCACCCGCCAACCGTACGCGTTCACGCATTCCGACCAGCCCGTGCCCGGTGCCCTCGGCGGACGCCTCCAGGGACTCGGCGCGCTCCGGCGGGGGCGCGTTGACGACCGTCAGCCGCAGCTCGGGGCCGTCCGAGGTCAGGGACACCCAGGTGTGCGCCCCGGGCGCGTGGCGCACGACGTTGGCCAGCGCCTCCTGCACGATCCGGTACGCGGACAGGCCGAGGGCCTCCGGCACCAGCTCCTCCAGCTCCTCGTCGACGGCCATCTCGACGGGTACCCCGGCCCGGCCCACCGTCTCGACCAGCTGGCCGAGTTGGGGCAGGCCCGGCTGCGGGGTCCGGCCACCGGAGGACTCCTCGCTGCGCAGCACGCCGAGCAGCCGGCGCATCTCGGCCAGCGAGGCGCGGGCGCCGTCCGCGATGGCGGTGAACTCCTCGGCGGCGGCGGCCGGTACGCCCTCGATCCGGTACGGCGCGCTGGCGGCCTGCACGGCGATCACCGACATGTGGTGGGCGACGACGTCGTGCAACTCCCGGGCGATCCGGGTGCGTTCCTCCAGCAGGGTGCGGCGTTCGCGCTCGACCTCACTGATCTGCTCCTGCTCCCTGAGCAGCCGGCGGGCCTCGGCGCGGTCGCGCACGGCCCAGCCGAGCAGCAGGGCGGCGCCGCTGAGGGCGATCAGCAGCACGCTGGTGCCGTCCGCGAGGCGGGGCAGGCCGAGGACGGCGGTGAGGGCGGTGAGCAGCACGGTGGCGACCCAGACCGAGATCACGGTGGCCCGGCGCTCGCGCAGCCCGAGGGCGAGCAGCAGGACGACGTACGAGATGATCATCGGCGCCGTCCACGGCCAGCTGCCCATCAGCTGCGGGTGGCGGGCGGTGACGGCGGCGGTGGTGACCATGGCGGCCGCGCTGATCCACCAGGCGGCCAGCGGCCGGGTGATGGCGAGCAGCAGCGGGGTGGTCTGGGCGAGGGTCAGGGCGGCGCAGACGGGCATGGCCAGGCCGTAGAAGGCGTTCAGGAGCGCGATCCCGCTGGGGATCAGCGCGAACAGGAGGAGCAGCGCGAAGACGTACGGGAACAAGCGGATCCAGCGGCGGCGGGAGCTGCCGAGCAGCGGGGTGGGTTCGCCGTGCGGGCTGGTGAGGTGGTGGTGCAGGGCGCGCAGCTGCCGGGTGGCGAAGGCGCGGGTGTCGGGGGCGGTGGGTGTCTTCATCGCCGGCCAGCCTAGGAGGGCGGCTCGCGCGGGGCGTCGGACCGGAGCGCGAACTTTCGGGGGCTACCCGGGTACGGGGTGATACCTGAGTGCTACCCGCGCCAGTGGCCGGCCAGCGCCGGGCCGAGCTGGTCGAGGTGGCACTCGATCACCCGGACCATGCCCTCCGGGCCGGGCGGCTGCTGCTCGGCCGTCCAGGACAGGTGGGCGGCGCGCACCAGGCCCCCGAAGACGGCGGCCAGGACGACCGGGCGCAGGTCCCGGGCGGGGTCGACGCCCTCGCGCTCGGCGAGCACCCGGACGACCGTCCGCTCCTGCTCGGTGACCCGGCGCAGGTGGGCGGCGAGCAGGGCGGGGGTGTCCTCGATGATCCGCAGGAGCTCCAGGGCGCTGCCGATGGAGCCGGGGGTGGTGGGGTCGGCGGCGCCGAGGTCGCGCCAGGCCTGGACGATCGAGGCGCGCAGGGCCTCCAGGGGCGTCTCCTCGGCGGGGCGCCGGCGCAGGCACTCCATGAAGTAGTCCTCGGCGTCGGCCATGACGGCGAGCGCGACCTCGTCCTTGTTGGCGAAGTAGCGGAAGAAGGTGCGCTGGGAGACGTCGACGGCGGAGGCGATCTCGTCGACGGTCGTCCGGGCGAAGCCCTGGCTGAGGAAGAGCACGTGGGCGGCCTGGACGAGGGCGGCCCTGGTCTGCTGCTTCTTGCGTTCCCGCAGCCCGGTCGGCCGCGCGGGGGCGGTGGTGCGAGCGGCCATGGAGGCGCCTTCCGGGGCTGCGCTGGTGAGACGGGAGTCACAACCTTAGCGCCACGGCACGGAGGAGGGCCGGACCCCTGTACGGAGTCCGGCCCTCCTCGGACCTTCTCAGCCGGTGATCAGGCGTCGCCGCCGGCGGCGCCCGGGTCGGCCGCGGCCACGTCGAGCAGCTGGTAGCGGTCGATCGCGTCCTTCAGCGCCGAGCGGTCGATCTTGCCCTGCTTGGCGAGCTCGGTGAGCACCGCCAGCACGACCGACTGCGCGTCGATGTGGAAGAAGCGACGGGCCGCGCCACGGGTGTCGGCGAAGCCGAAGCCGTCGGCGCCCAGCGACTGGTACTGGCCCGGCACCCAGCGGGCGATCTGGTCCGGCACCGCGCGCATCCAGTCGGACACCGCGACGACCGGGCCCTCGGCGCCCTGGAGCTTCTGCGTGACGTACGGCACGCGCTGCTGCTCCTCGGGGTGCAGCAGGTTGAACTCCTCGGCCTCCACCGCGTCGCGGCGCAGCTCGTTCCAGGAGGTCGCGGACCAGACGTCGGCCTTGACGTTCCACTCCTCGGCGAGGATGCGCTGGGCCTCCAGGGCCCACGGCACGGCCACGCCGGAGGCGAGGATCTGGGCCGGGATCTGGCCGGCGGCGCCCGGGGCGTACTTGTGCAGGCCCTTGAGGATGCCCTCGACGTCCACGTTCTCGGGCTCGGCCGGCATCTTGATCGGCTCGTTGTAGACCGTCATGTAGTAGAAGACGTCCTCGCCGTTCGGGTGCTCGGCACTGGTGCCGTACATCCGGCGCAGACCGTCCTGGACGATGTGCGCGATCTCGAAGCCGTACGCCGGGTCGTACGCGACGACGCCGGGGTTGGTCGAGGCCAGCAGGTGCGAGTGGCCGTCGGCGTGCTGCAGGCCCTCACCGGTCAGGGTGGTGCGGCCGGCGGTGGCGCCGAGGACGAAGCCGCGGGCCAGCTGGTCGGCCATCTGCCAGAACTGGTCGCCGGTGCGCTGGAACCCGAACATCGAGTAGAAGACGTAGACCGGGATCAGCGGCTCGCCGTGGGTGGCGTAGGAGGAGCCGGCGGCGATCAGCGAGGCGGTGCAGCCGGCCTCGGAGATGCCGTCGTGCAGCATCTG
The DNA here is from genome assembly GCF_044455705.1 of Kitasatospora sp. NPDC051170. Lineage (NCBI taxonomy): Bacteria > Bacillati > Actinomycetota > Actinomycetes > Kitasatosporales > Streptomycetaceae > Kitasatospora > Kitasatospora sp. NPDC051170. The sequence continues at coordinate 171,326 of NZ_JBITFA010000012.1, read as the reverse complement.
GCCGGTCGGCGACTCCTTGTAGGCCAGGAGCAGGTCCCGGTCGACCGACTCGTAGGTCTGGCCCATCGGGTTGTAGATCTTCGCCGAGGGGAACAGCGAGTCCATGCCGAAGGTGCGGTACTCGTCGGGCGCGATCGGCACGAAGCGGTTGCCGATGCCCTTGTCCCGCATGAGGTCCTTGAGCAGCCGGACGAACGCCATGGTGGTGGCGATGGTCTGGTTGCCGGAGCCCTTCCTGACGGCCTTGTAGGCGTCCTCGCCCGGCAGCTCCAGCTTGCGCGGGCGCACCTTGCGGGTGGGCACGTAGCCGCCGAGCTCCTGCCGGCGGTCGTGCATGTACTGGATCTCCTCCGAGTCGCGACCCGGGTGGTAGTAGGGCGGGTAGCCCTCGTCCAGCTGCTTGTCGGTGATCGGCAGGTGCAGCCGGTCGCGGAAGCGCTTCAGGTCCTCGACCGTCAGCTTCTTCATCTGGTGGGTGGCGTTGCGGCCCTCGAAGTTGGGGCCCAGCGTCCAGCCCTTGACCGTCTGGGCGAGGATGACCGTCGGCTGGCCCTTGTGCTCGCGGGCGGCCTTGAACGCGGCGTAGACCTTCTTGTGGTCGTGGCCGCCGCGGCCCAGGTGCTGGATCTGCTGGTCGGTCATGTTCTCGACCATGGCGCGCAGGCGCAGGTCGCTGCCGAAGAAGTGCTCGCGGATGTAGTCACCGGTCTCGGTGGCGTACGTCTGGAACTGGCCGTCCGGCGTGGTGTTCATCTTGTTCACCAGGACGCCGTCGCGGTCCTGCGCGAGCAGCGGGTCCCAGCTGCGGTCCCAGATGAGCTTGATCACGTTCCAGCCGGCACCCCGGAACTGGGACTCCAGCTCCTGGATGATCTTGCCGTTGCCGCGGACCGGGCCGTCGAGGCGCTGCAGGTTGCAGTTGACGACGAAGGTCAGGTTGTCCAGGCCCTCACGCGCGGCCAGGGACAGCTGGCCGAGCGACTCCGGCTCGTCCATCTCGCCGTCGCCCAGGAAGGCGTACACGTGCGAGTCGGAGGTGTCCTTGATGCCGCGGTGCTCCAGGTAGCGGTTCATCCGGGCCTGGTAGATCGCGCCGAGGGGGCCGAGGCCCATCGAGACGGTCGGGAACTCCCAGAAGTCCGGCATGAGCCGCGGGTGCGGGTAGCTGGAGAGGCCGTACGGGGCCTTCGACTTCTCCTGGCGGAACGCGTCGAGCTGCTGCTCGGAGAGCCGGTCCAGCAGGAAGGCGCGGGCGTAGATGCCGGGGGAGGCGTGGCCCTGGAAGAAGATCTGGTCGCCGGACTCGCCCTCGGCGTCCTTGCCGCGGAAGAAGTAGTTGAAGCCCACGTCGTACAGCGACGCCGAGGACGCGAAGGTGGCGATGTGGCCACCGACGCCGATGCCCGGGCGCTGGGCCCGCGAGACCATGACGGCCGCGTTCCAGCGGGTCGCGTTCAGGATCTTGCGCTCGATCTCCTCGTTGCCGGGGAAGAACGGCTCGTCCTTGGTCGCGATGGTGTTGACGTAGTCGGTGCTGCGCATCTCGGGCACGGCGACACGCTTCTCGCGGGCGCGCTCGATCAGCCGCAGCATCAGGTAACGGGCACGCTCACGCCCCCGCTCGTCGATGGCCGCATCGAGCGACTCCAGCCATTCCGTGGTCTCCTCGGGATCGAAGTCCGGGACCTGACTCGGAAGGCCACCAATGATGATCGGGTTGCGATCGGTTCCGGAAGCCACGCTGTTCCTTCACTGTCGGTCGAAACTGAGGTGTGTCGCGCCGCCTCCATCGTGCTACCGCGCTCGGAGATCCGTCATCTCTACCGATCGGTAACCGTTCAGCCCTGTGGGGCGGGACGGTCTGGTGGTGTGCGGCGCCGGCTTCGTCAGCAGCGCCGCGCACCCCCGGGTGTTACGAACAGAGGTGGTCCGACCTGGTGTCCCGTTCACCCGATGGCGGGCGGCCGGGGTGAGGGCCAACAGGAGACTCTACGCCCGCGCACGCGCGGACCAGAATGCCGTTCGCATCTCGGGCATGCGTACGGCCTGCGGGCCGGGACCACCCGAAGCATCCTTGTCCCACGCAGAGAAGGGCAAATCGGTGTGATTCGCGACACGTCGACCGGCGTGTCCCCCTGTGACACGTCAACCTTTGGAGGGGATCGGGGGTCGGGTACTTGCGCGAACCGCCGCGCCCGTGTGGACTACGGCCACAGCCTCGGCGCCGACGCCGAGCCGAATACTGGAGGTTATTCCCGTGAGCGCGACCGCGGATCCCGCGGACAAGTCCAACCCGGCAACCCGTCTCGCCTTCGAAGAGGGCCAGATCGTTCAGGAGCTGGGGTACGACGACGATACTGACCAGGACCTCCGCCAAGGCATCGAGGAGCTCACCGGGACGGATCTCGTCGACGAGGACTACGACGACGTCGCCGACGCCGTCCTGCTGTGGCACCGCGACGACGACGGGGACCTCACCGACGCCCTCGTCGACGCGCTGGAGTACCTCGCGGAGGGCGGCCTGATCTGGCTGCTCACGCCGAAGACCGGCCGGGACGGACACATCGAGGCGTCCGACATCGCCGACGCGGCCAAGACCGCCGGCCTGTCGCAGACGAGCTCGATCGCCGTCGCCAAGGACTGGGCGGCCACCCGGCTCACGACCAAGTCGACCAAGCCGACCGGCAAGCGCTGACCCCGGCGATCGCCCCAGCGCAGAGCCCCGCACCGGGCCCCACCGGAGTCTCACCACTCCGGCGGGGCCCGGTGCCTTTTCGTACGCCTTCCCGTGAGCCGTGAGCCGTGAGCCGTGAGCCGTGTCCCGTGTCGCGGGGTTCGGCGCCGGTCGGCCGCGGGTTCGCCCAGGGCGAACGGGCTCGGCCGTCCGGGGGCGGCCGGTCATCCGTTCGGCCGAACGCAGGTCGGCGGATGCGAGGATGAGGCGCGTCGCGCTCCCCCCGCGCGGCCCGGTCGCTCCAGAAAGGCTCCCGCCCATGGCCATCGAGGTCGGCTCCCAGGCTCCGGACTTCGAGCTGAACGACCAGCACGGGGCGAGCGTGCGCCTCGCCGACCTCCGGGGCCGCAAGGCCGTCCTCCTGGTGTTCTACCCGTTCGCCTTCACCGGCGTCTGCACCGGCGAGCTGGGGGAGGTCCAGCGCGAGCTGGACGCCCTGCAGAACGAGGACGTGCAGGTGCTCGGGCTCTCCTGCGACTCCCAGTTCGCCCAGCGGGTCTTCGCCGACCGGGAGGGGCTGGGCTTCCCGCTGCTCGCCGACTTCTGGCCGCACGGCGCCGTCGCCCGCGCCTACGGCGTGCTGGACGAGGAGCGCGGCTGCCCGCTGCGCGGCAGCTTCGTGATCGACCGCGCCGGGACGGTGCGCTGGAGCGTCGTGAACGGCCTCCCGGACGCCCGGGACGTGCGGGACTACCTGAAGGCGCTCGCCGCCCTCTGAGACCCGCGCGGCCGGTTCCCGGGTGCGGGCGGGAACCGGGTACTACGCTCGGGCCGTTGGCGGAGTGGGGCGTACGTCCGATTTCGGGTGACGCCGCCCGGTACCGCACCACCCGGGGGCACCGATCGTGCCTCCCGAATCTTGGAGGGCACGTGGGAGTCAGCCTCAGCAAGGGCGGCAACGTCTCGCTCACGAAGGAGGCCCCGGGTCTCCAGGCCGTCCTCGTAGGCCTGGGCTGGGACGCCCGGACCACCACGGGGACGGACTTCGACCTGGACGCGAGCGCACTGCTCTGCAACGAGCACGGCAAGGTCGCCTCGGACGGCAACTTCGTCTTCTTCAACAACCTGAAGAGCCCGGACGGCTCGGTCGAGCACACCGGCGACAACCTCACCGGCGAGGGCGAGGGCGACGACGAGTCGATCAAGGTCAACCTGGTCGGCGTCCCCGCGGACGTCCACAAGATCGTCTTCCCGGTGTCGATCTACGACGCCGAGAGCCGCGGCCAGAGCTTCGGCCAGATCCGCAACGCCTACATCCGCGTGGTGAACCAGGCGAACAACGCCGAGCTGGCGCGCTACGACCTCTCGGAGGACGCCTCGACCGAGACCGCGATGGTCTTCGGCGAGCTGTACCGCAGCGGCGGCGAGTGGAAGTTCCGCGCGATCGGCCAGGGCTACGCCTCCGGCCTGCGCGGCATCGCCCAGGACTTCGGCGTGAACGTCTGACGAACCATCACGGATCACCCGGACGTCAGGACCCTTGGCGGGTAAGGGTTCGACGCACGACATCCCGGGACGGCCCCGGACCATCGCGGTCCGGGGCCGTTCCGCCTCCGGAGCACCCCGGTGCGCTGGGAGGATGTGAGTTCAGGAAGTTCAGTCGGCCGACACGGGCCGGCCGGGGCTGCGGGGGTTACACCTTTAGGGCGCCCCGGGAGAAGGAAAGGGAGGATGGACGGTCATGGTGGTCAAGCTCGCCAAGGGCGGCAACGTCTCGCTCAGCAAGGTCGCGCCGAACCTGACGCAGGTCCAGATCGGCCTCGGCTGGTCCGCCCGCAAGACCACGGGCGCCCCGTTCGACCTCGACGCCAGCGCGCTGATCTGCGGCGGGGGGCGGGTGCTCGGTGACGAGTACTTCGTCTTCTACAACAACCTGAAGAGCCCCGAGGGCTCGGTCGAGCACACCGGCGACAACCTCACCGGCGGCGACGAGACCGGCGACGACGAGCTGATCCTGGTCAACCTGGAGCTGGTGCCGCCGCAGGCGGACAAGATCGTCTTCCCGGTGTCGATCTACGAGGCCGAGGCGCGGGAACAGAGCTTCGGCCGGGTGCGCAACGCCTACATCCGGGTCGTCAACTCCGTCGACGGCCTGGAGGTCGCACGCTACGACCTGTCCGAGGACGCCTCCTCCGAGACCGCGATGATCTTCGGAGAGCTCTACCGCTACGCGGGCGAGTGGAAGTTCCGCGCGGTGGGCCAGGGGTACGCCTCGGGCCTGCGGGGGATCGCCCTGGACTTCGGCGTGAACGTGCAGTAGGGGCGAAAAGGGCGAAAATAGACTAGTCGCACTCACCTGATCACTCAACCGATCATGAGAACAGAGGGCGGTGCGGGGGTGACCTGACCGGGCCCGGCCCGGTCAGGCCGTCTCGGGGACGAGCGTTCACCCCGGCGCGGCCAGAACCCGAAAGGTAACCAAGTCCCGTGTTCCTCCGCACATTCGGCTGGTCGTTCGCGATCACCGCCATCGGACTGATCGCGGCCGGGCTGCTCTGGGGAGCCCAAGGCTTCGGCATCGTGCTGATCCTCTCCATCCTGGAGATCTCGCTCTCCTTCGACAACGCGGTGGTCAACGCCACGGTGTTGAAGCGGATGAACCCGTACTGGCAGAAGATCTTCCTGACCGTGGGCGTGCTCATCGCCGTGTTCGGCATGCGCCTGGTCTTCCCGCTGCTGGTCGTCGGCCTCACCGCGAAGCTCAGCCCGGCCACCGTCGTCGACCTCGCGCTGCACTCCGACAAGGTCCACAACGGCCACACCTACGGCCAGTACCTCGAGGCGGCCAACCCCGCCATCGCGGCCTTCGGCGGGGTCTTCCTGCTGATGATCTTCCTCGACTTCATCTTCGACGAGAAGGAGCACAACTGGCTGGGCTGGCTGGAGCGCCCGCTGGAGAAGGTCGGCAAGCTCGACGCCCTGTCCAGCGTCGTCGCCCTGGTCGCCCTGGTGCTCGCCTCCCGCTTCTTCGCCGGGGAGCACGCTGAAACCGTTCTGCTGGCCGGTGTGCTCGGCCTGATCACCTACCTCGCCGTCGGCGGGCTCTCCTCCATCTTCGAATCCGGCCTGGAGGAGGAGGCCGAGCGCGAGGAGGAGGCCGAGAAGTCCGGCAAGTCCGTCGTCCAGGTCGCCGGCAAGGCCGCGTTCTTCCTCTTCCTGTACCTGGAAGTCCTGGACGCCTCCTTCTCCTTCGACGGCGTCGTCGGCGCCTTCGCGGTCTCCAACGACATCTTCCAGATCACCCTGGGCCTCGGCATCGGCGCGATGTACATCCGCTCGCTGACCGTCTTCCTGGTCCGCAAGGGCACCCTCGACGACTACGTCTACCTCGAGCACGGCGCCCACTACGCGATCGGGGCGCTGGCCGTCATCCTGCTCGTCGGGATCAAGTTCCACATCCCGGAGATCGTCACCGGCCTGATCGGCGTCGCCTTCATCGGGCTGGCGCTCGGCTCCTCCGTCCTGCGCAACCGGCGAGCGCCGGCGGACGACGAGGACGCCGGCGAACTGGTCGGCAGCGGGCAGTAGTCACCGCCCCCGCCACAACGCCGAACGGCCGCCTCCGGAATCCTCCGGGGGCGGCCGTTCCGTGTGGTGACCGAGGGATCGGCCTCAGCCTCAGCCGAGCTGCTGCTCGATCGCGCGGAGCTTGCGCTCCAGCGAGTCCAGCTTCGGCATCGACAGGGTGTCGTCGTCGGCCGTCAGGTCGACCGTCGAGCCGCGCTGGGCCGAGGGGGACGAGGACAGCGAGGAGGACGAGGACAGCGAGGAGGACGAAGAAGCGGACGAGTACGTCGAGGACGAGGAGTACGTCGAGGACGAGTAGCCGGAGGAGTACGAGGACTCGACCGCGGCGCGCGGGCGGCGGCCGGCGTCCAGGGCGGAGGTGGTGGCGTCGGACTCCGCGGCTAGAGCAGGCTCCGTAGCGGTCTGGCCGTCCCCGGCCGCCGTCAGCGCGGGCAGCTGCCGCCCGCCGCGGGCCCGGGCCAGCACACCGCCCTGACGGGAGATCGCCTTCAGCTCGGCCCGCTCGCGGCGGTCGGCCGTACGGGCGCGGACCTTGGCGTCCATCTTCGCCTGACGCTCCTCGCGCACCTCCTCGACCGCCTCGTCCAGGCTGCGCACGTTCTCCAGCAGCATCAGCGACCAGGCCGCGTACGTCTCGCGGGGAGCGCGCAGCCAGCGCACGATGCGGATCTGCGGCAGCGGACGCGGCACCAGGCCCTGCTCGCGCAGGGCGGCCTTGCGGGTCTGCTTCAGGGCGCGGTCGAACAGTATGGCCGCCGAGATCGACATGCCGGAGAAGAACTGCGGGGCGCCGGCGTGGCCCAGGCCGCGGGGGGCGTGGACCCAGTTGAACCAGGCCGAGGCGATGGCGAACACCCAGACCAGCAGGCGGGATCCGAGGGCGGCGTCACCGTGGCTGGCCTCGCGCACGGCCAGGACCGAGCAGAACATCGCGGCGCCGTCCAGGCCGAACGGGACGAGGTACTCCCAGCCGTTGGACAGGCCCAGGTTCTCGATGCCGAAGCCCACCAGGCCGTGGAAGGACAGGGCGGCGGCGACACCGGCGCAGCAGAACAGCAGGGTGTACGAGGAGATGCCGTAGATCATCTCCTTGCGCCGCCTGCGCTCCTCGCTGCGCTCCCAGGAGTCGCCGCTCTCTTCCTTGTTCGTGTTCTTGAAGCGCAGCGTCGCTATGAGGATGGCGACGAACAGCAGGGCTGCGCCGCCGACGACGGTCCAGACCAGCTGTATGGAGGTCAGGTTCATTGCGGGTCGGGCCTCGGGTTTCGGCAGGGGACAGGAACACGGTGCGACGCACAGGCGGTCAGCTCGCGCCGAGCGAGAAGCACCTGACGGTTCGTTCGTCACCGCACGGCATGCCCGTGCGTCCGCGCAGGGGCGGACGGGACACCTGTGCGGCTAGACGATATCGCGTCCGAGGGGGCGGCATGTTACGGGAGGGCGGGTTCCTCCGGCCAATCGACCCGCCGGGAGCCCCGGGGAGCCGGGCGGGCGGCCCGGCGGTGAGCACGGGGCGGCTGCGCGGGGTAGGGGAGGGGAAACTTTGGGTATCCGACGGCGGGGCCGATGCCCGATCATGGTTCGGCGTACCGTCAGATCGCCTGACGGGAAGGGGAGGGGGCGGGATGGTCTCGATCTGGGAGTACCTGCGCGGGGAGAAGAGCTACGCCTTCGACAATCCGGACGGCCAGCACAAGGTCACGCTCACCCGGTCGTCCCCGCACCACGCGATCACTGGCTCGGCGGCCACCACCGGCTACCTCTACGTCAACCTGCACTGGACGACCCGGTCGGGGACGGTGCGGCCGAGCGCCCGGGACAGCGTCAAACGGCTCTTCAGCCCGCGCATCTTCAGCCCGCAGGATCCCGGCGGGGGGCAGGACGTCCAGCTCAACGTCGACCTCGACCTGGCGTGCATGTACGAACTCTCCGACGGCAGCCGGGGTGTGGTGCAGCCGCTCGGCGACTTCTTCGGGGACCTGCGCGAGCCGCCGTACATCAAGCTCAGCGGTGACGACCAGTACGGGGCGCCCTCCGGGGAGACGATGTACGTCAACCTGGAGAAGAAGGAGAAGTTCAAACGGCTGCTGATCTTCGTCTACATCTACGACGGGACGCCGGCCTTCGACCAGACGCAGGCGGTGATCACGATCGTGCCGCAGACCGGGCCGCGGATCGAGATCAAGCTCGACGAGCGGGCGCGAGCGGCGCGCTCCTGCGCGGTGGTGCTGATCGAGAACGCGGGGGACAACCAGCTGACGGTGCGGCGCGAGGTGCGGTACGTCAACGGGTTCCAGGCGGACATAGACCGGCTGTACGGCTTCGGGATGCAGTGGCAGCGCGGGTACAAGGAGCGGGGCGGGGCGGAGTGACGCGGCCCCGCCCGGCTGCCTGGCGGGGCTAGCGGGCCTAGCGGGGCTAGCGGGGCTGGAACTGCGGGCCCTGCGGGGGCAGGGCGAACTCCTCGACGGGCTGGGTGGCCGGGGGTGCGGGCGGCTGGGTTGGGGGCTGGACGGGCGGCTGGTGGCCGGTGCCGTGCGGCGGGTAGCCGTAGCCGCCGGTGTTCGGCTGCCCGTAGCCCGTGGCGGGCGGCTGGGGAGGGTACGGCTGGGCGGGGCCCGGGTAGCCGTAGCCGCCGCTGTTGGGGTGGCCGTAGTTCGTGGGCGCGGGTGCCGGGGGGTAGCCGTAGCCGCCGGGCGCCGGGGTGGGCGGCGGGGTCGGCGGGGCGGCCGGAGGCATGGTGGGCGGCGCCGACGGCGGGGGCGGGGCGATGGTGGGCGGCGGCGGGGTCGCGGGGCCGTTGGCCGGGGTGTTCTGGGGTGGGGTGTTCTGGGGCTGGGTGTTCTGCGGCGGGGTGTTCTGTGCCGGGGTGTTCTGTGCCGGGGTGTTCTGCGCCGGGCCGGGCGGGTTCGCCGCGGGCAGGCGGAAGGTGTCGGGGTCGGAGGTGCGGGGTGCGGGCACCGGGGTCGCGCGCGGGTCGACGGCGGCGGTCGGGGCGCTGTTCGTGGCGCCGTTCGTGACGCTGTTCGTGACGGGGGCGGGCTCGGCGGCGCGCGCCTCCTCGTCGTCCACGGTGATGCCGAAGTCGGTGGCCAGGCCGATCAGCCCGGAGGTGTAGCCCTGGCCGATCGCCCGGAACTTCCAGCCGCCGTCGCGCCGGTACAGCTCGCCCGCGACCAGCGCGGTGACGTTCTCGGCGTCGACGATCGCGAACTCCGCGACGGGCGGAGCGCCTTCACCGGCCCCGACGTCGAACAGCAGCAGGAACAGCCCGGGCACCGCGCGGAACGGCCCGCCCTCGGAGGAGCCGGCCAGCACCACGCGGTCCACGGTCGCGGGCAGCTTGGCGAGCTCGACCTCGACGGTGTCGGTGATCTCGGTGCCGCCGGCGGTGTGCTGCTTGGGCAGGTGGCGCACCAGACCGGAGGGGTGCCGGGGCTGGTTGTAGAAGACGAAGTCGGAGTCCGAGCGGACCCTGCCGTCCGTTCCGAGCAGCAGTGCGGAGGCGTCCACGTCCGGCGCACCGGGCAGGTCGCTCCAGCGCAGCACGGCGCGGACCGCCGCCGCCGGCAGTGCGATGTTGGCGCCCTTGGCCATCACGTGCGTCATAGCGGACCATCCTGCCCGTTCGCCACCCCTTCGGACAACGTGACCTGGGCGGTCGCCGGGGCTCCGGACTTTGCCAATTCTTGCGGTTCCGGAGGTTTGCCGGGCTGCCGCCCGTGATCGCCGCTGCCGGCCGGGCCCGGGACACGGGCAGGGCGGATGTTCCGGGAGTTCAGTGGGCCGAGCGGCGGAACGGCCGGAATCCGTCCGTACGATTGATGTTCGAGAGGGCCTCGAGGGCCGGCGGAGGGTCGTCGAGCCCGCCGGACACGCCCGATCCGTCCGATCCCGAGGAGGGCAGCATGCGTCATTTCGGCCATCTCGCCGAGGACGTCCGCGGGCGGCTCTTCCTGGAGCAGCCCGGGGTGTTCGACGCGGACAGCGAGCCGGCGGTGCTCGCCACCGCCCTCGGCGGCACCCTCTACAGCCCGGCCACCCGGCCCACCCTGGCCGCCGACGTCCGCAAACTGGCTGCTCGTGGCGTGGTCTCGATGGTGCTCTGTCTCGAGGACGCGATCGCCGACCACGAGGTGGGCGCGGGGGAGCGGAACCTGGTCGAGCAGCTTTCCGACCTGGTCAATGATTTCACCGATCACACACAGAGCCACCCCCTTCTCTTCATTCGAGTCCGTACGGCCTCCCAGATCATCGATCTCGCCGAGCGGCTCGGACCGGCCGTGGAACTGCTCAGCGGCTTCGTCCTGCCCAAGTTCACCGCCGACGGGGGCGGCGAGTACCTGGCCGCCCTCGCCGCCGCCGAAGCCTCCACCGGGCGGCGGCTGTTCGCCATGCCCGTCCTGGAGTCTCCCGAGCTCGCCCACCTGGAGACCAGGCGCGGGCAGCTCCACGGCATCGCCGGGCTGCTCGCCGGGCACCGGGAGCGCGTCCTCGCCGTGCGGCTCGGCGTCACCGACCTGTGCTCCGCGTACGGGCTGCGCCGCTCGCCCGACCTCACCGCGTACGACGTGGCGCTGGTCGCGGGCGTCATCGGGGACGTGGTCAACGTGCTCGGGCGCGCCGACGGCACCGGGTACACGGTGACCGGGCCGGTCTGGGAGTACTTCCCGGTGCAGGAACGGATGTTCAAGCCGCAGCTGCGGCGCACGCCCTTCGCCTCCTCCGGGGGCACGGCGGCGGCCAGCGGCGAGGAGGTGCGGCGGCGGATCATCGCCCACGACCTGGACGGGCTGATCCGGGAGGTCGAACTCGACCGCGCCAACGGGCTGCTGGGCAAGACCTGCATCCACCCCAGCCACGTGCCCGCCGTGCACGCGCTCTCCGTCGTCACGCACGAGGAGTACTGCGACGCCCAGGACATCCTGCGTGCCGAGCGGGACGGGGGCGGGGTGCTGCGGTCGGCGTACACGAACAAGATGAACGAGGCGCGGCCGCACCGGGCCTGGGCGGAGCGGGTGCTGCTGCGGGCGCGGGTGTTCGGGGTGGCGCGCGAGGACGTGAGCTTCGCGGAGCTGCTGTCGGCCTGCCTGTGCGGGTGAGGGAGTCGTGGGTGGGTTCGTTGTACGGGAACGATCGAAGGCAGGGCCGGTAATGGCGATCGCAGAGTGGATCGAGGCAGAGCGGATCGAGGCGGAGCGGATCGACGCAGAGTGGATCGAGGGGGAGTGGATCGAGGCGGAGCAGACGTGGAGCGGCCGTTGGGTCGCCGACCGGGTGGGGATCCGGCTGGACGGCTCGGAGCGGCTGCCCGGGCTCGTGGGCCTGGCCCTGCGGTCCGGCAATCCCCGGCGGGCCCACCTGCTGGTCTCCACCGTCCTCGGCAAGCACGTTCCGCAGCGGCCCGCCGTGGTGCACGGTGTAGGGGTGGAACTCGGGCGGAGGGTACGGGAGTTGCTCGGCGCGGAGGCGGAGGGCGCCGTCGTGCTCGGCTATGCGGAGACGGCCACGGGCCTCGGCCACAGCGTCGCGGACGGCCTCGGTGCGCCGTACCTGCACTCCACCCGGCGGCCGGTGCCGGGGGTGGTCCCGGTCGGGGGCTTCGAGGAGGAGCACTCGCACGCCACCTCCCATCTGCTGCTGCCCTCGGATCCTGAATTCCTGGGTGGTGAAGGCCCGTTGGTGCTCGTCGACGACGAGTTCTCCACCGGGCAGACCATCCTCAACACCATCCGCGAGTTGCACGCCCTCCACCCGCGCTCCCGGTACGTCGTCGTCGCCCTGGTAGACCTGCGCTCCGCCGCCGACCGCCGTCGCCTGGAGGAGGCCGCCGCCGAACTCGGCGTCCGGATCGACCTGGTGGCCACCGCCTTCGGCTCCGTCCGGCTGCCCGAGGACGTGATCTCCCGCGCCGAGCAGCTGATCGCCGAGGCCGGGGAGCCCGCCCCGCTGCCGGAGGCCCCGCCCGCGCCGCTGGTCCGGGTCGAGCTCGACTGGCCCGCCGGGCTGCCGGACGGCGGGCGGCACGGGTTCACCGGGGAGGACCGGGCCCGGCTGGAGGCCGTACTGCCCTCTTTGGCGGGGAAGTTGGCGCCGGAGCTGCCCGTTGATGCGGGCCGGGTGCTGGTGCTCGGCTGCGAGGAGCTGATGTACGCGCCGCTGCGGCTGGCCGGGGCGCTCGACGACCTGCTCGGCGGCGACCGCGTCCGCTGCTCCACCACCACCCGCTCGCCCGTCCTCGCCGTCGACGAGCCCGGCTACGCCATCCGTACCCGGCTGGCGTTTCCGGCCCACGACGACGCGGCCCACGGCGACGCGGCCGGCGGCGTCTCGACCGGCGGCGACCCGGCCGGCGGCGTCTCGCGCGAGCGTTACGCCTACAACGTCGCCCCCGGCGCCGACCCGGCGCGGCGCTTCGACGCCGTGGTGCTGGTCGTCGACGACGTCGCCGACACCCCCGCGCTGCACGAGGGGGAGCGGGCGCTGCTGAACCAGCTGAGGCTCGTCACCGACCGGGTGGTGCTCGCCGTGCTGCCCTCGTACAAGCCCGAGCCGCTGCCCGTTTCCCCGTCCGAGCCCCTTCCCGAGCCGCTTCCCGAACCGCTGTACGGGCCGGAGTTCTCCTCCTACCCGAAGGAGGACGTGGCCTGGCTGCTCAAGGACCTCTCCGGGGTCGCGCTGGAGGCCCCGACCGAGGAGCGCGAGGAGGCCGTGCAGAACGGCGGCGCGCACTACGCCGAGTCCCTGCCGGTCGAGTACCAGCCCAGCCCCGAGTACCAGGAGCTGTTCCGGCAGGCGCTCGACGGCTCCGCCCGGCGGATCGCGCTCGCCGTCGGCACCGTCGCCGAGACCCTGCTGCGCGAGCGCGGGCCCGGCCTCGTGCTCGCCTCGCTGGCCCGGGCCGGCACGCCGGTCGGCGTCCTGATCCGCCGCTGGCTCGCCTTCGCCCACGGCCTCGACGTGCCGCACTACGCGCTGTCCATCGTGCGCGGACGCGGCATCGACCCGGTCGCGCTGCGCTACCTCGCCGCCCACCACCGGCCCGGGGACGTGGTGTTCGTCGACGGCTGGACGGGCAAGGGCGCCATCACCCGCGAACTCGCCGAGGCGCTCGTGGGCACGGGCTTCGACCCCGCCCTCGCGGTGCTCGCCGACCCGGGGCGCTGCGTGCGCACCTACGGCACCCGGGACGACTTCCTGATCCCCTCCGCCTGCCTCAACTCCACGGTCTCCGGCCTGGTTTCGCGCACGGTGCTGCGGGCCGGGCTGATCGGGCCGGGGGACTTCCACGGCGCCAAGCACTACCGGGAGCTGGCCTCCGCCGACGTGTCCGGGGAGTTCCTGGAGGCCGTCGAGGGATGGTTCGGCTCGGTCCGCCCGTCGGTGCGCGAGGGCGCCGAGCGGCTGGCCGCCGACCCGGACCGCACGCCGGACTGGGCCGGCTGGGCCGCCGTCGAGCGGATCAGCGCCGCGTACGGCATCGACGACGTCAACCTGGTCAAGCCCGGCGTCGGCGAGACCACCCGGGTGCTGCTGCGCCGCGTCCCCTGGCGGGTGCTGGCCCGCCGGGGCGTCGGGGCGGACCTCGACCATGTGCGGCTGCTCGCCGGGCAGCGCGGCGTCCAGGTCGAGGAGGTCGACGAACTCCCGTACTCCTGCGTGGGGTTGATCCACCCCCGGTACAACCGTGGGGCCACCGGTGCGAACGGAAGGGCCGTCTGATGGGTGCCGTGCTGGTCGCGAGCGACCTCGACCGGACGCTGATCTACTCCGAGCGGGCGCTCGAACTGGACGTCCCCGACGAGGCGGCGCCCCGGCTGCTGTGCGTCGAGACGTACGGGGGCCGCCCGCTGTCCTACCTCACCGAGCACGCGGCCGCCCTGCTCGTCGAACTCGCCGAGTACGCCTGCTTCGTGCCCGCCACCACCCGGACCGTCGAGCAGTACCGGCGCGTCAACCTGCCCGGACCGCAGCCCCGTTGGGCGATCTGCGCGAACGGCGGGCAGCTGCTGGCGGACGGCCTGCCGGACGCCGACTGGCGGCGGGAGATCACCGGACGCATCGCCGAGGGCGCGGCCCCGCTCGCCGAGGTGCTCGCCCACCTGGAACACCACGCCGACCCGGGCTGGACGCTCAAGCGGCGCATCGCCGACGACTCCTTCGCCTACCTGGTCGTCGACCGCGCCGCGCTGCCCGGCGACTGGCTGGCCGACCTGACCGGCTGGTGCGCCGAACGCGGCTGGCGGGTCTCCCTCCAAGGCCGCAAGGTGTACGCCGTGCCGGAGCCGCTCAGCAAGAGCGCCGCGCTCGCCGAGGTCGTCCGGCGCAGCGGCGCCGGCACCGTGCTCGCCGCCGGGGACTCCCTGCTCGACGCCGACCTGCTGCTCGCCGCCCACACGGCCTGGCGGCCGGGGCACGGCGAGCTGGCGGACCGGGGCTGGACGGCCCCCGGCGTCACCGGGCTGGCGCAGGTGGGGGTGACGGCGGGGGAGGAGATCGTCCGGCGCTTCCTGGCGGCGGCGGTGGGCGCTGTCGCGCCTTCGGCCCCGGACAGGGCCTAGCTGCAGCAGCCGCCTCCGCAGCAGCCACCGCCGCCGGACGGGGCCTGCGGGGCGGCCGTGGCGGCGCCGGTGACGGCGACGGTGGAGAGCAGCTTCACCGTGTCCTCGTGGCCCTGCGGGCAGACGGCAGGGTCACCGGCCTGGGACATCGGGCGGCGCAGTTCGAAGGTGGCTCCGCAGGAGCGGCAGCGGAAGTCGTAGCGAGGCATACCGGCAGGGTACCGAGCCCGGCCCGCCGGCGGCGGCCAGTGGTGGTGGCCAGTAGTGGTGGCTAGTAGTGGCGGCTAGTAGTGGTGGCCGCCCATGTCCTCGCGGATCATGTCGACCACCCGTGCCGCCGTGTCCCGTACGGCCGCCAGCTCCGTCAGGAAGTGCCAGTAGTCCGGGTGCCGCCCGGCGGCCTCCAGGGCGGCCACCGCGCGGTCCAGCCGGCCCACCGCCTCGTCCAGCGGGCCCGCGTGGCGCGGGTCCGGCGAGGTGCGGCCGGCCATCGCCAGGCGCTGCGCGTCCCGGAGGGCGAAGCGGGTCCGCTCCACCTCGCGGGCGGGATCGTGCTGCACCTCGTTGAGCAGGCGCAGCCGGTCGGTCACCGAGAGCACCGAGCCGTCCGCCGTCTCCAGCAGCGCCCGGACGGTGCCGATCGCGGCGGTGGCGTCCGCCCAGCGCTGCTCGTCCCGGGCGCGGGCCGCCTCGGCCAGCTTGCGCTCGGCCGCGCGGCCCGACTCCGCGACCTGCTCCGGCACGTGCTGGAGGTCCTGCCAGCAGGCGGTGCTGAAGCGGCGGCGCAGCTCGCTCAGCGCCGGTGCGACGGAGGACGCCTTCGTCTCCAGGGCCTGGATACGGGTACGCAGACTGGCCACCCGTCGATCCAACTCATGAGCCCTCTCCGGCAGTTGGGCGGCATCGGAGGCGATGGCCTCGGCCCGCTGCCGCACCTCCTCGGCCCGCCGCAGCGTCGCCGCCACCCCGTGCCGGGCGGCGCCCTCGTTCAGCCGTCCGAGCTCCGGCGCCAGCTCGGCAAGCCGGGCCGCCAGGTCGTCCGCCCGCAGGCCCGCGCCGCGCACCGCGTCCAGGGCGTTGCTCGCGGCCAGCAGCGCGCGCTTGGCCTGCTCCACCGCCGGGGTCACCCGCACCAGCTGCTGCTCGGCGTGCTCCACCATCGGCTGGAGGCGGCGCAGGTAGTCGCCCAGCTCGGCACGGGCCGACCCGAGCTGGCCCCGGACGTCCTCCAGCATCCGCTTGGCCCGCGCCGCCGACGCGGCGTCCAGGGTCTCGCTGTCCAGGTTGAACGCGTCCAGGGCGCCCAGGTAGTTCACGGTGACCTGCTCGACCCGCCCGGAGATCGCCGGCAGCTCCGCCAGCGCCCGCTGCGCGGCCGGCCCCTCCTCGGCCGCGCGGACCGTCTCCACGGCCAGCTGCAGCTCCCGCTGGGTCTCCTCCAGCTCGAAGAACGCCTCCTGCGCCGCGGCCCGGGCCTCCTTCGCCTCCGCCCGCGCGCCCTCCCCGCCACGCCGCCCCCACCAGCCGCCGCCACTGCCCGTCGACGCCGCCGCCACTGCGCGCTCCCTGCTCCGTGCTCCGTCCGCTGATCCGGCCATTCTCCCCGATCCCCCCACCCCCAATCACCCACCCCCGCCCCACCCCCGCCCTGCCTCCCGTCCCACTCCCCGACCACCCGCACGCACCACCCCCGCGAACCAGGTACCCTAGACGCTCGTCGTGCGCCCACCGGCCCACGACGGGGGGCGCGTAGCTCAGCGGTAGAGCGCTGCTCTTACAAAGCAGATGTCGGCGGTTCGAAACCGTCCGCGCCCACATTAGAGAAGGGCCAGTTCGGAGGAGTGATCCTCACGAACTGGCCCTTGATCGTTCCCGGGGGCTCAGTCTGGCTGTGCCACCGGCGTGCCAGATGCTCCCGCCTCCGGTGGCGGGTCCTGCCGGCCGAGCGCCTTCCGGACGGCCTCACCCATACGGTCGGCGATGGCGCGGTCCCGGTCGCTGGTCATGTGCTGGTAGATCAGTGCGGCCCGAGTGCTGCTGTGGCCCATCCTGGTCATTAGCTCCCGGGTGCTGGCCCCGTTCTGCGAGGCGAGGGTGTTCCCGGTGTGTCGGAGGTCGTGGAAGTGGGCATCTTCACTCACCCCGGCGGCGGTGCGGGCCCGGATCCAGTCGTCCCGGAAGTTGCTCCGGCGGAGCTTTCCACCGCGCGGCCCGATGAACAGGTGCCCGTCCGGGCCGGGGCCGGCGAAGTGGTCGAGGTGATTCGCCAGGTCGGCCACGATCTCGGCAGGGAAGGCCACCGGCCGGAAGCCCGCGCGGCTCTTCGGCGCCTTGTCGTACAGCCGCCCGGTGTTCAGCTCCGCCTGGTTGCGCTGCACCCGGACGAACCGGCCCTCCAGATCGACGTGCCTACGGCGGAGTGCGGCCAGCTCACCGAAGCGCAGCGTAGTGAACGCGGTCAGCAGGACCAGGGCCCGCCAGCGAGGGCCGATCGCCTCGGCCACGGCGAATACCTCGGGAACGGAGAGGACGGGACGCTCCGGGACGTCGTACGTGTCGGCGCCCTTGATCCGACACGGGTTGCGCTGGATCAGCTCGTCGTCCACGGCGGTGTTCATGATGGCGCGCAGCAGTTGGTACGCCTTGACCACCGAGGGCTCGCCGGCCCCGTCGCCCAGAAGCCCCGACCGCCAGGAGCGGACCCGCGCCGGAGTGATCTCGGAGAGCGTTCGGTGTCCCAGGCCGGGCTGGATGTACTTGTGGAGCGTGATGGCGTACCGCTCCCGGGTGCTCTCCTCCAGCTTCCGGTCTCGGAGCCAGGTCGAGGCGAAGTCGCCGAGCTTCACCTTCCCGGCGTCCGGGTCGGTCCACTTGTCCCGCTTGATGTCGGCCTCGATGAGCGTGAGCGCCACCTCAGCGTCCGTCTTGGTCGGGTAGGTCTCCTCACCCTTGCGCGTCAACCCGGTGACCGGGTCCGGGTAACGGATCTGCCAGCGGCCGGAGCGGAGTTGGCGGATGGAGCCGAAGCGGCGGCGGTTGCCCTTGGAATTGGCCATCAGGCGGCCCTCCGCAGCCGACGGGCCCGGGTGGCCGGTTGGACGGTGCGCTCGGCGATGTACTCGGTGAGGGCGGCCTCCGGGATGCGGACGTGGCGGCCGACCTTGACGAAGGTGATCCGGCGCTCGGCGACCAGGCGGCGGGGGAAACGCTCACCGCTGGTTTCCCAGGTGCCGAGGCGTTCGGCGACCTGCCTGACGGTCAGTAGACGGTTCATGTGTTCTCCCCCTCTTCCTGCGCGAGTTTGGCGCGCAGCTCCTGGCGGTCGGTGGTGTGGCGGTCGTGCAGCTCGCGGGCGATGGCGGCGGCGAGCATGGACTCGCCGGGGGTGTTGCCGGATCCGGCGTACGTCCAGTGGGCGACGACGAGGGTTTCGGCGTCGGCCAGGTCGTCGAGGTCGGGGAGGCCGGCAGCGAGCAGGCGCTCGCGCAGTTCCTGGCGGGCCTGTTCGGCGCGGTGGTCGGCGCGGACCTGGCGCAGGGCGCCGAGGGTGGTCGAGTAGGTGGGCGACTTGGAGGAGAAATGGCCGCGGAAGCCGAGCATGTGGGACCAGTGGGCGAGGAGCCGGTCCGGGTAGTGCGGGTCGAGGTCCCAGCAGGCTTCGATCAGGCGGCGGGTGTGGTCCGGCAGGTCGTGGCGGTCGAGTTCGTGGCGCTCCAGGATGCGGCGGTCCACGGATTCGGTGGTCTCGGCGGACTTGGTGGCGTACTTGGCGACGTAGGAGGCCACCGCCTGTTCCGAGATCTCGCCGGAGCCGAAGGCTCCGATCGGGCGGACGTCGACCTGGGTGCCCCATTGGAGGACGCGGACGGGTTGGTCGCCGGCGGCGGCCACGGGGACTCCGGCACGGCGGGCGGCCTCCCGGATGGCGGCATCCAGGAGGGCGACGGTCGCCCAGTCGGGTGGGGGTGTGCCGGGCCCTTTGGGGCCGTCGATCCGGATGACGGCGTGGAAGTGGACGGCGCCGCGGCGCTGGTACTCGGCGACCTTGCCGAAGGCGATCTTCGCTTCCTCCTTGAACTCGTACTGGTAGAGCCCGGCCATCTTCGCCATGGTGCGAAACAGGTAGATGGTGAAGCGCCGCCACAGGTCGGGGGCGTGGTTGTTCCACAGCACGGCGTGCGCGTAGTCGTACGTCTCCGGGGCCAGCGGGGTGCCGAGGACGGCGGCGCCGGCGGGGTGGGTGAGGCCGCAGCGGCAGGCCCCGAAGTTGGGCCGGTTGTGGACCGGGCCGAAGGACGGGGCGGTGAGGGTGGCGAAGACGCGGGGGTGCTCGCGAACCGTGTCCGGGACGCCCTTGGTCTGGTCGCCGGCGAGTCCGGCGCGGATGAGGTGGAAGGTGTCGGCGGAGTAGGTGCGGGCGCACGAGGGGCAGCGGGAGGCGCGGCGGTTGCCGCAGGCGACCTTGAGTCGTTGGCCGGGTTCGTGATCGGTGGAGTAGCGGTGCCACACGGCGCCGGTCGGGCCGTGGGTGAGGGTGCGGAAGCCCTTGAGGTGGATGGGGTTGGCGCAGCCGCCGGTGCGGCGGATCTGCTCGTTCAGCTGGGGCAGGTCGCCCCGGGCGGCGAGCCTGGCGAGATCGGCCAGAGCGATTCCGTCCGGGGCGGCCTGGGTGGTCGCGGGCAAGCGAGTCACCTCCAGAGCTGGGCCGGGGCGGCGGCGGGCGCGGCACGGCGGGTGACGCTCCCGGTGCCGTGGCAGGTGCGGCAGGCGGCGTGGAGGGTGGCGCGGGTGCCGTCCGGGAGGCGGGCGCCGGTGGCGATGGCGGCGCGGGCGAAGCCGTCGCAGTCGGGGCAGATCCGGGCCGCGGGGGCGGGGTGCTGGGGCATGATGGTGGTCTCCTTCGTGGCCTTCGGTTCGGGAGGGTTGCGGCTCCGGGGCGGTGGGATGCTTGGCGGCTTTTGCCGCCCCGGAGTCGGTCAGCGGCGGCGCGCGGTACGGCCGTCGGGCTTGCGGGCGTACATGTCGCGGTCAGCGGCGGACAGCGCTTCGGTGAGCAGGAGCGCGGCCGGGTGCGAGGCGCCGACGGAGGCCCCGACCGGGAGCAGGGCGCCGGCGAACGGGACCGGTTCGCGCAGCGCGGCGCGCAGGTCGTCCAGGCGGTGGACGGAGTCGAGGACGACGGCGGCGAACTCGTCCCCGCCGAGGCGGGCGGCCAGGCCGTGGGAGCCGCACCAGCGGGTGAGCCGGTCGGCGGTGGCGGCGAGGACGGCGTCCCCGGCGGCGTGGCCGTGGTTGTCGTTGACCGCCTTGAAGTCGTCCAGGTCGACCAGGAGGACGGTCACGTGCTCGGCGTGCGAGCGGATCAGCCGTTCGGCGCGGGCGGTGAAGCCGTCGCGGGTGAGCAGGCCGGTCAGCGGGTCGCGGCGGGCGTGGGCGAGTCGGCGGTGGAGCCAGGTGCCGTGGGCGCCCCAGCCGACGAGCGGGACGCCGGCGAGGGCGAGGATCGGGGCGAGGTCCATGTGCGGGTCCTTTCGGTACGGGTTGCGGGCCCCGGGGCGGTGGGATGCTTGGCGGCTTTGGCCGCCCCGGGGGCCGGTCAGAGGCCGAGGGACTGTGCGCGGGCGGCGGCCCGGTCGAGCAGGTGGTGGACGTCCGCCTGGCGGGTCGTGGGGCGGTCGTTGTACTGGTCGGGCGAGCTGACCGGTCGTCCGGTGGCGTGCAGGACTTCCATGACCTGGGTACGGGCCCAGGCGACGGTGTCCGGGGTGCCGTAGCCGTGGACGAGGACGGCAGCCTGGGCGCCGAGGAGGCAGACCCGGCCGGCGGAGTCCCACATGGCGCCCTGGAGCCAGCCGAACGCGTAGATGTAGCGGGAGGCGAGCCTCAGGTGGTCGGCGACCGTCACCGGGACGGGACGGGCGGGGCGGTGGACCAGGCGGTCCAGCAGGGTCGGCCGGGGCGCGGGGTAGCCGGCGTTCCAGGGCCGGACGGTGGAGCCGAGGGGGCACACGTACGGGAGGTCCGGGCGTGCGGTGGCGGGAAGGCCGGCCAGATAGCGCTCGATCTCGGCGACCAGGGCGGCGCCCTCGGGGGTCAGGGCGAGGGAGCGGGGCAGCAGGAGGGCGGCGGTCACGGCCGGCCCTGCTGGGTGTCGTTGACGACCTGGACGCCGGTGCGGGTGGTGCCGTCGATGAGCGGGGCGACGAAGGTGTCGGCGAGGTAGAAGCCGAAGAGGCCGATCACGACGGCGACCCAGAGCCGGACGCCGAGGAAGCGGATCGCGGCCCAGGCGGCGACGCCGAGGACGAGGACCAGGGGCAGGGTGAGAGTCATGGCGGTGCGTTCCTGTCAGCGGACGGTGCAGCGGTGGGTGCGGGCGGCGATCTCGGCGGCGGCGCGCGAGTCGAACTCGGCGGAGAATCCGCAGCGCGGGGCGGTGCAGACAGCGGAGTGCTTCTCGCGGCCCCGGCCGTCGTAGAAGGTGGCGACGTGGACCGGGCCGATGCGGATCACGTTGCGGGGGCGGATCGGGCGGGGCATGCGGGCCTCCTGGCGGTCAGGTGAGCTGGGCGGCGATGGCGGCGGCGAACTGCGGCGGGACACCGAGCCGGGCGCGCAGGGTGTCCGTGTCGATCGGCTCGCCGGTACGGGCGCGGTGGTCGTCGGCGACCTTGCGGGCGTGCTCGACCAGCGCGGCGGGCAGAGCGGGGGAGGGCGGGGCAGCGGCGGGCGCGGGTTCCGGGGCCGGTGCGGGCAGGAGACTGGGCAGCTCCTCGGCGACCGGCAGCGGCTCCGGTGCGGGCGCCGGTTCGGGCTCCGGCACGGCGGCCGGCTGCCCGTAGACGGGCGGTTCGTCGTCGAGGACGGGCGGGGCGGTGGCGGTCTCCCGGCTGCTGTGGGCGAGCAGGGTGCCGCCGAAGAACGCCAGGGCGGGCCACCCGGCGACGAGGATCCGCAGCCAGGTCGGGACGTGGTCCAGGTCGAGCAATCCGGCGGTGGCCACGTTCGCTCCGAGCGAGGCGGCCAGGGCGATGGCGAACCACGTCCAGGCGGCCCGGGCGGATTCGCCGGCGGCGCGGAGCATCCGCATGCGGCGCCAGGCGGCGACCAGTAGCAGGTCGACGGAGACCGGGTAGGCCCACGCCTTCCACCCGTACTGGCCGGCCGCTGCGGCCAGGTCGTGCAGGTGGGCGAAGGACAGGGCGCCGGCGATGGCGGCTTGGATCAGTACGGCGTCGGGGCGGGGCGGACGCATCGTCGGTCCCTTCCGGGAGTTGGGCAGGGAGGGGTAGGGACGTGGCGCGGGAGACGGTCGCGCCGACCGGGGGAGGGGGTGGCTACTCGGCGGCCGGGGCCGGAGCGAAGCGCGGCGGCGACGCGGGCATCGGCGGGACGGCCGGGAGCGGCGCGACCACGGGCCGGAAGCGCTCCAGGCCCGGCAGTGCGGGCGTGAGGTGCGCGGTGCTGCGGCAGATATCGGCGGCGCGGGCGAGAGAGAGGTGTGGCGTACGGATGCGGGACCAGCCACCGGAGGAGTCCCCGGCGACCGCGACACCGGGCATGTCCGGCGCGATCTGGGTGGCGGCCAGCACCGCCTCCGGGGAGACGTCCCCGAGACCCATCTCGGCCGTGGGGCGGTCGTTGACCCGGTGGACCACGCGGCCCGACAACTGGGCACGGAGCATGGTGGCGCCCTTCCCCAGCTCCGAGCCGAAGCGCTGACCGCACGCTTCCACGAACATCCCCGCCCCCCGGCCCAGTTGAGCCAGCCGGATGAGCTGGGTGACCATGTGGTCGCGCCGTTCCTCGTCCTTGCGGGTGGAGACCAGGAACAGCTCCGCCACCTCGTCGACGAGCAGGATCACCGGCACCGGCCGCAGCTTCGCCGGCAGTCCCCAGATATCCGAAGTGATCTCATGCGAGGCCACCGGCCCGGCCAGGCCCTGGTGGTGGCGGAGCAGGTCGTAACGCTCCTCCATCATCTCCACCAGCGCATCCAGCAGATCGCCGGCGGACTGCGGGTCGGTGGCCAGCGCCGACAGCCGCGGGGCGAACGGCGCCTGCTCGACGCCCCGCTTGCAGTCGATCCCGACCAACGCCACGTCCAACTTGGCGAGTTCGCTGACGAGGTTGCGGATGTAGACGGACTTGCCGGACAGCGTGGCGCCCAGGGTGAGCGCGTGCGGGATGGCGCGGTAGTCGCGGACGAAGGCCGTCCCGTCCTCCCGCATCGCCACTGGCACGACCAGGTCCCCGGCCGGCCGACGGCGCGGCATCCGCACCCGCCGAAGTACGTCGAACCCGGTCATCCGCAGCTCCACCACTCCGGGCCCGATCACGCTCACGTGCACGCCGTGGACACCCCAGGCGTGGCGCAGGCGTTCCGCCGAGGCGGCCACGTCGGCCGGCTCCTGGCCCGGCGCCAGGCGGAGACGAAGCCGCAGCCCGGTCGTCGTCGGCCGCACCCGGCGGATGCGCGGCGGAACCGGCCGAACCTCTCGGCGCGTCGTCGCCCGGGTGACCAGCACCCGCAGCCGAGACGGTGGCACGGTCAGCCCGCAGGCGTCCATGGTGCTGCCGTACGTGGCCGACACCCGAACCGCCGTGACCGGCAGGCCGATCGTCGACCAGTACAGCGCCGGCGCCTTGGCCCGGGCGAACGCGGCACCACCAGCGGCAGCGGTGACCGGCAGCGCCAGCTCGGTGAGGACCTGCACCCCCGACGACACGGCGATCAGCCCTGAACCGGAACGAGCGAGGTGACCGCCGCCGCACGGAACGAGATCCCGTGCCGCTTCTGGCCGTTGAACTCGTTCTCCCAGTCCCGCGCCTTCAACCCGGTCAGCGCGACCGGCATACCGACGCTCAGCCCCTCCGAGATCCCCGTCTCCGGCACGGACACGGTGTAGAGGTTCGCCTCGCCCTCGTCCGCGATCGTCAGCCCGACGGTCATCATCCGGGCACCCGTCTCCTTGTCGACCGCGATCTCCCCGGTCTGCCGGTTCACCACCTTGGGCGCCGGCGGGACCGCGACGAAAACGAACGCGGTGGAGGTGTCGACCTTGAACACAGCCATGGCTGCTTCTCCTCTAGATGAGGTTACCTCCTGCACTCATGTACAGGAGTGATGAATAGAAGAGTGCCGGACTCCTGTACATGAGTCAACCCGCCGCGAGAAAGAATCTTGCGACGGGTTGCGGAAGTTGAGCTAGCGTCAGTCGCGCGCGGCGAACCTGTAGTCCAGAACGAACTGGTCAGCGGCCATGACGGTGTCGCAGACCTCCACCACGCGGCCGGCCGTCGTGATGGCGTCGCGGACGAGATGGATCACCGGCGAGCCGGGGCTCAGTGCCAGGGCGGCCGTCTCGGGCTTGGTAGCCAGCCGGGCCCGCACCGTCTCGACGAACTCGGCGAGTACGTGCCCGTGCTCCTCTAGGCGGGCGTAGATGCCGCCACCACCGGGGTTCTCGGCGAACACCTCGGGGATGTTCTTGACCGCGTCCCACGGAAGGTACGAAGTCGCTTCCTCGGTCGGGACCCCGTCACGGAAGTAGCGACGTTTGCGGGCGAGCACCTGGGCGCCGGCGGGCACGTCCAGGCGCTCGGCGATCTCCGGGGGAGCCTCAGTGGGACCGACGAACAGCACGGTCACGGACGGGACGCCGCCGGACACCTCGGCCTCGGCGAGGTAGGCCGCCTTGCCGGCGTTCCGGTGGGCCCGGCGGAAGCGGTCCGAGGACTTGCGCTGCACTGGCGGCCGGGAGCGGACGAAAGAGCCGCGGCCGTGGTGCGTCTCGATCAGCTGGGAAGTGCGAAGCTCCGCGATGGCCTTGCGGACCGTTCCGGAGGCGACGCCGTACCGCTGCATCAGCTCGGCTTCACTGGGCACGGCCGCGCCGGGAGCGAGCGTCCCCGATCTGATCTGGGCGGCGAGGTCATCCGCGATCTGCAGGTACTTCGCCTTGGCCGAAGAGGCCACGTCGTCACTCGCCATAGTCCTTTGGGGCTCCTATTCTCCTGTACATGAGTACCAGCCCCGCATTGCAAGTTACAACGCCTCTCCACTCGGTGTCGGTGGCCGGTGCTGTCGTACGCGAGGACGGACGGGTCCTGGCCATCCGGCGAGCCGACAACGGTACCTGGGAGCCCCCGGGCGGAGTGCTAGAGCTGACAGAGGCCGTCGAGGACGGCGTGCGCCGCGAGATCTTCGAGGAGACCGGCATCAAGGTGAGCGTCGAACGGCTCACCGGCGTCTACAAGAACGTCACCCGCGGAGTCGTCGCCCTGGTCTTCCGCTGTCACCCCGAAGGCGGCGCCGAGCAGCTGTCCGACGAGTCCACCGCGGTCGACTGGCTCACCCCGGCCGAGGTGGCCGACCGTATGGGCGAGGTCTACGCCGTGCGCATGCTGGATGCGCTCCGGGACGACGCAGCCCCGAGCATCCGGACCCACGACGGCAGGCACCTCCTGGACGAGCAGGCGGCGAGCTGATCGGCGAGTAGCCCAGGGCGTCACTTATGTGACGGTCTCCCAACCAGCGGGTTCAGTGGATCAGTCGGGGTGGTGGAGGGGGTTGTTACGACTTTCGCTACTTCATCAAGGGCGCGCACGGCGCGCCAGCGCGCGGCCCTGCCGCTCGCCGCCGCTCCTGTCTTGCGCCCCGCGACGGCGGCGGCCGACCGCGCCCGGCGGCCGACGGCGATGGGGCGGGTTGAGGCCACTACCGGCCGTGGCTGGTGACGGGCGGCTCCACGGTTTTACCCACCTGCCAGGCCCGGGACCCGCGTCGAGCAAGACCGGGGGGCCACTCGGCCAAATTGCGGTCAGGCCCAAAGAGCCCTGACCGAGTCGCAACAGCTTACGGCCCCCCGATCATGCTCGACCCCAGACCAGACAGGACACCGGCCAAAACCGCTCCGCCGCCCGGGCGCGTTGGCGCGCGCGGAACTGGCTGGGGCGTTCAGTCGACTGGAGTAGTTCAAGCAAACTCTGGTGGTGGATTGAAACCAGTGAAGGTAGCTTAGATTGGTGTGCATGCTGACCAGCCGGCGTAGATAGTGTTCGGATGGAGATATGAGTCAGGCCAAGGACTTCACGATCAGTACATTCGGCCTCCTAATTGCATATCTCCTGCCTGGGTTTCTTGTTCTGTATGGGGTGAGCTTTTGGAGCCCTCAGGTGGAGGGGCTGTTTAACACTTTCCGGGCCGCCAAGTCGGATGTCGGGTTGTCGCTCTTGATGCTGATGGCATCCTTGACGGCAGGGTTGATCCTTTCTCCTATGCGGCATCTCCTCTACGAGGTGTGGTGTAGGTTCGGCGCCGCCAAGCTCGAATCTGCTGATTTTCAAAAGTTAGGCGAAGCGGGAAAGCTTGACAGCTTTCGAACCGTGGTGGATGAGCACTATAGGCATCATCAGTTCTATGGTCATTGCTCCCTTGCAATCCTTCCGGTGGCGGCAGGGCTGGTGCGGACGCAAGGGTCTCACTCGACTAATGGCGCATGGCTAGTCAGCCTTTCTTCTGTGGCTGTAGAGGCCGCGCTAATCTATGCCGCACGGAATACCTACAAGAAATACGTGGACAGGGCCAAGATTGTACTGGCCTAACTGGGAGGTTGTTGTCTGATGGTGAATGGACTTGAGGTTGTGCGGGAAGAGCCGGTGGTAATTGACCTGGCCAAGTCTGCCCGGGCTATGGCCAGGATCATGGATGAGCGAAAAGTGAAATTTGCAGTCATTCGGGAACGTGGGCACCTTCTTGGGGTTATCGATCGCAGCGAGTTGGATGAGTTCGTCGCGGGTCGCAAGGGGAGATCTATTCGCGGGCTTGTGCGATACGGCGGAACCTTGTCCGCGGCGTCGAGTAATGAGGATGCAATTAGGATGATTAAGGCTCGGCCGAAAGTGCGAGCTATCCCTGTGCTGCAGGGTTCTCAAGTTGTGGGCATTGTGAGGCGTGTTCGCTAGGATTTATGGTTTCGGTGCCTGGTAATTCGCGGAATCGGCTGCACCTGCGGCGCTGAGGGGGGTGAGTCTTAAGTTCGAGGCGTGCCATGGTCGTGCCAGATCGGGCGGTACGTGGCGGTCAGTCGCGGGTGCCGGCGGTGCGGTGGGTGGGGAACTGGCAGGCCAGGAGAGGTGCAGGTCAGGGCAGGTGGTCAACGCCAGGCCTTACAAAGCAGATGTCGGCGGTTCGAAACCGTCCGCGCCCACCAGCGCAAAAGGCCCGCAGCGATCATGCTGCGGGCCTTTTGACTTCAACAACTGACGGCAACGGCTGTGTCGGCCCGCCTTGCGGCGCCTCTTGAGGAGGCGGTCCATGTGCCCGAGGGCCTCGCGCCGGGTCTCCTCCGAGGAGCGCGTATCGGCGTTCAGCTTCACGGTGATCTGCGAGCGCCGCCGGATCTTTGTCACCACTCAAGCGGCGACGTCGGCCGCGAAGAGGGCGGTGACTGCTGGCCTGCGAGCCAGTAGGTGACTTGGCTACGACACTCCTATCGCAGCGTGGGGCCGCTGGTCTGGCAGTTGCGGTACGGCGCTGTCGGCCTGCTGCTGCACCAGCACTCGGAGCTCGGCGGGCGTGGGCCAGGGAGCGCCGCGGTGAATCATGCGGTGGCAGTTCGAGCAGATGAGCGCGAGGTCGGCGAGCTTGGTCGTGCTTTCTCCGGCTTCGTGGAGCGGTACCACGTGGTGGCACTCGATGTAGCCCTCGCCACGCTCACCGTAGACCTGGCCGAAGTCGAAGCCGCAGGCTTCGCAGGCCAGCGTGCCGCCTTTCTTGAGGACCGAAGCGATCTTCTTCCTGCGGAGTCCCTTGTTGCGCTCGCGCGTGCGGTGGCGTCGGTAGAGCACGCGGCCTTCCGGAGCGCTCGGCTCTTCGTCGTCCTCTTCCTCGTCCTCGGGAAGCACCGGCTCAAGGGTGCCGTCCCGAAGTCCGTCGCGCAGTAGCTGAGCGGCCTGCGCCATCTCCGCTGGACGATCGAGGAAGTCTTGCAGCACCTCGCGGTCCAGCTGACCGCCGTTCGTCGGAGTGCCCTGGTAGTCGGGGTGGAAGCTGGCGATGTTGAGGGTCTTGTACGCGGCACCGTTGCGGTTGCGGTACTCGGCCGCCCGTTGCTCGGGTGGGTAGGCGGCAAGGAGCTGCAGGAGGTCGGATAGCTCTGCGATGCGAGGATCCGAGGCCGAGAGTTCGTGCCAGTCGTTCCGTGCGACCACGTCGCAGGCCAGGATCAGCTCATCGTGGGTCCACCTGGGGCTGCGAGACGCGCCGATCCGGAAGCCCTCGCGCTTGAGCCAGTCCACGGCATGACCCAGGCCATCGTGCAACTCGTCGAAGGCGAGCGGCCTGCCGTGCTGGTGCTTGTGGGCAACGCCCGCAACGGCCTTGGAGTCGTACTCCTTGCCGTCGTGCAGAACCAGGTACTTGCGGTCTTTCCTGTAGCCGTACAGGTCGAGGAAGGCTTGGCTCCCCAACTCGTCGTACTCCTGCAGGGTTTTGAGGATGTCGTCTCGCGAGATGGCTCCCTTTTCCATGGCCAGAGCTTACGGGCCGGGTCAGGCGCCGATGTCCTCGTGCCAGAGGGTGGGGTGGGCGGCGATGAAGGTGGTCATCAGGGAGATGCAGTCCTGGTCGTCGAGGAGGACGATCTCGACGCCGTGGGCGGCGAGCCAGTCGTGGCCGCCGTGGAAGGTGCGGGCTTCGCCGATGACGACGCGGGAGATGCCGAACTGGCGGACCAGGCCGCTGCAGTACCAGCAGGGGGAGAGGGTGGTGACCATGGTGGTGCCGCGGTAGGAGGGTTGGCGGCCGGCTGCGCGGAAGGCGGCGGTTTCGGCGTGGGTGGAGGGGTCGTCGTCCTGGACGCGGCGGTTGTGGCCTCGGCCGAGGAGGGTTTGGCCGTCGGGGCCGTAGAGGGCGGCTCCGATGGGGATTCCGCCTTCGGCGAGGCCGGTGCGGGCCTCCTCGAGGGCGGTGTGGAGGAGGTGCCGATCCGATTCCCGGGACATGGGCTCATTCTGCCCGGGGAGCGGGGCGGGCGGGGGTGAGGGTGAGGATGCGCAGGCCGGAGGGGAGGGGGGTGGTGGCGGTGTGGGTGAGGGTGGCGGTGGTGGCGAGGGAGCGGTAGGCGGGGAGGGTGCGTTCGCGGCCGCCGAGGTAGAGGAACATGCCGAGGTCCATGGCGGTCATGGCGTGGGGGTCGCCCTCGTCGAGGAGGCGTTCGACGACGAGGACGGTGCTGTGGGGGGCGGCGGCCTCGGCGCAGCGGCGGAGGATGCGCAGGGTGTCGGTGTCGTTCCAGTTGTGGAGGACGTTGACCAGGGTGTAGACGTCGGCGCCCGGTGGGAGGGGGTCGAGGAAGCTGCCGGCGACGGTGGTGAAGCGGTCGCCGTGGCCGGCGGCGGTGAGGCGGTCGTGGGCCGCGCGGGCGGCGTCGGGGAGCTCGACGAGGGTGGTCCGCAGGTGGGGGTGGGCGCGCATCAGGGCGTCCAGGAGGACGCCAGTGCCGCCGCCGAGGTCGACGACGTGGCCGGCCTGCGGCCAGGGGTGGGCTTGGACGAGTTCGGCGGCGAAGCCCTCGGCGTGGCGGCTGCGGAGGGCGTCGAAGGTGAGGCCGGAGGGGTGGGCGGCGAGGTCCTCGTAGAAGGGTTTGCCGTGCAGGTCCTGGTAGGGCGGGCGGCCGGTGCGCAGGGCGTCGAGGAGGCCCCGGGCCGCGGCGTCGAGGCGGGCGCCGATGCCGGACTGGTCGAGCCAGGAGCGCAGGCGGGAGGGGTGGCCGTCGAGGAGGGCGGCGGAGAGGCCCGTCAGCCCGTACGCGCCGGGGTGGGGCTCGGTGAAGACCTCGCGGCAGACCAGGAAGCGCAGGAGGCGTTCGAGGAGGTCGGGGTCGGTGCCGGTGCGTTCGGCGAGGGCGGGGAGGCGGTCGTGGCCGGCGGCGATGTGGTCGGCGAGGCGGAGGGTGGCGGCGGCGCGCAGGGCGACGGGGGCGAGTCCGCTGACGGCTTCGGCGAACTGGTGGGTGGCGAGGTCGTCGGTCACGGGTGGGCTCCGGGAGGGCGGGAGGGGCCGGTGTGAGGGCGGGAGGGGCGGGTGTGAGGGTGGGAGGGGCCGGCGTCGAGCTGCTCGGCTTGGTCGGCTTGGTCGGCCTGGTTGATCTGGTCGCCGAGCAGCAGGCGGTAGCGCGGGCTGGTGCGGACGAGCTCCTCGTGGTCGCCGCTGGCCGCGATCCGGCCCTCGTCCAGGACGAGGATGCGGTCGGCGTCGCGGACGGTGGAGAGCCGGTGGGCGACGACGAGGACGGCGGTCTGCTCGGGCAGGTGGCGCAGCCCGGCCATGACGGCGGTCTCGTTCTCGCTGTCCAGGCTGGCGGTGGGCTCGTCGAGCAGCAGCAGGGCGGGGCGGCTGAGGAGGGCGCGGGCGATGGCCAGGCGCTGGCGTTCGCCGCCGGAGAGCAGGGCGCCGTGCTCGCCGACGGGGGTGTCCAGGCCCTGGGGCAGCCGTTCGACCAGCCGGTGGAGGTTCACCTGCCGCAGCGCCCGGTCGAGGGCCTCGGGGGACGCCTCACCGCTGAGCAGGAGGTTGTCGCGCAGGGTGCCGTGCAGAACGGCCGGTTCCTGTTCCACCAGGGCGATCAGGTCACGGGACTGACGGAGCGTCAGGTCGTCGGCGGGGTGGCCGAGGTAGTGGAGGGAGCCGTGCCCGGGCTCGTGGAGCCGGCAGATCAGGGAGAGGACGGTGGACTTGCCCGCGCCGGAGGAGCCGACCAGGGCGGTCCGGGTGCCGGGGGCGAGCTCGAAGCCGACTCCGCGTAGCGCCGGCCGCTCGCCGTAGGAGAAGGAGACGTCGCGGAAGGCGAGGACGGGGGCGCCGGGGAACGCCTGCCGCACCCCGGCGGCGGGGCCGGGGGTCTGCATGGGTTCGGCGTCCCAGCCGAGGCACTCGTCGATGCGGCGCAGCGCGCCCATCGCCCGCTTCAGGGTGGTCAGGCCCTCCAGCAGGTTGCCGAGCGGCATCACCAGGTAGGTGGCGTACAGCAACAGGGCGACCAGGTCGCCGAGTTGGAGGCTGCCGGAGGCCACCCGGCTGCCGCCGAGGACGAGGACCAGCAGGAAGGAGCCGCCGGCGGCGAGCTGGGTGACGGGGACGGTCGCGGCGCCGAAGCGGGCGCTGCGCAGTCCGGCCCGGCGGGCCTCGCGGGCGGAGGCGACGATGTTCTCGGTCTCGGACTCCTCGGCGCCGCCGACCCGGATGGTGCGTACGGCCGTCAGGCCGCGTTCCAGGTCGGCGGCGAAGGTGCCGACGGCCGTCTGGGCCTGTTCGCCGGCCACCCTGATCCGGTCGAGGACGGCCATCACCCCGAGGCCCGCGGCGGCGAAGACGCCGAGCACGGTGAGGAAGAGCACCGGGTCGATCCGCAGCATCAGGACGGTGGCCCCGATCACGGTGAGCACGCCGACGGCGATCTCGACCAGGCTGCGGTTGACGGCGTCCCGCAGGGCGGCGGTGTCGTTGCTGGCCCGGGAGATCAGGTCGCCGACGCGGTGGCGTTCGAGGACGGCGATGCGCAGCCGCAGCAGGTGCCCGACCAGCTGGCGGCGCAGGCGCAGGACGACGTTCTCCCCGGCGCGTTCCAGCAGGTAGCGGCCGGCGGTGTCCACGGCCGCCTGGGCGACGAAGAGGGCGATCAGCACGGCCACCGGGCCGGTGAGCGCGCTGCCGGTGCGGACGCGGTCGATGACCGTGCCGGCGAGGAGTGGCTGTGCCAGCCCGAAGGCGGAGGCGAGGACGACGAGCAGGCCCGCGGTGCCGATCCAGCGCAGGTCGGGGCGGATCAGGGCGAGGAGGCGGGGGAGGCCGGGGCCGGTGCTCTGGTCCTGGTCCTGGTTCTGGGCCTGGGGGTCAGTGGTCACGGCCGGCCCCGACGCGGATCAGCGCCCGGTAGTCCCCGCTGCCACCCGGTTCGGCGACGATCCGCCCCTCGGCCTCCAGCCAGGCGTGGGCCGCGAACGGCGGGGTGGCGCGCACACCGACGCACCACTGCGGCCAGCCGCCGCGCAGGCGGCAGAGCAGGGCGACGGCGATCGAGCGCGGCAGGCAGCCCTGCCAGCCGGCGCAGCGGGCGCTGGCGCCGACGACCTCGCGGTAGTGCCGCTCGGCCATCCGGTAGGGGGCGGGGCGGGCGCCGGTGGCGGCCCGGCCCAGCAGGGTGCGCAGGCGGCGGGGCGAGAGCCTGGCCAGCAGCAGCCCGGCGAGGACGGCGGCCCGGACGGTCAGCGCCCGCCCGGGGCCGCCCGGCCGGGTGCGCGGCACGGTCATGCCGACGCTCATGCGACCGCCTCCGTTGCGACCGCCTTTGCTGCGCCCGCCTTTGCCGCGCCCACCTTTGCTGCGCCCATCTCCGTTGCGCCCATCTCCGTGTCGGGCCCGCTCATGCGACCACCAGGCCCGCCCGGCGCAGCTGGTCGAGCAGGGAGTGCAGGTCGGCCCGGGCGAGTTCCTCGGTGACCTCGTACTCGGTGGTGATCGCCGCGACGATGTCCTCGGTGCCGCGACCGGC
This sequence comes from Kitasatospora sp. NPDC051170, assembly GCF_044455705.1. NCBI lineage: Bacteria > Bacillati > Actinomycetota > Actinomycetes > Kitasatosporales > Streptomycetaceae > Kitasatospora > Kitasatospora sp. NPDC051170. Next base: position 138,948 of record NZ_JBITFA010000012.1, on the reverse strand, counting down.
GAGCAGGTGCTCGGCCGCGACCTGCCCGGTGGGGTTCAACTGGTAGTAGCGCCCGGCCCGTTCGTCGAGGAGGACGGCGCCGTAGTCGGTGGCCACGAGGGTCACGTCGTCGCGGAGTCGAGAGGGCATGAGGGTGCTCCCGTGGGGTCGGGCCGGTTCGGCGGGCGGTGGGTCGGGTGTTCGGCGGCGCGCAGCCACAGTTCGCAGGCCACCGTGGTGAGCAGCGCGCCGTCGTCGAGCTGGGGGGAGTCGGGCCGACCGCACAGCGTGGTGAGGAGTTCGGCGTCCACCAGGCCCCGGGCGGCGAGTCGCGAGTCCGTCCACAGGGCGATGAGGCCGTCGGCGTGCTCGCGGGCGCCGAGGGCGAGGTCGAGGTCCCCGACGCCCTTGGTGGTGCGGGTGAGCAGGCGTGGGGGCAGGACGTCGGCCATGGCCCGGCGCAGCAGCGGCTTGTAGGCGGTGGGGCGGACCTTGTCCTCGATCCGGACGCGGAGCGCGGCCTCGATCACCCGGTCGTCGAGGAAGGGGGCGGAGATCGGCAGTCCGGCGCGGCCGGTGAGGTCGGTGAGGGCCCGGACGAGCCGGGCGCCGTCGCGCAGGCCGTCGAGTTCGAGGTGCCGTCCGGGGGTGGGGGCGAGCGGACGGGCGGTGGCGGCGGCGCGGCCGAGTTCGCCGCGGACGAGTTCGGCGGCGTACGGGGTGACCCACGGGGGGAGGGCGGCGGTCACGCCCCAGGTGAGGATCGGGGTGCGCCAGTCGGCGGCCGGGCCGCGGCTGACGGCGGAGCGCAGCAGCCAGCGGCGGTAGGGGTCGCGGCGGGCCAGCTGCCGGGCGGTGTCCTGCCAGGACCAGCCGAACATGCCGCGGTAGGCGGTGATCCGGCGGGCGGCGGCCCAGGGGCGGGTGGCGAGCAGGTCGACGGCGAGGGTGGGCAGCCCGACGAAGAGGTGGTCGCCGCCGTGGCCGGTGAGGTGGGCCTCGGAGCCGGCCCGGCGGGCGGGTTCGGTGACGGCGAGGACCCGGGCGCGCTGGGCGACGGCGATGGAGGGCTCGTCCGTCCGGCCGGTCGGGGCGGCGAGGTCGGCGTAGGCGAGCGGGAGCCGTTCGGCGGGCAGGACGTGGTGGTCGAGGGCCGGGTTGGCCTCGGCGGCGAGGGCGGCCCAGACGCGGTCGTCGTCGAGCGGGTCCCGGCTGTCGGCGGTGACGGCCAGGACGGGCGAGCCGCCCTGCCGGGTGCGTTCCGCCTGGGCGAGGTAGCTGACGGCCGTCGAGTCGAAGCCGCCGGAGAGTTCGCTGCTGACGGAGGGGCGGCCGGCGAGGTGGAGGCGGACGGAGGCGTCCAGGGCCTCGCGGACGGGGCGGGCGCCCCGGGCGGCGGGCAGGGTGGGCGCGGGCGGCTCCCACCAGCGCCGGACGGTGACGCCCTGCCGCCGGTCGATGCGCAGGTAACTGCCGGGCGGGGTGGGCTCGATGCCGTGCCAGGAGGTGCGCTCGCTGAGCGGGTGCGGCACGGGTTCGAGCAGTCGCAGGGCGAGGGCGGCCTCGTCGACGGGGGCGCCGGTCAGGTCGGCGAGGGTCTCGGCCCGGTCGCCCGCGACCAGGGTGCCGCGGTGGCGGGTGTGGAAGACCTTGCGCACACCGGAGGCGGTGCCCTGGATCCGGGTCACGCCGTCGACGACGGCCACGAGGTGGAAGACGCCGGGGAGTTGGCGCAGGAAGCGGTCGAGGCCGTCGAGGCCGTCGAGGCCGTCGAGGCCGTCGAGGCGGTCGTGGCCGCCGGTGCCCCGGCTGCGCCGCAGGGCCGAGCGCAGTGCCTCGGGGTCGGCCGGGCCGGGGCCGATGAGGACGATCGCGTCGTCCCCTTCGCGGGCCTCGGTGAGGCGGCCGTACGGGAGTTCGGCGAGGACCCAGGGGCGCCCGGACGGGTGGGCGACGAGACGGGTGGGCCGGAAGGGAAGGCACCCGGCGACCGCGGATGCCGCATCGTGGTCCGGCAGAATCACGAAGCGGTCGATGCTGCCGCCGAGTGCCTTGGTCACGCTATGCGCCCTCTCACGGGATGAGGCGGCCGACCAGCTGGTCGGCCTTGATGCGGCCGAAACCGGCGGTGGTGGCGGCGAATGCGCCGCGGGCCGTGAGCTTCGGGGCCTGGTAAGGCTTCTTCTTCATCGAATTCACCTCCTCTGGCTGCTCGGATCGTTCGTGCTGAGAACCATCCTGCGGGGCGGCTTTCCGTTCGCCCACTGTCGTCGGCGACAGTCTTTGGAGGTAAGCGGCGGAGGCGAGGCAGACTTTCAGGCGGCTGTTCAGCCCGAGTTTCGTCTGGATATTCACCATGTGCGCGCGGACGGTTCGCTCCGTGACGAAGAGCTCGCCGGCGATGTCCAGGTTGGTGGGCCCCTCGGCCAGCAGCGCGAAGACTTCCCGTTCGCGTGAGGTGAGTCTTCCGACCCGGCGTAGGGCGGACATCCAACGGGGCGCGCCGGACTGATCGCGAATGCTCATCGTTCCCCCTTGATTCGACGGACTGCGCCGAATTCCGATCATGTCAGGGGCATCTGGAGGATTTCGTTCCGGTGAACGGTTTCCGTCAGATGCCGGACTGACCGATGCTCGGGTAAGGGGTGGATCCGGTGACGGACCCGCACCGTACGGCCATGGGCGGAGCGGTTTGCCCGCCGACCGGCGGGGGTGGTGCTACGGGGTCGCGAAGTGCGCTCCCGCCGATCGGCGGGGAAGGCGGGGGTCGCATTCCGCCGATCGGCGGGGATGATCCAACTTGGCCGAATTCGGATCAGGAATCCTCGCGGTCCGATCCGTTCGAGCGTGATCAGTCCGAGCCCGATCCGTTCGAGTCCGGTCAGTCCGAGTCCGGTCCGTTCGAGCCGGATCCGTCCGAGCCCGACGCGTCCGAGCGTGATCTCGCCACCCAGAGGGCGCCCTGACCGATCATCAGGATTCCGGCCAGCTGCGGCGCGTGCCGCACGAAGGGATTGTCGCCGAGCGGGAGCCAGCCGAGCGTCGCGCAGAAAACCAGCACGATTCCGAGGGCGGCGAGCAGCACGCCCCGCAGGAACAGGGAACGGGTCATATGGCGATCCTACCGTCGCTGATCAGTCGTCAATCTTGGTGGACGAAACGGGCTCCTCGTCCAGGTAGCCGGCCGCCTGGAGCGTGAACAGCCGCGCGTACGTCCCGTCGAGCCGCATCAGCTCCCGGTGGCTTCCGCGCTCGATCAGCGCGCCCTTCTCCAGCACCAGGATCTCGTCGGCCATCCGGACCGTGGAGAAGCGGTGGGCGATCAGCACGGCCGTCGCCCCGGCGGCGATCTCCCGGAGCTTGCCGAACACCTCCGCCTCCGCCTCCGCGTCGATCGCGGCGGTCGGCTCGTCCAGCACCACCAGCGGCGCCCTGCGCATGAACGCCCGGGCCAGGGCCACCTTCTGCCACTGCCCGCCCGACAGCTGCTGCCCGCCCTCGAACGTCCGCCCCAGCACCGAGTCGTAGCCCTGTGGCAGACGGTCCAGGAACGCGTCCGCGCCGCTCTCGCGGCCGGCCCGGCGCACCCGGGCCGCGTCGTCCAGGTCGGCCACCGACCCGAAGCCGATGTTCTCCGCCGCCGTCATCTCGTACTGCACGAAGTCCTGGAAGATGACGCCGATATGGGCCCGCAGGTCGTCCAGGTCGTACTCCCGGATCGGCACCCCGTCGATCAGGATCTCCCCGGAGGTCGGCTCGTACAGCCGGCCCAGCAGCTTGACCAGCGTGGTCTTCCCGGCGCCGTTGTGCCCGACGATCGCCGTGCAGCGGCCGGCCGGGATCGTGCAGGAGAGCCCGGAGAACACCGGCCGGTCGGTGCCCGGGTAGGCGAAGGACACCTCCCGGAACTCGATCCCCTGCCGGAGCTCGGCCGGGAACTTCCGCGTGCCGCCGGTGATCCGGGACTCCGGCAGGTCCAGGTACTCGAAGACGTTCCCGACGAACAGGATGTTGCGGTAGAGCTCGCCGACGCCGAACAGCACGCTGTGCGCGGAGGCCTGCACCATGTTGATCGCCTGGGTGTACGCGGCCAGCCGGCCGACCGCCGCGGCCGTCGCCGTGGTCGCCAGCGCGTACACCAGCGCGCCGGAGGAGACCAGCACGCTCAGCAGGCCCAGCGGGAAGGCCGCGAACGCCTGCTTCCTGGCCAGCACCCGGTCCGTCCCGTAGAACTCCTCGCTCAGCGCCCGGTACCGGCCGACGAACAGCCCGCCCAGGTTGAACAGCCGGACCTCCTTGAACGTCCGGTCGGTGGTGGTGAGGTACTGGAGGTACTGCATCAGCCGCCGCTTCGAGGCCCGCTCGCGCTCCACCGTGTAGCCGCGCCGCCCGTAGATCAGCGAGGCCGCGATCGACGGCGCGGGCGAGACCAGGATCAGCAAGCCCACCCAGACGTTCCAGGAGAGCAGCACGCCTGCCACGGAGGCCAGTTGGACGGCGCTCTGGCCGACCTCGATGATCCCCTGGAAGATCTGGTACGGGCGGCTGGTCCCGTCGCGGTTGGCCCGCTGGAGGATGTCGTACGTCTCGGCGTTCTCGAACTGCTCCAGGTCCAGCCTGGTCGCCTTGCCCATCAGCCGCTCGTTGACGCGGTAGACGAACTGGAGCTGCAGCAGCATCTTGGCGTACTGCTCCCAGGTGCTGAACAGGTGCATCAGGACGGCGAGTGCGGCCAGCAGGCAGCCGGTGACCACCGCCGACCGGGTCGAACCGCCGCCCTGGATCGCGTCGACGACGCCCTGTACGGCCTCCTGGGTCAGCTTGATCTGCAGGGACGGGAGCAGGCCCGTGACCAGGGTGAGGCCGAGGACCACGCAGACCGTCCTCGGGCTGAGCCGCCAGAACAGCGCGACCACCCGGGCGCCGGTGCGCAGCCGCGGCCAGCGGCCCGCGGGTGCGGCGGCCACCTCCGTGTCGCTCATCGGGCACCCGCCGGGGCCGGTACGCCTGCGGGCCTGGTCCGGATCGCGTCCAGGGCGAGGCGCCACAGGCCGTAGCAGTGCTCCTCCCGCTCCCGGTCCACGCCGAGCAGCCGGTTGCTCTGCATGTGCGCCAGGCTGACGAGCAGGGCCTGTTCGAGCGCCTCGCCCCGCTCGCCCGGGTGGTGGCGGCGCACCGCCTCGCGCAGGCCCTCGACCGCCGTGCGCTGCGCGGCGAACAGCGGTGCCAGCAACGCGCGGTGCTCGGAGGCGAGTCGGTGCGGATGGGCGGGCCAGGGTTCCAGCAGGTCGGTGAGGTAGCGCCGGTCGGCGCGGAAGCCCTCGCGGACGGCCCGGGTGAGCTCGGGCAGCAGCGGCGCCCGCTCCGGGGGCGTGCCGTACCAGTCCCGGTACAGCGCGTGGTGCGCGGCGACGAGCAGGTGCTCGGCCGTGGGCGGGCCGTCTCCACGGCCCTCGGCGGCGCCGGCACCGGCGCGCAGCAGGGCGGTCACCAGGTGGCTGTTGGCGGAGAACAGCCGCTCCGCGTCCGTGATCACCTCGATCCCGCCGTAGCGCTCGATCTCCCGTTCGTAGGTGTCGAGTTGGACGTGCGTGGCCACTCCCGCGCCGACCAGCCGGTGGCCCCAGCGCACCGCCTCCAGCAGGACGGCCTCCCGGGCCTCCTCGTGGCGGGCGTGCAGACGCACCCGCAGATGGGGGTCGGGGTCGGCGTAGCGGATGAAGAACCACCGGTCGGCCAGGCCGGACTCGCCCAGCCCCTCGGCGAGTTCGGCCAGCGGGCCGGTGATCAGCTCATCCTGCGCCGCCGCGTCGCCGTACACCTTCAGGTACGTCCACTCCCCACCGGGCGGGAACCGCCGCCGGGGGCTGCGCAGGCCCACCCGCTCCGGGGTCTGTACCAGCCGCCGGTACGCCGCCTCCGGGGTGCGCGGCAGGCCCGGAGCGGTGCCGGCCTCGGCCCGGAGCACCACCGGGACCACCAACTCGCTGACGTAGGACCGGCCTTCGACGTCCCGCAGCCACAGATCCTCGGCGGCGGGCAGCATCTCGTGCAGCTCCAGGAAGGCGGGCGAGCCGTCCCGCAGCGCCGACAGGGCCTCGCGGTGCAGCTGCCGCCGGCCGAGGGCGCTGTCCAGGTCGAGCAGCAGGCGGTTGTCGAGCTGGACGACGTAGACGTACCGGTCGATGCCCCAGCGTTCGCGCAGTTCCGCCAGGGCGGCGTCGAAGCGGGCGCCGTCGTGGTCCTCCGGCCCGGACACCAGCTCGCCGGGCCGCAGGTTCCACTGCGCGGCGCGGAGCACCACCCTGCCCCGGCGGACCCGGGGCAGGAACGGCAGGGTGTCCAGGTCGTGCCACTGGAAGCCGACGGGCAGCGCCACGCCGTCCTGGGACGCCTCCAGCACGAACCGGGCGGCGTTCGGCGCGGTCGTGCCGACCAGCATGTGGCTCTGCTCCGCGACCACCTCCCGGCCCAGGCGCAGCGAACGCAGGTAGAACCGCTGCGCGGTGGCGCCGACGACGAGGTCCGACAGCGGGATCCGCCGCTCCTTCGGCACGGTCGGTACGGCGTTGACGAGGATCTCGTACGCGCGGGTGGCGGGGTGGGTGGCCACATTGGCCCCGACCGCGAAGGTGGGCTGGTAGTTCACCTCGGCGTGGATCGCGTCGCCGGAGCGCTCCTGCGCGGTGCCCACGTACCGGCGCAGCTCCTCGACCGCCTCCGGGCCGAGCAGCTCGCCGAAGCGGCCCATCGAGCGGCCGCCGAAGGTGACGCCGTCGGCCGCCACCACCAGCTGCCACTCGCCCGCGTCGATCGCGGCGGGGGAGGCCGCCTGAACCTGGCAGAAGAGGTCGACGGCGGGCAGCGGGCGCGCCTGCGAGGCGGACGGGTCCCAGACCGTCATCCGCCGTACGTCCTCGTCGGAGAGGTCCAGCGTGCGGCCGCCCCCGCGCAGGTGGTCGGCCAGCAGCCGGGCCAGGTGCCGCTGCTGGGCGTCCGGCCGGCCCGGGTACGGCGGGACGCGGGGGCTGCGCGGCGCGGCGGGCTGGGTGTACGTGGCCGGGGCGCCCAACCCCGTGGCGGCGTCGAGCAGTTCGAGGACCGGCACCTCGGTGTCGGTGCCGTACCGCTCGACGAAGCGCTCGTGGTACTCCGCGAGGTGCGCCTGCCGGACGGGGTGGCAGCCCAGCCGCATCAGCGTCTCGACGGCCGCGGCGGCGGCGTCGCCGATCGCCCGGTGCACCGAGGGGTCGTGCACGCCGAGCCGGGTGTCCACGTGGAAGGGCACGGCCGCGGGCTCCTCGTGGATCTCCCGCTGCCGCCGCGCAGCCTCCCGCAGCAGCTCGGAGCGCGTGCCGGGCCGGGCCCGGTCGCTGCGGTCGAGCAGGTCGCGCAGCTCGGCCCAGGGGGCCGCGACCTGCGGCCCGGTCCGCTCGGCGAGCAGCCGGTGCAGATGGGTCTCGGGGCGGAAGTCGGTGCGCAGCGGCCGCAGGTCGGTCAGCAGGTACCGGGACTCGTGCAGCATCAGCAGGAAGCTGCGCGCGGACTCGCGGTACCGCTCCCCGGTCTCGGCGACCAGCGCGTCGACGAGCTCGCCGAACGGGACGGGCTCCGCGCAGAGCAGGCCGATCCGGCGCAGCATCGGGGTGGCGGCGATGGTGATCGCCCGGTTGTCGCTCCTGCCGTAGACGTCGGCGTAGGGGAGCACGAAGCGGTCGTCCAGGTCGGTGACCAGCGGGTTCCAGAAGAGCCGCGAGCCGGTCAGCACCTCCTGGTCGGACTCCAGGGCGCCGATGCGGTCCAGCAGCCACCGCATGTCGGAGCGGGTCTGCGTGGCGGCCCCGGCCGGGTCCAGGACGGCGCCGGTCGTCTCGGACAGCCGGACGAGGGCGACGCCCGCGAACGCGCCGAACGGGGTGGGGCGGCTGCTCATCCGGCCGAGGTAGCGGGCCAGGCCGGACAGCAGCCGCTCGGTGCGGCGCCCGCCGTCGGCCTTCGCGCCGGCCCTTCCGTCGCCGGCCTCGTACCGCTCCAGGGCCCGGACCAGGTCCGGGCTGGCGATCCGCAGGGCTTCGCGCACCTCGGGCCGGGCGGCGATCTCCAGCAGCCGCTCGGGCCCGGCGTCGAGCTCGGCGAAGGTCTCCGTGCTCTGCATCGGCGCCCGCAGCAGGGCGAACCCGGCCGGCTCGTACAGGCCTCGTGCCACCGTCGTCGTCCTTCCTCGTTCCTCAGCCATGGAGCATCAGGCCGTTCCACCAGAGCTGACGGCCGCCGCCGGCGGCGGTCAGCAGGGCCAGGCCCACCCCGGCGGCGCCGGTCAGGAAGCTCGGGTCGTCGACGAAGTTGCCCGTCGACTCCTCGTCCCGGACGACCAGGGGGTGCTCCGGGTCGCACTGGGTGAGCAGCCGTTCGGTGAGCCGGTGGACGTCGTCCCGGCCGTCGTCGTCCCGGCCGCCGTCGCCTGGGCCGCCGTCGTTCTGCTCCGTCTGCTCGGCGAAGAAGGCGGCCGTGCAGAGCAGGCCCGCCGTGCCGTGGCAGAGCGTCGGCGAGGAGAGGGCCCCGGGCGCGTCCAGGGCCCGGGCGACGGCGGCCCGGTGGGCGTCGGCGGCCGCCGACCGCAGCGTGCCGTCGCCCAGGGCGGTGCCGGCCTGGAACAGGGCGACGGCGACCCCGGGGGTGCCGTAGCACCAGGCGGTGCGGGTGGGTACGGCCGCCGCCGGGTCCGCCGCGCCGCCTTCGGTGAGCGGTATCCCGGCGGGCCAGTCGGGCCCGAAGCCGTCCGACGTCGACCAGTCGAGCAGCCGCTGCGCCAGCCGGCCCAGTGCGGCGCGGATCCCGGGGGTCTCGCACCCGGCCCGGTGGGCGGCGGCGAGCGCGGACAGGATGCCGGGGATGCCGTGGGAGAGCCCGGTGTTGTAGTAGCCGAAGGGGTACTGCTCGCGGTACTCCTCCAGCGGGAACAGCTCGGGCGGGACGCGGCAGGCGAGGTCCGCCTCCGGGCCGCCGACCGCCTCCAGGAGGTAGCGCACCAGCAGGTCGACGGCCTCCGGGTGTTCGGCGAGCGCCTCGGGGGCGGAGACCAGGGCGCCGAGCACGCCGGCCGCGCCGGAGATCACGTCGTAGTCGGTGGCGGCGTAACCGCGTTCGCGCGGAGGCCAGTTGTGGCCGCGGACCTGCTCGGCCACCTGCTGCCACAGCCGCCGGGCGCTGGGCGCGTAGCGCTCGTCGTACCGCCGGAACTCCTCGACGGCCAGGGCCAGGCCCGAACTGCCCAGCAGCAGCGAGGTGGTGGTGAGCGGATGGGTGTGGGTGCTGGCGACCGCCCCGCCGAGAACGCCCTGCGCCCGGGCGAGCCAGTCGTCCTGCGCGCCCAGCGGGTGCCTGGCCAGGGCGAGTTGGAGCAGGGCCACGCCGGTGTACCCCTTGCCGAGCGACGCTCCGCCCCACTCGAAGGGGTTGCGGGCCTCGGCGGCGGCCCGCTCCACCGATGCGGCGACCAGGGCCTCCTGGGAGAGGCGTTCGCCGACCAGGACGGCCCGCTCGTGCGCCACCGCGGACAGGTCGGGGGGAGTTGTGAGGCTGCGGAGGTTCGACATGGCCACCCGTTCTCTGGTGCGTGTTCCGGACGTCAAACGCGGGTGCCGGCCGCCCCCGGGGACGGCCGGCACCAACTTCATCGGTGGATCAGCAGCCGATGGGGCACTGCGTCACACAGCTGAGCACGGTGCAGGTGGCCTTCACCGAGGGGCAACGGCTGGTGCAGCCGAGGCAGGTGGCGGTCGGCCACGGCTCGGCCGCGCTCTCGCCCTGGGCGGTGACCTTGACGTCGAGCACGAACGGGTCGGCGACGGCGGTGGTGGTTGCAGACATGATGCTGTTCCTTTCGAAGGAAAAAGGGACGAGTAATGCTGCTGCCGGACACCCACAGCTAAGTCGACGAACGCACTCGAATCAATGGAACAGTGCCCTCGCAAAGGCAGTTGAGATGTGCGCCATATTCCGCTTTTGACAATCGACCGGCGCCTGACCGCGTGTTAACGCGGTATTTCACGGGCTCGGGGCCCGGCCGCCCCAGCGGGCCAGCATCCCCTTGGCCCGGGCCGCGTCCCCCGCCGTCAGCGCGGCCAGCGAGGCGGTGCCGTGGGTCGCGCCGGGAGCGGTGAACACGGCCGAGTCCCGGGTGCGGGGGCCCACCGCGAACCGCTCGGCGCCCCACGGGTCCTGCTGCCCGTAGACGAACACCAGCCGCTCGCCGTCGTGGTCGATCCAGCCCTGGACGTCGCGCATCGCGCCGGCGTCGAAGGGCCGGTCCCGCAGCTCGGGCGGCAGGAAGGCGCGGACCCGGTTCACGTCCGGGTAGCGGCGCAGGTCGGCGAGCCAGGCGAAGGAGGGCGCCGGGCTGCCGAGTTGGGTGGCCGCCTGGTAGTAGTACGCGGCGTGCGCCGAGATCCGCTGGTCGGTGTACCCCTCGAGCCCGTCGAGGCTGAAGTTCAGCCAGCCCCACAGGGTGTCGACGGTGGCCTCCGGCACGGGCACCAGGCCGCACCGGGCGTCGCCCCACAGCATCCAGTACGAGAACACGGACTCCATGGCCAGGTACTCCACCGCCCGGTCGGTGGTGGTGAACGTGCGGCTGAAGGTGAACGACCCGGCCTTCGCCCAGGCGTCCAGGCGGGCGCCCAACTCGCCTCGGTGCTGGAGCAGTTGGCGGCTCACCCGCTCCACGCCCGCCCGGCACACCGGCTCGCCGACGGTGGCCAGGAACCGGTCGTAGGCGCCGTTGTCGGAGGGGTCGAGGTCGTGCGGCGCCACGTAGGCGACCGTGCCGGCCAGGTCCTGCGGATGGAAGCGCCGGTGGTAGACGGAGGCCATGCCGCCCTTGCTCCAGCCCGTGCCGATCCACGGGCCCCGGTACAGGCGCTTCAGGGCGGAGACCACGGCGTGGTAGTCGTCCGCCGACTGCCGGACGGTGAGCGTGCCCCAGTCGGGCGGGGACGGGGTCGAGGAGGCGAAGAACCGGTGCTCGATCTTCAGTTCGTTGCCGTCGAGCAGCGTGGCGGGCTCGCTGCGCGCCGGCGTCTCGTCGAGCTCGTACCCGGTGGAGTAGAGCACCGTCGGCGCCGCGAGCGAGCGGTGCACCAGGTTGAGCCGCTGCTGGAACGTCCCCTTCGCGTGGTCGGTGTGGTCGACCCACTGCCGGAACTCCATCAGGTACTGCCGGCCTCCGCCGTCCACCGCCCGCTGCTCCCGGACGGTCAGGCCGGGCACCCGGGCGAGCCGGGAGGCGATGTCCGCCGCCGGGCCGGTGCCGGCGGCGAGGGAGGGTGTCGCGGTGAGGAGCTGGAGTACGGCCAGGAGGGCGGCGAATATCGCGGACAGCAGGTGGGTATTCGTTCTCGTTCGTGCCACGGTGTTCCCCCCGAGGGAATCTTCGGCTTTCGCTGACTTCGTGTCACCTTAGGCCGGAGGAATGCGAATCGGTCGGGAACGGAGAATTCGGGCGGGCCGGGATTCTCGGACGGGCCGGGATTCTCGGACGGGCTGGGATTCTCAGACGGGCTGGGATTCGAGGTCGCGGTCGATCGGGCGGTGGGCGCGGGCGGTGAGGGTGTCGGGGTGGTCGGGGCCCAGGCACCGGGTGAGGTCGGCGAGGGCGCGGGTGTGCAGCGCGGACGCGTCGTCGGGGTGGCCGAGGGCGTGGAGGGTGAGGGCGAGGTTGGCGGTGCAGACGAGGGCGTCGGGGTGGTCGGGGCCGTAGCGGGTGTGCAGGGCGGTGGCGGCCTGGCGTTGCAGGGCGAGGGCGTCGCTGTGGCGGCCGACGTCGTTGTGGGCGTTGGCGAGGTTGATCATCGCCTTGAGGGTGAGCGGGTGCCCGGCGCCGACGCGTTCGCGCAGGGCGGTGACCACCTCCTCGCCGCGTTCGACGGCCTCCCGGGCCTCGCCGCTGGTGCGCAGGTAGAGGGCGAGGTTGGCGGCGCACAGGAGGGAGAAGGGGTGGTCGGGGCCGAAGAGGCGGTGGTGGGCCGCCTGCACCCGGACGGTGAGGGCGCGGGCGGCCTCGTTGTCCCCGGCGGCGCTGTGGTCGGCGGCGAGGTTGATCGCGCAGATCAGGGTGTCGGGCGCGTGGTCGCCGTAGCGGCGCAGGAGCCGCTCGTACGTGACGGCGTTGGTGGCGCGGGCCTCCTCCAGCCGGCCGACGCGGCGCAGGGAGACGGCGAGGGAGGAGGCGTTGCGCAGGTTCTCGGGCAGTTCCGGGTCCTGGATGCCGTCGAAGCCCTCGCCGGACTCCCGCAGGAGCTCGATCGAGGTGGGGAAGTCGCCGAGGTCCCTGAGGTCCCTGGCCACGCAGTACTTGGTGACGAGCGTCCACGGGTGCAGCGGGCCGAGGACGGCGATGCGCCCCTCCAGGGTGGTCCGGTCGAGGTCGAGGGCGGCCCGGCTGTCCCCGACGAGCCGGTAGTCGATGGCCAGGTTGTGGCCCATGGCGAGGGTGCGGTCGTTGCGGTCGCCGAAGAGCCGCCGGAACCGGCCGTAGGTGTCGAGGTCCAGGGCGAGCGCGTCCTCGAAGCGGCCGAGGCAGCGGAGGTCGGCGGCGAGGGAGCCGGCCGTCATCAGGGTGTGCCGGTGGTGCTCGCCGAGGACGGCCCGCTGGCCGGCGAGCACGGCCTCGTCCAGGGCCAGGGCTTCGCCGTGACGGCCCAGGGAGCGCAGGATGTTGGCGCGCTGGAAGCGCAGCCGCAGGTGCTGCGGGTCGTCCTCGCCGAGCCGTCCGGCCCAGACGGGCAGCAGCGTGGAGCTGAGCTCGTCGCCGTGGCGGTGGTCGCCGCGGCGCCACAGGTAGCGCACCCGGTCGATCATCAGCTGGCGGGGCTCGGGGAGGTCGCAGGTCTCGACGCCGGAGGCGCCCAGGTGCGGCCAGATCTCCTCGACGACCGGCCAGGCGGCGGGGCCGGCGTCGTCGCCGTCGGCGGGCCGGGCCCCGGCCAGGACGAGGTGGACGTCGTGCCGGGCGGCGCGCTGTTCGGCCTCCGTCATCTCGGAGCGGATGACGGCCTGGACGAGCCGGTGCAGCTGGACGGTCCGGCGGGCGGCGTCGACCCGGGCGAGCGAGTAGCGGCCGATCGCCCGGATCGCCTCGGCGACGGCGAGCAGGCCGTCGATGCGCTCGTCGTAGCGGGCGAGTGCCTCGATCATCGGCTCGTTGTAGAGCAGCCGCATCGCGATGGGCTCGGGGGCGAAGAACGCGCACAGCTGCAGCAGCCTGGCCGCCGCCGGGGCCTCGGTGCGCAGCCGGGTGATGGAGACGCTCCAGGTGGTGGCGACGGAGGCCGGGTGCCCGATGGGGCGGTCCAGGAGCAGGACCCGGGAGGCGGCGATGCGCAGCTGCACCAGGTAGTCGTCGACGGGCATGCCGGTGGCGTTCAGCCAGGCGGCGGCGACCTCGACGGCGAGCGGGAGGTCGCCGAGCTCGTCCGCGACGCGGTCGGCGTCCAGGGCGGTCAGGCTCGGGGCGCGCCGGCACAGGTGCTCGACGCTCTCCCGGCGGGTGAACACGTCCACCGCGAAGGCTTCGGCCATCGAGGTCCAGCCGGGGTTGCGGGAGGTGACCAGGACGTGCCCGGAGCCGCCGGGCAGGAAGGGCTCGATGTCGGCGGGCGCGTCGGCGTTGTCGAAGACCAGCAGCCAGCGCTCGGCCGGGTCCCCGCGCCGCAGGGCCGCGAGGGCGGCGTCGGAGGCCTCCGTGACGGAGTCCCCGACGGGCAGCCGCAGTTCGCGGGCGACGTTGGCCAGCGCGGCGGGGATCAGCTCGGGCTGCTCGGCGTCGATCCACCAGATCAGGTCGTACTCGGCCTTGAACCGGTGCGCGTACTCCAGCGCGATCTGGGTCTTGCCGATCCCGCCGAGCCCGACGAGGCTCTGCGAGCTGGGCACGACGGCGGCCACGCCGCCGCCGAGCCGGCGGTGCAGGTGGTCCAGGACCTCGCGCCGGCCGGTGAAGGCGGGGTAGCGCAGCGGGACCTTGAAGTGCGCGGCGCCCGAGCCGGGCCAGCGCAGTCCGGTGAGGTCGGGCGGGTGCGGGGCGCCGCCGAGGGCGTCGAGCAGCGCGGCGGCGGCGCGGGCGCCGTCCGGGCCGGTCAGGGGGACGCCCGGGTGCTCGCGGTGGGCGGCGAGCGGGGAGACGCCGTCGATCCTCGCCACCACCACGAGGCCGGTGGCGGGGGCGAGGGCGGGCCTGGGCGAGCGCAGGGAGGCGGGGGAGACGAGCAGGACGGTCCGGTCCGGGGCCCCGCCGTGGGGGCCGCCGGTGCTGGTGTCGGGTGCGTCGGAGGGCTCGGCGACGGTGCGGAGCCCCGCCCGGGTCAGGACGGCGTCCACCCAGCGGGCCCAGACCACGTCCTCGGGCGCGTACCGCAGCGCGACGGCGGTACCGGCCGCGCTCGGCGGCGCGCACAGCGGGCAGTCGGAGGCGGAAGGGCGGCCCGGGTGGCCCCTGAGCGCCCGGCCTGCCGGGCCGAGGCGCAGCCCGTACGGGTGCGGCGGCGGCGCGGCGGCCAGGTCGACCAGCCGGTCGGCGAGCGCGCTCAGCCGCCCGGGGTGGCCCTCCTCGCCCTCGGCGAGGGTGCCCAACTCCGCCGCGGGGGCGTGGAGATCGTGGACGGCGAGGCGGTCGCCCAGGAAGCCGAGGGCCTCGGCGGCGGTGAAGTGGCCCACCGGCACGTGGCTCTGGCGGCGCATGCGCAGCCGCTGGGAACCGCTGCGGGTGGTGACGAGCACCCGGCCGGTGGCGGAGGGGGCCGGGCGCAGTTCGGCGAGGTCCCCGGCGGAGGTCAGGCCGTCGAAGACCACCATCCAGCGGCGGTCGGTGGTGTTGAGCCAGGCCAGCAGGCGGTCGGGCGCCTCCTCGGCGGGGGCGTGCTCGCCCAGGCGCCCGACCGCGAGGGCGTAGGCGCGCAGGATGGCGGCCCGGCTGGAGGCGTCGATCCACAGGACGAGGTCCAACTCGCCCGCTTGCAGGGCGAGATGGACGTGGTGGGCGGCCGCCTGCGTCTTGCCGGTGCCGGCCGGGCCGCTCAGCAGGGCCGAACCGCCCTGCCCCAGGCGCCCGTCCACGGACGGGCGGTGGCGGTAGCAGTCGGCGGGCGCGGGGACGGTGCCGAGCTGGACGGGACGGCCGGAGGCCGTGGGCGCGGCGAGTCCGTGCAGGTGGAGGCTGCCGACGCTGCCCGCGACCACGCCGCCGTCGACGGAGATGTCCCCGCCGGGGCTGACGGTGTGGCCCGGGGAGGTACCGGAATGCGCCTGGCCCGCCGGTCCGGCGGGGTCGTGCTCGTCTCCGGAACCGGTCAGCGCGGGGCCGGCCCCGGCGGCGTAGGGCGGTCGGTGCCCGCGCGGTCGTCGTCCGGGCGCCCGCCGCCCCCGATCGTGACGTCGCCCTCGATGCTTCCGGCGATCACACCGCGCTCGTTGTGGATGTTCCCCCCGGCGGCCACACCGCCGTGGTCGGCCCGCACCCCGGGGGAGGGCTGCCCGCCCGTCTCCGTCTCCGCGAGCATCGCCTTCAACTCGCGGACGGCGGCGTCCTGTTCCTCCGCCGGGAGGTCCTCCAGGAAGTCCTGCAGCCTGGTCCTCCACCGGTCCTGCCAGTGCCCGTCGGCGGCGGCCCGGTCCTCGGCGGCGGCCAGCTCCCGGCCGGTCTCCTCCAGCCGCTCCCGCGTGGCCCGCTCGGCCCGGTCCTCCTGCTCGGCCCCCGCCCGCCCCCGGCGCCACAGCCGGGCCACCCGCTCCCGTACGGCCGACCACAGGTCCGTCCCGGCGGCCTGGACGATCCCCGTCGCCGTGGCCGCAGCCAGCGCGCTCAGTTCCTCGGGCAGCATTCCCGGCTCCCTCCTGTCATGTTCGGTGGGTCCTCGCTCCCGGAGTGACGGTTCATCAACTGCCATGGTTCCCACGACGGTGGCCGTCTCGAACATCCGCCCGCCACCCCGACGCCGCGCGGGCCCCGCGGTGGTGGTACGAAGGGGCGGTGACCAGGGAATTCGATGCGGTGCTGTGTGACGTGGACGGCGTGATCCGGTTCTTCGACGGGACGGGGGTGGCGGAGCTGGAGCGGGAGGCGGGCCTGCCCGAGGGCAGCACGGCGGCGGCCGGGTTCGCGCCCGAGGTCGACCTGCCGCTCCTGCTGGGGCGGATCACCAAGGCGCAGTGGGTGGACTCCATCGCGCGCGGCCTGGAACCGGGCGTGGACGGCGAGCGGGCGCGGCGGCTGGCCCGGGCGTTCGCCGACTCGCCGTTCCGGGCGGACGCGGCCGTGGTGGACCTGCTGCGCCGGGCACGGGAGCACGGCCCGGTGGTGCTGGTCACCAATGCCACGCGCTGGCTGGACGAGGACCTGGCGCTGATGGGCCTGACCGACCTCGCGGACGCCGTGGTGAACAGCTCGGAGGTGGGCTGCGCCAAGCCCGACCGGCGGATCTACGAGCTCGCCGCCGAACGCGCAGGCGTCCCGGCGCAGCGCTGCCTGTTCGTCGACGACCGCGAGGAGAACGTCGAGGCCGCCCGCGCCCTCGGCATGACCGGCCTGCTGTACCGCGAGCCGGAGGACCTGCAAAGGGCGCTCGGTATGAACTAGCCCGATCGGGCCTGCCCCCCGCGGCAGTCCGGCTGGCGGCCGTGAGGCCCTCGGGCGAGGATCGGGAGGATCCGGCCGACCCCGAGGAGCGCGCGATGGCCGAGCGGACGGGGGAGTCCCGGGCGCAGCTGGCGTCGCGGCTGAACTGGCTGCGGGCGGCCGTGCTGGGCGCCAACGACGGTGTGGTGTCGACCGCGGGCATCGTGACGGGCGTGGCCGGCGCCGCGGGCTCGCGTACCGCGCTGCTGGCGGCGGGGGTGGCCGGGCTGCTGGCCGGGGCGATGTCGATGGCCGCGGGCGAGTACGTCTCCGTCAGTACCCAGCGGGACACCGAGCGGGCCGCGCTGGCCAAGGAGCGGCGTGAGCTGGCGGAGGACCCGGAGGGGGAGCTCGACGAGCTGACCGACTACTACCGGGGCAGTGGCCTGGGCGATCCGCTGGCCCGCGAGGTCGCCGTGGCGCTCACCGAGCGGGACGCGCTCGCCGCCCACGCGCAGAGCGAACTCGGCATCGACCCACAGGCGTTGACCAACCCCTGGGAGGCGGCCCTGGCCAGCGCCGCCGCGTTCACCCTGGGCGCGGTGGTGCCCCTGCTGGCGGTGCTGCTGCCGCCCGAGTCGTGGCGGCTGCCCGCGACGGTGGCCGCCGTGGTCGCCGCGCTGACCCTCTCCGGCTGGGCCAGCGCCCGTCTGGGCGGCGCGGGCGCGGGGCGGGCGGTGCTGCGCAACGTCCTGGGCGGGCTGCTGGCGATGGCCGTCACGTACAGCGGCGGCGTGCTGCTGGACAGCCTCACGGGCTGAGCCCGGGGTGGGTCGACCGCCCGCTCGACAGGCGGCCGCCACGGCCCTGTGTTTGTGTGGCAGCAAACCGCTTGGGAGAGGTGAATCGCCGTGACCATGCCCCCGTTCGGATCGAACGATCCGTTCTCCGACCTGCTCAGCCGGTTCTTCGGGATGAGCCCGATGGCCTCCCCGCCCGCCGTGCAGAGGGTGCCGATCGGGCGGCTGCTCAGCGAGTCCTCGCAGGAACTGCTGGCGCTGGCCGCGCAGCGCGCCGCCGAGGACGGCACCAACGACCTGGACACCGCCCACCTGGCCTGGGCGGCCACCCGGGTGGAGCCCTCGCGCCGGATGCTGGAGCGCGCGGGCATCGACCCGGACCAGCTCGGCGGAGACCTCGAGCAGGCCCTGCCGACCGGCCCGGGCGAGGTGGAGGGGCAGCCCGCCCTCACCCCGGCGGCCAAGCGCGCCCTGCTGGCCGCCCACGCCCGCTCCCAGGCCGCCGGCGCCTCGTACATCGGCCCCGAGCACCTCCTCGGCGCGCTGCTGGACCAGGAGCGCTCCGGCGGCGGCGCCGCGCTGCGCAACGCGGCGCCCTCGCAGGAGGCGCTGAAGACGGTGCTGGACGGCCGGGGCGTCGGCGGGGAGCGCAGCAGCACGGGCGCGCGCCCGAGCGAGACCCCGACCCTGGACGAGTACGGCCGCGACCTCACCGAGGAGGCGCGTTCGGGCCGGCTGGACCCGGTGGTCGGCCGGGCCGAGGAGATCGAGCAGACCGTCGAGATCCTCTCCCGCCGCACCAAGAACAACCCGGTGCTGATCGGCGAGCCCGGCGTCGGCAAGACCGCGATCGTCGAGGGCCTGGCGCAGCGCATCGTCTCCGGGGACGTGCCGCAGAGCCTCAAGGACAAGCGGGTCGTCTCCCTCGACCTCACCGCGCTGGTCGCCGGCTCCAAGTACCGGGGCGAGTTCGAGGAGCGGCTCAAGAACGTGATCGACGAGGTCACCGCCGCCGAGAAGAGCGTGATCCTCTTCCTGGACGAGCTGCACACCGTGGTCGGCGCGGGCGGTGGCGGCGAGGGCTCGATGGACGCCGGGAACATCCTCAAACCCGCCCTGGCCCGGGGCGAGTTGAGCGTGGTCGGCGCGACCACCCTGGACGAGTACCGCAGGCACGTGGAGAAGGACGCCGCGCTGGAGCGCCGCTTCCAGCCGGTGCTGGTGCCCGAGCCGAGCGTGGAGGAGACCATCGAGATCCTCCAGGGCCTGCGCGACGCGTACGAGGCGCACCACCAAGTCCGTTTCAGTGACGAGGCGTTGGACGCCGCAGCGACGCTCTCCGACCGCTACGTCAGCGACCGCTTCCTGCCCGACAAGGCGATCGACCTGCTCGACCAGGCCGGCGCCCGGGTGCGGCTGCGCAGCCTGAGCGGCTCCACCGAGGCGAGCGGCGTCCACGACCGCATCACCAAGCTCAAGCGCGAGCTGGACGAGGCCGTCGCCGACGAGGAGTTCGTCCGCGCCGCCAACCTCAAGACCGAACTACGGCAGACCGAGGACGAGTTGGCGGCCATCGCCGAGTCCCGCGAGGAGGTCGTGGACGTCACCGCGGACGACATCGCCCAGGTGCTCTCCTCCCGGACGGGCATCCCCGTCGCGGAGCTGAACGCGACGGAGAAGGAGCGGCTGCTCAACCTGGAGGCCCACCTGCACGAGAAGGTGATCGGCCAGGACGAGGCCGTGACCGCCGTCGCCCAGGCCGTGCGCCGGGGCCGCGCCGGCATGGGGGACCCGGACCGCCCGACCGGATCCTTCCTCTTCCTCGGCCCGACCGGCGTCGGCAAGACCGAACTCGCCAAGGCCCTGGCCGCGTTGCTCTTCGGCGACCCGGACCGGATGATCCGCTTCGACATGAGCGAGTTCCAGGAGAAGCACACCGTCTCCCGGCTGGTCGGCTCCCCGCCCGGCTACGTCGGCTACGAGGAGGCCGGGCAGCTCACCGAGGCCGTGCGCCGCAAGCCGTACAGCGTGCTGCTCTTCGACGAGGTGGAGAAGGCGCACCCGGACGTCTTCAACCTGCTGCTCCAGGTGCTGGACGACGGGCGGCTGACCGACTCCCAGGGGCGTACGGTCGACTTCCGCAACACTGTGGTGATCATGACCAGCAACATCGGCTCGCAGCGCATCCTCGACCGCGTGGGGAACGTGGACGCCCGGAGCGGAGCTCCTGATGAAGCACTGCGCGACGACCTGATGCGGGACCTGCGCCTGCAGTTCCGGCCCGAGTTCCTCAACCGGATCGACGAGGTGATCGTCTTCCACGGCCTCACCCGCAAGGACCTGCTCTCCGTCGTCGACCTGCTGCTGGAGCGCAGCCGGCGCCGGCTGCGCGCCCAGGGCGTGGAACTGGAGGTCACCGAGGCGGCCAAGGAGCTCCTCGTCAACCGCGGCTACCAGCCGGAGTTCGGCGCCCGGCCGCTGCGCCGCACGATCCAGTCGGAGCTGGACAACCGGATCTCCAACCTGCTGCTGGACGGCACCGTCCGCGCGGGCGACACCCTGATCGCGGACGTGAGCGACGGCGAGCTGACCGTCACCCTGGCCCGGCCCGAGCCCTCGGCGAGCTTCGAGGAGGCGAACGCCTGAGCCCGTGAGGTCGCGCACCCCCCGCCGTCATCGGCGGGGGGTGCGGTCGTGTCAGGCCCCCGGGAAGACCTCGCGCAGCAGCGGATCGGGCAGCCCGCGCTTGCGCCACTCGCGCGGGTAGCCGAGGGAGACCTCCTCGAAGGGCACCCCGTCGTAGACCGTCCGGCGCGGGATGTGCAGATGGCCGTAGATCATCGTGGCGACGGGGAAGCGCAGGTGCCAGTCGGCGGTCAGCTCGGTGCCGCACCACTGGGCGAACTCCGGGTACCAGAGGATCTCGGTGGGGGTGCGCACCAGCGGGTAGTGGTTGACCAGCACCAGGGGGACGGACGGGTCGCAGGCCGCGAGGCGCTCCTCGGTGAGGCGGACGCGCTCGCGGCACCAGGAGTCCCGGTCGGGGTACGGGTCGGGGTGGAGCATCCGCTCGTCCGCGCAGACGATGCCGCTCTCGTACGCGGCGGCCAGCGACTCCTCCTTGGTGGTGGTGCCGGGCGCGCGGAAGGAGTAGTCGTACAGCAGGAACAGCGGCGCGACGCGCACGGGCCCGCCGGGGCCGGTCCACACCGGGTACGGGTCCTCCGGGGTGAGGACGCCCAGGCGGCGGCAGAGCTCCACCAGGTGCTCGTAGCGGGCGACCCCGCGCAGCTGTACGGCGTCCTCGGGGTGGGTCCACAGCTCGTGGTTGCCGGGCGCCCAGATGACGCGGGCGAAGCGCTCGGCGAGCAGGCCCAGGGCCCATTCGATGCTGGCGGAGTGCTCGGCGACGTCCCCGGCGACGATCAGCCAGTCATCGGGGTGGCCGGGCTGGAGCTTCTCGACCAGGTCGCGGTTCTCCTGGTACGAGATGTGCAGGTCGCTCACCGCGAGCAGCCGCCCGCCGCCGTCCGCCGGCGTGGTGTCTCTGTGGTGCTCGGTCGTCACTGCCGCCCCCTGTGGTCACCAGGCTCTCTCACCGCCACCCTACGACGCGTACGGTTCGCGGGCGTGAACTCCGATGAAGCGGTGGGCCCTTAGGAGCCGCCTAGGAGCCGCCTAGGAGCCGAAGTCCATCAGCACGCCGTGCGAGGTGAGGGTGGTGACGGCCAGGATCGCCAGGGAGGCGACGCCGAGCGCCAGCCCGAGCGCGGCCCGGGCGCGTCGGCGGGTGCCGCGGACGAGGGCGAGGGTGCCCAGGGTGATGGCGAGCGGGCCCAGGACGATGTTGAACAGGAGCAGCCCGGGCAGGCCGAGCAGGAAGGAGGCGACGGCCAGGCCGTCGGCCTCGGCGGCGTCGGGGCGGGCCTGGGGTGCGGTGACGCTGTGGGGTGCGGTGACGGTGCTCATGGCGGGAGTCCTCTCGGCGGCGGGCTGAGTGGCTGCGGGCTGAGTGGCGGCGGGCTCGGCTGCGGGCTCAGTGGCGGCGCAGGCGGGCGATGCCCTCGCGGGCGCCGAAGGCGAGCAGCCAGGCGGTGATGGCGGCGGAGGCGGTGAGGAAGACCGGGAGCGAGGTGTGCGCGGCGGCGCCGATCAGGACGCCCATGGCGACGAGGGCGGAGAACAGGATCACGGCTGACTCCTCCGGGGGTGCCGGTGCCGATCCGGCGGTCGGTGGCCGCCGGTTTCGGTTGACAAGTGTTCACTGAGTTCGGTCCTCACTGTACGCCCGCTGGCGAAGTTCGGCAAACGACTGTTTACTGAATGGCGTGAGTCACACCGTGGGGGCCAGGCAGGCCCAGAAGCAGCAGAGCCGCCGCGCCCTGATGGACGCGGGCCTGCACCTGCTGGCCGATCAGAACCTGGCGAGCCTGGGCGTGCGCGAGGTCACCCGCGAGGCCGGGCTCTCCCCGGCCGCCTTCTACCGCCACTTCCCCGACCTGGCCGCGCTCGGCGTCGCCCTGGTCGAGGAGTCGCTGGCCAGCCTGCACGGGATGATCCGCTCGGTGCTCGCCGAGTCCGGCGGCGCCGAGGAGATGATCGACCGCGCGGTGACGGTCATCGAGCGGCACGTGCGCGAACACCGCCCGCACGTACGGTTCCTGGCGCGCGAGCGGCACGGCGGCGTACGGCAGGTGCGCGAGGCCATCGACGCCGAGCTCGGCCGGTTCGCCGCCGAGGTCGGTGAGGCGCTGGCGCTGCAGCCGGCCCTGCCGGGCTGGGGTGCGCCGGAGTTGAGGATGCTCGCCGAGCTGTACGTGGACCACATGGTGTCCACGGCCGCCGCCTTCCTGGAGGCGCTTGAGGCGTCGGAAGCGTCGGAAGTGCCGGAAGCGTCGGAGGCGCCGGAGGTGCCGGGGTCGGATCCCGGGAGGGTCGAGCGGATCGCCGCCACCGCCCGGATGCAGTTGCGCCTGATCAGCCTCGGTCGGCGCCACTGGCAGGGGAGTTGAGGGGTTCCGGTTCGTACCGGAGGCGGTTCGGCGGGGTGGTGTCCGGGGTGAGCCTCGACTCTTGACAGTGGGTCATGTCCGCGACAAGTTTGGTGGACCCCCACACCGAGAGGTCTCTCATGAAGAAGCCGCTCATCGGCACCATCGCCGCGCTCGCCCTCGCCGGAGGAACCGCCCTGGTGGGCGCCGCCCCCGCCCAGGCCCAGCCCGCCCCCGCTCACGCCGACCCCGTCGACGCCGTCACCTTCGCCGGAACGGTGGCGCTGAGCAACTGCTCCGGCTCGGTCGTCCGGATGCCGAACTCCGCCCCGACCGACCCGGCCCTGGTGCTCTCCAACGGCCACTGCCTGGAGTCCGGCATGCCCGGCCCCGGGCAGGTCGTCACCAACCAGCCCTCCAGCCGGACGTTCACCCTGCTCAGTCCGGACGGCGGCGACCTCGCGACCCTGACGGCGACCCAGGTCGTCTACAGCGCGATGACCGACACCGACGTGACGATCTACCAGCTGGACACCGACTACGCCACCATCCAGGCGCAGTACGGCATAGCGCCGCTGACCGTCGCCGACACCCACCCCGCCCAGGGAGCCGACATCCGCGTCGTCTCCGGGTACTGGAAGCGGATCTACTCCTGCTCGGTCGACGGCTTCGCCTACCGGCTCAACGAGGCGGACTGGACCTTCAAGGACTCCGTCCGCTACACCTCCGGCTGCAACGTCATCGGCGGCACCTCCGGCTCCCCGGTGGTCGACGCCTCGACGGGCCTGCTGGTCGCCGTGAACAACACCATCAACGAGAGCGGCGAGAGCTGCACCCTCAACAACCCGTGCGAGGTCGACCAGTCCGGCAACGTGACGGTGCATCCGGGCATCGGCTACGCCCAGGAGACGTACCTCATCCCGGCCTGCTTCGGCCCGGGCAACCAGCTGGACCTGACGTTGCCCGACTGCGCCCTGCCCCGCTCGTGAACCCGGAGGCGCCGGCGGCGGGAAACCTGCCGCTGACCGGCGCCTTCGCGCGTGCGGGCCACCCGCCGTCCGGCGGGAGCGGTGTCCAGGTCATGTGGTGACCCTTGACACCGGGTCATGTCCGCGACAGTTTTGGCGGACCCCCACGACACCGAGAGGTCTCTCATGAAGAAGCCGCTCATAGGCACGCTCGCCGCGCTCGCCCTCGCCGGAGGCACCGCCCTGGTGGGCGCCGCCCCCGCCCAGGCCCAGCCCGCCCCCGCCGGTGCCGCCCCGCTCGGCTCCGTCTCCTTCGCCGGAACGGTGGCGCTGAGCAACTGCTCCGGCTCGGTCGTCCGGATGCCGAACTCCACCCCGACCGACCCCGCCCTGGTGCTCTCCAACGGCCACTGCCTGGAGTCCGGCATGCCCGGCCCCGGGCAGGTCGTCACCAACCAGGCCTCCAGCCGGACCTTCAGCCTCCTCGGCTCCAGCGGCGGCAAGCTCGCCACGCTGCGCGCCACCAAGGTGGTCTACGGCGCCATGACCGACACCGACGTGTCGATCTACCAGCTGAACACCACCTACGCCGCGATCAAGTCCAAGTACGGCATCTCCGCGCTGACCATCGCCGACACCCACCCCGTCCGGGGCGCCGACATCCGGGTCGTGTCCGGGTACTGGAAGAAGATCTACTCCTGCTCGGTCGACGGCTTCGCCTACCGGCTCAAGGAGGCGGACTGGACCTTCAAGGACTCCGTCCGCTACACCTCCGGCTGCAACGTCATCGGCGGCACCTCCGGCTCGCCCGTGGTCGACGCCTCGACCGGCCAGGTCGTCGCGGTCAACAACACGATCAACGAGAGCGGCGAGAGCTGCACCCTCGACAACCCGTGCGAGGTCGACCAGTCCGGCAACGTGACGGTGCGCCAGGGCATCGGCTACGCCCAGGAGACCTACGGCATCCCCGCCTGCTTCGGCCCCGGCAACCGGCTCGACCTGACGCGCGCCGGCTGCGTCCTGCCCCGCCCGTAGGGCCGTTGACACCACCTGTCATGTCCGTTGACCCGATGGAGAGTTGATGAGCACCAAGTCGATAGCCAGGTTCCGAGGTCTGCTGGTCACCGCCGCGCTGACCCCGGTCCTGGTGATGGGCGGAGGTCTGGCGGGCCCCGCGCTGGCCGCGGACGGCGGTGCGGCCGCGGCCGCCCACGGCCACAGCCCCGCCGACGACCCGAACGCCGACATCAAGGACCGCCTCGCGGCGATCCCCGGCGTGACGATCACGGAGGAGAAGCCGACCACCACCGGCCACCGCTTCTTCGTCGCCACCTACACCCAGCCGATCGACCACTTCCGCCCTTGGCTGGGCACCTTCCAGCAGCGGTTCACCCTCCTGCACCGCGGCTACGACCGCCCGACCGTCTTCTACACCAACGGCTACACCCTGGGCACCAACCCGTCCCGCACCGAGCCCACCCGGCTGGTGGACGGCAACCAGGTCTCCATCGAGTACCGCTACTTCACCCCCTCGCGCCCCGAGCCGGCCGACTGGACCAAGGCGGGCATCCGCCAGCAGGCCGCCGACTCCCACCAGCTGGTCACCGCCCTCAAGCGGATCTACGACCAGGAGTGGCTCTCCACCGGCGCCAGCAAGGGCGGCATGTCCTCCACCTACTACCGCCGGTTCTACCCGGACGACATGGCCGGCACCGTCGCCTACGTCGCGCCGAACAACACGAACATCGACGACTACTCCGCCTACAGCAAGTTCTTCCAGACCGTCGGCACCCCCGAGTGCCGCAACCGCCTCTCGGCCGCCCAGCGCGAACTGCTGGTGCGCCGCGACCACATGGAGACCCGCTTCGACGCGGCCAACAAGGCGGCCGGCTCCACCTTCACCACCGTCGGCAGCGCGGACCGCGCCTACGAGGGCGGCGTGCTGGACACCGTCTGGGCGTTCTGGCAGTACAGCCTGGAGGCCGACTGCGCCAAGGTCCCGGTCGCGGCCACCGCGACCGACGACGAGCTGTTCGCCTGGTACGACGCCCAGGTGGGCGCCACCGGCAACAGCGACCAGGGCCTGGCGAAGTACACCGCGTACTACTACCAGGCGGCCACCGAGCTGGGGCAGCCGTTCTTCGACGTCTCGAACCTCAAGGACCTGCTGCACTACGACTACAAGGAGCTGTACTCCGCCCGGACCTACATCTCCAAGGACGTCAACGTCCCCGGCTTCAACCCGTACGCGATGCGCGACATCGACCGCTGGGTGAAGCGCGACGGCGAGCGGATCATCTACGTCTACGGCGGCAACGACCCGTGGGGCGCCAAGCCGTTCCGGCCGGACGAGGAGAACGACAGCTACGTCTACACCGTGCCCGGCGGCAACCACGGCTCCAACATCGGCAAGCTGCCCGCCGCCGAGTCGGCCGAGGCGACCGCCAAGGTGCTGGAGTGGGCCGGCCTCGGTGAGCAGGCCCCCGCGGCCCGCTCGCTGACCAAGTCCCCGCAGCTGATCCCGGCGTTCGGCCCGCTCGACGTCGAGGGCCAGAAGCTGGAGCAGGAGCACCGCCCGCTGTAACGCGCGGCGTTTCGCCGTTTCGCCACCACAGGAGGCCACCCCCGCGCGGGGGTGGCCTCCTCGCGTTCCCGGCCCCTGTCCGAAGCGGCCCCTGCCCGAAGCGGCCCCTGTCCGAAGCGGTCCCTTCCTGAAGTGCTGAATCGGTGCTTCAATGCTTTCCGTGGCCTACCGACGCACCCCCGCGGTCCAAGCCCGTCTGGACGCCCAGCGCGAGGCCGTGCTGCAGTCGGCCGTGCTCCTGCTCGCCGACCGCGGCTACGGCGGCTGCACCATGGCCGCCGTCGCCGACCGCGCCGGGATCGCCACCGGCAGCCTCTACCAGCACTTCGCCAACAAGGCCGAGCTCTCCGTCGAGCTGTTCCGCCGCGTCGTGAACCGGGAGATCGCCGCCGTCCACGAGGCCCTCGCCCGCCAGGACACCCCGCAGCGCCGCGTCGCCGCCGTCGTCGAGACCTTCGCCGCCCGCGCCCTGCGCGCCCCCCGCCTCGCGTACGCCCTGCTCGTCGAACCGGCCGACGCCGTGGTCGACGGCGAGCGCCTCGTCTTCCGGCGGGCCTTCCGTGATGTGATCGCCACCGAGATCGCCGCCGCCCTCGCGAACGGCGAACTCCCCGAGCAGGACCCGGTGCTGACCGCCGCCGCCCTCGTCGGCGCCGTCGGTGAGGCCCTCGCCGGACCGCTCGCCGACCCCACCGACCGGGCCGCCTCCGAGGTGGTCCCCGCCCTGGTCTCCTTCACCCTGCGTGCCCTGGGAGGACGCGATGACAGCGACGCATGAGGTCACCAACCAGGTGCCCCTGCCGTACGGACACGACACCGCCGCCGACCCGACCCTGCTCGACGCCCTGCACCGCGCGGGCGCCGGCTGGGCCGAACCCGAACTGCGCGAACTCGGCCGCCTCGCCGGCTCCGAGGAGGCCGCCGAACACGGCCGCCTGGCCAACGAGCACCCGCCCGTGCTGCGCACCCACGACCGCTTCGGCCACCGCGTCGACGAGGTCGAGTTCCACCCCTCCTGGCACGAGCTGATGCGCACCGCCGTCTCCCACGGCCTGCACGCCGCGCCCTGGCGCGACGACCGGCCGGGCGCGCACTCCGCCCGCGCCGCGAAGTTCCACGTCTGGGGCCAGGTCGAGGCCGGCCACACCTGCCCGGTCTCCATGACCTACGCCGCCGTCCCCGCCCTGCGCCACAGCCCCTCCCTGGCCGCCGAGTTGGAGCCACTGCTGGCCGCGAAGGAGTACGACTTCGGGCTGCGCGAGCCGCACACCAAGCGCGGCCTGATCGCCGGCATGTCGATGACCGAGAAGCAGGGCGGCTCGGACGTCCGCACCAACACCACCGTCGCCACCCCGCAGCCCGACGGCACCTACCGCCTCACCGGGCACAAGTGGTTCACCTCCGCGCCCATGTCCGACCTCTTCCTCACCCTCGCCCAGGCCCCCGGCGGGCTCAGCTGCTTCGCGCTGCCGCGCGTCCTCCCGGACGGCAGCCGCAACCGGCTCCAGCTGATGCGCCTCAAGGACAAGCTCGGCAACAAGTCCAACGCCTCCGCCGAGCTGGAGTACGACGGCGCCGTCGGCTGGCTCGTCGGCGAGGAGGGCCGGGGCGTGCCGACCATCATCGAGATGGTCAACATGACCCGCCTGGACTGCACCATCGGCGCCGCCTCCGGCATGCGCCAGGCCGCCACCCGGGCCGTCCACCACGCCCTGCACCGGCGGGCGTTCGGCAAACCGCTGGCCGACCAGCCGCTGATGGCCAACGTCCTCGCCGACCTGGTCGTCGAGTCCGAGGCCGCCACGATCGTCGCCATGCGCCTGGCCCGGGCCACCGACCTCGCCCTCGCCGGCGACGAAACCGAGGCGCTGGTACGGCGGTTGGGCCTGGCCGCCGCCAAGTACTGGGTCTGCAAGCGCGGCCCCGCCCACGCCGCCGAAGCCCTGGAGTGCCTGGGCGGCAACGGCTACGTCGAGGAGTCCGGCATGCCCCGGCTCTACCGCGAGGCGCCCCTGGTCTCGATCTGGGAGGGCTCCGGCAACGTCGCCGCCCTGGACGTGCTGCGCGCCATGGCCCGGCGCCCCGAGGCGGTCCAGGCCTTCCTCGGCGAACTCGACGCCGCCGCCGGAGCCGACCGCCGGCTGGACGCGGCCGTCGCCGACCTGCGCAAGCAGCTCGGCGACCTGACCGACCTGGAGTACCGCACCCGCCGCCTCGTCGAGGCGATGGCGCTGGCCTTCCAGGGCTCCCTGCTCGTCCGCTACGGCCACCCGGCCGTCGCCGACGCCTTCTGCGCCACCCGCCTCGCGGGCGACCGGGGCTCCGCCTTCGGCACCCTGCCCGTCGGCGTCGACACCGCCGCCATCGTCGACCGCGCCCGGCCGGTGCCCGCGTGAGCACTCAGGAGGCCTCCACCGTACGGGAGTTCTGGCAGGGCCTCGGCCTGCCCGGGCTCATCGACGTGCACACCCACTTCATGCCGAAGAACGTCCTCGACAAGGTGTGGGCCTACTTCGACGCGGCCGGCCCGCTCATCGGCCGCCCCTGGCCCATCGCCTACCGCGAGGCCGAGGCCGAACGGGTCGCGCGGCTGCGGGAGTTCGGCGTCCGGGCGTTCACCTCGATGCTCTACCCGCACAAGCCCGGCATGGCCGGCTGGCTCAACGCCTGGGCCGCCGACTTCGCCGCCCGCACCCCCGACTGCCTCCACACCGCCACCTTCTTCCCCGAACCCGGGGCGGCGGCCTACACCGCCCGGGCCGTCGAGGACGGCGCCCGGGTGTTCAAGGCCCACCTCCAGGTCGGCGGCTACGATCCGGCGGCGCGTGAACTCGACGAGGTGTGGGGCCTGTTGGCCGACAGCGGCACCCCCGTGGTCACCCACTGCGGCTCCGGCCCGGTGGCGGGCCGGTACACCGGCCCCGGCCCGATCGGCGAGGTGCTCAAGCGCCACCCCCGCCTGGTGCTCGTCGTCGCCCACCTCGGCATGTCCGAGTACGGCGAGTTCCTCGACCTCGCCGAACGCCACCCCGCCGTGAGGCTGGACACGACCATGGCCTTCACCGACTTCGTCGAGGCCGAGCAGCCCTTCCCCCGCGAGGAGCTGCCCCGGCTGCGCGCCCTGCGCGAACGGGTGCTGCTCGGCAGCGACTTCCCCAACATCCCCTACCGGTACGTCCACCAGCTGGAGGCGCTGGCCGGGCTCGGGCTGGGGGAGGAGTGGCTGCGGGCCGTCTGCCACGACAACGCGGCCGAACTGTTCGGCCTCGGGGTCAGCTGACCGCTCGCAGGACCTCCACCGCCCGCGCGTGCAGCCCGGGCGCGGCGGCGAGGAAGCTGTCGGAGCCGGCCGTCCAGGCCGCCCCGGCGGCGTCCGTCACCGCCGCGCCCGCCTCGCGCGCGATCAGGGCGCCGGGCAGCAGATTGCCCGCGTCCACGCCGTACTGCCAGAACAGCGGCAGGTGCCCGGAACCGACCTGCGCCACCTGGAGCGCGGTCGGGCCGAGGTTGCGCACCGCCAGCACCGCGCCCGCCATCGCGGACAGCGACTCCCCGGCACGGCGCAGCGCCGTCGCGTCCCGGGCGACCATCGGCGGCTGGCTGGTGGCCGCGACGGTGATCGCCAACTCCCGCTCCACCGGCGCGATCGGCCGCCCGTCCAGCTGGGCGCCGCCGCCCAGCACCGCCCGGTAGGTGCGGCCCCGGCCGAACAGCTCCGGGGCGTGGACGACGGCCAGCTCCGCCTCGCCGTCGCGCACCAGCGTGGCCGTCACCGCCCAGTGCGGCTGCCCGAGCAGGTACTGCACCGCGCCGTCCGTCGCGTCGCAGACCCACCACTCACCCTCGGCGGGCAGCGAGCCGTCCAGCTCCTCGGGCAGCCAGCCGGCCGCCGGGTACAGCGCGGTGAGCCGCTCGCGCAGCTCGGCGGCGGCCGGGCCGTCCACCGCCGCGAAGGCCGCGGCCGCCTCCTCGGGCGTCCGCGCCTGCACCGGCTCCACGGGCCGGCGCGCCGCCAGCCCCGCGCCGACCTCGCGCACCGCCGCCTCCACGCCCTCCGCCGTCGTCCACAGGTCCATCGTCGTCCTCCTCCTCGTCGGTAGGACAAGAGGTACCGTGGGTGCTGCTGATCAGGACGTCATCGGCGCTCGAACGACGGAGAACGGACACCATGGACCTGGCAGCGACTGATCCGGACAGCGTGCTGGACACCCTCGACCGCCGTCTGGTCTGCGCCCTCCAGCTCGACGGGCGGGCCGAACCCGGCCGTCTCGCCGAGGTGCTCGGCGTCTCCGCCCGGACGGTCACCCGCCGCCTCGGCCGGATGCGGCAGACGGGCGTGCTGCGGGTGGTCCGCCTCCCCGACGTCGAGGACGACGCCGTCGGCGCCCTGCTGCTGCGTGTCCGGGTGCTCGGCGGCACCGTCGACGCCGTCGCCCGCGCCCTGGCCGACCGGCCCGACGTGCCCTTCGTCGACATCCTCCTCGGCGGCCAGGAGATCGGCGCCGTCATGCTCACCGACGCCGGCTCCCGCGACCGCCTCCTGTACGGGCAGCTGCCCGCCACCAGCGCCGTCACCGAGACCACCGCCCACGCCGTGCTCCACGCCTTCGCGGACGCCTCCCAGTGGCAGGCCGGGTACCTGACCGGGAGTGAGATCGCCGCCCTCGCCCGCCCCCGGCCACCGCGCCCCGCCGTCCGGCCACCCGTCGACGACCTCGACCGCGCCCTGCTCGACCGCCTGGGCGAGGACGCCCGGCAGTCCCACGCCGCCCTGGCCGCCGCGACCGGCGCGCCCGAGTCGACCGTCCGCCGCCGCCTGAACCGGCTGGACGGGCTGGGGCTGCTGCGCGCCCACGTCACCGTCGACCCCCGCCTGCTCGGCATGGCCGTGGACGCCAACCTCTGGCTGGACGTCCCGCCCGGCCGCCTCGCCGAGGTCGGCGAAGCCCTCGCCGGCCACCCCCAGGTCCACGGCGTCTTCGCCACCAGTGGCCCCACCAACCTCCTGGCCACGCTCTTCTGCCCCGACCACCCGGCCCTCTACCGCTTCCTCACCGACACCCTCGGCCCCCTCGGCGTCACCCGCGCCGAGACCACCATCACCGCCCGCGCGGTGAAGCGCGCGGGGGTGCTGCTCCGGGATCGGCCGTGAGCCGGGGCGCTTACCCGGGAGGTAATCGACGCCCACCCCGGCGCCCGGCAGGCTGGTCGCACGACGGCGGCGGGACTACGGAAGTAGTGCCACTACATCCGCAGTCCCGCTGCTCCGGCGGCGCCACGACTACGCCAGTAGTGCCACTACTTCCATAGTTCCGCCGCAGAGGAACCCCAGCCCGCACCCGTGTCAGGAGGCGATCCGCCATGTCCGCGAACGCGACCACCCGCACCCCGTCCCCCGCCCCCGCCTTCTCGCCGTGGACCGTCCGCGGCACCCTCGCCCTGGACGCCGTGGTGACCGGCGGCAACGGACTCGCCTACCTCGCCCTCCCCGGCCCCCTCGGCGACCTGCTCGGCATCGGCCGCTCCACCCTCTTCGGCCTCGGGCTCTTCCTCACCGTCTACGCCCTGCTGGTCGCCGCCCTGGCCACCCGTCCGCGCCCCCACCGGCTCGCCGTCCTGACGGTCGTCGACCTCAACGCCGCCTGGACGGTCCTCAGCCTGGTCGCCCTCGCCGCCCGGCTGGAGCCGACCACCGCCGGCGCCGTCTGGATCCCCGCCCAGGCCGCCGTGGTCGCCCTCTTCGTCGCCCTCCAGCTCACCGCCCTGCGGCGCGACGTCCGCTAAGGCTGCTGGACGGCTTGCCAGAGATACCGGGCCGTCGGCTCGTCCGCCGGCAGGAACGTCTCCATCGCCAGCTCGGAGACCGTCACGTCCAGCGGCGTGTTGAAGGTCGCGATGGTCGACAGGAACGACAGCACCCGCCCGTCGTGCCGGATCCGCAGCGGCAGTGCGAGCGAGCAGCCGAGGTCCTCCGCCGAGGCGTCGCACGCGTCGACCGGCTCGGGGTAGCCCCGGACCTCCTCGTACAGCCGCCGCAGCGGCTCGGAACGGACCAGCTCCAGCTGCCGCTCCATCCGCTCCAGCAGATGCCCCCGCCACTGCCGGTGGTTGACGATCCGCGGCGCCAGCCCGTCCGGGTGCAGGACGAGCCGGATCGCGTTGAACGGCGGCTCCAGCAGGTGCGGGGCGACGCCGTCCAGCAGCAGCCCGATCGCCCGGTTGGCCGCCAGCACCCGGAACGCGCCGTCGACGACCACCGCCGGGTACGGGTCGTGGGCGGCGAGCAGCCGCTCCACGCCGCCGCGCAGCGCGTCCATCGACGGGTCGTCCAGCGGCGTCTCGGCGAAACAGGGGGCGTAGCCGGCCGCGAGCAGCAGCGCGTTGCGCTCCCGCACCGGGACGTCCAGGTGCTCGGCCAGCCGCAGCAGCAGCTCCCGGCTCGGGCGGGAGCGCCCGTTCTCGACGAAGCTGAGGTGCCGGGCCGAGGAGTCGGCCCGGAGCGCCAGTTCCAGCTGGCTGAGGTGTCGCCGCTCCCGCCAGCCGCGCAGCAGCGCGCCGACGCCGGTCCCTGTCGGGCTGCCCATGCCCGCCACGATCGTCATGATCGAGGACGGTACTCGAACGAGCCCCGAACACGGCAGAGGGCGTCAGACCTCGGCGGTCAGACCCCGGTGGTGGACCCCGGCCGGATGATCATCAGCACCACGACCACGGCCCACAGCAGGTTGAACACCCCGGCCGTCATCGGCAGCAGCCGCAGGCCCTTCACGGCCTTGCCGTGCTGCTCGTCCTCGGGAGCCAGCCCGAGCGCGTCCACGGCGGCCTGCTGGCCGGGCAGGACGAAGAGGAGCAGCGAGAGGCCCGCGATCGCGGTGAGCACCATCGAGACGATCAGCCAGGACTGGCCGAGCACGTCCATGACCTGCGCGACGCCGATGCCCAGGACCGGAACGGAGACGCCCAGCAGCGCGTAGACCTGGGTGATCCGGTGCAGGACGCGCAGCACGCCCGCCTCGCCGGCGGCGTCCGGCCCGCCCGCGAGCGCGGCCTTCGCCCGGCGCGGGAACATGCTGACGGCGACGGCGACCGGGCCTATGAACAGGACCGACACGAGAACGTGCAGGCTCAGCAGGAACTTGGCCACGGCGGGGCACCTTCGATCGATCCGGGGGAGAGGACGGGGAGCGGGAGCGCCCGCGACCAGGCACGCTAACACCTGCTTATCCGCCGCCCCGAGGCACACCTGGAGCCCACGCGCCGCCACCCGGGGCTTAGCGCTCCCCGCCCCGCACGGCGAGCCGGACGCGGCGCACGAGGTCCCGCAGCACGGCGAGGTCGTGGGTGCCCGGCAGGGGCGGGGCCGGCTCGCCGTGCCGGGCGGCGCGGTGGCTGTCGAGGAGGTGCTGCTGGAGTGCGTTCATGCCGCTCACCCTGCGCCCGCCGCACCGCGCCCGTCCCGCCGATTGACGGCCCTGGTCAAACGGCGCGACAGCGCCCCCGCCCGCCCCGGCATCATGGTGGGGTGAGCGTGACCATCGACATCACCGGACTGCCGCCCGAGCGGATCGTCTTCAGCCCCTCGCCGCTGGCCGAACTCGGCAACGCCCTGCACGCGCTGGCCGAGCCCGCTCACCACCCCCGGCTGCACGCCTGGACCACGGCGACCTCCGCCGCTCTGGAGCCGGAGCTCGCCGACCGCCTGTTCGAGGCCGACTTCATGTGGCGCTCCACCCGCTCCGACTTCCTGATGCCCGCCCGCCCCCGGGAGACCCTCGCCGAGGAACTGGACGACCTCGACCGCCTGGACGACGAGACCTTCGTCGGCTCGGCCATGGAGATCTCGTGCAGCAGCAGCCTCTACGGCAGGGGCATGCCCTCGCCGCTCACCGACGGCCGGGCACGCCGCCGCGCCCTCGACCTGGCGGCCGCGCGGGGACCGCGCCAGGCGGCCTTCGGCGAACGGATGCTGGCCGACCCCACCGGCACCCGCGCCTGGATCCGGCGCCTCCTGGAGGACTGCGACCGGGCGTTCTTCGCCGACGCCTGGCGCCGCGTCCACGTCCAGCTCGCCGCCGACGCCCGGCACAAGACCGACCTGCTGCGCCGCAAGGGCCTCGCCGAGGCGCTCACCGCGGCCTCCTCCGTGCTGAGCCTGGAGGAGGACGGGCAGGGCAGCCGCATCGTCGTCGACAAGCTGGTGCACGGCCGCACCGACGCCCGGAGCAGCGGCGTCACCCTGCTGCCCACCGTCTTCGGCTGGCCGCACTTCCTCTCCCTGTACGCGCCGGGCTGGCAGCCGGTCATCCAGTACCCGGCCGCCGCCCACGAGGTCGGCGGCACCGAGTCGGTGGAGGCGGTGAAGCTGCGCCTGGAGGCGCTGACCCACCAGATGCGGATGAACCTCTGCCGCCACCTGGCGCGCGGCGCCTCCTCGACGAGCGAGCTGGCCGACGCCTGCGACATCACGCCCCCCGAGGTGTCCCGGCACCTCGCCGTCCTGCGCAGGGCCGGGCTGCTCACCACCCGCCGCCGGGGCCGCTACGTCCTCCACCAGTTGGACCTCTCGGTGGTGGTCCGGATCGGCAGCGACTTCCTGGAGTCGGTGCTCCGCTAAGCCGTGAGATCGACGACCCGCGGGGCGGCCGTGGAGACGGCGGCGACGGCGGCGCCGTGCCCGGGGTCCGTCCAGTCGAGCAGGTGGAGGTCCTCGTAGCGGCTGCGGAGCGGCTCGCCCGGGGGGACGTCCAGGGGGAGGGCGGCGAGGTCGATCTCGCCGAGGGTGTCGAGGCGGGCCCGGCCGATCTTGATCAGGGACTCCTTGCGCACCCACTGCCGCAGGAAGGCGAGGTCCGGCTCCGGCGCGGCCTCGACGGCGGCGAGCTCGCCGGCGGTGAGCACCCGGCGGGCGACCGCGCGCAACGAGCCGCCGCGCACCGCCAGTTCGACGTCCACCCCGACGGGCTGGAAGCCCGCCCCGGCCGCGACCACGCCCTTGGTGTGGGAGAGCGTCACCTCCACCCCGGGATGGTCCGGCAGGTAGGGCTTGCCGTGGTCGGCGAGGCCGCAGTCCGGGCACTGCTGGGCGAGCACGACCGCCGTCACCGGGACGCCGAGCAGCCGGGCGGCGCAGAGCCGGACGAGGACGTGCCCGGCGGTGTAGTCGGCCCGTCCGGACTCGTTGCGGAACCGGGCGGCGCGCTCCCGCTCCATGGCGGTGAGCAGGTGTTCCCCCGCCTCGGGGTGGCGCAGTACGGCGTCCGTGGACGCGACGGCGACGAGCGGGGCGCTCCGGTCCTGGGCCTCGGTGGTCATGCCCCCAACCTAGCCGGACCCGTCCCCGGTCGGTGATTCCGTCCCGGGCCCTGCCTGGGCGCTGCCCGTGCGCTGCCCGTGCGCTGCCCGTGCGCTGCCTGGGCACTGTCGCCGGCTGCGCCCTTCGAATGACTTTCGGATTCGACCTGAGGGTCTGTAGGGTGTGATTCGTCCGTTTTGGGGTTGGATACACCGAATCTGTGGGATCGACAGCAGATCACACAGAATGTGGCAGGTCTTCGACACCTGCCCTTTTCCATGCGCGGAGGAAGTGTCGATGGGTCAGGGCCGTACCGGTACGCCGGGTCACAGGAGAACCGCTACGAGAAGGGCACCCGCCGGGCGCCGCCGGACCGTCCGCATCGCCGTGGCCACCGCCGTCGCGGCCCTGCCGATGGCCGTCGTGCTGTCGACGGTCGGTACGGCCGCGCCGCTCGCCCCGCCGCTGGGCGCCTGCACCGGGCCGGACTGCCCGGCCACCTGGCCGGGGCCCAACAACGGCGACTTCACCGGCCGCGACGCCAGCATCAACGTCTTCACCGGCGGCAACTACACCGTCAACGGCCGTGCGGCCGAGGCCGAGGGAAAGATCGTCACCCTGGGGAACCTGACCGTCGACAAGAACGGCGGCGGCATCTACAACATGGGCGTCGTCGGCGTCGGCTCGCGCATCGTCCCGCCGAACGGCAGCGACTTCGTCACCACCGGCGGCGACGTCGTCGCGGCGAGAGGCAACTCGATCCTCATCGGCGGCAGCGACTCGCACGGCCCGGCCTTCGGCAACCTGCGCCACGCGGGCAGCGTCTCGGGCGTCGTCACCATCGACCCGACGGGCCAGTCCATCGCGGACCCGAACGCCGCCGCGCCCTACCAGACCGTGCTCACCCAGATCGAGGAGGTCTCCGACTGTGTCGGGCGGGCCACCGCGACCGGCACCGTCGACGTCTCCTCCAGCCAGGCGACCTTC
This sequence comes from Kitasatospora sp. NPDC051170, assembly GCF_044455705.1. NCBI lineage: Bacteria > Bacillati > Actinomycetota > Actinomycetes > Kitasatosporales > Streptomycetaceae > Kitasatospora > Kitasatospora sp. NPDC051170. Next base: position 102,738 of record NZ_JBITFA010000012.1, on the reverse strand, counting down.
ACCGGCGACGGGACCAGCATGAAGCAGGTCTTCAACGTCCCCGGGAACCTCGCCTCGCCCACCGGCGGGCAGATCGGCCTGGTCTTCAACAACATCCCGGCCGGCGCCACCGTCGTGGTGAACATGCTCGGGGACAGCCCGATCATCAACACCTACACGGGTACCGGCCTGGCCGGGGACCAGACCACCGACATGCGGTCGAAGCTGATGTACAACTTCCCGACCGCGACCAACGCCCAGATCCTCGGCAGCGCCCAGTTCCAGGGATCGGTGCTCGCGGGCAACCCGGGCGGCACGATGACCATCGCCCAGCCGGGCATGAACGGGCGGGTGTACCTCGCGGGCAACCTGATCCACACGGGGACGGGCGGGTACGAGCTCCACAGCTACCCGTTCGACGGGGACCTGCCGGAGTGCAAGGTGTCGCCGAGCCCGTCGCCGTCCGAGTCGCCGTCGCAGTCGCCGAGCCCGTCGTCCTCGCCGAGCTCCTCCCCGAGCCCGTCGCCTTCGTCGAGCCCGTCCTCGTCGCCGTCACCGAGCCCTTCGCCGTCGCCGAGCCCGTCGTCCTCGCCGAGCCCTTCGCCTTCGTCGAGCCCGTCGTCCTCCCCGTCGCCGAGCCCGTCCTCGTCGCCGTCCTCCTCTCCGAGCCCGTCGTCGAGCCCCTCCTCCTCTCCGAGCCCGTCGTCGAGCCCCTCCTCTTCGCCGAGCCCGTCGACCTCGCCGTCCTCCTCGCCGAGCGCGAGTGAGAGCACGAGCACGAGCTCGGCCCCGGCCCCGGGTCCGAGCAGCCACCACCACGGTGGCGGCGGTGAGCTGCCGTCCACCGGTGCGGGCGACGCGCCGATGATCTTCGGCCTGGCGGGCGCGGGTCTGCTCGCCCTCGGCGGTCTGGCCGTGCTGGCCGCCCGCCGCCGTGGTCGCCACAGCTGACCGGCCGTAACGGCCGACCGGCCGTAACGCGCTGAACGCACAGGCCGCCCGGGTCCTCGCCGACCCGGGCGGCCTGTGCTGTCGCATACTGTCAGCGCCGCGCCGGCGGGTAGTCGGCGAGGCCCTCGCCGAGGAGGGCGAAGGCCCGTTCCACCGCCGCCTCGATCCGGGGGCGCAGCGTGGCGGGCGCCTCGCCGCCGACCACGGCGCGGCGGATCTCCGCGAGCGCCGCCCGGTGGGCGCCGGCGAGGGCGCCGGCGGTGAGGCGGGGGAGGGGGTCGGCGGGGTCGGTGCCGGTCTCCTCGGCGAGGGCTTCGGCGAGGGCGGCTTCGGCTCGTTCGCCGAGGTCCAGCAGGCGGGCGCGCAGGGCGGGGCTGTCGGCGACGATCCGCCAGAACGTGGCGATCCCTGGGTTGAGCCCCACCGTGGGCTCGCCGCTCGCGATGGCCGCCAGCAGGTCGTCCCGGACGGCCCGGGCGGCGGAGCTGCCCGGCGGTCGGTGGCGGACGGCCTCGGCGAGCCGGGCGACCACCTCGTCCTCCCGGTCGAAGAAGAGGTCCTCCTTCGTCGGGAAGTAGTTGAAGACGGTGGTGGGTGCGACTCCGGCGGCCCGGGCGATCTCGGTGACGGTGACCTTGTCGAAGCCGCGTTCGGCGAACAGGCCCATGGCCGTGTCGGCCAGCAGGAGCCGGGTCTGCTGCTTCTTGGTCTCGCGAAGTCCCATGCCCGGAGTCTATCCGCTATCCATGGTGTCACTCCAAACTTGCAGTGACACCAAAAATCTGGAGTACGGTGTCGCCATGACCTACTTCGGCGACGGCTTCACCTTCGGCGTCTACCCCGGCGGCCGGCTCGGCAGCGAGACCGGCCTGATCGACCCCGTCAGCCCCGACGACCCCGCGCGGATCACCGAAGCGCTGCGCGAACTCCAGGGCGGTGCACCACGGTTCACCGTCCGTGCCTACCGCTCCTACCCGGCCGACGACCCGACCCCGGCCCGCCCCGAGCAGTACCTCGGCGACGGCCGCAAGCTCGACCTCGTCCTCCAGTACCGCGGCCCCGGCGGCTCCAGCGGCTCCGGCGGCCCCGGCGGCCTCGGCGGCTCCAGCGGCGAGCTGGACGGCTGGCTGGACTCCATCCGGACCGTCGTCCGGTCCGAGGGCGCCCGGATCGCCGCCCTGCAGATCTGCGAGGAGCCCAACGCGGACCTCCCCGTCCTGGACGGCAGCGTGCCGGGGGTGCGCCGGGCCCTGGTGGAGGGGGTGGTCGCGGCCAAGGAGGCGGCGCTGGCCTGCGGGTTCACCGACCTGGCGGTCGGGTTCAACGCGGTGCCGGCCTTCGATCCGGCCGACACCTTCTGGCCCGAGATCGGCGAACTCGCCGACGAGCGCTTCCACCGGGCGCTGGACTACGTCGGCCTGGACTTCTTCCCCGACGTGTTCCGGCCGGTGCCGGGCGAGCAACTCGCGGGCGCCGTCCGGTGGTTGGTGGAGAGCTTCCGTAACGACGCGCTCCCGAAGGCGGGCATCGCACCGAACGTCCCGGTGCGGATCTGCGAGAACGGCTGGCCCACCGGCCCCGGCCCCGGGCGCAGTGAGGCGCGACAGGCCGAGGTCGTCGAGCTGGTGGTCCGGACGGTGGCCGGGCTCGCCGCCGAACTCGGCGTCACCGGTTACGGGTTCTTCGGTCTGCGGGACGCGGACAGCGCGGGCGCGGACCTGTTCCACCACTTCGGGCTGCTGCGCGACGACTACTCCCGCAAGCCGGCCTTCGACGTGCTGAAGGGCCTGGTCGGCGAACTGACCAGGCCCTCCACTGAGACGTGACGAGCGGCGCGGCCTCAGCGGTCCGCGAAGAAGCGGTCCACCGTACGGCGCTCGGCGGCGACCGTGTGCACCGGCTCGCCGACCACCCGGCCGGCCAGGGTGACGGCCAACTCGCCGACGTCCTCGCGCAGTCGGGCGTTCGCCTGGACACGGTCCGCGTCGAGCGCGGCGTGTGTGGCGGCGAGCAGCGCCTTCCGGTCGCGCAGGGCCTCCGCGCGGGCCGCCGCGATGGAGGCGGCGCCCTGCTCGGCGTAGTCCTGGCGGATGCGGGCGGCCTGGTGCCGGGCGGCCGTGAGCTCCTGGAGCCGGGCCTGCCGGAGGGACTCCGCCTCGGCGCGCAGCTCCTCCGCGTGCTCGACCCGCCCCTCGGTGGCCTCCCAGCGCTCGGCCCGCAGCCGCTCGATGCGCGGCAGGAGGCGCAGGCCCAGGGTGGTCATCATCGTGAAGAGCAGGATCAGCCCGAGGATCTGTTCGGAGGGCTTCGGGCCGAGCGGTCCGAGTTCGATCTTCATGGTGAAACCTCCCCTGTGGCCGACGAACGGTCAGAAGGGAGGTTTCCCAAGGGTGATGGGCGTCGAACTACCGTACGGCCATGACCTCCGTCACGTCATCTGCCGGACGGGACCGGGCGGCTCCGGTCAAGTCACCTCGCCCCGGCGGGAGAAGCGCTCCTCGCGCCACTCGCCGCTCTCCAGCACCTCGGCCAGGTGCCGCGCCGCGTCCCACACCTCGGTGTACGAGAGGTAGAGCGGCGTGAAGCCGAAGCGCATCAGGTCCGGGGCGCGGAAGTCGCCGATCACCCCGCGCGCGATCAGGGCCTGGACCACCGGGTAGCCGTCGGCGTGCCGCAGCGCGACCTGGCTGCCGCGCCGGGCGTGCTCGCGCGGGGTGACCACCTCCACGCCGTCCAGGCGCTCGACCAGGGAGATGAACAGGTCGGTCAGCGCCAGGCTCTTGGCCCGGACGGCCGCGAGGTCGGCCCGCTCCCACACGTCCAGGCTGACGCCCAGGGCGGCCTGGCCGAGCAGGGAGGGCGAGCTGGTCAGGAACCGGCCGATGCCGGGCTTGGCCTCGTAGCCGGGCTCGAAGGCGAACGGGCGGGCGTGGCCGAACCAGCCGCTCAGCGGCTGGGTGGGCGCGGCCGCCAGGTGCCGCTCGGCCACGTACAGGAAGGCCGGGGCGCCGGGGCCGGAGTTGAGGTACTTGTAGGTGCAGCCGACCGCGAAGTCGGCGCCCGCTGCGCCGAGTTCGACGGGAAGCGCGCCCACGGAGTGGCACACGTCCCAGATCATCAGCGCGCCCGCGGCCTGCACCCGGGCGGTGATGCCGGGCATGTCCAGCAGTTCGCCGGTCCGGTAGTCCACGTGCGAGAGCACGACGACGGCCACATCGGCGTCCAGGTGCGCGTCCAGCTCCTCGGGGCGGACGAGCACCTGGCGCGCGCCCTCGACCAGGCCCGTCACGCCCTCGGCGATGTACAGGTCGGTCGGGAACGCCTCGCCGTCGCCCAGCACCGTGCGCCGGCCCGGGCGCAGCGCGAGCGCGGCCGACAGCACCTTGAACAGGTTCACCGAGGTGGTGTCGCAGACCACCACCTCCTGCGGGCCCGCGCCGATCAGCGGCGCGAGCCGGCGCCCGAGCCGGTAGGGCTGCTCGAACCAGCCCGCGTCGTTCCAGCTGCGGATGAGGTCGTGGCCCCACTCCTGCTCGACCACCTGCGCCACCCGCGCGGGGGTGCGCACCGGCAGGGCGCCCAGCGAGTTGCCGTCCAGGTAGATCACCCCGGGCGGCAGGGAGAACTCCTCCCGGAACGCCGCCAGCGGGTCGGCGGCGTCCAGTGCGGCGCACTCCTCGCGCGTGGTCCGCGTCGTCGACGTCATGGTCCCGTTCCCCTCGCTCACAGCTCGTCCCGGATGGCCCACAGCTCCGGGAACACGTCCTGCTCGGCGGACTTGCGCAGCCAGGCCAGCCCGCTGGAGCCGCCCGAACCGGGCTTTCCGCCCATCGTCCGCTTCACCGAGGACAGGTGGCGCTGGCGCCAGCGGGTGACCCGCTCGGCCACGTCCAGCAGCGTCTCGCCCAGCGGCCGCAGGCCGGCGAACTCCGGCTCGGTGTACACCCGGCGCCAGGCCGCGGCCACCTCCTCGGACGGGCGGTGGCGCTCGGCGGAGGCCGTCGCGGGCACGTCCAGGCCGTGCCGGGCGAGCAGGGCCAGCGCCTCGTCGTACAGGCCGGGGGAGCGCAGCGCCTCCTCCAGGCCGGCCTGCGTCTCCGGCATGCCGGCGTACATCGCCAGCAGCGCGGCGTTCTTGTTGCCGAGCATGAACTCCAGGTGCAGGAACGCGGCCGACTGGAAGCCGGAGGCTTCGCCGAACAGCGAGCGGAAGGAGTTGAACTCCTGCGGCGTCATGGTGGCCAGCAGGTCCCAGGACTCCACCAGCACGTTCTGCGCGTGGGTGCCCCGGCGCAGCGCGGCCAGCGCGGCGGGCAGGTCGTCCTCGCGCAGCGCCTGCCGGGCGATCGTCCACTCGTGCCGCAGCAGGTCGAAGAGCAGCTCCATCACCTGGGTGGTGACGATGAAGGACAGCTCCGCCGGTTCCTTGCTGCGCGGGTGCTGGAGGCTGTGCAGCTCCTCCAGCCGTACGTACTGGGCGTACGGGGTGCCCCGACCCGGCTCGCCGCCCCGACCGAATGACAGGCTGGGTGTCTCCACCGTGTCGTGCCCCATCCCGATCCCTCCTGATCCGTCCGGGCGCCCTCGCCCGGGGTCGGCGGACCGGACAGAAGGCCCGGTTCCCACCGAGGCCCATTGTGCGGCGGTCCCACCCCCCGGTTGAATGGTCGACGGGCACCGCAACCGCCCTCGGGGCTGCCGTTCACGAGGCGTTTCGCGGATTCCCTTTACGAACGGAAAAACCGCCGGTCCACACCCTCAGGGAGCCCCCATGGACGCCGTCGACCGCCGCCTGCTGGCCGAGCTGCAGGCCGACGCCCGGCTCTCGTACAACGAACTCTCCCGCCGGGTGAGCCTGTCCGCACCCGCGGTGGCCGAACGGGTCCGCCGGCTGGAGGCGGAGGGCGTGATCAGCGGCTACCACGCCCACGTCGACCTCACCCGGGCCGGGCTGCCGATCACCGCGCTGGTGCAGATCCAGTGCTACGGGCCGCGCTGCGTCCTGCGCGACCCGGACGTGGCCACCTGGCCGGAGGTGCTGCAGCTGCACCGGGTCACGGGCGGGGCCTGCTGCGTGCTGCTGGTCGCGGTGCCGACGATGGCGGACTTCGAGGCCCTGTGCGACCGGCTCGGTGGCTACGGGCAGCCGTCCAGCTCGATGATCCTCTCCAGCCCGGTGCCCTGGCATCCGGTCGTGGCCCCGTAGCGCGCCGTAGCGCGCCGTCCGGCTCATTCCCGTACGGCGGCGGATTCGCCCGGATGGCGGCCCCAGGTCGAACGCGCGGGCGTGCTCGGGTGCCATGGAGGGAGGACGAATCCGGCACGGAAGCACGGACGCACGGAAACGAGGACGCGACATGTGCCTGAACCGTAAGGACCTGGGCCTGCTGGCCCTGCGCGGCGCGGTCGGCGGGGTGCTGATCGCCCACGGCGCCCAGAAGCTGTTCGGCTGGTTCGGTGGCGGCGGCCTCGAGGGCACCACCGCCGCGATGGAGCACATGGGCTTCCACCCCGCCCGGGAGAGCGCCATCGCGGCGGGCCTGGGCGAGGCGGGCGGCGGCGCGCTGCTGGTGGCCGGGCTGGCCACGCCCGCGGCCGGGGCGGTGGTGGCCGGGACGATGGCCGGTGCGGTGGCGGTGCACGCCCCGGCGGGCTTCTTCGCCATGGGCGGCGGCTACGAGTACCCGGCCTTCCTCGGCGCGACCGGGCTCGCGATCGGCCTGGCCGGCCCGGGCCGCTACTCCCTGGACCACCTGACGGGCCACGTCTTCGACCGGCCCTGGGTCGGCCTGGCGGCCTTCCTGGCCAGCGCCGCGAGTGCGTACGGCGTGGTGGCGCGCCGCCGGCACGTGGTGCGGCTGCGCGAGGAGCGGGCCGCCGTGGAGGCCGACGAGCAGGAGGGCTCGGGGCTCTCGTAGCCCCGGCCTGCCGGCCGCGAGACCACTCTCGGGGGGTGCGCCCGTAACCACTCTCCGAGGGCGCCCGTAACCACTCTCCGAGGGAACTCCGAAGGAACTTCGAAGGATCGAGGACCACATGGACCGCCAGCCGCCCGCCCGGGCCCGCCTTCCGCGCGTCACCCGACGGCCGCCGGACGCACCGGTGTTGCGCCGCCGCAGGGCCGTCGCCGGGGTGCTGGCCGCGGCGGTGCTCGGCGCGGCGGCGCTGGCGGGCTGCTCCTCGGGCAAGACGGCGAGCAGCACCGCCTCCTCGGCGATCGGCGAGATCGAGAAGGGCGTGAGCGCCGCCGCCTCCGCCGCCTCCGCGCTGGCCTCGGCGGCGGGCGGGGCGGGGGCGCTGATCTCCTCGGCCCAGGCGGAGGCCTCGGCGGCGGTGTCGGCCGCCTCCTCGGCGATCGAGGGCATCAAGGGCGGCCTGGACGCCAAGGGGGACGTCGCCCTCGGGGCGGTGACCACCGGCTCGGACGGCAAGGCGCAGGCGGCGCTGACCGTCACCAACCACGGGCAGCAGTCGTACCGGTACGTGATCCAGGTGAACTTCACCGACGAGTCCGGCAAGGTGCTCGACGCGGCGGCGGTGACCGTCAACGACGTGGCGGCGGGCCAGAGCGCGCAGGCCACCGCCCGCAGCAACCGGGACCTGTCGGGCACGGTGAAGGCCGAGGTCGCCAACGCCGTCCGGTACTGAGCCGTCCGGTACCGAGGCGCAGGTGGGGGCGGGGGCAGGGCCGGGGGCGGAGCCGGGGCGGAACCTTAAGCCCGGCTCAAGGCCCAACGGCACCTCTTGACGGGGGAGTTGGTCTAGTCCATTTTTATGCCCAGGTGCAGGGAGCCCCTGAACCGGCGTCAACGGCCTCACGGCCGGGGGCGCCGGTTCGGCACATCCCGATGTCCGTCCGTCAAGACCTGATCGCCCTCCACTCCCCACCCCTGATCTGTCATGCCCCTGTCGTCCGGCCCCACCCCGGACGCGCGCCCCAGGGGCGACGGCACCCCCACAACCAGGAGTCACGCACCCATGCTGCGCTCACGCATCGAAAGGGCCGGGACGCCGGCTCCCCAGGACGGCCGTCGCCGCCGTCCCAAGAGCCTGGTCGCCATCGCGGCCGGCACCGCCGCCTCCCTGCTGCTCGGCGCGGGCCTCGCGCTGACCGGCGGTGGCTCGGCCAGCGCCGCCACCACCAACTCCACCGGCGCGCCCGCCACTTCGGGCGGCCTCAAGGTCGCCTACTTCGACCAGTGGTCGATCTACCTGAACGCGTACTACCCGAAGACCATCCAGGACACCGGCGTCGCCGGCCAGCTGGACTACATGCAGTACTCGTTCGCCAACATCCACCCGACCGACCTGGGCTGTTTCGAGGCCAACAAGGCCGCCGACGGCAACGACAACAACCCCAACGCGGGTGACGGCGCGGGCGACTCGTTCGCCGACTACCAGAAGAGCTTCGGCGCGGACATCTCCGTCGACGGCGTGGGCGACGTCTGGAACCAGCCGGTCGCGGGCAACTTCAACCAGCTCAAGAAGCTGAAGGCGAAGAACCCCAAGCTCAAGGTCCTGATGTCGATCGGCGGCTGGACCTACTCCAAGTACTTCTCCGCGGCCGCCGCCACCGACGCCTCGCGCAAGCACCTGGTGTCCTCCTGCATCGACATGTTCATCAAGGGCAACATCCCCTCCGAGGGCGGCTTCGGCGGCCCCGGCACGGCGGCCGGCATCTTCGACGGCTTCGACCTCGACTGGGAGTACCCGGGCGGCGGCGGCCACACCGGCAACCTCTCCAGCCCGGCCGACAAGCAGAACTTCACCCTGCTGCTGGCCGAGTTCCGCAAGCAGCTCGACGCCCAGGGCCAGACGGACCACAAGACCTACGACCTGACCGCGGCCGTCGGCGCCGGCCAGGACAAGATCATGAACGTCGAGACCGACAAGATCGGTCAGTACCTCACGTTCATGGACGTCATGACCTACGACCTGCACGGCGGCTGGGACGCCCAGGGGCCGACCAACCACCAGTCCGCCCTGTACTCGGGCCCGAACGACCCGTCCACCCCGGCCAAGCCGGGCCACGGCAAGTACTCGATCGACAACGCCATCAAGGCGTGGACGGTCGGCGACCCGGACTACGGCATCCCCGGCGGCTTCCCGGCCAAGAAGATCAACATGGGTGTCCCGTTCTACTACCGCGGCTGGACCGGCGTCCAGAACAACGGCAAGAACGGCCTCTTCCAGCCCGCCGCCAGCCCCGCGACCGGCTCCGCGAACTCGGGCAACGTCGCCGGCATCCAGATGTACAAGGAGCTCACGGGCTTCGTCGACAACCCGTCCAAGACCTTCTGGGACGACGACGCCAAGGCCACGTACTTCTACGACGGCACCACCTTCTGGAGCGGTGAGGACAGCCGCTCGATCCAGGCCAAGATCGACTACGCCCACTGCAACGGCCTCGGCGGCGCCTTCGCCTTCTCGCTGTACGACCTTGGTACCAAGACCACCCTCTTCGACAAGATGGTGACCGCCGTCAACGGCTCCGCCAGCGGCTGCCCGGCCCCGCCGACCGGCACCCCGACCGCGACGCCGACCGGCACCCCGACCGGCACGCCCACCGGGACCCCGACCGGTACGCCCACGGGCACGCCGACCGGCACCCCCACGGGCACGCCGACCGGCACCCCCACCGGTACGCCCACCGGCAACCCGACCTGCACGGCCGCCCCGGCCTGGAACTCCGCGACCGTCTACGCGGCCGGCGGCACCAAGGTCTCGTGGAAGGGCCACTACTACACCAACAAGTGGTGGACCCAGGGCGAGGACCCGAGCCTGAGCGGCCAGTGGGGCGTCTGGACCGACAACGGTCCCTGCTGACCCACCGGAGCTGAGGGCTGACGGACCCTCGCACCGCACCTGAGCAGTGAACGGTCCGGCCCGCCGGGGGATCACCCCCGGCGGGCCGGACCCGTCTTCGCCTACTGGTTCGCCGTGCGCCCCGGCGCCTCGGGCCGGCTCTCCTCGATCCGCAGCAGCATCCGGGCCAGCAGGCCCGAGAGCAGCGTGCGCTCCTCCCCGGCGATGTCCTGGAGCAGCTCCTCCTCGAAGACCGCCGCCATCCGCATCGACTCCAGCCACTTGTCGCGGCCGAGCTCGGTCAGCTCGATGATCACGCGCACCCGGTTGGACTCGTCCCGATCCCGGGTGACCAGGCCCTCCGCCACCATCCGGTCGATCCGGTGCGTCATCGCCGCCGGGGTCAGCGCGAGCCGCTTGGCGAGCTCGCCGGGGCCCAGCCGGTACGGGCTGCCGGAGACCACGAGCGCCTTGAGCACCTCCCACTCGGCGGAGGTGATTCCCAGCACAGTCAGCTGCCGGTCGTAGGCCACGCCCATCCGCCGCGAGACCCGGTTGAGGGTCTGCACGATCGTCTCGACCTGCGGGTCCACCGTCGGGAACTCCCGCTGGTAGAGCGCCACCTGCTCCGCGATGCCGAACTCCAGGGGGGTGGCCGGCGCGGGCTTGTCGGCCGTCGTCGCCGGCTTGTCCGTAGTCATGCGGACCAGTGTCGCACGAGCGTGCACCCCTTAAGCCTTTGACTCCGCACTCTTCCGGTGCTAAGACTTTATCTCGTCACAGTTTAGGTCTGAAATCTTCTGGGATTAAGAGTTCCAGGGGAAACACCGGACGAACCAGGAAGGGATGTGCACGGTGATCGGCACGGTGAAGCAGCAGAGGCGGCAGCGTGGAGCGGGCGGTCCGCTGCGCCGCGTCCAGATCGGAAACGCGCTCAGCGCGTTCGGCGGCGGGTTCACGATGCCGTACATGTTCGTGTACGTGGACCAGGTGCGCGGGCTCGGATCGCTGGCGGCGGGGATGGTCTTCACCGTCTTCGCGCTCGCGGCGCTCGCCGTGCTGCCGATCACCGGCCGGGGCATCGACAAGTACGGCCCCCGCCCGGTGCTCCTCGCGGGGGCGGGCCTGGCCGCCGTCGGCGCGTTCGCCTTCGGGCACGCCACCGGAACCCCGGCGCTGCTGGTCTCCTCCTTCCTGTTCGGCGCGGGTGTCACCACCTGCCAGCCGGCGCTCGCCACGATGATCGTCCGCAGCTCGACGGCGGCCACGCGCTCGCACGCCTTCGCGCTGCAGTTCACCCTGGTCAACCTGGGCATGGGCATCGGCGCCCTGGTCGGCGGCCAGATCGTGGACGTCAGCGACCCGGCCAGCCTCACCCGGCTGTTCACCATCGAGGCGGCGACGTTCCTCGGCCTCGCCCTGATCACCGGCACCACCCGGATGCCCCGGGCGCAGCTGTCCGCCGTCCAGGAGAACAAGGGCGGCCCGACGGGCCTGCGCGCCCTGCTCGCCGACAAGGCGATGGTGCGGCTCAGCATCCTCGCCGGCCTGATCTTCTTCACCTGCTACGGCCAGTTCGAGTCCGGCGTCGCGGCCTTCGCCACCGACACCGTCGGCACCGCCCCGTCCACCCTGGGCCTCGCGATCGGCGCCAACGCGCTGACCATCGTGATCCTGCAGATGTTCATGGTGCGCATCACCGCGCGCCGCCGCCGCACCACCGCGATGGCCGCCGCCGCCGTGGTCTGGCTCGGCGCCTGGACGATGGCCCTGGTCGCCGGCCTGATCCGCACGGAGACCATGGCCGCCACGGTCGCCATCGTCTCGGTCTACGCCCTGTTCGGCGTCGGCGAGTCGCTGCTCGCGCCCACCATGGGCCCGATGGTCGCCGACCTCGCCCCCTCCCGGCTGCTCGGTACCTACAACGCCGGGTACGCCCTGGTGAAGCAGATCGCCGTCGCGGTCGGCCCGGCCGTCGGCGTGCTGATGGTCGGCTCCGGCACCTGGCCGCTCTACCTCGCGGCCATGGCGGGCAGCACCCTGCTGATCGTCTGGCTGGCGCTGCGCCTGCGCACCCACCTGACGCCGGAGCAGGACAACGCGGCCCCGGCCGTGGTCCGCACGGCCGTCGAGGTCCGCGAGCTGCAGACGGCCGCCTGATCCCGTCCGAGCGCACCCCCCGCGCAAGGGCGTTCGAGACGGGCTCCGACCAGGTCACCTGGTCGGAGCCCGTCGCGCTTGGATTCCCGGGCACCGGCACATAGTGTCGGTGCCTGTCGCCCGTCCGGCCCTGGTGCGGACCGGCGTGACCCGGCGAAGACAGGCGAATCGGCGAGGCTATGACCCAAGCGGCGCTCACGCACCCCCCGGTGGCCCCGGCCGCCGAAGCACCGGCCCCGGCCCCGCGCCGACTGCCCCCGTGGCTGACCCGGCACGCCGACTGGACCGGCCCGATCGCCGTCGCCCTGTTCGCGGGCCTGCTGCGCTTCTGGCACCTCGGGAAGCCCGACTCCTTCGTCTTCGACGAGACGTACTACCCCAAGGACGCCTGGTCGCTGCTCCAGCAGGGCTACGAGGGCACCTGGCCCGACCACGCCAACACCGACATCCTGGCCGTCCCGCAGAGCATCCCCCTGAACTCCGCGCCCGAGTTCGTCGCCCACCCGCCACTCGGCAAATGGGTGATGTCGATCGGCGAGCAGCTGTTCGGCCTCAACCCCTTCGGCTGGCGGTTCATCACCGCCCTGCTCGGCACCCTCACCGTGCTGATGCTCGCCCGCATCGGCCGCCGCCTCTTCGGCTCCACCCTCATCGGCTGCACCGCCGCCCTGCTGCTGTCCGTCGACGGCCTCCAGCTGGTCATGAGCCGGATCGGCCTGCTCGACGGCATCCAGATGTTCTTCGTGCTCGCCGCCTTCGGCAGCCTCCTGATCGACCGCGACCACGCCCGCGCCCGGCTCGCCCTGGCCACCGACGGCGACACCGTCCGCCTCGGCCTGCGCCCCTGGCGCATCACCGCCGGACTGCTCCTCGGCGCCGCCTGCGCCGTCAAGTGGAACGGCGCCCCCATCCTCGCCGCCTTCGGCGTCCTCACCGTCCTGTGGGACCAGTCCGGCCGCCGCGGCGCCGGCGCCCGCCGCCCCTGGCTCTCCATGCTGCGCCGGGACGCCGGACCCGCCCTCCTCGCCATGGTCGGCTCCGCCCTCGTGGTCTACGTCGGCTCCTGGAGCGGCTGGCTCGCCAGCGGCACGGGACCGGCCGGCGAGGGCGGCTACGACCGGCACTGGGCGGACGGCCGCGACGGGCTCTCCCCGGACAGCCTCTTCGGCATCCCGCTGCCGCAGGTCCCGATGAGCTGGGTGCCCGCGCCGCTGCGCAGTCTCTGGCACTACCACTCGCAGATGTTCGACTTCAACACGGGCCTGGTCCAGCCGCACACCTACCAGTCCAACCCCTTCGCCTGGCTGGTCGACGGCCGCCCGGTCTCCATGTACTGGGATCAGGTGCCCCAGGGCCAGCGCGGCTGCACCGCCACCGGCGGCTGCGCCTCGCAGATCCTGGGCCTGGGCACCCCGTTCCTGTGGTGGGCGGCCTGCTTCGCGCTGGCCTACCTGCTGTGGCGCTGGTTCTTCCGCCGCGACTGGCGCTCGGGCGCCGTGCTCTGCGCCGTCGCCGGGATCTACCTGCCCTGGTTCAAGTACCAGGAGCGGACGATCTTCTCCTTCTACATGGTCGTGCTGGTGCCGTTCCTGTGCCTGGCCGTCGCCCAGATGCTCGGCGCGATCCTCGGCCCGCCCGGGTGCAGCCGCGAGCGCCGCCGCTACGGGGCGATCGGCGCGGGGCTGATCGTGTTCGCCATCGTCGGGTGCTTCGCCTTCTTCTACCCGCTGTACACGGCGGAGGTGATCCCGATGTCGTCCTGGCAGGACCGGATGTGGTTCACCAGCTGGATCTGATGGGCCTCGCCTCCTCCGGCAGCGGGCAGCTGCTGCCCGTCACCCCGCTGCTCGGCGTCGTCACCGCGCTGCTGCTGCTGGCCGCCGTGGCCGTCGCCGGGTGGGGCCTGCTCGGCCACGGCCACGCCGTCCTGCGGGCCGGGCTGCGGGCGGTGGTGCAGCTGGCCGGCGTCGCGGCGGTCATCACCTGGGTGGTGGGCTCGCTCTGGTGGTCGGCGCTGTTCGTGGTGCTGATGTTCTCCGTCGCGGTGCACACCGCCGGGCGGCGGATGACCCCCGGCCCCGGCTGGGTCTGGGCGGCCGCCCCGATCGGCGCCGGGGTGCTGCCGGTGCTCGCCCTGCTGCTCGGCACGGGCCTGCTGCCGCTCAAGGGCCTGTCCGTCATCCCCGTCGCGGGCATCCTCATCGGCGGGGCGCTCACCGCCACCTCGCTGGCCGGCCGCCGCGCCCTCGACGAACTGAGCCAGCGGCGCGGCGAGGTGGAGGCGGCCCTGGCGCTCGGCTTCGAGGGGCGCGACGCCCGGCTGGAGATCTGCCGTACGGCGGCGGCGACCTCGCTCGTCCCCGCGCTGGACCAGACCCGCACCGTCGGCCTGGTCACCCTGCCCGGCGCCTTCGTCGGCATGCTGCTCGGCGGCGCCTCGCCCGTCCAGGCCGGGGCGGTGCAGCTGTTCGTGCTGATCGGGCTGCTGGCCGTGGAGGCGGTGTCGATCGTGGTGGTGCTGGAGCTGGTCGGGCGGGGGCTGGTGCAGGTGGGGGAGCCCGGCGCCGTCCGGTAGGCTGGTCCGCGTTGAAGGGGAGTAGCCCTCCACCGGACCGTCGACATACTGGCCCCCCGGGGCCCGGCGCCCGGGGCACCACTCGATGGGTGTCGGCGAGACCTTCGGCCGCAGTGCTGTGACCATTTCCAGTGCTGTCGGGCCGAAGCGTCCCCCCGAGGGAGCCGCCGGAGCCCGGCAGCCCGACCGAGGACCCCATCCATGAGCCTGACCGTTGCCGCTCTCACCTTCGGCCTCATCTTCCTGGCCGAACTGCCGGACAAGACCGCGCTGGCCAGCCTGGTGCTCGGCACCAAGTACCGCGCCCGCTACGTGTTCGCGGGCGTCGCCGCCGCCTTCCTCGTCCAGGTCGTCATCGCCCTCGCCGCCGGGCACCTGCTCTCGCTGCTGCCGCACCGCTGGGTGCAGGGCGTCACCGGCGCGCTGTTCCTCGTGGGCGCGGCGATGCTGCTCTTCCACGGCGGGGGTGACGAGGAGGACGGGCACGAGGCCAAGGAGCCCTCGTCCAACAGCTTCTGGAAGGTGGCCGGGACGAGCTTCGTCGTGGTAGCGATCGCCGAGTTCGGCGACCTGACGCAGATCATGACCGCCAACCTGGCCGCCAAGTACGGCGACCTGCTCGCGGTCGGCCTCGGCTCGTGGCTGGGCCTGTGCGCGGTCGGCGGGATCGCGATCGTGGGCGGTCAGAAGCTGCTGAAGGTCGTGCCGATGAAGTGGATCGTGCGGGTGGCCGCGGCGATCATGGTCGGGCTCGCGGGCTTCAGCATCGTGTCGGCGATCACGGGCTGACGGTCAGCAGGAGGTGCCGCGGCCGTCCAGCGCGGCGCGGGTGTTGGGGCCGAAGACGCCCTGCTTGTCGCCACGGACGCCCTGCATGTCCTGGAAGTAGGCGACGGTGTTCACGGTGATGTCGTCGTACGTGCCGGTCACCGGCACGTACGCCCAGCAGATGACCTTGGCCAGCTTCTGCTGCATGGCGGTGACGTCGGGGCCGCTCATCCCGTACTTCAGTACGCGCGGTGGGGTGGTGGCGGTCGGCGTCGGAGTGGTGGCGGTGGGCGTCGGGGTCGGCTCGGGCGGCGCCGGCGGGGGCACGGGGGAGGCGGCCTGCGTCGTCGGAGTGACCGTCCTGGTCGGGCTCGGCTTGTGCGTCGTCGGCGTGGCCGACGGGCTCGGTGCCTCGCTGGTCGGCTGCGCGGTCGGGGAGGGTGTCACCAGCGTGGGCGGGTCGACCGGGGCGGGCGCCAGGGTGGTGGTCGGCAGCGGCTCCGCCTGGCGCGTCGGCTCGGCGGAGGGCGTCACCGCGTAGGCGACGCCGATGGTCAGCGCGACCAGGGCCGCCCCGGCCCCGGCGAGCAGCAGCTTGCGCTGGGCGAGGGGCCGCTCTTCGGCCGCCCGTCTCGCGGCCCGGCCGCCGCCCTCCGCGGGGGTCGGGACGGTCGGGGCGTTGTCGAACGGGAAGAAGCCGAGCTCCTCCCCGCCGCTCGGACCGTTCGGACCCGCGGGCGGTCCCGGCGGGACGGGCGGCAGCACGCTGGTCGCGAACGGGTCGGCCACGGGGATGGCATCCGCCGTCGGCTCCTCGGCGACCAGCCCGAAGACCTCCGGCACGTACGGCCGGACCAGCGGTGGCCCCTCCAGGTGCGGCAGAACGGCGGTCTCGTCGAGGCTCGGGTCGGGGTGGACGCCGGGGGCTCCCTGGTAACCATGGCCGGGGACGCAGCCGCACCCGGTGGAGCGTGCGGCGCCGCACGTCGGGCAGTGCTGGTCCGGCATCGGCCGGTCCTCCTCGGAGCTCGGGTGGTTTCCGCGGCGTCCCGGGCGGTTCCCGGCGCGCGAACGCGCCCTGATTATGCAGGACGCTCCCGGGGCGGGACAGGGGCGTCGGGTACCGGGCGGGGGTGTTGTGCCGGTTGGTGGCGTTTGGCCCCGAGTGAACCGCCGGTGATCGCCGGCCGTCCGGTTCGCTCACGCTCGGCTCCACCGGGCGGTGCATAACGGGACGTATCCGACGGCCTGGTGAGCTGGGAGTGATCATCCGCCCGTGTCGGGGCCGGCCGTCAGGACGGGCCGCCGAACCAGCGGGGCGTGTCCAGCCGGAACGGGTCGCCGGGGGCGAGGCGTCGCAGGCCGTCCTCCATCTGGCGCAGCTGCTCCTCGCCCAGGGTGGCGACCCACTCGGTGCGCAGCTCGTCGAAGATCCGCGCGGAGCGCACCAGGCAGTCCACCCCGCGGTCGGTGAGCCGGACCACCTTGCGCCGGGTGTCGGCGGGGTCGCTGCCGCGCTGGACGTAGCCGAGCTTCTCCAGGGCTTCGACGGTCTTGCCCGCCGCCTGCTTGGAGACCCCGAGCGTGCGGCCCAGGTCGGCGGCGGTGGTGCCGTGCGGGCCGATCGCCTGGAAGACGAATCCGTGCATCGGCCGCAGGTCCGGATGGCCTTCGCGGGCGATGCGTTCGTGCAGCTCGTCGATGATCGTGCGGAAGGCGAGGAGCAGGCGCAGCGGCAGCTCGAAGCCGGGCGGGGCGGGATCGGGTGTTGACATGATGGACAACCTCATTGACTATATAGACAACGACATTGACCATCTTAGGGGGAGCCGAACCATGACCGTCATCCGCCGCACCGACGCCCGCCGCACCGAGACCCCGAACGGCGTCATGACCACCTACGCCTCGCCCACCCAGGGCGCCACCGCCCTCGCCCTCTGGCGGGTCGAGATGGACGCCGACCGCAAGGGCCCGCTGCACGCCATGGACACCGAGCAGATCTGGACCTTCCTCGCCGGCACCGCCACCGTCGACCTGGACGGCGAGACCCTCACCGTCGCCGCCGGCGACACCCTCGTCCTCCCCGCCGACGTCCGCCGCCAGATCGTCACCGCCGAGGGCTTCACCGCCGTCGTCACCTCCCCCTCCCCCTCCCACGCCTACAACCCCGACGCCGTCACCCCGCCCGGCGCCTGCGAACTCGCCCCCCGCGACGACCAGCGCGTCCTGCCCGCCTGGGTCGCCTGACCGCGGCCGCTGTCCGGTTGTTCGGTGGGGCAGGATGGAGCCCATGAGCGTAGTCAAGATCAACGTCCTCACCGTCCCCGCCGAGCAGCGCGAGGTGCTGGAGCAGCGCTTCGCCTCCCGCGCCGGCTCCGTCGAGAACTCCGACGGCTTCGAGTGGTTCGAACTCCTCCGCCCCGTCGAGGGCACCGACCAGTACCTCGTCTACACCCGCTGGCGTGACGAAGCCTCCTTCCAGGCGTGGATGGAGGGCCCGATGAAGGCCGCCCACCAGCACGGCGGCGACACCGAGGCCCCCAAGCGCCCGGCCGCCTCCGGCTCCACCCTCTGGTCCTTCGACGTCGTCCAGTCGACCGGCCCGAAGGGCTGA
The DNA here is from genome assembly GCF_044455705.1 of Kitasatospora sp. NPDC051170. Classification (NCBI taxonomy): domain Bacteria; kingdom Bacillati; phylum Actinomycetota; class Actinomycetes; order Kitasatosporales; family Streptomycetaceae; genus Kitasatospora; species Kitasatospora sp. NPDC051170. The sequence goes on along the minus strand of NZ_JBITFA010000012.1, from coordinate 84,886 downwards.
CGACAGGGCATGACGAACGGCGCGTCCCGCGGCTGCGGGACGCGCCGTTCGTGCGTCCGGGGCCGGGGCCGGGGACCGGCGGAGCAGGGGAGCAGGGGGGCTCAGGCGCGGCGGACGAGGCGGAGGTGGAGGGGTGGGGGGTGGTGGGGGAGGCGGGTGAGGGTGGCGGCGGTGAGGTGGGGGCGGGCCGTGGATTCGGGGAGGAGGGCGAGGCCGAGGCCCTGGAGGGTGCAGGCGAGGGTGGTGGGGAGGGGGCCGGTGGGGAGGCGTTCGAGACCCGGCGAGGGGAGCCGGTCGGCGGCCAGGCGGTACGGGCTGCCGGGGGAGGGGAGGAGCAGGCGCGGGGCGTGGGTGGGGGCGGCGACCAGGGCGAGGGGCAGTTCGGCGAGGTCGAGGTGGGCGAGCGGGGCCGGCGGCAGGGGGAAGCCGAGGGCGCCGAGCGGGCCGGGGGCGTCCAGGATGAGCGCCGCGTCCAGGGCGCCGGCGGCGACGTCGTGGAGGAGGGTGTCGAAGGTGGTGGAGGTGTGCAGTTCGAGGCGGTAGTCGCAGAGTTGGGCGAGCGCGGCGGTGAGGTCCGGGCCCGGTATGGAGTGCAGGACGCCCAGGCGCAGGCGGGCGCGGGGGCCGGTCACCTCGCGCCGGGCCTGGTCGGCCTGCTCCAGCAGTCTTCGGGACCACGGGATCAGCCGCTCGCCGGACGCGGTGGGGGTCAGGCCGTGGGGGGTGCGGTGGAGCAGGGCGGTGGCCAGGCTCCGTTCCAGGGCGCGTAGTCGGGCGTCGACGGTGGCGGGGTCCAGCGCGAGGGCCGTGGCGGCTGCGGCGATGGTGTGGTGGGCGAGGACCGCCTCGAAGACGCGCAACTGACCTAGTTCCACTGGCTTTCCCGACTGCCTGGTGCTGACGAGTGCGTGCTGTGCGTGGGTGTGCGTGGAGGTGCGTGCGTACGTGGGTGTGCGTGTTCGTGTCAGCGTACGGGCAAGTGGGTCGACGGGCGGGCGGGTCGGTCAGGTGGTTCCGGCCGGGGTCGGCCTGGCGACGGTGAGGTGGTGATCCACGCCCGTGGAGAAGGAGCCGGACTCGCCCCGCAGGGTCAACTCGTGCGCGCCCGGGGTCAGTCCCCCGGCGCACGCCTCCTGCTCACGCCTCCGGCGGGCGGAAGGAGACCGGGGCGTCGAAGGCCGCCCGGCGGGTGGTGCGGCGCAGGGCGCGCAGGACGGGGGTGCCGAGGGTGAGGCAGAGGACGACGGTGAGGGCGGCGCGCGGAAGGTCCCACCCGAGGGAGGTGGTGAGGCAGTAGGCGGCGAAGCGCAGCAGGTTGGCGGGCAGCGGGTCGCCGGGGACGAAGGAGATGGAGCCCGCGAGGCCCGCGATGTAGGGCCAGCCCTGGAGGTTCATGATCGTGCCGTAGAGCACGGCGGACAGCGCGCCGTACACCGCGAGCAGGGCGAGTTCGCCGCGCCCGCGCAGGGTCGCGGGGCCCGGGAGCAGGCCCGCGCCGAGGCAGACCCAGCCCATGGCGAGCATCTGGAACGGCAGCCACGGCCCGACCCCGCCGGTCAGCAGGGCGGAGGCGAACATCGACAGCGAGCCGAGGACGAAGCCGAAGCCCGGGCCGAGGACGCGGCCGGAGAGCACCATCAGGAAGAACATCGGCTCCAGCCCCGCCGTCCCCGCGCCCAGTGGCCGCAGCGCGGCGCCCGCCGCGGCCAGCACGCCCAGCAGGGCCACGGACTTGGCGTCCAGACCCGGCGCGCCCCCGCCCGCCGACCGGCCCTCGCTGATCTGCGCGATGACGACGGCCAGGAGGAGCGGCAGGAGCAGGGCGAACAGCCAGGGCGCGTCGGCGGAGTGGCCGACCAGGGCGGACTTCGTCGAGGCGAGCAGCGGCCAGCCGAAGGCGGCCACGCCGACGAGGGAGACCATCGACAGCGCCGCGACGGAGCGTCGGCCGAGGGGGACGGGGTGGCTTCTCATGACGTCAGCGCCTCCGCGACCTGGTGGACGGTGAGCCAGGGGCCCGGTGCCAGCACCTTGGCGACCTGCGGGGCGAAGGCGGGGGAGGAGACCACGACCTCGGCGGTCGGGCCGTCCGCGACGACCTCGCCCTCGGCCAGGATCACCGTGCGGTGGGCCAGTTCGGCGGCCAGCTCGACGTCGTGGGTGGCCAGCAGGACGGCGTGCCGCTCGGCCGCGAGGTCGCGCAGGACGGTGACCAGCCGGGCCTTGGCGGCGTAGTCCAGGCCGCGGGTCGGCTCGTCGAGCAGCAGCAGCGGGGGCCGGGCGGTGAGCACCACGGCCAGGGCCAGGGTGAGCCGCTGGCCCTCGGAGAGGTCGCGGGGGTGCGCGGTGTCGGCGATTCCGGGCAGCAGCCGCTCCACCAGGGCGCGGCAGGTGCCGGGTTCGGCGTGCGCGTCGGAGTCGGCGGCGGCGCACTCGGCGGCCACCGACTCGCCGTACAGCAGGTCACGCGGGTCCTGCGGGACGAGGCCGACCTCGCGGATCAGCTCGGCCGGGCGGGTGCGGTGCGGGACGCGGCCGCCGACCCGGACGGTGCCGGAGGCGGGCGCGTGCAGCCCGACCAGGCTGCCGAGCAGGGTCGACTTGCCGGCGCCGTTGCGGCCCATCAGGGCGGTGATCTCGCCGGGGCGCAGCGCGAGGTCGACGCCGCGCAGGGCGGGCACCGGGCCCCGGCGCACGGCGAGGCGCTCGACGACGGCGACGGGATCGGCCGTCGGGGTCCCGGGGGTGGCGGGGGCGTGCCCGTTCAGGCGTTCGCGCAGGCCGGACGCCTTGCGGCGGGCGTCGCGGACGGACAGCGGCAGCGGCTGCCAGCCGGCCAGTCGGCCCAGACCCACCACCGGCGGGTGCACCGGTGAGTGCGCCATCACCTCGGCCGGCTCGCCCAGCACGGGCGGGGCGCCGGGGCTCAGCAGCAGGACCTGGTCGGCGTACTGCACCACCCGCTCCAGCCGGTGCTCGGCCATCAGCACGGTGGTGCCCAGGTCGTGCACCAGGCGTTGCAGGACGGCCAGTACCTCCTCGGCGGCGCCCGGGTCGAGCGCCGAGGTCGGCTCGTCCAGGACGAGGACGCGAGGGTGCACGGTGAGCACCGAGCCGATCGCGACCCGCTGCTGCTGGCCACCGGAGAGCGAGGTGAGGGCGCGGCCGCGCAGGTCGGCGAGGCCCAGGAGGTCGAGGGTCTCCTCGACGCGGCGGCGCATCACGTCGGAGGGGAGCCCCAAGGACTCCATTCCGTAGGCGAGTTCGTCCTCCACGGTGTCGGTGACGAAGTGCGCGAGCGGGTCCTGCCCGACGGTGCCGACCAGATCGGCGAGGTCACGCGGACGGTGCTCGCGGGTGTCCCGCCCGGCGACCGTCACCCGGCCGTGCAGCACCCCGCCCGTGAAGTGCGGCACCAGGCCGGAGACCGTGCCCAGCAGCGTCGACTTGCCCGAGCCGGACGGGCCCACCAGCAGGCACAGTTCGCCCTCCGGCACCGTCAGGTCGAGCCCGCTGAGGGCGGGCGTCGGGGCGTCCGCGTACTGGACGGACACCTGCTCGAAGGTGATCACGAGGCGCTCCGGGGTGGGGTCGGGGTGGCCAACGCCGGTACCAGGCCCAGCAGTACGGCCAGGACGGCGCCCAGCGGCAGCGCCGGGACGGACGGCGGGACGACGGTCGGGGCGAAGGCGGCGGGGTCGGCGCCCGCCAGGTAGGTGGTCAGCGCGGCCACGGCCAGGCCGGAGGCGGCGGTGAGCCACTCCGGGACGGCCCAGGGGTCGGGCCGGTAACGGGTTCTGACGGAGCGTCGGTTGCCGAGCGCCAGCCCGGCGAAGGCGGCGGCCAGGCCCAGAGCCAGGACGGGCAGCGCCCAGCCGGTGCCGCCGGCCGTCAACAGGCCGTACGCGGCCAGGCAGACGCCCAGCAGCCCGGCGAGGGTGAGCGCGGCCGTGGCGAGGGCGAGTCGGCGCGGGACATCGGCGGTACGGCCGAACCCCCGGGTGTCCATGGCGGCGGCGAGCGCCACCGAACGCTCCAACGCGCCCTCCAGGACGGGCAGTCCGACACTCAGCACGGCGGCGATGCCCCGGTCCTCACGGCCCCGCAGCCGTCGCGCCGCCCGCAGGCGGCGCACGTCCGCGACCAGATTCGGGGCGAACGTCATCGCCACGACCACCGCCACCCCCGCCTCGTACAGCGCCCCGGGCAGGGCCCGCAGCAGCCGCGCCGGGCTGGCGAGCGAGTTGGCGGCGCCCACACACACCAGCAGCGTCGCCAGCCGCAGCCCGTCGTACAGCGCGGCCAGCAGCCCCTCCAACGTCACCCGGCCACCGATCCGCACCCCCTGCGCCCACGCGGGCAGCGGCACCTCGGGCAACGTGAACAACACATGCGTGCCCGGCACCGGCGACCCGAGCACCACCGCGAACACCATCCGAATGCCCAGCACCACCAGCCCCAGCCGCAGGAACGCCCCGTACGACCGCGCCCAGGGAGCGTCGCCGCGCCGCGCGGCGACGACGTATCCGGCGACGGCGGCGATCAGGAGCAGGATCGCGGGATTGGTGGTGCGAGTGGCCGCCGCCCCCATCCCGAGCGCCCACAACCACCAGGCACCGGGGTGAAGCTGGCGCGGCCCGGAGGACGGACGGGTACTGCGGGAAGGGGGCACGGGGTGTTCCTGGTGGCTGGGGCGATCAGGCGGCGGGTGCACAGGAAGTCGGGCTCGCCGACTTCTCGTGCGTGGGGTTGAGGGAGGCCAGGGGTGATGAGGCGGTGGCGAAGGTCGGGCCCGCCGACTTCCTGTGCGCGGGGTTGGGCGACCGGAGAGGCGGCGAGGCGCCGGCAGTGGTGGGTGCACAGGAAGTCGGGCCCGCCGACTTCTCGTGCGCGGGGTTGGGGGATGGGTGCGGCTGCGGGGTGCTGGTGGTGGTGGGTGCGTGGGAGGTCGGGCTGGCCGACTTCTCGTGCGCGGGGTTGAGGGAAGGCGCGGGCGGCCAAGCGCCAGCAGCGGTAGGTGCGTGGGAAGTCGGGCCCGCCGACTTCCTGTGCGCGGGGTTGGGGGCGGGCGGCATGGGGTGGTCCTTGAGGGCGGTCACGTCGAGCGGCGGCGGCGGGACTGCCAGACGGCGCCGGCCGCCAGGACGGCGACCAGTGCGCCACCGGCGATCAGGCCGAGGTTCGGGCCGCTCGATGAGGAGGAGCCGGGGGCGGCGCCCGCCGGTTGGGCGGCCGAGCCGAGTTGGTCGGCGCAACCGGCCTTCGGGAAGCCGGAGATGGCGCATAGCAGGCCGTTGGTGTCGTAGCGCAGCGGTGGTGCGACGGCGGCCAGCACCTCGGCCGAGGTGGCGCTCGGTGCGACGGAGGCGCACAGGGTGCGCTGCTCCGGGGGCGGCCCGGCGGAGCCGGCGTCCTCGGGGGTGCCGAAGTCCAGCACCACGGCCACCCGCTTGCGGCCCTGCTGCGCGGGCGTGCCGGCGCACACGGTGGCGAAGTCCGCGCCGGTGCGCGGCTTGGCGGCGTCCTGGCCACCGTCGGGGCTCACGGCGAACCGCCAGCCGTCCACCGCCCCGTCCGCCGGGACCGCGACCGCGGGCCCCTGCTGCTGATAGGCCCACCCGCCGTCCGCTCCGCGCCAGAACGACCAGTACCGGTACCCGGCGGCCTCCGCCGCCCCTGCCCCCGCGAGGACCACGAGCACGGCCAACACCGGCACCAGCACAACCGCGAGCCGACCCCCGGGCCGAGTGCCGCTACGCGCACTCGACCCGACAGCCCGGCCGGACACGGCGGTGGAGAGGAGGCGGGTATCCGCGGTCGTAGCCCGGGAGGGTCGGCCCGTGCTGTCGGTACGGCGCCCGGCGGGGCGGGCGGCCTCGTCGGAGGCGGGCTCGGCGCCCACTGGCCTGGGTGGGTTGGCCACGGAGGCGTCGATGGTGGCGGCCGGGTTGGGGGTGTCGGCGGGTGTGGTGGGCCCGTTGGCCCGGTGGGCGCCGGCGCCGCCGCCCGGGCGGATGGCCCGGGCGGCGGAGGGGTGGTGGGTATCCGCAGTCGTAGCCCGGGAGGGCCGGCCCGCCCGGGGGGTTTCGTCCGCGTCGGCCGGGGTGGAGGTGCTGGGGGTCATGGGCGGGGGGTGCGCTTGCGCTGGAGGCTGAGGAGGAGGCCGCCGCCGATGCCTACGAGGCCGCCGACGATGATCAGCCAGTACTGGCCGATGCCGTCGTTGTGGGCGGGCTCCGAGGTGGTGGTGGGGGCGGGGGCGGTGGTGGCCTTGGGGGTGGGGCCGAGGGCGGTGAGCTGGCCGGTGAGGGGGGCGGTGTCGCCGTGGGCGGCCTGGGTGAGGAGGAGGAGGCTGGCGGTGGCGCCGGCGTCGGTGCCGTTCTTGGTCCAGGTGGCGCTCTGTCCGGTGAGCCAGTCGACGGCGTCGGTGGCCTGCTGGGGGTGGCCGGACTGGATGAGGCCGAGGGCGGCCCAGGCGGTGGCGGTGTAGTCGGGGGTGGGGGCCGCGCCGGGGGTGGTGAGGGTGAGGTGGTTGCCGCCGGAGGCGAACTGGGCGGTGACGTACGCGGCGACGGCCTCGCCCGAGTCGAGGCGGGAGACCGGGCCGGTGGCGGCGGCGTCGGTGCAGGTCAGGGCCTTGGGTGCGGTGTCCGAGCGGACGGTGGTGGCGACGGGCAGGTGCCCGCCGGCGGCGGCGAGGGCGGCCTGGCCGGTGGCGAGGGAGTTGGGGGCGAGTGCGCCGCCCGGGGCGGTCGGCTGGTAGGCGAAGGCTCCGCGCTGGTCGGCGGGGGCGGCGCAGCCGAGCTGGTAGAGCGCGAGCCCGTCGTACGCGGACTTGCCGGACTTGGCGACGGTCGCCGGGTCGGTCCTGGCGGCGAGGAGGGCGCTGATGGCGAGGGCGGTGGAGTTGGCGTCGCCGGGGTTGCCGGGGTTGTAGGCCCAGCTGCCGTCCGCGTTCTGGTTGGCCTTGAGCCAGTTCACGCCCTTGTCGGCGGCGTCCTGGTGCCCGCCGAGGGCGAGGAGGGCCTGGACGGCGATGGCGGTGGCGTTGCTGTCCTCGAACTTGGCGTCGCAGGCCGCGCCGGCGGCCCGGAAGGAGGGCCAGCCGCCGTCCTCGCACTGCTGGCCGGTGAGCCAGGCGACCGCCGAGTCCGCCGGGGTGACCTTGGCGCCGGCCAGCGCGGTCAGGGCGAGGGACTGCCGCCAGACGCCGTCGTACGTCGGGTCGCCCTTGCCGTACAGGCCCTCGGGGATCGCGGGCGTGGGCACGTCGGCGAGGGCGGGGGCGGCGGCGAGGCCCGTCAGCAGCACGGAGGACAGTGCGGAGGACAGGGCGGCGGCGCCCAGGCGGGCGGCGGTGAGCATGATGCGGTCGTGCCTTTCGGTGAGCGAGGCGCGGTGAGCGATGAGTGGCGAGCGGCGGCCTCTGATGACGGGCCCATCGACTCTAGCCGCCGGGCCGCGGGACGAGGCCCCGGGCCGCCGCCCACCCCGGCAGGAACAGGTTCCAGCTTCACGGCAGGCTGAGCAGCCGCGCCGCCGTGTGCAGGTCGGCCCGGACCTCGGCGATCGAGGAGCGGCCGGAGAGCCAGGAGACGAGCGCCGAGTGCCAGGTGTGCTCGATGACGCGCACGGCGGCGCGCTGGCTCTCGCTGGGCGGGCCGGACTGCCCGATCGCGTCGAGGATGAGCTGTCCGGTGGCTCCGCTGACCTGGTCCACCTCGGTGCCGACGGAGCGGTCCGCGAAGGACAGCGCCCGCACCATCGCCTCCGCGAGCAGCGGTTCGCGCTGCAGCGCGTGGAACGCCCGGGTGAGGGTGTCGGCGACGCGCAGAGCGGGTTCGTCCTCGGTCGGCGGGTGGCGCCGGATGTGCTCCTGGAGGCCCTGCAACTGCTCCAGCATCACCGCGACCAGCAGGTGAACCTTGGAGGGGAAGTACCGGTACAGCGTGCCGAGCGCCACCTGCGCGCCCTCCGCGACCTCCCGCATCTGCACCGCCTCGTACCCGCCGCGCGCCGCCAGGGCGGTCGCGGCCCGCAGGATGCGCCGCCGGCGCTCGGCCTGGCGGGCGGTCAGCGGAGCGGCGTCGGGGACGGCTGACGGCGAGGGGGTGGACGACGGCAAGGGGTGCTCCCGGGGCGCGTGGGCGGTGGCGTGCTCCACCGTGGACGGCACGGGTCGACGCGGGGTCGACCGGGCCGGCGTGGCGGGAATCACCAGCCCTGGCTCCTGAGCGGATGCTACGGGCCGGTATCTTCGAGGTCTCTCATTGTTCACACGGTCGATGACGAGTTCCACAGCCACTGAAACCTGATCTACTTTAGCGACCGGCACACCGACCGGCAGCACAGATCGCAGCGAGAGATGAGGGCCCAGGATGACGGCGCAGCCGCTGCGCATCGCCCTGTTGTCGTACCGGGGGGACCCCTTCTGCGGTGGCCAGGGCGTCTACGTCCGCCACCTCTCCCGCGAACTGGCCCGGCTGGGACACCACGTGGACGTGATCGGCTCGCAGCCGTACCCGGTGCTGGACGAGGTCGAGGGCCCCGGCTCGGTGCGCCTGGTCGAGCTGCCCAGCCTGGACCTCTACCGCGCGGACGATCCGTTCCGCACCCCCGCCCGCGAGGAGTTCCGCGGCGCGGTGGACGCCCTGGAGTACGCCACCATGCGCACCGGCGGCTTCCCCGAGCCGCTGACCTTCTCGCTGCGCGCCCGGCGGTACCTGGCCGCCCACAAGGGCCGCTACGACGTGGTCCACGACAACCAGACCCTCGGCTACGGCCTGCTGGGCCTGGCCCGGCACGGGTTCCCGCTGGTCACCACGATCCACCACCCGATCACCGTGGACCGCCGCCTGGAGCTGGAGGCGGCCCCGACCCGCCTCAAGCGGCTGTCGCTGCGCCGCTGGTACGCCTTCACCCGGATGCAGCGCCGCGTCGCCGCCCGGCTGGACCACGTGCTGACCGTCTCCGGCACCTCGAAGCGCGAGATCGCCGAGCACCTGGGCGCCGCGCCGGGCGCGGTCTCGGTGGTGCCGATCGGCGCCGACACCCGGCTCTGGTCGCCCTCGGCGGACGTCGAACGGGTGAGGGGCCGCATCGTCACCACCTCCAGCGCGGACGTCCCGCTCAAGGGCCTGGTGTACCTGGTGGAGGCGCTGGCGAAGGTCCGCACCGAGCGCGAGGCGCACCTGGTGGTGGTCGGCAAGCCGCAGAAGGACGACGGGCCGGTGGCCGAGGCGGTGCGCCGCTTCGGGCTGGCGGAGCACATCGAGTTCCGTACGGGCCTGAGCGACGCCGAGCTGGTCGACCTCTACCGTTCCGCCGAGGTGGCCTGTGTCCCCTCGCTGTACGAGGGCTTCTCGCTGCCCGCCGCCGAGGCGATGGCCACCGGCACGCCGCTGGTCGCCACCACCGGCGGGGCGATCCCCGAGGTGGCGGGCCAGGACGGCGAGACCTGCCTGGCCGTGCCGCCGGGGGAGGCGGACCGGCTGGCCGCGGCGCTGGGCCGGCTGCTGGACGACCCGGAGCTGCGCGAGCGGCTGGGCGCGGCCGGACGGGAGCGGGTGCTGGCCCGGTTCACCTGGGAGCGGGCCGCCGAGCTGACCGCCGAGGCGTACCGCGCGGCGATCGCCACCGGCGCCGGCGCGCGGGCCCGCTCGGGCCCGGGCTGGCGGTACGTGCCCTGAGGTGGCACGGGCGAGCGTCGTCGAACTGACGAGGCGTCAAGAACGCTTGTTGGCAATAGGAATGGGAGCCCTGCAGTGCTGACCGTCGATTTCTCGCGCTTCCCGCTCGCCCCCGGCGACCGGGTGCTCGACCTGGGCTGCGGCGGGGGCCGGCACGCGTTCGAGTGCTACCGCCGCGGTGCCGACGTGATCGCCCTCGACCAGAACGCCGAGGAGATCGCCGAGGTCAAGAAGTGGTTCGCCGCGATGGAGCAGGCCGGTGAGGCCCCGGAGGGCGCGTCGGCGGTCGCGATGCAGGGTGACGCGCTGGCGCTGCCGTTCGAGGACGGGTACTTCGACAAGATCATCATCTCCGAGGTGATGGAGCACATACCGGACGACGAGGGCGTGCTCGCCGAGATGTTCCGCGTCCTCAAGCCGGGCGGCCTGCTCGCCGTCACCGTGCCGCGCTGGCTGCCGGAGAAGATCTGCTGGGCGCTGTCCGACGAGTACCACGAGGTCGAGGGCGGCCACATCCGGATCTACCGGGGCGACGAACTGCTCGGCAAGATCAAGGCCGCGGGCCTGGAGCCGTACGGCAGCCACCACGCGCACGCCCTGCACTCCCCGTACTGGTGGATCAAGTGCGCGGTGGGCGTGGACAACGACAAGGCGCTGCCCGTCAAGGCGTACCACCAGCTGCTGGTCTGGGACATCGTCGGCACCCCGGTGATCAGCAGCATCACCAAGGCCGCGGAGAAGGCGCTCAACCCGCTCATCGGCAAGAGCTTCGTCGCGTACGCCTCGAAGCCGCACGCCGCGAAGCCGCAGCGGGCGTCGGCGTGACCGCCGCCGTCCCCGAGGTGCTGCTGCTCGACGGGGTGCTGGACGCCGAGCAGGCCGCCGACACCGTGCGCAGCATCCTCGCCGAGCAGCGCCCCGACGGCGCCATCCCGTGGTTCGCCGGCCACCACCTCGACCCGTGGGACCACACCGAGGCCGCCATGGCCCTGGACACCGCCGGGGAGCACGCCGCCGCCGAGGCCGCCTACCGCTGGCTCGCCGGGCACCAGAACCCGGACGGCTCCTGGTACGCCGCCTACACCGACGGCGCGGTGACCGACCGCTCCAAGGAGACCAACTTCTGCGCCTACGTGGCCGTCGGGGTCTGGCACCACCACCTCAGCACCGGCGACGACGCCTTCCTGGAGTGGATCTGGCCGGTCGTGCGGCGGGCGCTGGACTTCATCGTCGAGCAGCGGCTGCCCGACGGCCCGATCGCCTGGCGCGTCGGCGAGGACGGCACCGCCACCGGCGAGGCGCTGCTCACCGGCTCCTCCAGCATCCTGCACGCGCTGCGCTGCGGCCTCGCCATCGCCGAGTACCGCGAAGAGCCGCAGCCCGACTGGGAGTTGGCGGCCGGACGGCTGCGCCACGCGATCGCCCACCACCCCGAGCGGTTCCTCGACAAGGACCGCTACTCGATGGACTGGTACTACCCCGTCCTCGGCACGGGCCTGCGCGGCGAGGCCGCCGTGGCCCGGATCGAGCGGGACTGGGAGCGCTTCGTCGTGCCGGGCCTCGGCGTGCGCTGCGTCAGCGACCGCCCCTGGGTGACGGGCGGCGAGAGCGCCGAACTCGCCCTCGCGCTGTGGGCGATCGGCCAGTCCGACCGCGCGGTGGACATCCTGCGCTGGATCCAGCGCCACCTGCGGCACGAGGACGGCTCGTACTGGACGGGGTACGTCTTCGAGGACGACGCCATCTGGCCGGAGGAGCGCACCACCTGGACGGCCGGGGCGCTGCTGCTCGCGGTGGCCGCGCTCGGCGGGGACCCGGCGACGGTCGCGGTGTTCGGCGGCGAGGAACTGCCGGCGGGCCTGGTGGTCCACGACTGCTGCTGACGACCTGCATGCGGAAGGGGCGGGACCGGAGAACCGGTCCCGCCCCTTCCACGTGCGTGCGTACGTCCTGCGGACGGTCAGCCGCGCTGGATGCCCGTGGTGTCCGCCAGGACACCCTGGGAGCCGTCCGGCAGCTGGGCGACGAGCGCCGTACCGCGCTGCTCGACGGCCAGGTACCAGGTGCCCGGAACGACCTCGCCGACCGGGGCGCCGGCCGGGTTGTCCTTCGGCGCCAGCTGGCGCGGGGCCGGGACGGCGAACCAGAAGGGCTGGAAGTCCGCGGCCGGGGCGCCGCCGGCGGCCGGCTGGGCGACCTGGGTCGGCTGCGGGGCCGGGACACCGGCGTCCTGCGGCTGGACCGGGGCGACGGGCTGGCCGGGCTGCGGCTGGCCGGCGGCCGGGTAGCCGTAGCCGCCCGGGGTGGGCTGGGCGCCGAACGCCGGGTCGTGGCCCTGCGCCGGGTAGCCGTACTGGCCGGGCTGCGGCTGACCGGGCTGACCGGGCTGGCCCGGCACCGGGTAGCCACCCTGGTACGGGACGGCCGGACGGTCGGTCACCAGCGGGGCCTTGAGCGCCGGCACCAGCGGGCCGACCGCGGCCGCACCGGCCAGGACGATCAGCGAGATGAAGCCGAGCCAGGCACCGAAACCGTGACCGGCGTTGGTGCCGTAGGTGTCACCGCCGCCGCCGAGCGCCCAGATGGAGGCCCACAGCGCGGACACCGCGAACGCGATGCCCCACTGGTCCAGCCGCAGGCCGAGCACCTGACGGTTGGCGGCCGCCGGGCCCTGGAACCGCTGCACGAGGATCAGCGCCGCGGCGAGGATGCCGAGGAGGTAGACCGAAGGCAGGACGGGGAACCACGCGGTGTTCCAGGCATTCGTCGACACGCAGAACCTGCTGTCGTTGCAACCCGGGGTCCAGTAGGGCAGGAAGGAGGCGATGAAGAGCAGGACGGCCCCGCCTGCGACGGCGGCGTCTCCCCTGGTGAGAGCGCGCAGATTCACTAACGTTCCCCTCGTTGACGTGTCGTGGACGGCGATTCGTGCGGTCGGGGTGACCGGCCGAAACTCCCGAACGGACCAGAAGCCTAGGGCCAACCGTCCTGCCGGTGCACAGCGGGACCGGGAACGGGGCGAATTCGTTGCAAACCGTGCGGGCCGGTCGCGGTGCGGACCGCCCCGACCCCGCCGTCACCGGGTGGTCAGATAAGCCGTCAGCGCGTCGGCGATCCCCAGAGCGGCCTGTTGGCGCCACTGAGGGTCCGTCATTCGCTTGGCGTCCGTCGAGTTGCGCATGTTACCGCACTCGATGAACACCTTGGGGACGGTGGAGAGGTTGAGTCCGCCGAGGTCCGAGCGGGTGTCCAGGCCCTCGCTGGCGATGTAGTCCGCGTACGGCTCGCCGGTGGCGGCGTGGAAGTGCTCGCGCAGCAGCAGTCCGAGGCGGTGCGAGGGCTCGACGATCGCGGAGTTGTCCGCCTTACCGGCGACGACCTTCGCGGGCATGATCACGTGGAACCCGCTGCCGCCCGCCGGGCCGCCGTCCCCGTGCACCGAGAGCGCGACGTCGGCGTGCGCGGCGGCGCCCGCGCGGGCGCGCTCGTCGATGCACGGGCCCCAGGCGCGGTCGCCGTCCTGCACCAGGACGACGGTGGCGCCGCGGGCGGCGAGGATCTCGCGGGCGCGGCGGGTGACGTCCAGGCTGTACTCGGCCTCGGTGTAGCCCGCGTTGGTCTCGGTGCCGGTGGTGTCGCACTCCTTGCGGCTGTTGCCGATGTCGACCTGGCGGTTGATCTCGGTGGGGTGCTGGAAGTTGCCGGGGTTGTGGCCGGGGTCCAGGACGATCGTGCGGCCGGCGAGGGTGGGGGTGGTGGCCGTGGCCGTCGGCGTGGGGGTCGGCGCCGGCGCGGCGGTCCCGGTGGGTGCGGCGGCGACGGGCGGGGTGAGCGGCGTGGTCTGCGCCTCGGTGGGGGAGGCGGTGGCGGTGGCGCTGGCGGTGGCCGCCGGGGCGGGGTCGTCGATGGCCCGCCAGCCCAGCCAGCCCGCCGTGCACAGGGGGACGACCGCGGCCACCACGGTGGTGGCGCGCAGGAGGGCGGAGCGGCGGGGCGGTGTCATGGGGCGGATCAGATCCCGTCCTGGGGCGGTGCGGTGAGTCCGTACCTCTCCGCGACCGACGACCACTTGGCGAAGAAGGCCGACTTCGCCTTCGTCGCCTGCGAGTTGAGCTCGTCGGCGCGCTTCTTCTCCGGAACGGACGCCGGGTCGGTGCAGCCCTGCTGGTTGACGGCGCGGGCCCACGCCGCGTACGCCTTGTTCGCGTCCACGGACGACTGCCAGGCGGACTTGATCGAGTTGAGCAGGTCCGTCCCGCCGGGCACGTCGGAGACGGTCAGGTCGGGGGCCTTGTCCAGCTTCGTCTGGTACTGGGCGGCGAGACCGTCGAACTCCTTGGCGTCCTTCTCGATCGTCTCCTTCCCCGGGCAGCCGCCCACCTGGGCGACGAGGTTGCCGATCTTGACCGTCCCGCTCTTGGGGAGCAGGTCGTTGAGGGCCTTCGCCTGGGAGGCCGCCAGAGGGCCGCCGGTGGCGGCCGCGCTCGCGGACGGGCGGCTGCTCGGCGTGGTGTCCGCCGTGGTGGGCGGCGCGGCGGTGGGCAGCGGCTGGGGGGCGCCGGTGACGGGAGCGGGGGCGGCGGCGGTCGGTGCGGGCGCGGCGCCCTTGTCCTTCTCGTCGTCGCCGGAGGCCAGCATCAGGCCGCCGCCGATGGCGAGGACCAGCAGGACGGCGCCGCCGATCAGCAGCAGCGGACGGCGGTCGGCCGGGGCGGAGGGCTGCGGTGGGGCGGCCGGGGGCGGCGGCGGGACCGGGGGGAGCGAGGGGGGCGGCGCGAGCCGGGTGGTCGGCGCGTCCTCAGGCTGGGCGGCGGGCGGCGGGGGCGGCGGGGTGGGGCGCGGAGCTGCCTGGGGCGCCGGTGCAGGGGCCGGTGCGGGTGCCGGTGCAGGCGCCGGCGTGGGTGCCGGGACGGCCGCCTTCGGCGCCGCCTCCGTCGCGGGCTGCTGCGCGTTGCGCACCCAGCCGCCCGCGCCACCGCGTGCGGTCGGGTCCCAGACCGCCGGTGCGGTGTTGTGCTGGTCCGTCATGTGCCGCTAGCCCCCGCCGTCCGCCGATGGTCTGCCTGCCGAGCTCCTGCTGAGCTCCTGCCGAGCCGCTGCTGAGCTGCCCGTTGCGCCGACACCGTACCGTTCGAACCCACGCCCGACAGCCCCGGCACGACGTTAGAGCATCGGCGCGGGGCTGCGCGGGGTTACCGGTCGGGAAGGTCAGGCGGTGGTTCGGCGCAGGACGCGCAGCGAGCCGGTGACCGAGACCTCCTCGAAGCCCTCGGCGAGCGCTCGCAGGTACACCCGGTACGGGGCCTGGCCGCCGTCCGCCGGATCGGGGAAGACGTCGTGGACCACGAGCAGGCCCTCGGGCGCCAGGTGCGGGGCCCAGCCCTCGTAGTCGCCCGTCGCGTGCTCGTCGGTGTGACCGCCGTCGATGAAGACCAGGCCCACCGGGCGGCCCCACAGGGCGGCGATCCTCGGCGAGCGGCCGACCAGCGCCACCACGTGCTCCTCCAGCCCGGCGGCGTGCAGGGTGCGGCGGAAGCGCGGCAGGGTGTCCATCAGCCCGACCTCGGGGTCGACCAGCGTCGCGTCGTGGTACTCCCAGCCGGGCTGCTGCTCCTCGGAGCCGCGGTGGTGGTCGACGGTCAGCGCGACGGTGCCCGCCTCCCGGGCCGCGGCCGCGAGCAGGACGGCCGAGCGGCCGCAGTAGGTGCCGATCTCCAGCACGGGCAGCCCGGTGCGCCGGGCCGCCTCCACCGCCGCCGCGTACAGGGCGAGGCCCTCGTCCACCGGCATGAACCCGGTGGCCGCCTCGAACGCCGCCAGCACCTCGGGTGCCGGGCGGGCGCTCTCCAGCAGGTCGGACATGCGGTGCTCCTCGGGGTCGTGCGGTGGACGGACGTGCTCGGACCCTACTCGACGGTAGCGGCGCGCGGCGCCGGTGGGCGGTCCGGGCCGTCCCGGCGGTCCCGGCGGTCCCGGCCGTCAGCCGGCGAGCAGGGCCGCGGCGATCCGGGCGCGGTGCGGGGCGATCTCGGCGGCGACGGCCGCGGCCTCCTCCGGCCCGGTCCGGACGGCGGCGGGCTGCTCCGGGCCGTGGCCGAGCAGGGCGAGCCGCAGGTGGGTCGGCGGGTGGGAGCCGTCCACGGCGGTGCGGTCGAGGGTGTTCCAGCGCAGCAGCCGGTCGCGCTCCACGGCCGGGATGGAGGCGAGGTGCTCGCGCATCCGCTCCCAGAGCAGGTCCGGGTTCGGGGCGTCGGTGCGAGCCGTCTCCGCGGACCGTACGCCGCGGCGGACGATGCGCGGGCCCCGGCCGCCGCCCGAGCGGGCCCGGGTGAGCGCGACCTCGGCGGAGCCGCGGAGGAGCAGGGTCGTGAGCAGGCCCCGGGCGGCCTCTGTGCCGGCCGTGCGCGCGGCCAGGGAGTCCGCGAGGTACTCGGCCTGCTGGCCGGCCCGGGAGGTGAGGCCGTCGAGCAGCTGGACGGCCTGCAGCAGCAGCCAGGCCAGGGCCTTGAGCAGCAGGTCGGCGATCATCTCGCCGACCCGGACGAGCAGGGTTCTCACGCCGAGGTGGAGCCGACCCGGGCGGGCCAGGTCGTACCAGGTGGCGAGGGTGGAGATCGCGGTGCCGAGCCAGAACGAGCGGCGGTTGTCGCCGTTGACCCGGTGCCCGAACTCGTGGCCGAGCAGGGCTATGCGCTGCTGGTCGTCCAGGGCCTCCCACAGCGGCAGGCCGAGCGTCAGGACGGTCCTGCGGCGCAGCCCGACGACGCCGAAGGAGGCGTTGAAGTCGTCGTCGAGGACGATGAGGTCCACGCGCGGGGCGCCGACCTCGGCGGCGACCCGGTCCGCCAGGCCGTACAGGGCGGGCGCCTGCTCGCGGTCGAGGACGCCCTCACCGCGCGGCACTCGGCCGAACCGCGGCCGCAGGACGACCGCGAAGACCAGCAGGACGCCGCCCAGGCAGCGCTGGACCGTGTTGCCGGCGACGAGCAGGGCCAGCGAGCCGAGGAACAGGGCGGCGGTGGAGAGGTGGACCAGGGTCGCCGCGGCGGAGGCGAGCAGCCACTCGCGGCGCGCGGTGGGGGAGGTCCCGGCGGCGAGCTCCCGGTGGAGCCGGTCGGCCCGGGCGGCGGCCGCGCGTTCGTGCCGGGTGGGCTCGGGCCGCTCGGGGCCGACGTTCCAGTCGCAGGTCGGGCACCAGAACGCGAAGCGCGGGTCGGTGGTCAGGCCCGCGCCGCAGCGGGGGCAGGGCTCGGCGGCGGCGGCCGGGGCCGGGGCCGGGGCCGGGAGGACGGGGGAGCTGGGCTCGGTCACGACGGTGATCATGGCAGTCGCGGCCGACACACGTCCTGGCGTCCTGCCGTTTCCGGTGACTGGAACGCGTTCTAGTCCGTGCGCGGGCGTCGTGCCAGAATCGGCCCGACCCTCGCCCGACGCACACCAGGCACCCCCGGGAGCAGCCCCATGCGCGCAGCCGTCCTGCACAAGACCGGCCAGGACACCCTCGACGTCCGCGAGGACGTGACGGCGGTCGGCTTCGGCCCGGGCACCGTACGGGTGCGGATGCGCGCCGCCAGCCTGTGCCACTCCGACCTGTCCGCGATGAGCGGCGTCCTGCCGCAGCCCGCGCCGTTCGTGCCCGGGCACGAGGGCGCGGGCGAGGTGGTGGAGGTCGGCGAGGGTGTCGCGGGCCTCGAACCCGGGGACCGGGTGGTGCTCTGCTGGATGGCCCCCTGCGGCCGCTGCGCCCACTGCGGGGCCGGCCGGGGCCACCTGTGCGTGGCCAGCCTGCGGCGGCTCGGCGCGCCCGGCTTCCGCCTGGCGCAGGACGGCACCGAGGCGTCCGGGTTCTACGGCACCGGGGCGTTCGCCGAGGAGGTGGTCGTGGCCGCCGAGGCCCTCGTCAAGGTGCCGGCCGACCTCCCGTACGAGGTGGCCGCGCTGATCGGCTGCGGGGTGACCACGGGCATCGGCGCGGCCGTCAACACCGCGCGGGTGGAGCCCGGCTCGTCCGTGGCCGTGATCGGCGCGGGCGGGGTCGGGGTGGCCGCCGTCCAGGGCGCCCGGGTGTGCGGGGCCGCGCGGATCGCCGTGGTCGACCCGGTCGCCTCGCGGCGCGAGCGGGCGCTGGCCTTCGGCGCCACCGAGGCCCTCGCGCCCGAGGAGCTCAAGGCCCTCGCCAAGTCCCTGCCTGGGGGCGGCTTCGACTACGTCTTCGAGGCGGTCGGCCGCTCGGCCACCGTCCGGGCCGGCTACGACGCGGCCCGGCGCGGCGGCGCGGTGGTCGTCATCGGCGCGGGGGCGCAGGACGACCTCGCGCAGTTCACCATGGGCGAGTTGTTCTTCAACGAGAAGCGCCTGCTGCCCTCGCTGTACGGCGGGGCGACGGTGGCGCGCACGATCGCCCTGGTCGTCGACCTGTGGCGGGCCGGGCGGATCGACCTCGACGGCATGATCACCCACCGGGTGGCGCTGGCGGACGTGAACGAGGCGATCGCGCAGATGCGCAGCGGCGAGGCGCTGCGGACGGTCGTGACCCTGGGCTGAACGCGCGAGGGCCCGTCGGGACACCACAGTCCCGACGGGCCCTCGCCCGTACCGCCGTCGCGTGCCGCCCGGTTCAGCCCCGGTGGTCGGCGGCGCGGTGCCGGCCGCGCGGGTCGGACTGGGCGCTGTCGTCGGCGGCGGAGCCGCCACGGTGGCGACCGTGCGCCGCCGTGTCCTCGGCGGTCTTCTCGTCGGCGTCGGTGAGGGTGTCGGACATCGGAATCGTCCCCGTGTTTTCGTGCGGATGGGTGCAGGTCATCGGCGCCCGACCGGCGCTGTGGCGCGCACGGCCCGGTCCCCGATCGGGCGCTCGGTACGCGCCCGCAGCCGGTGATCGCGGCCCTTGGGCCGACTGGACCCGGACACCATAACGGCCGGGCCGGACGAGATCCTATCGAGATCGCCCCACAGCCCCGGCGGAGCCTGAAGGGGGTTCTGAAGGGAGTGTCACCGGCTGGGTGCCAGGGCCTCGGGCTCAGCCCGGGCGGGTGGTGCGGAGGAAAGTGGCCAGGAGTTCGTGGAGGACGGCCCCGCCCTCCTCGGCGAGGAGTTCGTGGCCCGCGCCCGCGGCCTCGACGTAGCGGAAGTCCTCGCCCTCGACGCGGCCGATGCGGAGCAATTCGTGGCGCAGCGCCCGGGATTGGCTGACGGGGACGACCTCGTCGCGGTTGCCGTGCACGATCAGCAGGGGCGCGCCGATGCGGTGGGTGAGCTGCAGGACGTCGCGCGGGCCGCGGGCGTCGGTGACGGGGTCGCCGCCGCCGAGGCGGGCGGTGAGCGCCTGGACGGGGGGCGCGGCTTCGGCGAGCAGGCGGGCGCCGGACAGGAAGGGGGCGACGACCGCGCAGCGGGACACGTGCTCGGCGGGCGCGTGGGCGGCGGCGAGCAGGGCGAGGAAGGCGCCGTAGCTGACCCCGAAGAGGGCGGGGGGTTCGAGGCCGAGCGCGGCCCGCTGCCCGGCGATGCCCTCCAGGAGGTGGAGGACGTCGTCGAGGTCGGGCCCGCCCCAGGCGCCGCGGATGGCCAGGGCGTGGGCGACGCCGTAGCCGGTGGAGCCGCGCTGGTTGGGGGCGATCACCGCCAGGCCCTCGGCGGCCATCCGTTGCAGGGCCGGGTCGAACTCCAGCCGCCACGCGTCCGCCGGGCCGCCGTGCAGGGCCAGGACGAGGTGCGGGCTGCTCAGCCAGGCGTCCCCGCCGTACACCACGGCCTCCAACGGGCCTGTCGGGCCCGCGAGTTCGAGGCTCTGCGCCGGTTGCCAGCGGCCGCCGTCCCCGGGCGGGGTGCTGCCGTCCAGGCGCCAGCCGGCGGGTGCGGTGCGGTTCGGTGCGCTGTGGTCGGGTGCGCTGTGGTTGGGCCCGGTGCGCGCGCCCCCGGGCTGCCAGGGCGGGACGGCGTCCCGTCGGGCCCCGGGCAGTCCGGGGCCGAGCGGGGCGAGCTGGAGCGGCAGGGGCATCGGCCCGGTGGCGGCCGGGGCGGGGCCGTGGGAGAGCAGCGCGTCCACGTCCAGGGTGGCCAGGGCGGCGGGGTGGTCGGGCGAGGAGTACGGCATCCGCAGCCCGGCGCCGCTCCAGTGCCCGACCGCGCCGAGTCGCCCGGGCGGCACCGGCAGCCGGTCCAGCCGGTTGAGGGCGGGCCGCCACAGGGCGAGGGCGGAGGAGGCGCCGTGGTCGATCTGCACCGCCACCCGGGGGCCGTCCGCGGCCTGCCGCAGCGCGACCGGCTGCAGGAACATGCCCGCCACGTGCAGGCACTCGGGGAAGCGCAGCGGCTCGCCGCCGCCGAGCACGCCCCAGCCGAGCCGGTCGGTGCCGGGGGCGTCGCTGCGGACCATCGCGAAGCGGGTGTCGGGGTCGAACAGCACCAGCCGGTCGTTGCTGCGCTCGCCGATCTCCAGCAGCGGGGTGGTGACGCCGCTGCGCAGGTCGAGCGCCACGCTGCGGACCAGCCCGTCGCCGATCCGGTCCAGGGCGAGCAGGGCGCCCGCACGGTCCAGCCAGGTGCCGCCGCCGTGCAGGCCGGGGATCTCGGCGACGGGTTCGGGCGCGCTGCCGTCCGTCCGGATCAGCCAGGCGGTGGTGGCCGGGCGCGCGTCGCTGCCGAGTGCGACGGCGACGGGGGCGTGGGGGTCGGCCGGTGCGGGGGCGGGGAGCGGGAGGAGGCGCAGCCCGGGGAGGCGCAGCGTGGCCAACTGCTGCTCGACGGCGGCAGGTTCGCCGTGCGAGCCGTGCAGGCCGGGCGAGCCGTGCGAGCTGTGCAGTCCGTGCGGTCCGGGCGAGTTGTGCGAGCCGTGCAAGCTGTGCGAGAGGCGTACGAGGTCGTGCCGCTCGCCGTCGTGCCGGCAGACCAGCACCGAGCCGTCGGCGAGCGCGACCAGCTGCGCGTGCAGGCTCTCCGAGCGGTTGCCGGCCAGGGGCAGGGCGGCCGGTGCGGCCGGTCCGCCGTCCGCCGGGAGGCGCCAACTCTCCACGAACCACCCGCCGTCGGCGGCGGAGGCGAGGCAGGCGGCGTGGCTGCCGTCGCCCGCGAAGCCGAAGCCGAGGCGGCGCAGGGCCTGGGCGGCCAGGGTGGTGGCCGCGTTCATCCCCCTCATCCGCGACCACGTCCCTTCGTCTCGGCTGCCGGACGCGAGGCCCCGGGCAACTCCCGTTCGCAGGACAGAAGTTAGTTTCGAGAGAATCGGCGGCTCAACGGAGATTCGGTCACTTCACTCGTAAGGGTGATCCGGGGGCGGTTTCGAATTCGTACGAGCACGTGACTGTGCGCATCGGGCGCCCGGCCCCCCTGTGCGCGGGTTGACGCCGCCGCGCGCCCCGCCGAGCACCCGTACGCGCAAGGCACCCGCGTCCGAACGACGCCCACCGCCGTCCTGCCGGAGCCCCCGGCATCGGCCGAGGCCCGACCGCCCCCACGCGCACGGTAGTCTCGACTGGTGCCGAAACTGTCCGACGTCATCGCCGCCCTCGAAGAGGTCTACCCCCCGCAGTGGGCGGAGTCCTGGGACGCCGTCGGCCTGGTCTGCGGAGACCCTCAGGCCGAGGTCGCCCGCGTGCTCCTCGCCGTCGACCCCGTCCAGGCGGTCGTGGACGAGGCCGTGGCGTGGGGCGCGGATCTGGTGGTCACCCACCACCCCCTCTACCTGCGCGGCACCACCAGCGTCGCCGCCACCACCTTCAAGGGCCGGGTGGTGCACACGCTGATCACCAACGGCATCGCCCTGCACGTCGCGCACACCAACGCCGACCACGCCGACCCGGGCGTCTCGGACGCCCTCGCCGAGGCGGTCGGCCTCGAGGTCACCGGCCCGCTGGTGCCGGACCCGACCGACCCGCTGGGCCGCCGGGGCAGCGGCCGCATCGGCCTGCTCGAGCCCCCGCTGACCCTGACGGCCTTCGCCGCCCGCGTCGCCGAGGGCCTGCCCGCGACCGCCGCCGGCGTGCGCGTCTCCGGGGACCCGGACCGGCTGGTGAGCCGGGTCGCGGTGTGCGGAGGCTCCGGCGACTCCTTCCTCGCCGACGTACGGGCCGCCGGCGTCGACGCCTACCTGACGGCCGACCTGCGCCACCACCCGGCCTCGGAGGCCTCCGAGGCCGCGCCGGTCGCCCTGCTCGACGCCGCGCACTGGGCCACCGAGTGGCCCTGGCTCACCCTCGCGGAGCGCGCCCTGCGCGCCGCCGCCGCCGAGCGCGGCTGGACGGTCGAGACCAAGGTGTCCCACCTGGTCACCGACCCGTGGACCGCGCACGCCCCCATGTCCTTCCCCGCCTGACCCGATTCACAGGAGCCTTCCGCTTGAACGCCGCGCCCGCCGACCAGATCCGCCTGCTCGACCTCCAGGCCATCGACTCCAAGCTCGACCAGCTGGCCCACCGGCGCCGGAGCCTGCCCGAGCACGCCGAGATCGACAAGGTCACCGCCGACCACACCGCGCTCAAGGACCTCGTCGTCGCCGCCGAGGCCCAGCTGGGCGACACCACCCGTGAGCTGACCAAGGCCGAGCAGGACGTCGAGCAGGTCCGCGCCCGCTCCGCCCGCAACCAGCAGCGCCTGGACTCCGGCGCGGTCACCTCGCCGAAGGACCTGGAGAACCTCCAGCACGAGATCGGCTCGCTGGCCAAGCGCCAGGGCGACCTGGAGGAGGTCGTGCTCGAGATCATGGAGCGCCAGGAGAGCGCGAAGACGCGCGTCGAGGAGCTGGGCGCCCGCCTGGAGCACTCCACCGTCGTGCTCAAGGAGGCGGAGGGCCGCCGCGACGCCGCCTTCGCCGAGATCGACGGCGAGGCCGAGAAGGTCCGGCGCGACCGCGAGGCCGTCGCCACCGTCCTCCCGGCCGACCTGCTCAAGGTCTACACCAAGCTGCGCGAGACCCAGGGCGGCGTCGGCGCGGCCCGCCTCTACCAGCGCCGCTGCGAGGGCTGCCGCACCGAGTTCTCCATCACCGAGCTGAACGCGATCAAGGCCGAGCCGGCCGACAAGGTCGTCCGCTGCGAGAACTGCTCGCGGATCCTGGTCCGCACCGCCGACTCGGGCGCCTGATCCCGTGCCGGCGCGCTTCGTCGTCGAGGCGGACGGCGGGTCCCGGGGCAACCCGGGGCCGGCCGGCTACGGCGCCGTGGTCCGGGACGGGGACACGGGGCAGGTCGTCGCCGAGGCCGCCGAGTTCATCGGCCACGCGACCAACAACGTGGCCGAGTACCGGGGCCTGATCGCGGGCCTGCGGGCCGCCCACGCCCTCGACCCCGAGGCGAGCGTCGACGTCCGCATGGACTCCAAGCTGGTCGTCGAGCAGATGTCCGGGCGCTGGAAGATCAAGCACCCCGACATGCGCCCGCTCGCCGCCGAGGCCCGGGAGGTCTTCCCGGCCGGCCGGGTCACGTACGGCTGGATCCCGCGCGAGCGCAACAAGGACGCCGACCGGCTCGCCAACGAGGCCATGGACGCCGGGCAGGCCGGGCGGCAGTGGGAGCCGCGCAAGCCCGTCGTCGTCGCCGACGACGTCCCGCTGGAGACCGCCGCCCCCAAGGCCGGCTGGGCCGCCCCCGCCGACCTCGGCACCCCCACCACCTTCGTCCTGCTGCGCCACGGCGAGACCCCGCTCACCCCGGAGAAGCGCTTCTCCGGCAGCGGCGGCAGCGACCCGGAGCTCTCCGACAAGGGCCGCTGGCAGGCCGAGCGCGCCGCCGAGGCCCTGGCCGCGCGCGGCAGCGTCCAGGCCGTGGTCGCCTCCCCGATGCGCCGCACCCGGCAGACCGCCGAGATCGCCGCCGCCCGGCTCGGCCTGGAGGTCCGGTACGAGGAGGGGCTGCGCGAGGTCGACTTCGGCGCCTGGGAGGGCCTCACCTTCGCCGAGGTGCAGCAGCGCCACCCGGACGACCTGACGGCCTGGCTCGGCTCCACCAAGGCCAGGCCGACCGGCAGCACCGAGAGCTTCGCGAGCCTCACCCACCGGGCCGGCGTCGCCCGGGACAAGATCCTCGCCCGGTACGCGGGGAAGACGGTGCTGGTGGTCTCGCACGTCAGCCCGATCAAGACCCTGGTACGGCTGGCGCTGGGCGCCCCGCCGGACTCGCTGTTCCGCATGGAGCTGTCCGCCGCCTCGATCTGCGCCGTCCAGTACTACGCGGACGGCAACGCCTCGCTGCGGCTGCTGAACGACACCTCGCACCTGCGCTGAGCCTTTTACCGGCTCAGTGCACCTCGGTGACCACCACGTCGAGCTGCCAGGGCTTGCGCGCCGTGCCCTCGGCGGCGAGCTCGACGTGGTGGCCCAGCTCCCGCAGGGCGTCCATCAGCTCGCCGGGCGTCTTCGGCTCGGCCCCGGCGGTCAGCAGGTCCCGGACGATCCGGCCCTTGGTCGCCTTGTTGAAGTGGCTGACCACCGTGCGCCTGCCGTCCCGCTCCTGGAGCACCCGGACGGTCGCCGTACGGGAGGCCACCTCGCCGGCCGGCTTCCAGGCCGCCGCGTACGCGGAACTGCGCAGGTCCAGCACCAGCCCGTCCGCGACCTCCGGAAGCACAGGCGCCATCGCGCTCCGCCAGTACGCCCCGAGCGCCCCCGGGCCGGGGAGTTTCACGCCCATCGAGCAGCGGTACGACGGGATCCGGTCCGAGACGCGCACCGCGCCCCAGAGGCCGGAGAAGACGAGCAGCGAGCGCTCCGCCCGGTCGCGGGCGGCGTCGTCGAGAGTGGCCAGGCCCAGGTTGTCGAACAGCACCCCGGTGTACACCTCGCCCGCCGGACGGGCCCCGGCCGTGAGCAGCCCGGCGTTCTTGGCGATCTCGCCCCGCAGCCCGGGCGTCAGCCCCAGCACCCCGGCGGCGGCGTCCTCGTCGCCCCGGCAGAGCTCCACCAGCGCGTCCAGCACCGCCCCGCGCGCCGCCGTCAGCCCCGGCAGCGACAGGCCGCCGAGCGCCACCGGCGCACCGTCCCCGGACGAAGCCTTGCCTTCCGAGGGCGGCAACAGCACCAGCACAGGGGACTCCTCGATACTTTTCAGCGGACGAACCCCGCAACCCTACTGCCGAGCCCGGCCGACCACGGCGGCCCCGACCCCCAGCGCCAGGCAGAGCGGCGAGTAGTACCGCCGGTCCAGCCGCCGGAACCGCTCCGAACGCTCGACCACCGTCCCGAACAGCGCCAGCCCGCCGACCCCGCGTGCCAGCATCACCGCCGACACCGTCCGCACCCCGGCCCGCCGCACCCGCGCCGGCCCCACCGCCGGCACCACCCCGGCCTCCGCCGCCACCAGGTACGAGGCCGCCCCCAGCAACCCCGCCACCCCCAGACAGGCCGCCGCCGGAGGCACCCCCTCGCCCGTCCCCACCACGACGTCCGCGAACTCCTCCGGCGTCCGCAACGGCCACGGCGACACCGCCCACACCGCGTGCAACGCCCCCACCACCCCCATCCCCGCCGCCACCACGACCCCGGTCGCCTTCACCACGCCCATCACCCGAACCCCCTTCGCAGCAACACCCCGACTCCCCCCACCGTACGAGCCCTTACACCCGGCCAAACCGGTTGGGCCCCCACCGCCTGCGCCACTACCGTGAGTTGCGAGGAGAGTGAGTGAGATGACCCTGCGCCCCCTGAACCTGGTGCCCGGCGACGACGACGCCGTGGAGGAGTCCCTGCCCGTGCGGCTTGCCTCCGCGTTGGGCCGGTAAGCCTCCGCGCCTCCGCCCGGAATCACCCGATTCGCCCTACGCTGGCGTCCATGCCTCGCCGAAAACTGCGCGTCAAGGCCGCCGACTCCGCCCGGATCAACACCGAGCTCGCCGAGCTCCGCACCCGCCTGGAGATCCACACCGAGTGGCCCGAGGCGGTGCTGGCCGAGGCGGAGGAGGCGGCCGAGCGCCCCCGGACGCCCGAGCTGGACGCCACCGACCTGCCGCTGTTCACCGTCGACCCGCCCGGCTCCCGCGACCTCGACCAGGCCATGCACCTCACCCACCGCCCCGGCGGCGGCTTCCGGGTGTACTACGCCATCGCCGACGTCGCCGCCTTCGTCCACCCCGGCGGCGCCATCGACACCGAGGCCCGCCGCCGCGTCGAGACCCTCTACTTCCCCGACCACCGCGTCCCCCTGCACCCCGCCCGGATCTCCGAGGACGCCGCCAGCCTGCTGCCCGGCGAGCCCCGCCCGGCCCTGCTCTGGCAGCTCGACCTCGACGCCGAGGGCGCTCTCGTCCTCGCCGACCTGCGCCGCGCCATGGTCCGCTCCCACCGCCGCCTGGACTACGCCGCCGTCCAACGCGCCGTCGACCTCGGCGGCGCCGACGAGCAGCTCGCCCTCCTCGCCACCGTCGGGGGCCTGCGCGAGCGGCAGGAGCGCGACCGCGGCGGCGTGAGCCTGCCCGTGCCGGAGCAGGAGGTCGAGGAGACCCTGCACGGCTACGTCCTCGGCTACCGCGCCCCGAGCCCCGCCGACGGCTGGAACGCCCAGATCTCCCTGCTCACCGGCATGGCCGCCGCCGAGATGATGCTCGACGCCGGCATCGGCCTGCTGCGCACCCTGCCCACCGCGCCGCCCGCCGCGTACGAGCGGCTGCGCCGCATCGCCGCCGCCCTGGACGTGGACTGGCCGCAGGCGCTCCCGTACCCGGAGCTCATCCGCTCCCTCGACCCGGACGCCCCGCTCGACGCCGCCTTCCTCAACGCCTGCACGGGCCTGCTGCGCGGCGCCGGCTACCAGGCGTTCGACGAGTCCCGGGGCCTGCCCGCCCCCGCCGACCCGGGCCACGCCGCGATCGCCGCGCCGTACGCGCACTGCACCGCGCCGCTGCGCCGCCTCGGCGACCGGTTCACCCAGGAGGTGTGCGCGGCCGTCGCGGCGGGGGAGGAGGTGCCGGCCTGGGCGCGCGAGGCGCTGCCGGCCGTACCGGCGCTGATGGCGAGCGGGGACCGGCGGGCCGCCGAGGTCGAACGGGCCTGCGTGGACCTGCTGGAGGCGGAGCTGCTGGCGGGCCGGGAGGGCGAGGGCTTCTCGGCGGTGGTGATCGACGTGGACGCGAAGCGGCCGGGCACCGGCACCGTCCAGCTGCGCGAGCCCGCCGTCCGGGCCCGCTGCGATCGCGCGTCCGACGGAGCGTCCGACGGAGCGTCCGACGGCGCGTCCGAGCGCGCGGCGCTGCCGCTCGGCCGGGTCATCGACGTCCGGCTGACCACGGCCGACCCGGCCACCCGGACGGTCCGCTTCGCCGCCCTCTGAGCCGGGCGGGAGTGGGAGGATCTGCCTGTGCCCGACGCTCCCGCCACGCCACGCCGCCGCTTCCTCGTCCTCGCGATCTGCTGTCTGAGCCTGTTCATCGTCGGCCTGGACAACACGGTCGTGAACATCGCCCTGCCCGCGATCCAGAAGGACCTCGACGCCCCCGCCTCCGGGCTCCAGTGGATCATCGACGCCTACACCCTGGTCCTGGCCTCGCTGCTGATGCTGTTCGGCTCGGTGGCCGACCGCTTCGGCCGCCGCCGGGTGTTCCTGACCGGCCTGGCCTGCTTCGCGCTGGGCTCCCTGCTGTGCAGCCTCGCCCCGAGCCTGGGCTGGCTGGTGGCCTTCCGCGCCGTGCAGGCGGTCGGCGGCTCGATGCTCAACCCGGTGGCGATGTCGATCATCACCAACACCTTCACCGACCCGAGGGAACGGGCCCGGGCGATCGGCGTCTGGGGCGGCGTGGTCGGCATCTCGATGGCGCTCGGTCCGCTGGTCGGCGGCTTCCTGGTGGACGGCGCCGGCTGGCCGTCCATCTTCCTGATCAACGTCCCGGTCGCGCTGCTGGCCATGGCGCTGACCCTCCGTTACGTCCCCGAGTCCCGCTCGCCCCGCCCGCGCCGGCTGGACCCGGTGGGCCAGCTGCTGATGGTCGTCCTGCTCGGCTGCGGCACTGCCGCCATCATCGAGGGCCCCGGCAACGGCTGGACCTCCCCGCTGATCCTCGCCCTCGCCTCGGCCGCCGTCGCCGCGCTGATCGCCTTCCCGCTGTGGGAGCGCAGGGTCGCCGAACCGCTGGTCGACCCCCGCTTCTTCGCCAGCGCCCCGTTCACCGGCGCCACCGTCACCGCCGTCTGCGCCTTCTCGGCGCTCGGCGGCTTCCTCTTCCTCAACACCCTCTACCTCCAGGACGTCCGCCACTACGGCCCCGTCGAGGCGGGCCTGTGGACGCTGCCGATGGCCGGGATGATGCTGGTCTGCGCGCCGCTGTCCGGACGGATCGTCGGCGGCCGGGGCCCGCGCCTGCCGCTGGTCGCCGCGGGCCTGGGCCTCGCCGCCAGCGGCCTGCTGCTCACCCGCCTCACCGCCGACTCCCCGGCGGCGCTGCTGCTGGCCGCGTACGCGCTGTTCGGCTTCGGCTTCGGCATGGTGAACGCGCCGATCACCAACGCCGCCGTCTCCGGCATGCCCCGCGCCCAGGCCGGTGTGGCCGCCGCCGTCGCCTCCACCAGCCGCCAGGTCGGCCAGTCGCTGGGCGTCGCGGTGATCGGCACGGTCGTGACCTCCGCCGTGGTCGGCCCGGTGGCGACGGGCTTCGCCCCGGCCAGCCACGCCGGCTGGTGGATCCTGGTGGGCCTCGGCGCCGCGATCCTCACCCTCGGCCTGCTCACCACCACCCCCTGGGCCACCGCCACCGCCGCCCGCGTCGCCGCCCGCCTCGGCGGCGAGCCGCCCCTGGCCCGCCCCGACGTACGGCAGGCCCCGCCCGAGCGGCTACGATGACCACTACGGCGGAAGAGCCGGCCGGGCGGTCGCGACGGGTCCCAGACCCGCCGAGGAACGTCCGGGCTCCACAGAGCAGGGTGGTGGGTAACGCCCACCCGGGGTGACCCGCGGGACAGTGCCACAGAAAACAGACCGCCCACCGCTACGGCGCGTGGGTAAGGGTGAAACGGTGGTGTAAGAGACCACCAGCGGCCGGGGTGACCCGGCCGGCTAGGTAAACCCCACCTGGAGCAAGGTCAAGATCGGTGCCCTAGGGCGCCGTGCGCGGATGTTCGAGGGCTGCTCGCCCGAATTCGCGGGTAGACCGCACGAGGCTGTCGGCAACGGCAGCCCTAGATGGATGGCCGTCTCCCCGGGCCGCGCAAGCGACCCGGGTGACAGAACCCGGCGTACAGGCCGACTCTTCCGCCCCTGGACGTTCGAAGGCCCTCCGGCCCGCGCAGCTCGCGCGGGCCGGAGGGCCTTTTTTCACGCCCCTACGCCGGGTGGGCGCCGATGGCGTCGCGGATCTGGGTGCCGAGGCCGCCGTTGACGCGGGCGCAGTTGGCGCAGCAGAAGAACATGCCGGCGACTTCGACGCCGTGGCCGACGATGCGGACGTTGCAGTGTTCGCAGCGGGGGGCCAGCTTCTCCATGGCGCATTCGAAGCTGTCGAAGGTGTAGGTGTCGCCGGTGATCGTCTTGATCTCGAAGGCGAGCCAGTAGTCGTTCCCGCAGGTGACGCAGGTGGCCATCGGGGGTGCTTCCCTTCCAGTGGGTGCAGCGGCTGGTCCCAGTGTCGGAGGGGGAGCGGCGGGCGGCCACTCAGGCGGAGCGGGTGGAGAGGTCCTCCAGGGCGCGGACGGCGCGGTCGGCGTCGTCGGCGTTGACGAAGAGGTGGTCGTGGTGGAAGCCGGCCACCACGTTGCAGCTGATGCCGTCCTCGGCGAGCCGGGTGGCGACGGCGGCGGTGAGGCCGACGGCCTCCAGGGCGGAGTGGATCTGCAGGGTGATCCAGGCGGCCACGTACTCGTAGCGCAGGCCCAGCGCGTCCGCCTCCTCCTGGGCGACCACGACGGTGACCCCCTCGGGCTCGGCGACGGTCACCACCGGGCGCATCCCGGCGGGCACCTTCGCGGGGAGCGTGCAGTAGACGTACCGCCCGGGGTTCAGCAACGGGCGCATGCCGCGCAGGAGCAGCGCGAGATCTCTTTCACCGGCCATGCCCGTCACCGTAGCCGCTGCGGGGCGGCCGCGCGTGGATCGACGACATATCGGTAGCGTTGACGGCGATCGCTCACCGATATATCGTCGAGCTATCGAGACAGTGACTCGACTGTTTCGGAACGAGATGTGCAGGCAAACGGGAGGTGGGCGCGATGCGCTCAGGAATGCGATTTCGTGGAGAGGGTCCGCGCGGCGGAAGGCGTCGCGGTCCGGGGCCCGGGTTCCGGGGGATGACGGGCATGCCGGGCATGCCCGGGGAGGGGCTCGACGGGCGGGAGGCGTTCGGCGGCTTCGGGCCGCCGCGCGGCGGCCCGTACGGGCACGGGTTCGGCGGGCACGGCGGCCGGCGCGGAGGGCCGCACGGGCGGCGCGGCGGCCGGGCGCGGCGCGGGGACGTGCGCGCCTCGCTGCTGGCGCTGCTCAAGGAGCGGCCGATGCACGGCTACGAGATGATCGCCGAGATCACCGAGCGCACCGGCGGGGCCTGGCGGCCCAGCCCCGGCTCGATCTACCCGAACCTCCAGCTGCTGGAGGAGGAGGGCCTGATCACCTCCGAGACGGTCGGCGGCAAGCGGCTGGTCTCGCTCACCGAGGCGGGCCGGGTCGAGGCCGAGGCCGGTCAGGCGGAGCCGTGGGCCGAGGCGGGCCGGGAGGTCGACTGGGCGGCCGTCCAGGAGGTGGGCCAGGCGCTGGCCGCCGTGGACCAGGCCATCCGGCAGGTCATGACCACCGGCACCGAGGCTCAGCGCACCAAGGGGCTCGCGGTGCTGACCGAGGCCCGCAAGAAGCTGTACCTGATCCTCGCCGAGGACGACTGACCCCCGAACGGGGCCGGCCGGCCCAGGACCGGCCCCGACGGGGTGTCAGCGGACGTCAGCCGGAGGCGGCCTCGTCGTACTCGTAGCGCCAGAACCAGCTGAGGCCCCGTACCTGCTTGCTGCGGACGTACACCAGCGTGCGCCCGGGGGAGTCGCCGTGGGCGGGGACGGGGACCTTGTACTTCTTGGGCACACCGAGCATCGGGCCCAGGGGGATGGGCAGGACCTTGCCGTCCAGGGGGCCGCCCACGAATTCGGTGTCCACGCTCTTCACCCCCCAAGGGTCTCATCCCGCGGCGAACGGGGAGGCGGGGTGAGGCCCCGGTGCGGGGAGTGTGACCGGAGAGGCACCGCCCCCGGTCATCCGGAGGGCCCGCGCACCCTTATCCTTCCTGTTACGCCCCCGGGGTCCACCCCGGGTCAGCGGGCCCGTACGGGCCGGGCGGGGCGCGCGTCGGCGCGCCCTCCGGCCGTCTCCGGCGCGGACAGCGTGCTGCCGCGACAGGCGTACCGAGACCCGGGCGTCGGCCGTCCGGTGACCCCGGTCCACGGCCGGCGAGGCGCGGACAGCAGGGCCGAGCACCGCATCGGGAAGCACCGGCGGGTGCCGTGCGTTGCGTCCCAGTGGTACGTCGAACGCCGTGTCGCACGGGGCCACGGCAGTTGCGCGGAAGGGGCTCGATGGAAGCCGGCAGCAGGTGGACGACCTGGTGGCAGAAGCGTGATCGTCAGCGGAGCGGGGCCGCGGACGGGCCGGCCGCCCGGCTGGACCAACTGCTCGGCGCGGTGCGCGCGGGCTTCCCCGTCGCCCCCGCCGCCCACCCGGCCGGATACCGCTGTTCCTGTGACCGGGTGGCCTGTCCGGCCCCGGCGCGGCACCCGGTCTCCTTCGCCTGGCAGACGCAGGCCACCACCGACCCCGAGCAGCTCTCCCGCTGGCTCGCCCGCGACCCGCTGGCCAACTTCATCACCGCCACCGGCCGGGTCCACGACGTGCTGGACGTCCCGGCCGAGGCCGGACGGCTGGCGCTGGAACGGCTGACGGCGCTGGGCGTCGAGGGCCCGGTCGCGGCGGTCGGCGAGGACCGCTACCTGTTCTTCACCGCCACCCGCACCCCGCAGGACGAGGACGAGTGGTGGGACAGCGCGCTGGACTCCACCCCCGACACCGACTCCGAGCACCCCGGCATGCGCTGGCACTGCCGCGGCTCGTACACCCTGCTGCCCCCGGCCGCCCTCCCGGACGGCTCCCAGGTGTCCTGGCTGCGCGGGCCCGACCTGCCGCTGCCGGACCCGCTGCGCGTGCTGGACGTGCTGACCGACGCCTGCACCGAGACGGGCGCCGTCGCCGAGGAGCAGTGGATCATCGGCTGAGCAGCTGAGCAGCTGAGCAGCTGAGCGGCTGACGGCGCCCGGTGGGGGTCACGGCAGGGTGAGGATCTCCGCGCCGTCCGCCGTGACCACCAGGGTGTGCTCGAACTGGGCGGTGCGCTTGCGGTCCTTGGTGACGACCGTCCAGCCGTCCGGCCAGATCTCGTAGTCGTACGTGCCCAGGGTGAGCATCGGCTCGATGGTGAAGGTCATGCCCGGCTTGATGACCTCGGTGGCCCGCTCGCTGTCGTAGTGAGGGATGATCAGGCCGGAGTGGAACGACGTGTTGATGCCGTGCCCGGTGAAGTCCCGCACCACGCCGTAGTCGAAGCGCTTGGCGTAGGACTCGATCACCCGGCCGATGACGTTGATCTGACGGCCCGGCTTGACGGCCTTGATCGCCCGGTTCAGGGACTCCCGGGTGCGCTCGACCAGCAGCCGCGACTCCTCGTCCACGTCGCCCACCGAGTAGGTGGCGTTGAGGTCGCCGTGCACCCCGTGGATGAACGCGGTGACGTCGATGTTGACGATGTCGCCGTCCCGCAGCACGGTCGAGTCCGGGATGCCGTGGCAGATGACCTCGTTGATCGAGGTGCAGACGGACTTGGGGAAGCCCCGGTAGCCGAGGTCGGACGGGTACGCGTCGTGGTCGCACATGTACGCGTGGGCGACGGCGTCCAGCTCGTCCGTGGTCACGCCGGGGGCGATCAGCTTGGCCGCCTCCTCCATCGCCCGGGCGGCGATCCCGCCCGCGATCCGCATCTTCTCGATCGTCTCGGCGCTCTGCACCTCGGGCCCGGTGTACGGCGTCGGCGCGGGCTTGCCGACGTACTCGGGGCGCGCGATGTGCGCCGGGACCTTGCGGGTGGGGGACTGGATGCCGGGTTCGAGAGCCATGGCGGCGAGTCTAGTCGTGAGGACCGGGCCACCCGGGCGGTGTGCGGAGCGCCCCTGAGCGGGGAATGATCGGTAGCGACCCCTCTGTCTGAACAGGAGAGCCCCATGCCCCTCGGATTCCACCGCAAGACCACCGGCAAGCCGGGCGAGTGGTTCTACTGCATCAAGCACGCCAAGGTCGAAGAGGGCCCCGAGTGCCCCGCCAAGGACCGCCTCGGCCCCTACTCCACCCCCGAGGAAGCCGCCCGCGCCCTGGAAACCGCCGCCGAACGCAACGAGGAGTGGCGCGAGGACCCCCGCTGGAACGACCAGGGCCCGAAGCCCTCCTAGACGGCAGCGTCCTCCTCGGCCTCCTCGGCCTGCTCGGCCTGCTCGGCCTGCCGGTGGTGTTGTTCGCGGACGGCGGTGGTGTGGGGGTCGGTGCGGTCGTCGTAGGCGAGGAGCTTGGGGAGGGCGGCGGCGACGGCGAGGACGGCGGCCACGCAGGCGAGGCCGCCGGTCCAGACGGCGGCGCGGGCGCCGATGAGGCCGGCCATGGTGCCGGCGCGGACCTGGCCGAGCTGGGGGCCGACGGAGAAGCTGAGGAGCTCGACGCCGGCCATCCGGCCCCGGACCTCGTCCGGGATGGACTGGTTCCACATGGTGGAGCGGGCGATGCCGCTGATCTCGTCGGCGCCGCCGGCCAGGGCCAGGCCGAGGAGGACGATCCAGATGTTCGCGGTGAGCCCGGCCAGGGCCATCGAGGCGCCCCAGGCGACGGCCGCGACCACCAGCAGGCGGCCGTGCCGGTGCACCCGGGAGGTCCAGCCGCTGGTCGCCCCGATCAGCAGGGCGCCGACGGCGGAGGCCGCGTACATCGGGCCGAGCGCCCAGTCCGCGTCCAACTCGGAGGCCAGGAAGGGGAAGACGGCGACCGGGAAGGCGAACAGCATGGCGCACATGTCGATCGCGTAGGTGCCCAGCAGGTCCTTGCGGCTCCACGCGTACCGGATGCCCGTCAACACGGCCCGGACGGACGGCCGTTCGGCCCCGGTGGCGGGCGGGACGGCCTTGATGCGGACGAGCAGGAGCAGGGAGACGGCGAAGGTCAGCACGTCCAGCGCGTACGCGGTCTGCACCCCGGAGAAGGCCACCACGACACCGGCCAGCGCGGGCCCGGCGATCGAAGCCACGTTGTGGTACAGCGACTTGAGGGCGAAGGCGGCGCTCAGGTGCTCGTGGGGGACGAGCCTCGGCAGCAGCGAGTCCAGGGCCGGGCGCTGGAGCCCGTCGCAGGCCGCGACCAGGGCGGCGACCACGTAGATCGGCCAGAGCACCGGGTGCGGCAGCAGGGCGTTGAGCAGCAGCAGGGCGGCGAGCAGGCCGAGCCCGATCTCGGAGCGCAGCACCAGTTTGCGGCGGTCCAGGGCGTCGGCGAGCGCCCCGCCCCAGAGGCCGAAGACGATCAGCGGCACGAGTTCGACGGCGCCGATCAGGCCGACGGCGAAGGAGGAGTCGGTGAGCTCCTTGATCTGCATCGGTACGGCGACGAAGGTCAGGAAGCCGCCGAAGCTGGTGACGCAGCCGCTCGTCCACAGGAGGCGGAAGTCGCGGGATTCGCGCCACGGGGACAGGTCCGGGGCGAGGGAGCGCAGCGTCGTGCGCAGGCGACCGGGATGGCTCGGCTCGTCGTCGTTCACGAACGACCATCCTCGGACGGCGGTTCCGCCGCCCGCAACGGGTTTTTCACCGGGTGCCGACTCACCGGCCGCCGGCTCACCAGCGACGGACTCACCAGCGGCTGATCGCCGGCCCCGCCGTCAGCCGCCCCGCCAGCTCGGCCAGCCGCCCCAGCGCCGAGCGGCGCGTGGGCGGCTCCCCGGCGGCGGCGCTGACCAGGTGCTGGGCGAGGTCGAAGGGCTCCTCGGCGGTGGTGCCGACCCCCAGTCGCTCGTGCGCCAGGCCCCCGAGGTCGCCCGGCTCGCCGGGGGCGGCGCCGTCCAGGGCGAGGACGGTCGCGCCCTGGCGCCGGGCGTCCTGCACCCGTTCCAGCAGCGGCACGCCCGCCGCCGAGGGGGCCACCACCAGGACGGTCGCCCCGCGCCCGGCCGCGGCGAGCCGACCCAGGCCGTACGCCAGGTGCGCGGGGGCGCCGGCGGGCGGGCGGTGGCGCAGCAGGGTGGGCGCCAGCCGGGGGACGGCCGACCAGGCGGCCTCGTCGTCCAGGTGGGCGGCCAGGTGCCAGGGCTCGTACGCCTCGGTGCCGACCAGCAGCAGGTCGCCGGCGCCGCGCCGCTCCACCGAGCGACGCAGCGAGCCGGCGAAGCCGCCGACCGTCTCCAGCCAGCCGGTGCCGGCCAGTCGTTCCCGGAGTGCGGTGACCCTGAGCGCGTCCATGCGGCCCAGGATGTCGCGCCGGGCACGGGGTTTGGGAGGATCGGGCCATGACTTCCCTCGATTCAGCGACAAACGCCCCGAAGCCCTCCGCCCGCGAACTCCCGGACGTCTCCCAGCTGGTGGTCGGTGTCCTCGGTGGCACCGGCGACCAGGGCCGGGGCCTGGCCCTGCGGCTGGCCAGGGCCGGCCAGCAGGTGATCATCGGTTCCCGCGACGCCGCCCGGGCCGAGGCCTCGGCGGCCGAACTCGGCGACGGAGCCCTCGGTGTGCGCGGCGCCGACAACGCGACCGTCGCCCGGGAGAGTGACGTGGTGATCGTCGCGGTGCCCTGGGACGGCCACGCGGCCACGCTGAGCGCGCTGCGCGAGGAGCTGGCGGGCAAGATCGTCGTCGACTGCGTCAACCCGCTCGGCTTCGACAAGCAGGGCGCCTACGCGCTCAAGCCGGAGGAGGGCAGCGCCGCCCAGCAGGCCGCCGCCCTGCTGCCCGACTCCCGGGTCACGGCCGCGTTCCACCACCTCTCGGCGGTGCTGCTCCAGGACGAGTCGGTGGAGCGGATCGACACCGACGTCCTGGTGCTCGGCGAGGAGCGGGCCGCCACGGACATCGTGCAGGCGCTGGCGGAGCGCATCCCCGGCATGCGGGGCGTCTTCGCGGGCCGGCTGCGCAATGCCCACCAGGTGGAGGGGCTGGTGGCGAACCTGATCTCGGTCAACCGCCGCTACAAGGCCCACGCGGGCCTGCGGATCACCGACGTGTGACACCCGCCGGGTGTGTCGGCCTCACCCCTGGACGGGCTCCGGGGGTGAGGTCGGCGACAATGGGTCCCGGCCGTGACCCGGCCGACCCCGACCCGCCGATCGACCCGGTCGGCCCCGATCCGGCCGACCTCTGCCCGGCCGACCCCGCCCGAGGAGCCCCCGCCATGCCCCGCACGACCCTGTTCGCCCTGACCGTCGTCGTCCTCGCGCTGGCGGCCACCGTGATCTCGGCACTCAACGCGTTCTGGCTCGGCCTGGTGCTGTGGCCGCTGCTCGCGGGCGTGGCGAGCAACGTGATCTGGCTCGACCGCCGCCGCGCCAGGATCCTCGAGGCGTCCGCTGCGGCTCAGCAGGGCTAGGCCGGGCCTAGGCCCTCTCTTTCGGATCTTGCCGGGCGGTCGCCGCCGGGGCACGCACCTCGACGGCTTCTCGTCAGTCACCAATGCTCCGCAGTGGCTCCCTCCTCGGCACCGCCGATGCACGCACCCATGGGGGTACCTCCCGGCCGAAGGCTGGGGGAGACGCCCGCTCACCCGACAAGATCCGAAAGAGAGGGCCTAGGTCCAGAAGCGGAACAGCGCGTACCCGTAGCCGGCCGCGTTCCCGTTCACGCCGAACAGCTCGATCACGTTGTACACCGCGTCGAAGAACAGCCTGTTCACCCGGGGTTCCCACAGCAGCGCGAACACCGCGAACACGCCGTACGGCGCGAAGGGCTCGATCGAGCGCCGGGTCTTGTACGACAGCCAGGGCTCGACGATCCCGTAGCCGTCCAGGCCGGGAACCGGCAGCAGGTTCAGCAGCGCGGCGCTGATCTGGAGCAGGGCGAGGAACGCCATCGCGGAGCCCAGGTTCAGGTTGGTCACCCACCCCGCGCTGAGCGGGATCAGCAGCGCCGCCGCGAAGAGGACGTTCGTCAGCGGCCCGGCCGCCGAGATCAGGCTGTGCTTGAGCCGGCCCTGGACGCGGTGCCGCTCGATCCACACCGCGCCGCCCGGCAGGCCGATGCCGCCGAGGATCACCATGACGATCGGGAGCACGAGGCTGAGGAACACGTTGGCGTACTTGAGCGGGTTCAGCGTGAGGTAGCCCTTGGCGCCCACGGTGATGTCGCCGCCGTGCAGCGCGGTGCGCGCGTGGGCGTACTCGTGCAGGCAGAGCGAGACGACCCAGCCCGAGACCACGAACAGGAAGACCCCGAAGCCCGCGGTGCCGTAACCCGTGGACAGCGCCCAGGCGGAGGTGCCGAGGACGGCGAGCAGCACCCAGAACACCGGGCTGATCCGGCGGTCCTCGCTGCGGGAGCGCTGCGTGGAGGCGAAGGTCATCTCAGGGTGCTCCGGGTGCGGGGTGACGGGGGTCGGGTTCGATCATGCCGGGCGGTGCGGGGGCCGGACAAGCCGTTCCCGGTGAACGTCCGAGGCTCCCGCCGGGTTCCGCCCGCGAGGAGGGCCTGTCCGGGGGCGCGCACAAGTGTGCGCCCCCGGCCCGCGGATCGACCAGAATGGTCCGGTGCACTACGGCATCCTCGGCACCACCACGGCCCATCACGACGACGGCACACCGGTGCCGCTCGGCGGCGCCCGGCTGCGCGCCCTGCTCACCGCACTGGCCCTGCGGCAGGGCCGGCCCGTCCCGGCGGACCTCCTGGTCGACGAGGTGTGGGAGGCGGAACCGCCGCAGGATGCCTCCGCCGCCCTCCAGACCCTGGTCGGCCGGCTGCGCCGCACCATCGGCCGCGACGAGGTCGGCTCCGGCCCGGCAGGCTACTGGCTGACCTCCTCCGCCACCGACCTCGCCGAGTTCCAGCGGCTGGGAGCCGAGGGCCGTCGCGCCCTCGACGCGGGCGACCACGCCCTCGCCGCCGAGCGGCTGCGCGCCGCCCTCGCCCTGTGGCGCGGCCCGGCGCTGGCCGACCTGCCCGACCGCTCCGGCCCGGCCGTCCGCCTGGAGGCCCAGCGGGAGGAGGCCCGCCGCCACCGGATCACCGCCGACCTCGAGCTCGGCCGCGCCGCCGACCTGGTGGCCGAACTCGCCGAACTCTGCGACCGCCGGCCCTCGGACGAGCCGTTGCAGCAGCTGATGCTCCGGGCGCTGCACCTCAGCGGCCGCACCGCCGAGGCGCTGCGCCACTACGAGCGCACCCGGCGCGCCCTCGCGGAGGAGCTCGGCGTCGACCCTGGGCGGCAACTCCAGGCCCTGCACGCCGAGTTGCTCGCCTCCACCGAGAGCGCGAGCCCTGAGGAGCCGGTGGTCCGGACGGCCGAGGCAGCCGAGACGGCCGAGACGGTCGAGACGGCGGAGACGGCCGAGGCGCCGAAGCCCGGTCCCGCGCCCAAGTCCCCGCGCCCGGTGGGTAATCTGCGCGGCCGGCTGACCAGCTTCGTCGGCCGCGAGGCCGATCTCGCCACCGTACGAAGCCTGCTGACGGACCGTCGGCTGGTGACCCTCATCGGCCCCGGCGGCTCCGGCAAGACCAGCCTCTCCGTCGAGGCCGGCCGCGCCGAACAGCCCGGCGGCGCCTGGCCGGACGGCGTGTGGATCGCCGAACTCGCCCCGCTGGAGAGCCCGGAGGCCGTCCCCGCCGCCGTGGTCTCCGCGCTCGGCCTGCGCGACCTGGTGCTGCACACCAGTGTGGTCGCCGAGGTGATGGAGAAGCGCCCCGAGGACCCGGTGCGCCGCCTGGTCGAGCACTGCGGCCACCGCCGGATGCTGCTCGTCCTCGACAACTGCGAGCACCTGATCCAGGCCGCCGCCGAGCTCGTCGCCGTCCTGCTCGCCGAGTGCCCGGGCCTGGCCGTG
Organism: Kitasatospora sp. NPDC051170; assembly: GCF_044455705.1. Taxonomy (NCBI): domain Bacteria; kingdom Bacillati; phylum Actinomycetota; class Actinomycetes; order Kitasatosporales; family Streptomycetaceae; genus Kitasatospora; species Kitasatospora sp. NPDC051170. The sequence goes on along the minus strand of NZ_JBITFA010000012.1, from coordinate 46,205 downwards.
CTCGCCACCAGCCGGGAGCCGCTCGGCGTGCCCGGCGAGACGGTGCTGCCGGTCGAACCGCTGCCCGACCCGGTGGCCCTGCGGCTGCTCACCGAGCGCGCCGCCGCCGCCCGTCCGGGCTTCGACCCGGGGAGCGACCCGCAGGCGTGCGCCGAGATCTGCCGCCGCCTGGACGGGCTGCCGCTGGCCATCGAGCTGGCCGCCGCCCGGCTGCGGGTGATGACGGCCCGCCAGATCGCCGACCGGCTCGACGGCCGCTTCGCCCTGCTCACCGCCGGCAGCCGCACCCTGCTGCCGCGCCAGCAGACCCTGCGCGCGGTGGTCGACTGGAGCTGGGACCTCCTGGGCAAGCGCGAGCGTGCGGTGCTGCGCCGCCTCGCGGTGTTCACCGGCGGCTGGCAGCTGGAGGACGCCGAGGCGGTCTGCGCGGACGACTCCGAGGTGGCCCCGGAGGACGTCGCCGACGTGCTGCTCTCCCTCGTCGACAAGTCCCTGCTGGTCGCCGACCTGGATGAGGGCGGAGGCGAGGGCGGGGGCCTGCCGCGCTACCGGATGCTGGAGACCATCCACGAGTACGCGACCGAGCGCCTCGCCGAGTCCGCCGCCGAGCGCGCCGCGACCGAGGCCCGCCATCTGCACCGCTTCCGTACGGTCGTCGCCGGCGCCGACCAGGCCGTCCACGGCCACGGGCAGCTGCACTGGCTCGGCGTGCTCGACCGCGAGCAGGACAACATCCGCGCCGCCCTGCGCCGCGCGATCGACCTGCGCGACGAGCAGCAGGCGCTCGTCCTCGTCCTCGGCCTGGCCTGGTACTGGGGGCTGCGCGGCTACAGCCGGGAGGCCCGGGGCTGGTACGAGGCCGTCGCCGCGCTCGGCGGCGACCCGTTCGCCGACGACGCGCCGACACCGGTGCCGCTGGACCGCAACGTCCTGGAGTACCAGCTGCCGATGCCCGCGGGCGTGGTCGAGGAGGCCCGCCGCCTGCTGGCCATGTTCCGGCTGATGGGGCTGTTCGAGGGCAACCTCGAGGTGCTCGGGGACCCGAAGGCCGTCCGCCTCGCCCGCCGCCTGCTGGAGGTGTACGGGCCGGAGCTGCCGCAGTCCTACCGCTTCCCGGCGCTGATGCGGGTGTTCGCGGCGTTCCTGGCCGGCCGGATGGAGCTGATGCGGGACCTCCTGGACGACGCCGTGCGCGGCAGCGAGATCCATGGGAAGCCGCACGACCTGGCCTTCGTCCTTCAGGTGCGGGCCAAGGCCCTCAACGACTGGCCCGACGGGCAGGACCAGAGCCTGCGCGACCTCGACCGCTCGCTGGAGATCTTCGAGCGGGCCGGAAACCTCTGGGGGATCTCCCAGGCGCTCTCGGCCCGCGGCGAGGCGCTGGCGAACCGGGGCGACACCGAGGGGGCGACCGCCGCGTTCGCGCGGGCCATCGAGATCGCCGAGCGGCTGGGCGCACCCCAGGAGGTGCCGATCCTGCGGGTGCAGCTGGCCAGTGTCCTGGTGGAGCGGGACATGGCGGCCGGGGAGCGGATGATCCGGGAGACCATGGCCGGGCTGGCGGGGCCGGCGGCGGACCAGGCCACCGTGGGCGCCGTCCTGCTCGGACACCTGACGCTGTGCGGCATCCACGCCTACCGCGGCGAGTTCACCGAGGCGCTGGCGGAGCTGGAGTCGCTGGAGGTGACCAGGGTCGGGTTCTTCGCCCCGGGCCTGACGACCGGACTGCTGACCACCGCGAAGGGCTGGGTCACCGCCCGGTCGGGCGACGCCGACACCGGCTTCACGCTGCTGCGCGAGGGCTGGCGGCTGGTCCGCAGCCTGGACTCGGTCTCCGGCTTCGCGGAGCAGATGACGGTGATGCTGGTCCCGGCCGTGATCGGGGTACTGCGCGCCCTCGCCGAGGCCCATGAGGACGATGAGCGGGCCCGGACGGCGGCGCTCCTGATCGGCGCCCAGGGCGGGCTGAACGGCCCCAAGGGCGGCTACCTGGAGCGGCACGAGCGCGACCGCGCCATCGCGGGCCTGCGCGCCCGGCTGGGGGAGGGGACCTTCGAGGCGGTCCGCGCGGAGGGCTCCCTCCTGAACCACCGGCAGACCCAGGAGTTGCTGGCGGAGATCCTCGACTGACGGCCCGTCGAGGCGCCCGGGGTCTGCCCGGGAACGACGAAGGGCCGGCCGGTGCCCGTCCCCAGGGTTCACCGGCCGGCCGTACCTCCGGCGGGCGGCCTGTCCCGGGCCGCCCGCCGATCCCGTCGGTCACACCCCCGTGAGGCGGCCGACGGAGTTCTCGGGGCTCAGGTCCGCTTGCGGAACCGGGCCACCGCCAGCGGGGCGAAGATCGCCGTCGAGACCGCCGACCAGACCAGCACCACCATCACCGGGTGGGCCACCGCCCCGTGGCCGTTGAGCAGGGCCCGGGAGGCGTCGGCCAGCGCGGACAGCGGGTTGACCTTGGTGAACGCCTGGAGCCAGCCCGGCATGGTGTCGGTCGGTGCGAAGATCGAGCTGCCGAACTGCATCGGCAGCAGCACCAGCATGGAGACGCCCTGGACGGCCTGGGCGCTGCGCAGCGCCATGCCCAGCAGCATCGAGATCCAGACGATCGACATGCCGAACACCATCGACAGACCGACGGTGGCCAGCAGCTCCGGCACCCCGGTCTTCAGCTCGAAGCCGAGCAGGAAGCCGAAGGTCAGCAGGATCGCCGTGGATAGCAGGGCCCGGAGCGACTCGGCCACGATCTTGGACAGCAGCACGGAGGCCCGCCCGATCGGCAGGGTCCGGAAGCGGTCCATCACCCCGGTCTGGAAGTCGCTGTTCAGGCCGGTGCCCACGGCCAGCGCCAGGGTCATCCCGGTCTGCCCGATCAGGCCCGGGATCATGTACTGCTTGTAGGCGTCCTGGTCCCCGGCGAACATGGCGCCGCCGAAGACGTAGACGAAGAGCACGGTGAAGACGATCGGCATCAGCACGGCGTCGAACATCGACTCCGGGTCGGCCTTGATCCTCATCAGGTTGCGCCTGGTCAGCGCGCCGACGTGGCGCAGGTTGGCGGCCAGGCCGATCCGGGACTCGTCGCCCCGGGCGTGGGCGGGGGCGAGCGTGGCGGTGGTCATGCGACGGTCTCCTTGGCGTGGCCGGGGGCGGTGGCGGTGGCGCGGTCGGCGGCGGGCTTGCCGGTGATGGCGAGGAAGACCTCGTCCAGGCTGGGCACCTTGGTGTCGATCCCGGCGATCGCGAAGCCGCGCCCGCCGAGCACCCCGATGACGGCGGTCAGGTGCGCCTCGCCGACGATCGGCACCGCGAGCAGCCCGGTGTCCTCGGAGTACGTCGCGTTGGTGACGCCGGTCTCGTACAGGCAGCGGGCCATCTCGGGCAGCTCGGCCGGGTGCACCGGGCGGACCTGCAGGGTCTGGCCGCCGACCCTGGCCTTCAGCTCGTCGACGCGGCCGCTGGCGATGACCCTGCCGCGGTCGATGACGGTCAGCTCGTCGGCGAGCTGCTCCGCCTCCTCCATGTACTGGGTGGTGAGCAGCACGGTGCTGCCCTCGGAGACCATCCGCTGCACCTCGTCCCACACCTCGTTGCGGGTGCGCGGGTCCAGGCCCGTGGTGGGCTCGTCCAGGTAGAGCACCCGGGGGCGGCCGATCATGCTGGCGGCCAGGTCGAGACGCCGGCGCATGCCGCCCGAGTAGGTCTTGGCGATCCGGCCGGCGGCCTCGGTGAGCGAGAAGCGCTCCAGCAGCTCGGTGGCCCGGGCCTTCGCCTCGCGCCGGGGCAGATCGAGGAGGCGGCCGATCAGGTAGAGGTTCTCGTAGCCGGAGAGCAACTCGTCCACCGAGGCGTACTGCCCGGTCAGACCGATCGTGCGGCGCAGCTGCTTGGGCTGGCGCAACACGTCGTAGCCGCCGACGAACGCGGTGCCGGCATCCGGCTTGATCAGCGTCGAGAGCACCCGGACGAGCGTGGTCTTCCCGGCCCCGTTCGGGCCGAGCAGCGCGAGGACGGTGCCCTCGCGCACAGTGAGGTCGACCCCGTCGAGGGCCTTCGTCTCGCCGAAGTGCTTGACGATCCCCTGCACCTCGACGGCGTTCCCGGTGGTTCCCCGCGTGTTCGGGGCAGTGCCGATTCCTGTCATGCCCCCAAACTGCCCGACCCCCCTGTCGCCCCCCTGTCACGCCACCGAGCCCCCTGTCACGCCGCTGTCACCCGGCTGTCATCGCTTGGGGCCCTTCTCGGGCACCCACCATTTCAGCACCAACGAAACGGCCAAAGAGAAGTGCGGAACGTTGTAGCCCTTCCCCTCGGCAAGCCGAGGGGAAGGGCTACAACTAACCCACCCACCCATTCAGTGCGCAGAAGAGATTCGGAACAACAGGGGCGCCTCCTCGATCGAGGAGGCGCCCCTGAAACAAGAATCAATTTTGAACCGTCATGGTCGAGATGACCGCCACCCGCACGGAGAAGGACGACGACGAGATCAGGTTCGTCGACGACATGGAGGACTTCGGCGCCGACGCCCTCCCCGGATGCAGCGACGACAACCCGTACCGGTAGCACGCCCCCGGAGGCCGACCGCGCCGATGCCGTCGGCCTCCGGGCTGATTCTGGGAGCCTGTAGGTCGTGACCACCACGCGCATCCACTGGGCGGATCTGCCCGAAGCCGTGCACCAGGCTGTTTCTGTACGGCTTGGAGGTCCGATTCGTCGGGCGGAGACGGTCTCGGCCGGGTTCAACTCCGAGATCGCCGTCAGGCTCGCCACCGATGAGGGCAGCGTCTTCGTCAAGGGCTTGCGGCTCAGCCACCCGCGTGTGTGGACACAGCAGCGCGAGGCGGAGATCAACCCGTCCCTGCACGGCCTCGCGCCGACGGTGCTGTGGCACATGGAAGTCGAAGGATGGAGCCTGCTCGCGTTCGAGCACATCCGGGCCCGGCACGCCGACTACAAAGCGGCCGGGGACCTGGAGTCGATGGTTGACGTGCTGACCCGGCTCGGCCGTGTCCCGTGCCCCGGGATCGAACTCCGTCAGGCGGAGCAGCGATGGGCTGCGTATGTGGACGAGCCCGGGACGGCGGCCAGGTTCGCGGGTGACGCGCTGTTGCACACGGACCTGAACAACGAGAACGTGCTGGTTCAGGGAGAACGGGCGGTTCTGGTGGACTGGGCGTGGGCCACGCGCGGCGCGGCCTGGATCGACCCGGCTCTCTGGGTGATCTGGCTGATCGCGGCCGGTGGCCACAGCCCGGCTTCGGCGGAGGGCTGGGCCGCCAGGGTTCCGGCTTGGGGTCTCGGCGATCCTGCGCTGCTGGAAATCTTCGCGAAGGCTCAGGCCCGGATGTGGGCCGACATCGCGGGCAGCGAGCCGGATCCGTGGACGGCCAGCCTGAGCAGGGCGGCTCGGCGATGGGCCCGCTTCCGGGGGTGACGTCGCCGCTTCGGCGGGGCCGAAGCGGCGACGGGGCCGGTCAGTGGAAGGTGTGCTGTTCGGCGGGGAAGGTGCCGGTGCGGACCTCTTCGGCGAAGTCGCGGGCGGCGTCGCCGAGGACGGCGCGCAGGTTCGCGTACTGCTTGACGAACTTGGGGACGCGGCCCGCGGTCATGCCGGCCATGTCGGTCCAGACGAGGACCTGGGCGTCGGTGTCGGCGCCGCCGCCGATGCCGACGGTGGGGATGGCCAGCTGTTCGGTGACCTGGGCGGCCAGTTCGGCGGGGACGGCCTCCAGGACGACGGCGAAGGCGCCGGCCTGCTGGACGGCCTTGGCGTCGCGCAGCATCTGGTGGGCCGCCTCGTCGCCGCGGCCCTGGACGGGGTAGCCGCCGAGGGCGTGCACGGACTGGGGGGTGAGGCCGATGTGGGCCATCACCGGGACGCCGGCCTCGACGAGCAGTTCGATGGAGCGGGCGCTGCGCTCGCCGCCCTCGAGCTTGACGGCGCCGACGCCGGCGTCCTTCATCAGCCGGGCGGCGTTGTGCATGGCCTGCGCGGGGGACTCCTGGTAGGAGCCGAAGGGCAGGTCGGCGACGACCATGGCGCGCTTGGTGCCGCGGACGACGGCGGCGGAGAGCATCACCATCTGATCCATGGTCACGGGCACGGTGGTCTCGTAGCCGAGGTGGCAGTTGCCGGCCGAGTCGCCGACGAGCAGGACGGGGATGCCGGCCTCGTCGAACACCCCGGCGGTGAGGGCGTCGTAGGCGGTGAGCATGGCCCACTTCTCGCCGCGCTGCTTGGCGGCGGCGAGGTCGCGGACGGTGACCCGTCGGTTGGTGACCCCGCCGTAGAGGGAGGTGGTCGACGCCTGGTTCTGGGCAGGCGAAGGCGAGGAAGCGTTCATCGAACGGACTCCTGAAGGGTTGTCGTCTCGTGGCGCCGTGCGGCGTCCCCGGATCACCTCCATGCTTGCACGCCCCGGCGTGGGCGCAAAGAGGGGGGAGCACGCACGGGTGCGATCCGGGACACACCGGCTCTTTATGAAACGGATTCGTCTCGTATCGAAAAGAGGGCTAGGCTGACGTCCGGGGGTAATACGAGACGCACGCGGCTCGGAACCGCCCCGTACACCGCACCACCGAACCGGACGGGGAAGACCAATGACCACCGCAGCCGCGCCACCACGGGTACCGGAAGCCATCCACCGCCGCCGCTGGGCGATCCTGAGCACCCTGGTGCTCGCCCTGCTCGTCGTCGTGCTCGACAACTCGATCCTCAACGTCGCGATGAAGACCATCGCGACCCCGGCCCCGGTCGGCCTGGGCGCCACCCAGAGCGACCTGGAATGGGCGATCAACTCGTACACCCTGGTGTTCGCGGGGCTGCTCTTCACCTCGGGCCTGCTCGGGGACCGCTTCGGGCGCAAGCGCGCGCTGCTGGCGGGCATGGTCGTCTTCGGCATCGCCTCGCTGCTCTCCGCGATGGCCGGCTCGCCCGGTGAACTCGTGAGCTACCGCGCCCTGATGGGCGTCGGCGGCGCGCTGGCGATGCCCGCCACGCTGGCGATCATCATGAACGTCTTCGAGCGCGCCGAGCAGCCCAAGGCGATCGGCATCTGGGCCGGCGCGGTCGGCCTGGCCATCGCCATCGGCCCGATCACCGGCGGTCTGCTGATCGAGCACTTCTGGTGGGGCTCGGTCTTCCTGGTCAACGTCCCGATCGTGATCGTCGCCGTGATCGCGATGGCGATCCTGGTGCCCGAGTCCAAGGACCCGAACCCCGGGAAGATGGACCCGGTCGGCGTGCTGCTGTCGATCATCGGCCTGGTCGCGCTGATCTACGGCATCATCAAGGGCGGCGAGCTGGCCGACTTCACCGTCGTCGACGCCTGGCTGCCGACCCTGATCGGCGTGGTCGCCCTGGTCGCGTTCGTCCTGTTCGAGCGCCGCACCCGCTTCCCCGCGCTGGACATCTCCTGGTTCCGCAACAAGGTCTTCAGCGCCTCGGTCGTGGTCGTCGGCGTGATCTTCTTCGCGCTGATGGGCGTCTCCTTCTTCGGCGTCTTCTACATCCAGAGCGTGCGCGGCTACAGCGCCCTCCAGGCCGGCATGCTGATGCTGCCGATGGCCGCCGCCCAGCTGGTGTTCGCCCCGCGGGCCCGCCTGGTCGTCGACCGCCTCGGCGTCGCCGCCACCGCCGCGGCCGGCATGGTGCTCGTCGCCCTCGGCTTCGTCGGGTACGGCGTGATCACCGCGACCTCGCCGATCTGGGTGCTGATCGTCCTCGGCCTGGTCATGGGCGCGGGCATGGCGCACGTCATGCCGCCCGTCACCGTCGCCATCATGGGCTCGCTGCCGCGTGAGAAGGCGGGCGCGGGCTCGGCCGTCAACAACACCTTCCGCCAGGTCGGCGGCTCGCTGGGCGTCGCCGTCCTCGGCGCGGTGCTCTCCACCTCCTACCGCGACGGCATGTCCGACACCCTCCAGCAGCTGCCCCCCGAGTACCGGGACAAGGCCGGCGAGTCGCTGGAGGCCACCATGGCCGTCGCCGAGCACATGGGCGACAAGGGCAAGGGCCTGATCGCCCCCGCCTTCGACTCCTTCATGCACGCCATGCACGTCGTCTCCTGGCTCTCCGTGGCCATCTCGATGGTCGGCGCGCTCGTCGCCTGGTTCCTGCTTCCGCGCCGCACCGCCGCCCCCGGCGGTCCGGCCGGCCAGGTGCCGCCGCAGGCCGACCAGGCTTCCGCGCAGGACGCCCAGGGCGGCCAGGCCCGCGCGGCCGCGGCCGCGGACGCCTGACCAGCCGCGAAGCGCACGAGGACTGAGTGACAATGGCCCTGTCGACCGGACGCCGTCCGGCCGGCGGGGCCGTCGGCGGCAGGACGGGCCCCGATGCCCGGGCAGAGCGAGGGAGAGTACCGGGGATGAAGACGGACACCCCGACGGCCGGGCCCCAGGCCCCCGACTGCGGCGAGCGGGACTGCGGCGCCGCCGGTGCGGGACGGCGCGGGCGGCCGCGCAGCGAGGCCGCCGAGCAGGCGATCTTCGCCGCCGTCGAAGGCCTGATGGCCGCCGGCACGATGATGTCCGAGCTGACCATCGAGGGCATCGCCGCGGCCGCCGGCGTCGGCAAGGCCACCATCTACCGGCGCTGGCCCAACAAGGAGGCCCTGCTCGTCGACGTGGTCAGCCGGCTGGAGGCCCCCGCGCCCGAGCCGAGCGGCCTGGGCGTGCGCGAGGATCTGGTCAAGATGATCGACTACATGCGCCGCCGGGGCCTCGCCAAGCGCACCCGCTGGGTGCTCAAGGCCGCCCTCGGCCAGATGCAGAGCCAGCCCGAGCTGTACGCCGCGTACCGCGAACGGGTGATCAAGCCGCGCCGCGAGGCCGCGCTGACCCTGATCCGCCAGGCCGTCGAGGAGGGCGTGCTCCGCTCCGACCTCGACGTGGAACTCCTCGGGGACCTGATGCTCGGCCCGATCCTCTACCGCGCCATCCTCTGGGACGACTCCGACCTGGAGGACCCGGACCTCGCCCGCACCATGGTCGACTCGCTCCTCGACGGCCTCGCCCCGCCCGCCTGACCCCGCTGACGCGCCGATCGGGCATCCCCGCCGGCGTGGCCTCGCTCACGGAACCGGCCGCGCCGGAACCCTCACCGCGGGGCCCCACGTCTGTCCCGGCATAGGCTGAGCCGGGAATCCGATCGAACCGGCACCAGTCGGGCACTTCGTCCGCGCACCGCGCGGGCGGGGCCGGACCGGCGGACGGCACGAGCGAACGGGAGCCACGGATGGCGCAGGCGGGCACGACCGAGGAACGGGCCCCGGCCCCACCGGCCCGGGGCGGCGGCTTCCTCGGCCTGCGCCACTGGGGCCGCGACCGGCGCGGCGCCACCGTCTGGCGGCGGGGCCTGCTGCTGGCCGCCCTGGCCGTCCTCGTCGCCCTGCTGCTGGCCTTCCACGCCGAGGTGCCCAACGGCGTCGGCAACCTCGGCAGCCTGCTGGAGACCTTCCTGCCCTGGCTGGGCCTGGCCGTCCCCGTGCTGCTGGCGGCCGCGCTGCTGCGCCGCTCCGCCACCGCGCTGATCGCCCTGCTGCTGCCCGCCGCTCTCTGGGCCAACCTGTTCGGGGGCCTGGTCACCGACCGCAGCGGCGGCGGCCACGGCGACTGGACGGTGGTCAGCCACAACGTCGCCGCCGGGAACACCGACGTGCCCGGCACGATCCGGGGCCTGGTGGGCTCCGGCGCCCAGATCGTCGCCCTCCAGGAGCTGGCCGGTTCGGCGCTGCGCTCGTACGAGACCGGGCTCGCCGGGGCCTACCCGTACCACGCGGTGGAGGGGACGGTCGGGCTCTGGTCGAAGTACCCGATCGGTGACGTCTCCCCGGTGGACCTGAGGATGGGCTGGACCAGGGCCTTCCGCGCCGAGGTCACCACCCCGCAGGGCCCGCTCGCCGTGTACGTGGCGCACCTGCCCTCCGTCCGGCTCAAGGCCGAGGGCGGCTTCACCGTCGACCAGCGGGACGTCAGCGCGCAGGCGCTCGGCAACGCGATCCAGGCCGAGCGGGTGAGGAAGGTCCTGCTGCTCGGCGACCTCAACGGCACCATGAACGACCGCAGCTTGGCGCCGATCACCTCGCAGATGCGCTCGGCCCAGGGCGCCGCCGGGGACGGCTTCGGGTTCAGCTGGCCGGCCGCCTTCCCGATGGCGCGGATCGACCAGATCATGAGCAAGGGCGGGCTGACGCCGGTGGACTCCCGCACCCTGCCCCGGGACGGCAGCGACCACCTCCCGGTGGCCGCCACCTACCGCTACTAGCCGCTGGTCAGCCCCTGATCAGCCGCGCCGCCACCGGTTGGTGATCGGCAGGCGGCGGTCCCGCCCGAAGTTCTTCACCGAGACCTTCGGGCCCGGCGGGTACTGGCGGCGCTTGTACTCGGCGGTGTCGACCAGCCGGACCACCCGGTCCACCACCGCCGGGTCGAAGCCGGCCGCGACGATCGCGTCCCGGCCCTCGTCGCCCTCGATGTAGCGGGTCAGCACCTCGTCCAGCAGGTCGTAGTCGGGCAGCGAGTCGGTGTCCACCTGGTCGGGCCGCAGCTCGGCGGACGGCGGCTTGCTGATCGTGTTCTCCGGGATCGGCGGCTCCTCGCCGCGCCGCAGGGCCTCCTCGTTGCGCCAGCGGGCCAGGCGGAAGATCAGCGACTTGTAGACGTCCTTGATCGGGCCGTACGCGCCCACCGAGTCGCCGTACAGGGTCGAGTAGCCGACGGCCAGCTCGCTCTTGTTGCCCGGCGCCAGGACGAGGTGGCCCTCCTGGTTGGAGACCGCCATCAGCAGGGTGCCGCGCAGCCGGGACTGCAGGTTCTCCTCGGCCAGGCCCGTCAGCTCGGTCGCGGCCATGTAGGCGTCGAACATCGGGGCGATGGGGACGGTACGGAAGTTCAGGCCGGTGCGGCGGGCCAGCTCGGCCGCGTCGTCCCGGGAGTGCTGGGAGGAGTAGCGGCTGGGCATCGAGACGCAGTACACGTTCTCCGCGCCGATCGCGTCCACGGCGATCGAGGCCACCAGCGCCGAGTCGATGCCGCCGGACAGGCCGATCAGCACCGACCGCATGCCGTTCTTCACCACGTACGCCCGGGTGCCGGAGACCAGGGCGGCCCAGATCTCCGCCTCGTCGGAGATCCTCGGCGCGACCTCGGAGCTCACCCGCTCGGCCGGCTCCACCGGCTCCACCGGCTCCCCGCCCAGCTCGGAGCGGACCAGGTGCAGGCCGTCGGCGAGCAGCAGGCCGTCCGTGTGGTCGCTGCTGGCGGCCGGCAGGTCGAGGTCGAGGACCATCAGGTGCTCCTCGAACTGCGGGGAGCGGGCGAGGACCTCGCCGTCCGCGGCGACCACGATCGAGTCGCCGTCGAAGACCAGCTCGTCCTGGCCGCCGACCATGTTGACGTACGCCAGGGCGCAGCCCGCCTCGGCCGCGCGCCGGCGGACCAGCTCCAGGCGCCGGTCGTCCTTGTCGCGCTCGTACGGGGAGCCGTTGAGCACCAGCAGCAGCCCGGCCTCGGCCTCGGCGGCGGCGCTCACCCGGCCGCCGTCCTGCCAGATGTCCTCGCAGATCGCCAGCGCCACGTCCACCCCGCGCACCCGCAGCACCGGCAGCTGGTCGCCGGGGACGAACCAGCGGAACTCGTCGAAGACGCCGTAGTTGGGCAGGTGGTGCTTGGCGAAGCGGGTGACCACCTCGCCCCGGTGCAGCACGGCCGCGCAGTTCTGCGGAGACCCGGCCGGACGGCCCAGCCGCGGCGAGGCGTGCTCCGACCGCCCGAGGTAGCCGACCACGACGGGCACCTCGCCCAGCCCCTCCCGCGCCAGCCGCTCCGCGAGCTCGACCAGGGCGGAGCGGGAGGCCTCCACGAAGGAGTGCCGCAGCGCGAGGTCCTCCACCGGGTACCCGGTCAGGGCCATCTCGGGGAACGCGACCAGCTGCGCGCCGGCCTCCGCGGCCTGCCTGGTCCAGCGCACCACCTCGTCCCCGTTGCGTGCGAGGTCACCGACCCACGGGTCGGTCTGACAGAGGGCGAGACGGAGAGTGGGCATGGCTCGAAGTGTAATCGTCGATCTGACGCGATGTCCCGTCAGGGGCCCCTGGACGGGGAGTCCGGGGGGGGGGTCGGCACTGCCGGGCGGGGCGGCGATCGGCCATGATGGGGTCAGGCGTTCGGTGGGGTCTTTCGGCGGCCTTCCGGGCGTAACACGAGCGTAAAGAGCAGAGGTGAGACTGTCCCCATGGGCAAGCAGCAGCAGTTCGTGCTTCGGACGCTCGAGGAGCGTGACATCCGGTTCGTCCGGCTGTGGTTCACCGACGTTCTCGGGTTCCTCAAGTCGGTCGCGGTGGCGCCGGCGGAGCTGGAGCAGGCGTTCGAGGAGGGCATCGGCTTCGACGGCTCGGCGATCGAGGGATTCGCCCGGGTGTACGAGTCCGACATGATCGCCAAGCCGGACCCGACGACCTTCCAGATCCTGCCCTGGCGCTCGGAGACCCCGGGCACCGCCCGGATGTTCTGCGACATCCTGATGCCGGACGGCTCGCCCTCCTACGCCGACCCCCGGTTCGTGCTCAAGCGCACCCTGGAGAAGGCCTCCGAGCTGGGGTTCACCTTCTACACCCACCCGGAGATCGAGTTCTTCCTGCTGAAGAACCTCCCCGGCGACGGCACCGCGCCGATCCCCGCCGACCAGTCCGGCTACTTCGACCACACCCCGCGCGGGGTGGGCCACGACTTCCGCCGGCAGGCCATCACCATGCTGGAGTCGATGGGCATCTCGGTGGAGTTCTCGCACCACGAGGGCGCCCCCGGCCAGCAGGAGATCGACCTGCGCTACGCGGACGCGCTCTCCACCGCCGACAACATCATGACCTTCCGCCTGGTCATGAAGGAGGTCGCGCTGGAGCAGGGCGTGCACGCCAGCTTCATGCCCAAGCCGTTCTCCGAGCACCCCGGCAGCGGCATGCACACCCACGTCTCCCTCTTCGAGGGCGACCGCAACGCCTTCCACGAGTCCGGCGCCGAGTACCAGCTCTCCAAGGTGGGGCGCTCGTTCATCGCGGGCCTGCTGCGCCACGCCGCCGAGACGGCCGCCGTCACCAACCAGTGGGTGAACTCGTACAAGCGCATCTGGGGCGGCTCCCAGCGCACCGCCGGCGCCGGCGGTGAGGCCCCCTCGTACATCTGCTGGGGCCACAACAACCGCTCGGCCCTGATCCGCGTGCCGATGTACAAGCCCGGCAAGCAGGGCTCCACCCGCGTCGAGGTCCGCTCCCTGGACACCGGCTGCAACCCGTACCTCGCCTACGCCGTAACCCTCGCCGCCGGCCTCAAGGGCATCCAGGAGGGCTACGAGCTCCCGCCCGGCGCCGACGACGACGTCTGGGCCCTGTCCGACTCCGAGCGCCGCGCCCTGGGCATCCAGCCGATGCCGCAGAACCTCGGCGAGGCCATCGACCTGATGCAGCGCAGCGAGCTCGTCGCCGAGACCCTGGGCGAGCACGTCTTCGACTTCTTCCTCCGGAACAAGCGTCAGGAGTGGGAGGAGTACCGCTCCGAGGTCACCCCGTTCGAGCTGCGCAAGAACCTCCAGGTGTTGTAGCGGCAGGTTCCGCGTAAACGGGCCGGGGCCCGCCGTCGTCCGGGAGGATGACGGCGGGCCCCTCCGTATGGGTGGATCTGCGGCGAAACGTTCCTCTGATGGCGGTTTGTGACGATGATGTGACGGAACGTCGTGGTCCGATTGGCGGGCTTCGTCCGTTACGTCCCCGAGAGGCACCATGCGCTCCTCCACCGTCAGCCGCGCCGCCGCCGCCCGTCTGCTCGCCCGCCGCACCGGCGTCGCGGGCGCCGCGCTCGTCGCCGTCGCCGGTCAGCTCCTCATCGCGCCCACCATGGCCGACGCCCGCGGCTCCGGCTCCTCGAAGCCGCACACCCGCGCCGAGACCATCTCCGAGAACCCGCTGCCGTTCACCACCCGCTTCACGGGCAACTTCCACGGCTCCATCACCCGGATCAGCAACTCGCTGATGACCTGCGACGAGACCAAGGCGCCGCTGGACCCGGCGCAGCCGCCCTGCGAGGACGCCCGCAAGGGCCTCGGTCCCAGGCCGATCAACAACAAGTACGAGATGAAGTACATCAACATCGACCCGGGCTCGATCGGCCCGCTCGGTGACCAGATCTACTCCGCCAGCTCCGCCGACCTCGGCCTGATCGACGGCTCCCACGTCAAGTACGCCCGGCTGTACTGGGGCGGCACCCGGGGCATCGGCGACACCGTGCTGCCGGAGAGCCAGATCGACGAGGTGTACCTGAAGGTCCCGGGCGAGAAGCAGTACCGCAACATCGCCAACGACCAGCCGTCCATCGGCTACATCACCACCGACGTGGAGAGCAGCTACCAGGCGTCCGCCGACATCACCGACCTGGTCAAGAACGCCGGCAACGGCACCTACACCGTCGCCAACATGGACTCGGTGGTGAAGCCGCACAGCTGGGGCGGCTGGACGATCGTCGTCGCGTACGAGAACGAGTGCAAGCCGCTGCGCCACATCCACCTGTGGGACGGCTTCCAGGTCGAGCTGCCGGACAGCCCGCAGCTGGACGTCAAGCTGTCCGGGCTGCACACTCCGGACAGCGGCCCGGTCGGCGGCAAGCTCGGCTTCGTCGTCTACGACGGCGACCTCAAGTGGACGGGCGACACCCTCTCGGTCAAGTCCACCAAGGGGCCCGCGGCTCTCTTCCAGGACGTCAACCACGCGCCGGACGACGCCTTCAACTCCACCATCGAGGAGCTCACCCCGGCCGACCAGTTCGCCCGGAACCCGTACAACCGCAACAACTTCGGCTACGACTCCAACCGTTGGGACATCTCCCCGTTCCTGCGCAACGGGGACACCGACCTGACCGCCAGCTTCAACACCCAGAAGGACGGCTACGACGTCGGCGTCTTCTACGCCTACGTCAACCTGGACGGATCCGAGGAGGTCTGAGCCTCCGACACCTCCCGGCGCCGCTGCCGCACCACCTGTGGCAGCGGCGCCGGTGCGTTCCCACGCAGGAGGCGTTCGCAGGGGCGCTCCACCCGGCGGTACAGCGCCCCGGCGGCGAACAGCGAACCGCCGGCCAGCAGCAGCCAGACGAGCGCCGTCGCCGCGCCCGGCTCGGGGCGGCCCCGCAGGGCCGTCCAGCAGCGCAGGCCGATCTCGTGCGCGAGGTACCAGGCGTACGACCACTCGCCGAGCCGCACCGCCGCCCGCCCGGCCAGCAGCCGGGGTGCCGTACCCTCGGCGTCCCGCCGGGCGGCGGCGGCCAGCAGGGCCGCGAACAGCGGGGCGGGCACCAACTGCGAGGCGCTGTACGGCCCGTACCAGAGCGCGTCCGGCACGCAGGCGTGCCAGGGGACCAGCGCGAGGTGCCAGGCCAGGACGGCGAGCGCGGCCGGGGCGAGCCGCAGCCGGGGGAGCAGGCCGTGGCGGACGGCCAGGCCGACGACCACGCCGAGGACGAACTGCGGGGTGCGGGTCAGCGGCAGGTAGTCCAGCAGGAAGCCGCGCAGCGACGGGTCCCCGGGCAGCAGGGCGCCCGCCGCCCACAGGGCCGGGCCGAGGGCCGAACAGAGGGCCGCGAGCGGCAGCCAGGTGCGCGGACGGGGCCTCAACGCCCTTAGCAGGTACGGGAACAGCAGGTAGAACCAGGCTTCGGCGCCCAGCGACCAGGAGGCCGGGTTGCCCCCGTACACCGTCCCCGGCGTCCAGGTGTGCAGCAGGGCCAGGGACCAGAGCGCCGCCGCGAGGGGCAGGGCCGCGCCGATCGCGGCGTCGGCGGCCAGGGAGAGCGCGGTGGTCAGCGCGTGCAGCGGCCAGATCCGGGCGAAGCGGCGGCGGGCGAAGGCCGCGGTACGGGTGGGGGAGGCGTCGTACGTCCAGGCGAGGACGAAGCCGGAGAGGACGAAGAAGAAGGTGACGCCCGAACGCCCGTACCAGGCAAGGGGACTGAGCAGCGGCACCTCGCCGACCTTGCGGGAGAGGTGGTACAGCACCACGAGCAGGGCGGCCCAGAAGCGCAGCCCGGTCAGCGAGGGCAGGCGGCTGGGCATCGGGCGGCTCCGGAGCGTCAGGGGGCAGGGGAGGCGGGCGCCGGGTGAACGAGCCCGCCCGGCTGGTGGTCACGCCCGGCGCGGGGCCGCGCGGGCGCGTAGCCTGCTGAGGGGCGACGGATGGGAGGGCCGATGGCGGTGGAGGATCAGCGGACCGGCGGCCGGGTGAGCCGGCCGGAGATGCGGCTGGTCAGGCGCGGGTTCACCGACCCGGCGCAGGCGGTGCGGCTGCTGGACGGCCCCGGGCTGGAGGGCCTCGCCGACGACCCCGTGCTGCTGGACGCGCTCGGCGCCACCGCCGACCCGGACCTCGCCCTGCTCGGCCTCGCCCGGCTGCTGGAGGCGTCCGACCAGGCCGACCGCCACACCCTGCGCGACACCCTCACCACCTCCAAGCCGCTGCGCGACCGGCTGCTCGGCGTCCTCGGAGTCTCCGCCGCCCTCGGCGACCACCTGGCCCGGCACCCGCACGACTGGCACGTGCTCGTCACCTTCGAGCTGCGCGACATGCACCCCGGCCCCGAGGACTTCCGCCGCGCCCTCGCCGAGGGCGTCCGCGACCCCCGCCACGACCCCGCCGACGCGCTGCGCATCGCCTACCGCCGCTGCCTGCTGGCCATCGCCGCCCGCGACCTCACCGGCACCACGGACCTCGCCCAGACCGCCGCCGAACTCGCCGACCTGGCCGGCGCCACCCTCCAGACCGCCCTGGACCTCGCCGCCGACCGGGACCGGGAGGCGGCCGCCGCCTGCCGCCTGGCCGTCATCGGCATGGGCAAGTGCGGCGGCCGGGAGCTCAACTACGTCTCCGACGTGGACGTCGTCTTCGTCGCCGAGCCCCGCGAGGGCGTCGACGAGCACGAGGCCCTCAAGGCGGCCACCAGGCTCGCCGCCGCCCTCACCCGCCTGTGCGCCGACACCACCGGCGAGGGCACCATCTGGCCGGTGGACGCCAACCTGCGCCCCGAGGGCCGCCACGGCCCGCTGGTGCGCACCCTGGCCAGCCACCTCGCCTACTACCAGCGCTGGGCCAAGACCTGGGAGTTCCAGGCCCTGCTCAAGGCCCGCCCCGTCGCAGGGGACGCCGAGCTCGGCGCCGCGTACGTCGAGGCGCTCGCCCCGATGGTCTGGCAGGCCGCCGCCCGGGACAACTTCGTCGCCGACGTGCAGCAGATGCGCCGCCGGGTGATCGACTCCATCCCCGCCACCGAACTGGACCGCCAGCTCAAGCTCGGCCCCGGCGGGCTGCGCGACGTCGAGTTCTCCGTGCAGCTGCTCCAGCTGGTGCACGGCCGCACCGACCCGGCGCTGCGCAGCGGCAACACCCTGGAGGCGCTGGCCGCGCTCTCCCGCGGCGGGTACGTCGGCCGGGCGGACGCCGCCGCGCTGGACGCCGCCTACCGCTTCCTGCGCTCGCTGGAGCACCACATCCAGCTCTACCGGCTGCGCCGCACCCACCTGATGCCCACCGGCGAGGAGGACCAGCGCCGCCTGGCCCGCTCGCTGGCGCCGCTGATCCACGGCGACACCCGCACCGACCCGGAGGCGGCGCTGCGCCGCGAGTGGCGGCGCCACGCCGTCGAGGTGCGGCGGCTGCACGAGAAGCTGTTCTACCGCCCGCTGCTCGACGCCGTCGCCGAACTGCCGCCCGGCGCCGCCGGGTTGACCCCGGACGCGGCCAGGGCCCGGCTGGAGGCGCTCGGCTACACGGACCCGGCCGCCGCCCTGCGCCACCTCAGCGCGCTCGCCTCCGGAGTAAGCCGCAAGGCCGCGATCCAGCGCACCCTGCTGCCGGTGCTGCTCGGCTGGTTCGCCGACTCGGCCGACCCGGACGCCGGGCTGCTCAACTTCCGCCAGGTCTCCGACGCCCTCGGCCGCACCCCCTGGTACCTGCGGCTGCTGCGCGACGAGTCCGCCGCCGCCGAGCAGCTGGCCCGGGTGCTCTCGGCAGGCCGGCTCGCCCCCGACCTGCTGCTGCGCGCCCCCGAGGCCGTCGCCATGCTGGGCGACCCGCAGGGCCTGGCGCCGCGCGGCCGGGCGGCCCTGGAGGCGGAGATACTGGCCGCCGTCGGCCGGGCCGGGACCACCGCCGCCGCCGTGGCCGCCGCCCGTTCGGTCCGGCGCCGGGAGCTGTTCCGCACCTCCGCCGCGGACGTGCTCGGGCGGCTCGCGGACGACCCGACCGAGGCGCTGGACCTCGCCGGGGAGGCGCTGACCTCGCTCAACGCCGCGACCCTCCAGGGCGCCCTGCGCGCCTGCGTCGCGGGCTGGGAGGCCCAGCACGGGGGCCTGCCGACCAGGATCGCGGTCATCGCGATGGGCCGCTTCGGCGGCCACGAGCTGGGCTACGGCTCCGACGCCGACGTCCTCTTCGTCCACGAGCCGCTGCTCGGCTCCCTGGACGAGGACGCCGCCCGGGCCGCCCAGGCCGTCTGCAACGAGCTGCGCACCCTGCTGGCCGCGCCCTCCACCGAGCCGCCGCTGCTGGTGGACGCCGACCTGCGGCCGGAGGGGCGCAGCGGTCCGCTGGTGCGCACCCTCGCCTCCTACGAGGCGTACTACCGGCGCTGGTCGCACGTCTGGGAGAGCCAGGCGCTGCTGCGGGCCGAGCCGGTGGCGGGGGACGAGGAGCTGGGCGAGCGGTTCCGGCGGCTGATCGACCCGCTGCGCTACCCGGGCACGGGCGTGCCGGAGCGGGACCTGGTGGAGATCCGCCGGATCAAGGCTCGGATCGAGGCCGAGCGGCTGCCGCGCGGAGCCGACCCGACCACCCACACCAAGATCGGCCGGGGCGGGCTGGC
This sequence comes from Kitasatospora sp. NPDC051170, assembly GCF_044455705.1. Taxonomy (NCBI): domain Bacteria; kingdom Bacillati; phylum Actinomycetota; class Actinomycetes; order Kitasatosporales; family Streptomycetaceae; genus Kitasatospora; species Kitasatospora sp. NPDC051170. Next base: position 27,314 of record NZ_JBITFA010000012.1, on the reverse strand, counting down.
GGACGTGGAGTGGACGGTGCAGCTGCTGCAGCTGCGGCACGGGCACGAGGTGCCGGCCCTGCGCACCACCCGGACCAGGCCCGCGCTGGCCGCGGCCGTCGGGGCCGGGCTGGTCGGGGAGGCGGACGCGCGGGTGCTGGACGCGGCCTGGGTGCTGGCCTCCCGGGTGCGCTCGGCGGTGATGCTGGTGCGCGGCCGGCCCGGCGACAGCTTCCCCGGGGAGGCCAGGGAGCTGGCCGGGGTGGCGCGCTACCTCGGATACGGCGCCGGGCACAGCGGGGAGCTGGTGGACGACTACCGGCGCACCACCCGGCGGGCCAGGGCGGTCGTGGACCGGCTGTTCTACGGCTACAGCTGAGACGGGAAAGGGCCCCTCTCCCGCCGGGAGAGGGGCCCTTCACCCACGGTTTCAGCGCCGGGCGCTGTCGACCGTCGGCTCGCTCCACTGCTCGGGCACGGTGACCGGCGCCTCGGCCCGCTCCCGGGCGGGCACCTGCGGCAGCCTGTAGACCCACTCGTGGTAGAGCCAGCGGGCGGCCAGGAAGCCGCCCGCCAGGCAGATCTCGCCGCCCACCGCGTCAAGCCAGAAGTGGTTGGCGGTCGAGACGATGACCAGCAGCGTGGCGAGCGGGTACGCCACGCCGAGCGCCTTGACCCACGTGCGGCGGGCCAGGAAGAAGATCGCCAGGCCGCACCACATCGACCAGCCGATGTGCATCGAGGGCATGGCCGCGTACAGGTTGGAGACGTGCGAGGCCGGGCCGGAGGCGAAGGAGCCCCAGGTGTGGTGGGTCTGCACGGTGTCGATGAAGTCGCCGTCGGTCATCAGCCGGGGCGGGGCCAGCGGGAAGGTGTAGAAGCCGACCAGGGCGATCAGGGTGGTGACGAACAGCACGGTGCGGGCGGCCACGTAGCGGCCGGGGTGGCTGCGGTAGAGCCAGACCAGCACACCGATCGTGATGATGAAGTGCAGCGTCGCGTAGTAGTAGTTCATCCCGGTGATGAGCCACCCGACGCCGTCCATGGCGTGGTTGACCGAGCGCTCCACGGCGATGCCGAGGTCCTGCTCCAGCCTCCAGATCCAGCTCGCGTGCTTCTGGGCTATCGATTCCTGCTGCGGAACCGCGTTGCGCACGATCGAGTAGATCCAGTAGCTGACGCCGATGAGGGCGAGCTCGATCCAGATCCGGGGTCTGGCCGGGGAGCGGCGCTGCTCGCGGATGCGGCTGCGCAGCGCGGCGGTACGGGACTGGGCGGCACGGGTGGCTCCCTCGGGCATGCGCGCCGAGGCGGCCGTCGCCGTTGTGGAATCGCCACCGTGGGCCGCTTCGGCGCGTACGGCGTCGCCCTGCTGGATCTCGGTCGGTTCCCCCATGGACGAGAAGTCTGCCAGACGGCTCGTCGTCGTCCGCTCATCCTCCGGAAGTGGATTCTTCACCAGCTGTCCCCCTTGAGGCGTACGGCCTGTCCTAGGGGGTGGCTCCCACCGGGGTAGGGGGTACGGACGCGTCTGGTGCTCACCGGTGGAACAGGCATACGTCCCATTGTCACGCGGAGCGCTCCGGGCGCGTAATCGGGGTGGCCCTGACCGCCGCGGGGCCGCTGTCGGCCCGTATTTTCCCGGGAGGAAACCGTTTCTGCATCTTGCTGAAACATATTGCAGGCCGCTAGCTTCCTGGCAACCCGACCGCCCCTCCCCCTAGGGAGCCCTCAGTGGCCGATTCGCCGCTCCGCCCTCCGCGGAGCACCCCGTGGAGCATCCCGCGGAGCACCCCGCGCACCCCCCGCCGCAGATCCGGCCGTACGGCCGCGCTGCTCGCCGCCGCCCTGTCCGCCGCCCTCACCGCCGCGAGCCTCGGCGGCGCCCCCGCCGCCCTGGCCGCCGCCCCGCCCGCCCCGCCCTCCGACGCCGCGCTCGCGGCCACCGCCGGGCGCCACGACCTCACCCGCGAGCAGTTCTACTTCGTCCTGCCCGACCGGTTCGCAAACGGCGACACCGGCAACGACACCGGCGGCATCACCGGCGGACGGCTGGAGAACGGCCTCGACCCCGCCGACAAGGGCTTCTACCACGGCGGCGACCTCGCCGGGCTGATCCAGAAGCTCGACTACATCCAGAACCTGGGCACCACGGCGATCTGGATGGCGCCGATCTTCAAGAACAAGCCCGTCCAGGGCGCGGGGGACCAGGCCTCGGCCGGCTACCACGGGTACTGGATCACCGACTTCACCCAGGTCGACCCGCACTTCGGGACCAACGAGCAGCTCAAGGAGCTGATAGCCAAGGCGCACGCGCGCGGCCTCAAGGTCTTCTTCGACGTCATCACCAACCACACCGCCGACGTCCTCGACGACGCCGAGCAGCAGCACGCCTACCGCTCCACGGGCGCCTACCCGACGCTCGACGCGGACGGGAACCCCGTCGACGAGACGGCCGTCGCCGACGCGCGTGCCCCCTGGCCGAACCTGACCAAGGACTCCTTCCCCTACACCCCGGTGTTCCGTACCCCGGCCGACGCCAAGGCCAAGAGCCCGGACTGGCTCAACGACCCGGCGCTCTACCACAACCGGGGGGACTCCACCTTCGTCGGCGAGTCCGCCACCGAGGGCGACTTCAGCGGGCTGGACGACCTCGACACCCAGAACCCCCGGGTGGTGAAGGGCTTCGAGAAGGTCTACCAGCAGTGGGTGAAGGACGCCGGGGTGGACGGCTTCCGCATCGACACCGTCAAGCACGTCAACCTGGCCTTCTGGCAGCAGTGGGCGCCCGCGCTCAAGGAGTTCGCCGCCAAGCAGGGCAACCGGAAGTTCTTCATGTTCGGCGAGGTCTACTCCGGCGACCCGGCCGTCACCTCGCCCTACGTCACCAAGGGCAGGCTCCAGGCCACCCTGGACTTCCCCTTCCAGGGCGCGGCCCGCTCGTACGTCTCCCAGGGCGGCACCGCCAAGGCCCTCGCCGACGTGTACGCCCAGGACTACCGCTACACCAGCGCCGACACCGACGCCTACGAGCTGCCCACCTTCCTCGGCAACCACGACATGGGCCGCTTCGGCTCCTTCCTGCTCGCCGACAACCCGGGCGCCGACGAGGCCACCCTGCTGAGCAAGGACCGGCTCGGCAGCGAGCTGCAGTTCCTCACCCGGGGCCAGCCCGTCGTCTACTACGGCGACGAGCAGGGCTTCACCGGCGCGGGCGGCGACAAGGACGCCCGGCAGGACATGTTCGCCTCGCGGACCGCCTCCTACAACGCCGACCGCGTCCTCGGCGGCCCCTCCGGACCGGCCGACCGGTACGGGCAGGGCGGCGGGCTCTACCAGGGCCTCGCCTCGCTGGCGAAGCTGCGGCGGGACAACCCGGCGCTGGCCGACGGCGCGCAGATCGAGCGGTACGCCGCCGACGGCGCGGGCGTGTACGCCTTCTCCCGGATCGACGCCGGGCAGCAGGTCGAGTACCTGGTGGCCGTGAACAACGCGGCCGAGGCGAAGACCGTCACCCTGGACACCTTCTCGGCGGGGATGGGCTTCGACCGGATCTACCCCTCGGCGGGCTCCGCCCCGACTTCCGCGACCGCCCCGACTTCCGCGACCACCCTGACCTCCGCGACCGCCCTGACCTCCGGCGGCGACCACAGGGTGACGGTGACCGTCCCGGCGCTGTCCTCCGTGGTGTTCAAGGCGGACGGCAAGGTGGCCTCCGGTGACGCCGCCCCGCAGCTGTCGGTGCAGCCGCCCGCGGACGGCTCCACCGGGCTGGTCACCGTCGGGGCCAAGGCGGACGGCGGCTTCAACCGGGTGAGCTTCGCCGCGCAGATCGGCGACGGGCCCTGGCAGACCCTGGGCACCGCCGACAACGGGAAGTACGCCGTCACCCAGGACCTGGGCGCCACGGCCCCCGGCACGGTGGTGCGCTACAAGGCCGTCGTCCAGGACGCCGCGGGCCACCTGCGCTCCGCCACCGCGAGCTTCACCACCGGCGCCCCGGCCCCCAAGCCCGTGCCCACCGCCGGCTCCCGCCCGTACGCCGTCGTCCACTACAACCGCGCCGACGGCGACTACGACGGCTGGAACCTCTACGCCTGGGGCGACCTCGCCGACGGCGAGGGCACCCAGTGGCCCGCCGGGCACCCGTTCACCGGCCGGGACGCGTACGGCGCCTTCGCGTACGTGAAGCTCAAGCCGGGCGCCTCGGACCTCGGCTTCATCGTGGAGAGGAACGGCGTCAAGGACGTGGACGCCGACCGCCACGTCGACGTCGGCGCCGGCGGCGAGGTGTGGCTCAAGCAGGGCGACCCCACCGTCCGCACCGCGAACCCGGGCCCGCCCAACACTCAGCCCGCCGACACCGCCGTCCTCCACTACCACCGGGAGGACGGCGACTACGACGGCTGGGGCCTGCACGACTGGACCGGCGCCGCCACCCCCACCGACTGGGGAAAGCCGCTGACGCCGGTGCGCCGCGACGCCTTCGGCGCCGTCTTCGAGGTGCCGCTGGCCCCCGGAGCGAGCAGCCTCAGCTACATCCTGCACCGCGGCGACGAGAAGGACCTGCCCGCCGATCAGTCCCTGAACCTGACCGCCGACGGGCGGGAGGTGTGGATCCTCGGCGGCCGCGAGGGCTACCTGCTGCCGCAGAACCCGGGCTCCGCCTCCCAGGTGGACCTCTCCACCGCCAAGGCCCAGTGGATCGACGCCCGTACGGTCGTCGTCCCGCCCGGCTACGGCGCCACCGACGCGGCCCTGGCCGGCGGCGCGAGCGCGCAGCTGGTCTACGACCCCGAGGGCGGCATCCGCGCCGACAAGGGCGTGCTGACCAAGCCCGGCCACTGGCTGCGGCTCAGCCCCGTGCCCGGCGGACTCACCGACGCCCAGAAGGCCGCGTACCCGCACCTGTCCGGCTACCGGGCCTTCACCCTCGACGCCAGGGACACCGCCCGCGTCCCGGCCGCGCTGCGCGGCCAGCTGCTCTTCACCGAGCACCTCCCGAACGGCGCCGCGCTGGCCGCCACCGGCGTGCAGATCCCCGGCGTGCTGGACGACCTGTACGCCCGTCGCACCGGAAAGGTGGATTTCGGCCCGGCCTACTACGACGGCAAGGTGGCGCTCTCGCTCTGGGCGCCGACCGCGCAGCAGGTCTCCGTCCAGGTCTTCGACTCCGCCACCGGCGGCAGCCCGAAGACCCTGCCGCTGAAGCAGGACGAGGAGACCGGCGTCTGGGAACTCGTCCGTGACAGGCGCGAGTTGGACGGCAAGTACTACCTCTACCAGGTCAAGGTCTGGGCGCCCTCGGTGCAGCAGACGGTCGTCAACACCGTCACCGACCCGTACTCCGTCGCCCTCTCCACCGACTCCCGGCGCAGCCTGGTCGCCGACCTGGACGCCAAGGAGCTCAAGCCCGCCGGCTGGGACGACCAGCCCCGCCCGCCGGCCGTTCCGCAGGGGAAGCAGCAGATCCAGGAACTGCACGTCCGGGACTTCTCGGTGGAGGACTCCACCGTCCCGGCGGCCGAACGCGGCACCTACCTGGCCTTCACCGAGTCCGAATCGGCCGGCATGCGGCATCTGCGCGAACTCGCCCAGGCCGGGGTGACCACGATCCACCTGCTGCCGACCTTCGACCTCGCCACCGTCCGGGAGAACCGGGCGGAGCAGAAGCTGCCCGCCTGCGACCTCAAGTCCCTTCCCCCGGACGGCCCCAAGCAGCAGGAGTGCGTGGCGGCCGTCGCCGCCGAGGACGCGTACAACTGGGGCTACGACCCGCTGCACTACAACGTGCCGGAGGGCTCCTACGCCACCGACCCCAACGGTACGGCCCGTACGGTGCAGTTCCGGCGGATGGTGCAGGCGATCCACGCGGCCGGGCTGCGCGTGGTGCTGGACGTGGTCTACAACCACACCGCCGCCGCCGGCCAGGCCGACCACTCGGTGCTGGACCGGGTGGTGCCCGGCTACTACCACCGCCTGGACGCCAACGGCAAGGTGACGACGGACAGTTGCTGCGCCGACACCGCGCCCGAGCACGCCATGATGAACCGGCTGGTGGTCGACTCCGTGTCGCTGTGGGCCCGGGAGTACCAGGTCGACGGCTTCCGCTTCGACCTGATGGGCATCGACCCGAAGTCCACCATGCTCGACGTGCAGTCCGCGCTGCGCCGGATGACCCCGGCCTCGGACGGCGTCGACGGCAAGAACGTCCTCCTGTACGGCGAGGGCTGGAACTTCGGCGTCGTCGCGAACAACGCCCGCTTCGAACAGGCCACCCAGCTCAACCTGGCCGGCACCGGCATCGCCACCTTCGACGACCGGCTGCGCGACGCCGCCCGCGGCGGCAACTTCATGCTGAACTCCGCGCCGCAGCAGGGCTTCTCCTCCGGCCTGTTCACCGACCCCAACGGCTCGCCGGCCAACGGCACCCCCGAGGAGCAGAAGGCCCGGCTGCTGCACCAGATGGACCAGGTGAAGGTCGGGCTGACGGGCAACCTGGCCGGGTACTCCTTCACCGACAGCTCGGGCCGGGCCGTCACCGGCGCCCAGGTCGACTACAACGGCTCCCCGACCGGGTACGCGGCCAGGCCGGGGGAGTCGGTGGAGTACGTGGACGCCCACGACAACACCGACCTGTTCGACGCGCTCGCGTACAAGCTGCCGAAGGCCACCGCGCCCGCCGACCGGGCCCGGATGCAGGCGCTCGGGCTGTCGCTGACCGCCCTCACCCAGGGCGTGGGCTTCGCCCAGGCCGGTAGCGACCTGCTGCGCTCCAAGTCCCTGGACTCCAACGCCTACGACTCCGGCGACTGGTTCAACTCCATCCACTGGGACCCGTCGCAGGGGAACGGCTGGGGCCGCGGACTGCCCATGGCGAAGGACAACCAGGAGATGTGGCCCGCCGCCCGACTCCTCCTGGGGGACCCGAAGTTGACCGTGAGCGCGGCCGACATCCGGGCCACGGGCGCGCAGTACCGGGAGTTCCTGCGCATCAAGCAGTCCTCGCCGCTGTTCGCCCTGCCCACCCTGTCCGACGTCCAGCGGCGGCTGTCCTACCCGCTCTCCGGCACGCCCGGGGAGACGCCCGGGGTCATCACCCTGCACCTGGACGGCACGGGCCTGCCGGGCGCGGAGAAGGGCGTCACCGTGGTCTTCAACGCCACGCCCACCGCGCAGACCCAGGCGCTCCCGGCCCTGCGGGGGACGGAGCAGGCGCTGCACCCCGTCCAGGCGGGCGGGGCGGACGCGGTGGTGAAGACGGCCGCCTTCGACGCCGCGACCGGGACGTTCACCGTGCCGGGCCGGACGGTGGCGGTGTTCGTCCAGAGGTAGGCCCGCTCTTCCGGCTCACGCAGGGTCGATCGCCCACGATCGCAACCCCCGGGCCCCGCACCGCCGTTCAGGCGGTGCGGGGCCCGTAGCGTTCTCGCCACCCGGTGGCCGGAAATCGCCGGTGGCACGGCCGTGGCACGGCTGCGGCACGGCAGTGCCGCGCCCGCCGGTAAGTCCGCCCTACCCAGCGGTACGAACCACACCCCTGAGCGCTGGTCAGTGACTTTCGGCGGTGATCGAACTTCTCGGGGGGCATGAAAACCGTGTTCACAAGCCAGTCCCGCCGTAACACAACTGATGAACAGTCGTGCATACGGTTTCGGTAATGAACCGGCCAATCAGTGGCATGCATCTGTCATTGACGCGCCGTTTACTGCCACGATTCGTCCGGCTGCAGACGTGGGGGCCCCACCTCCCGGAGCAGCCGCTCCAGTTCAGGTGCAGCGCGACCGACCCTGCAGCTCGTCCGTAACGCCGCATTCCCACCGCGCCACCGCACTTCCGCACCTCCGCCGTGTACCCCGGCGGGGGCCCCCACTGCGCCGCAACCCCGCGGCCCAGCGTCTCTCCACCGTGTGCGAACCGGCACCGGTCGGAAAAGGAGTCCGCATGTCACGTTACGCCCACGCCCGGAAGGCGGCGGTCGTCCTGGCCGCCACCACCGCGCTGCTGGTCACCGGCATACCGGTCATCGCGCAGGCCGCCACCCCGGACGCCCCGGCCGCCGTCGCCAACCAGCAGGTCAGCCGGGCCGCGCTGATCTCCTCCGCGACCCAGCAGTCCGCCGGGTTCGCCCAGGCGCTCGGGCTGAGCGGCCAGGAGAAGCTCGTCACCAAGGACGTCGTCCAGGACGCCAACGGTGCCCGCCACCTGCGCTACGAGCGCACGTACGCCGGACTGCCGGTCCTCGGCGGCGACCTGATCGTCCACCTGGACCCCTCCGGCGCCACCAAGAACGTGACCAAGGCCAGCGAGGCCAACCTCGCCGGCGTGGACACCACCCCCGCCCTGAGCGCGCCCAAGGCCCAGGAGGCCGCGCTGGCCGCCGAGCAGGGCGCCGTCCAGGCCGCCCCGCGCCTGGTCGTCTGGGCCGCCTCCGGCACCCCGACGCTCGCCTACGAGACCGTCGTCAGCGGCAAGGAGTCGGACGGCACCCCGAGCGCGCTGCACATCGTCACCGACGCCAAGACCGGTGCGGTGCTGAGCAAGACGGAAGGCATCAAGCGCGGCTCCGGCAACGGCGTCTTCGTCGGCAACGTCCCGCTGACCACCACCCAGAGCGGCTCGCAGTACCAGCTCAAGGACGGCACCCGCGGTGGGCAGTACACCACCGACATGAGCAACGGGACGACCGGCAACGGCACCCTGTTCGCCAAGTCCTCCGACACCTGGGGCAACGGCCAGGCCAGCAACCGCGAGTCGGCCGCCGTGGACGCCCAGTACGGCGCCGCCGCCACCTGGGACTTCTACAAGAACACCTTCGGCCGCAACGGCATCCGCAACGACGGCGTCGGCGCCATGAGCCGCGTCCACTACGACACCGGCTACGTCAACGCGTTCTGGGACGACGGCTGCTTCTGCATGACCTACGGCGACGGCTCGGGCGACACCCACCCGCTCACCGAACTCGACGTCTCCGGCCACGAGATGACCCACGGCGTCACCGCGGCCACCGCCAACCTGAACTACTCGGGCGAGTCCGGTGGCCTCAACGAGGCCACCTCGGACATCATGGGCACGATGGTCGAGTTCTACGCGAACCTGCCCGCCGACAACCCGGACTACCTCATCGGCGAGCTCATCAACATCAACGGCAACGGCACGCCGCTGCGCTACATGGACAAGCCCTCCAAGGACGGCGGCTCGGCCGACTCCTGGTACTCGGGCGTCGGCAACCTGGACGTCCACTACTCGTCCGGTGTCGCCAACCACTTCTTCTACCTGCTGGCCGAGGGCAGCGGCGCCAAGGTGATCAACGGCGTCAGCTACAACAGCCCGACGGCCAACAACATCACCGTCTCCGGCATCGGCCGGGACAAGGCGGCGCAGGTCTGGTACAAGGCGCTGACCGCGCACATGACCTCCACCACCGACTACGCCGCCGCCCGCACCGCGACCCTGGACGCGGCCACCGACCTGTACGGCGCCAACAGCGCCGAGTACAACGCGGTCGCCACCGCCTGGGCCGCCGTGAACGTCGGCTCGCTGCCCAACCCGGGCGGCGTCACCGTCACCAACCCGGGCAGCCAGTCCACCGTCGTCGGCACCGCCGTCAACCTGGCGATCAAGGCCAGCGGCGGCACCGCCCCGCTGTCCTACTCCGCCACGGGCCTGCCGGCCGGCCTGGCGATCAACGCCAGCACCGGCGCGATCACCGGCACCCCGACCACCACGGGCACCTCCAACGTGACCATCACGGTGAAGGACTCGGCCGCCAAGAGCGGGACGACCAGCTTCTCCTGGACGGTCACCCCGACCGGCGGCGGCAACTGCACCCCGGCGCAGCTGCTCGGCAACGCGGGCTTCGAGACGGGCACGGCCTCGCCGTGGACGGCCAGCTCCGGCGTCGTCGACAACAGCTCCTCCCAGGCGGCGCACAGCGGCTCCTGGAAGTCGTGGCTGAACGGCTACGGCACCACCCACACCGACACCCTGTCGCAGACGGTGACCATCCCGACCGGCTGCAAGGCGACGCTGAGCTTCTGGCTGCACATCGACACCGCCGAGACGGGTTCCACGGCGTACGACAAGCTGACGGTCTCCGTCAACGGCACCGCCCTCAAGACGTACTCCAACGTCGACGCGGCCGCGGGCTACCAGCAGCGCACCTTCGACCTCTCGTCCTACGCGGGCCAGACGGTCACCCTGAAGTTCAACGGCGTCGAGGACGGGTCGCTCCAGACCAGCTTCGTCATCGACGACACCGCGATCCAGACCAGCTGAGGCCGTATGACGGCTGACGCGCACCGGTGACGCACTGGGTGACGCACCGGTGAACCGGAAGGACAGGTGAGGGGCCCGGCGGCTACGGCCGCCGGGCCCTTGCCGTTGCCGTCCGTCGTGGGCGAACCGTCTCCCGCCTGCGGAAACGTTACTGTCCTACCTCTTGACCCCACTTCGTCCCCGGCCCTACGTTCTCTGCAAGTTTCCAGCAAGTTACAGAAACTTCCTGCAGTTCCCCGGCTGCCCCACCCCCCAGCCACCCCCCATGGAGACGACGTGGTCACCACCGCCCCCACGCGCCGGCCTGCCCGCAGGGCCGGCGCGCTCGCCGCTTCCGCGGCTCTCGCACTCTCGCTCGGCACCTCGCTCGGCGCCCCCACCCCCGCCCAGGCCGCCCCTCCGGCGAACAACGGCAAGGACGTCACCGCCACCCTCTTCGAGTGGCGCTTCGACTCCGTCGCCCAGGCGTGCACCTCCACCCTCGGCCCCAAGGGCTACGGCTTCGTCGAGGTCTCCCCGCCGCAGGAGCACATCCAGGGCCCGCAGTGGTGGACCTCCTACCAGCCCGTGAGCTACAAGATCGCCGGACGGCTCGGCGACCGTACGTCCTTCAAGAACATGGTCGACACCTGCCACGCGGCGGGGGTCAAGGTGATCGCCGACGCGGTGGTCAACCACATGTCGGCCGGCTCCGGCACGGGCACCGGCGGCACGGTCTACAGCAAGTACACCTACCCCGGCTACTACCAGGACCAGGACTTCCACTCCTGCCGGCAGGCGATCAGCAACTACCAGGACCGCACCAACGTGCAGACCTGCGAGCTGGTGAACCTCGCCGACCTGGACACCGGCAGCGCGTACGTCCAGACCACCATCGCGCACTACCTGGACGACCTCGCCGGCCTCGGCGTCGACGGCTACCGCATCGACGCCGCCAAGCACATAGCCGCCTCCGACCTCGCCGCGATCAAGGCCAGGACGGCCAACCCCAGCGCCTACTGGGTCCAGGAGGTCATCTACGGCGCCGGCGAGCCGATCCAGCCCTCCGAGTACACCGGCACCGGGGACGTGGACGAGTTCCGCGTCGGCACCGACCTCAAGCGGATCTTCACCACCGACAAGCTGGCGAACCTCAGCACCTGGGGCGCCTCCTGGGGCTACCTGCCGGGCAACCAGGCCCGCAGCTTCCTCGACAACTGGGACACCGAGCGCAACGGCTCCACCCTCAACTACACCTACGGCAACACCTACACGCTGGCCAACGTCTTCCTGCTGGCCTCCACCTACGGCTCGCCCAACATCTACTCGGGCTACAGCTTCACCAACAAGGACGACGGCCCGCCGCTCGGCGGCACCGTGAACGCCTGCTACCAGGACGGCTGGAACTGCACCCACGCCTGGCGGCAGGTCGCCAACATGGTCGGCTTCCGCAACGCCGTCGCGGGCACCGGGGTGACCAACTGGTGGTCCAACGGCAACAACGCGATCGCCTTCGGGCGCGGTGGCAAGGGCTACGTCGCGATCAACCACGAGACGGGCGCGATCACCCAGACCTTCCAGACCGGTCTGCCGGCCGGGACGTACTGTGACGTCCAGCACGGCGACCCGCAGGCGGGTGGCGGCTGCACCGGGCCGACGTACCAGGTCGGGGCCGACGGGCGGTTCACCGCGACGGTCGGTGCGGGCGACGCCGTCGCTCTGTACGTCCAGGCCGCCGCGGCGAGCGTCTCCGGCGCCTCGTTCAACGTCAACGCCACCACCTCGCTCGGCCAGAACGTCTACGTGGTCGGCGACGCCGCCGCGCTCGGCGGCTGGGACCCGGCCAAGGCGCTGCCGATGTCCTCCGCCGGGTACCCGGTCTGGTCGTTGACGCTCTCGCTGCCCGCCGGCACGTCCTTCCAGTACAAGTACGTGCGCAAGGACGCGAGCGGCGCGGTCACCTGGGAGTCGGGGGCCAACCGCACGGCGACCGTCCCCGCCACCGGGACGGTCACGCTCGGTGACACCTGGCGGCCGTGACCCGGCCCCGACCCGGCCCCGAACCGGCTCTGACCCGGCTCTGACCCGGCTCTGACCCGGCTCCGACCCGACCGTGACCCGCTGAGCCTCCGCTCGCGGCCGGCGCACCCCCGCCGTCCGGCCCCCGCCCGGCCCCGCCGGGTGGGGGGCATCGGTGAAGGGTTTTACCCGATCGCGAACAAACATTGGATTCACGGTGGCCACCTCGCAACCGGGCCACCCCGACCCACGTCATAAGATCGCAGGAAGGTTCGCCCCCAGGAGGGACGGCGCGCCGTCGCTCCGGGGCCGCACCAGCGCCGCGCCCCCGAGCCTGTCCGGCCCCACCGGGGGGCCACCACCCGGTCAGCCGGACCGGGTGTGACATCGGTCGGAGAGTCCTCACCGTGCTTAGCCAGTCGTCCCGTTCCCGTGCCGTCCTGACCGGCGCCGTCACGCTCGTCCTGGCCGCCGCGCTCGCGGCCTGCGGCGGTTCCGACGGCGGTAACAAGGGGGACAGCGCCAAGGCGGACGGCACCCCGGCGGCCACCACCCCGGCCGGCGACGCCGGCGCCACGACCGCCCCGGGCGCCCCGACCGGCACCACCACCGCGGCCCCGGCCGGCGGCGGGAAGGTGCTGATGCCGACCGGCCCCGCCGCGAACCTCGGCAAGGTCCGGGACACCGGCGCCGGCCCGATCTTCCTGACCAAGGTCACCGGGGCGAAGTCCGGCGTCACCGGCCAGGTCTGGGTCTGGCTGCCGCCCGAGTACAACGACCCCAAGTACGCCAAGAGCGGCTTCCCCGTGCTGACCCTCTTCGCCGGCGGCCAGAGCAACGGCTACAACACCTGGACCGACAACCAGCTGCCGATCCAGGAGGAGAACGAGAAGCTGGTCAAGGAGGGCAAGGCCCATCCGTTCATCATGATCATGCCGGTGCAGAACTTCACCAGCGACGAGAAGAACGCGCTGGACTGCTCCGACATCCCGGGCCACGAGAAGATGGCCACGTGGATGGCCCAGGACATCCCCGACTTCGTCCGCGCCAACTTCCGCACCGTGAAGGGCCGCGACGGCTGGGGCGTGATGGGCGCCTCCACCGGCGGCTTCTGCAGCGCGAAGCTCGCCCTGCAGTACCCGGACGTCTACAAGGCCGCGGTGCCGATCGACGGCTACTTCATCCCGGACTCCGGGTTCTGGAAGGGCCACGACGCAGAGAAGGCGGCCAACAACCCCGACATCCTGGTCACCCAGGGCAAGGCCGACGTGAAGATGTACGTCACCGCGGGCGGCGCCAACGGGTACGAGAAGAACATCGTCACGAACTGGGTGAAGAAGGCCGTCGCCCCGGTGAGCATCACCTACTACGAGCAGCCGGGCGGCAAGCACCTCACCTCGGACTTCAAGAAGATGATCCCGGACACGCTGGTCTGGCTGACCGCGAACCTGGCGGGGCCGGCCTCGGACTGATCCCCCCCCGCCGTTCCCTGGAGTCACCCTCGAAGACCCGTGGCACCCCGGTGCCGCGGGTCTTCGCGCATCCGGCGCCGAGGTCCTTGTCGGAGTACGCGAAAGGGCCCGTGACCTGCGCGTCAATCGGACATTGATTCCCTTCTGATCGACTTCGAGCACCTTGGATGGGGCCGCCTCACCCGGCCGACGACCATCCGCCCGCCAGTCGTGAAGAGAGTCCCATGCCGATCCACCTGCTGCCCCAGCCGTCCCCGTCCGTGCCCGAGCAGGCGCAGTCCGGGGCCGACGCCCGGGCCGTGACCGCGTACGGGCACGAGGCCGACGAGGAACCGGTCACCTTCCGGTTCGCCGGGCTGCGACTGGTGCACGCCGCGCTGCGCCGCGACCTCGCCCGTCTGCCCAACGCCCTGCGGCTGCTCCAGCCCGGCGAGGAGGACCAGGGCGAGGCCCTGCTGCGGCACTGGAACTTCATGACCGCGATGCTCACCTGCCACCACGAGCAGCAGGACACCCGGATCTGGCCGATCGTGCGCCGCTTCGCGCCGGAGCTGAGACTGCTGCTCAACTGGCTGGAGGACGACCACCACGGGCTGGATCACTCCTTCACCCGGGTCACCACCCTCGTGCGGATCGCCACCCGGGACACCGGCAGCGCCTGGCCCGTCGCGTACGCCATGGAGGACCTGGCCGCCCGCCTGGAGACCCACCTGCGCATCGAGGAGCGGCAGTTGCTGCCCCGGATGGAGAACGTCTTCAGCGAGGGCTCGCGCGTCGGGAGCCTCGGCGAGCTGCTGGACCTGCTCTCCACGGCGGAGGGGCCGGGCACCCCGGACGCGCTGGCCTGGCTGCTGGAGGGCGTGGACGAGGCGCGGGTCGAGCTGCTGCTGGCCGAGTGCGACGACGACGTGGCGCGCAACTGGTCGCACTGGCGGGCGACGTACCAGCGCTGCACCGCGCGGCTGTGGGGCTCCCCGGTGGCCTCCGACCTCCCGGAGGAGCCCGGCCGCCCCGGCCGTCCCGGCCTCCCGACCGACCTCCCGTCCGACCTGTTCGGCTTCCCGGGCCCGGCCACGGACTGACCGAGGGCCTTTTCGCGGGCCGCTCTTCTACGCGCGTGGCACAGGCCCCCGGCATATGCGCCGAGCCGGTGTCCGATCGTCAACTCCCTTGTCCCCCTAGGGGATCGGACCCACGCACCTCGGGGTCACGACCCCCGTACGGCTCCGGGCCGGGCCAGGGAATACGTACCGCCCCGGGCCGATGGCCCCCGGACGTACGCGTCCTACCGTCGACAAGGGCAAGGAGGCATTCGTCGGCGGCGTCAAGGTCACCCTGCGCAAGTCCGACAAGGAGGACCATTTCGCCGAACTGCACGTCAACCGCTGACCCCTGACACCGTACGAGACCCGGCGGTGCTACCGTCCGCCGGGTGACCTCGCTGCTGCAACCTCCGCTGCTCACCCGGCTGCTGGCCGCCGACCGCGTCCTGATCGCCGGGGCCGGCGGAGGTTTCGACGTGTACGCCGGCCTGCCGATCGCACTGGCGCTGCGCGCCGCCGGCAAGGAGGTCCACCTCGCCAACCTCTCCTTCACCCACCTCTACGGCCTGCCCGGCGAGGTCTGGCAGGAGCCCGACCTGGCCCGGATCGGGCCCGAAACCCCCGCCCCCGAGGGGTACTTCCCCGAGCGCACCCTCGCCCGCTGGCTGCACCTGCACGGCATGCCCGACACGGTGTGGGCCTTCCCGGCCACCGGCGTGCAGCCACTGCGCGAGGCGTACCGTCGGCTGCTCGACCACCTGGGCGGGGTGGACGCGCTGCTGCTGGTGGACGGCGGCACCGACATCCTGATGCGCGGCGACGAGATGGGCCTCGGCACCCCCGAGGAGGACATGGCCAGTCTCGCCGCCGTCGCCGGGCTGCCCGAGGTGCCCGAACGGCTGGTCGCCTGCCTGGGGTTCGGCATCGACGCCCACCACGGCGTCAACCACTCCCTGGTGCTCGAGAACCTCGCCGCCCTCGACCGCTCCGGCGGCTACCTGGGCGCCTTCTCCGTTCCGCGCGACAGCCGCGAGGGCGCGCTCTACCTGGACGCCGTCGAGCATGCCAGGGCCGCGTTCCCCGAACACCCCAGCATCGTCAACGGCTCGGTCGCGGCCGCGCTGCGCGGCGAGTTCGGCGACGTGCGCTTCACCGAGCGGACGAAGGGGGAGCAGCTCTTCATCAACCCCCTGATGACGCTCTACTTCGGCGTCACCGTCGAGGCGCTGGCCGCCCGGAACCTGTACCTGGACCGGCTGGAGCGCACGGTGCTGACACGCCAGATCGCCACCGTCATCGAGGAGTTCCGGGAGGAGCTGCCCGCGCAGCGCCCGCGCCGCCAGTTCCCCCACTGACCGCCCGGTGCTCAGCTCGCGGCGAGGCGGAACTCCAGGTCGCCGAAGCGCACCTGATCGCCCGGCCGTACGAGCACGGCCCCCGCGATCCGGCGGCCGTTGACGTACGTGCCGTTGGTGGAGCCCAGGTCGTACAGCACCCAGCCGGCGTTCTCCTGCCGCAGCTCGGCGTGGTGGCGGGAGACGGAGGGGTGGTGCAGCCGCAGCGCCGAGCCCGGGATGCGGCCGATCGTCAACTGCCCGGCGCCCGCCTGCGGCAGGGCCAGTCCGGGCAGCCGCTCGGTGCGCCAGGCCCGGTTCAGGCGGCCGCCGAAGGCGGAGACCCGGCCGACCGTCCGCAGGACGGCGCGCTCCACCGGGCCGCCGGTGGGCAGGCCGGCGAGGACGGCCTCCAGTTCGCCCCGGCTCTCGGCGCGCAGGGCGAGGTCCATCCGGCCGAGGAAGGTGTCGTGGGAGAGCCGCCCGCTGCCCGCGCCGTCCTTCAACGCGTCGATGGCCTGGTCCCGTTCGGCGTCGGACGGCCGCAGGCGGCCGGTGTGGGACTCAGGAGACGTCATGGCCCGATTGTCCGCTCGGCCTGATCGGGGTGTCCAGAGAGCGCGGTGTGCGGGGAGGGCGGGGAGCACGGTGTGCGGAGAGGGCGGGGAGCGCGGTGTGCGGGGAGCGGGTAGCGCCGCGGGCCGGCGCCGGGGGTGTACGTCACTGAGCGACAGACGCCGCGCCGGGCCGCCCGGTTCCTCGGTCACCCCTTGCGCGCGGCGGCGAGGATCTTCTCCGTGGTGTGCAGGAACCGCGAGGTGACGGCCCCCTTGTACGACTTGTCGAAGAGCTCCTTGGTGACCCACTTGCCGTCCTGGAGGTGCACGACGACGTACGCGGCCCCCGCGTCGGCGCCGACCACCTCGACGTCGCCCTTCGGCGAGCGGCGCGGCACGGGGAGGTCCGCGGGCAGCGGCTCGGAGAGGAAGGCGATCACCAGCCGCACGTCCGGCGTCACCTCCACGCCCCGGAACGGCTCGGCGGCCAGCAGGTCGGCCACCTCGTCGACCGTGCGCAGCAGCACCGGCACCGGGTAGCCGAGCCCGGCCTCCAGATGCGCCTCGATCCGGGCGGTCAGCGCGGCGCGGTCCGGCTCGTCGGTGGTGAAGAAGACGTTGCCGGTCTGGATGTACGAGCGGACGCCGCCGAGCCCCAGCTCGGTGAAGAGCGCCCGCAGCCGCTCCATCCTCACCGTCCGGCCGCCGACGTTGATGGCCCGCAGGAACGCGATGTACGTGGTGCTCGTGGTCGTCACCCGGTCAGTGTGGCACCGGGCACCGACGGCCGCCCGACCGCCGGTGCCCCGCACTGCGAATTGTCAGACACGCCCTACGGCAGGACGGACTTCAGGACCTCGGGGGTCCGGGCGATCACGGCGTGGCCGTCGTCCGCGGTGATGATCGGCCGCTGGATCAGCGCCGGGTGCTCCGCCATCGCGGCGATCCAGCGGGCCCGGTCGGCGGGCTCCCTGGTCCACTGCTTCATCTCCATCTCCTTGGCGGCCGGCT
Organism: Kitasatospora sp. NPDC051170; assembly: GCF_044455705.1. NCBI lineage: Bacteria > Bacillati > Actinomycetota > Actinomycetes > Kitasatosporales > Streptomycetaceae > Kitasatospora > Kitasatospora sp. NPDC051170. Next base: position 9,642 of record NZ_JBITFA010000012.1, on the reverse strand, counting down.
CGTCGAGGCGGGTGATGTCCCAGGGCTCCAGGCCCAGGCGCTCCAGCACCTCCTCCAGCTCGTCGGCGCTCGGCGGGTCCTCCAGGTAGCGCCGGACGGTGTACTTCATCCCGGCCGCGTCCAGCTCCTTGAGCGCCGTACGGCACTTTCCGCACCGGGGGTTGATCCAGATCTCCATGCCGTCAACCCTACCGACCCGCCGCCCCCCGGGCCCGTAACCGCCGTCTCGTCCGGGAACTCCCCGGTGGCCTCCGGGTGTTCACGAACCGGTGACGTGAGAACTCGGAGGGGAGCACGGGATGGACGGCGCGGCGATCGTCGAACGGATGATGACCACGGAGGGGAGGACCGACCCGTACCCGCTGTACGCGCGGGCGCGCGGGCTGGGCCCGGTGGTGCCGGCGGGGGAGGGGGCGTACCTGGTGACGGGCTACGCGGCCGTCAACAAGGTGCTGCGCACCCCCGCCTTCGGCATGGTCACCGGCGACATGATGGTCGGGTTCGACGCCCAGTACGCGCAGCACGAGTCGCTCGTCCTGTTCGGCCGCTCGATCCTCCAGCGCAACGCCCCCGACCAGCCCCGGGTCCGCTCGCTGATCGCCTCGGTCTTCACCGCCCGCCGCGTCGCCGAGCTGCGCCCGGCCGTGGAGGCGGCGGTCGGGCGGCTGCTGGACGAGATGGCCGAGCAGGGCGCCGACGGCTCGCCCGTGGACTTCATGGACGCCTTCGCCTTCCGGCTGCCGGTCGGCGTGGTCTGCGAGCTGCTCGGCGTCCCCGAGCGGGACCGCTACCGCTTCCGGGGCCTGGCCTCCGACCTCACCGTCGCCCTGGAGATGTTCCAGTCGCTGGACGACCTGGGTGAGGCCGACAAGGCGGCCGTCGAGCTGTCCCGCTACTTCCTGGAGCTCACCGGCGAGCGCGCCGCCGACCCCCGGGACGACCTGGTGACCGACCTCGCCCGGATCGCCGCCGCGGACGACGACCGGCTGTCCGTCGAGGAACTGCTCGCCAACCTGGTGCTGCTGCTGGTCGCCGGCTTCGAGACCACCACCAACCTGCTCGGCAACGGCCTCGCCCTCCTCTTCCGCCACCCCGAGGTCGCGGACGGGCTGCGCAGCGGCGCCCTCACCCCGGCCGGCTTCACCGACGAGGTGCTGCGCTTCGACTCCCCGGTGCAGGCCACCGCCCGGATCGCCCTCGCCGAAGACCTCGCCGTCGAGGGCCTGCCCGTCCCGCTCGGCTCCATGCTGACCCTGCTGATCGGCTCGGCCAACCACGACCCGGCCCGCTACGAGCGCCCGGAGGTCTTCGACCCGGCCCGCACCGACAGCCAGCCGCTCAGCTTCGGCGGCGGGACGCACTACTGCCTGGGCTCGCAGCTGGCCCGGATGGAGGCCGAGATCGCGGTGCCGGCCCTGCTCGACCGCTTCCCCCGGCTCGCCCCCGGCGGCGTGGCCCTGCGGCGGGACCGGCTGATCCTGCGCGGCTACGAGACGCTGCCGGTGACCGTCCGCTGACCGCCCGTCCCTCCCTGCCCCCCGTTTTGCCCCCTCCCTGTTCCCTCCCTGTTCCCCCGGGCGCTCGGCCGTTCGTGGCAGCGCCGAACCTGGGGGAGCATGGAGGGACGAACCGGTCAATCCGCCTGCATCGGCCGGACCGGTCGGCCAGGAGGTCCCACCGTGCCCGCAGCGTCCCGCCCGCCGTACCCCGCGGTCGAGCAGCCCCCGACGCCCCGCTGGGTGCTCTGGCTGCCGGTGCTGCTGCTGGTGCTCGACCTGGCCGCCGAGGCCCTCGTCCCCGACGCCGTCGCCGCGGGCTTCCTGCTCACCGCCCTGCCCGTGGTCGCCGCGTTCAGCTACGGCCCGGTGCTCACCGCCGCCACCACCGGCGGCGCCCTGGCCCTGCAGATCCTGCTCGCCCTGCGCGCCGGCCACGTCGACGAGCAGCACCACGTCTGGGTCTACATCGCCACCCTGCTCTCCGGCGTGATGGGCACCGCCCTGGCCTGGCAACGCACCCGCCAGAACCGCACCCTGCTCCAGGCCCGTACCGTCGCCGAAACCCTCCAGCGCACCGTCCTGCGCCCCGTCCCCGACCGCGCCGGGGGCCTGCGGGTCGCCGGCCTCTACCGCCCCGCCCAGGCCGAGGTGCTCGTCGGCGGGGACCTGTACGAGGTCTGCGACACCCGCTACGGCGTGCGCGTCCTGCTCGGCGACGTCCGCGGCAAGGGCCTCGGCGCCGTCCGTACGGTCGCCGACGTGCTCGGCGCCTTCCGCGCGGCCGCGCACGACACCCCGGACCTGGTCGACCTCGCCGACCAGCTGGACCGCGCCGTCCTGCGCGACGCCGCCGACCGCGGCGACGACGAACTGTTCGCCACCGCCGTCCTGCTCCAGTACCGGCCCGGTTCCGACTGCGTGGAGATCGTCAACCGCGGCCACACCACCCCGCTGCTCCTCGCCGACGGCACCATCTCCCCGGTCTCCTGCGCCGACGAACTCCCCCTCGGCCTCGCCCACCTCGGCCCCGCCGACGCCCGCCAACCCACCGCCGTCGCCCTCCCCCCAGGCCACACCCTCCTCCTCTACACCGACGGCGTCAGCGAAGCCCGCGACGCCGCCGGCACCTTCTACCCCCTCACCACCCGCCTCGCCGCCCTCGGCCCCGCCACCCCCGACCGCGTCGTCTCCTTCCTCGCCCAGGACGTCCACACCTTCGCCGGCCTCCTCGCCGACGACCTCGCCGTCCTCGCCCTCACCCCCGAGTAGGCCCGTCCTCCGGTGCACAAGCCCCCGGGCGCGTGGCGTCCGCAAGGAAGGGTGGCGGTCACCACGACGGCGCCACGCCGACCAACCGGTCGACGTGGCGCCGTCGTGGTGACCGCCACCGATCAGAGGTCGTAGCTCTGATCGAACATGCCTCTGACCTGCGGAAATATGACTCTAGAGGAAGATCATTTCACAACCAGTGCACACGCGGCGGCCTCAACGGATGAGGGACACCGGAAAGTGTCGGGTGGTGATGAGAGGTCGCGCCGCTTGCTCGTTGTGCGGCCTACGGAGAGCTACCGAAGTGCGAGGCCTCCCTGGCCGCGAGGGGCGACAGAGTCCTACTGGTCCGCCACGATGAAGCATGCTCGGTCGTAGAGTTCGTCGAACGTAATGACCTCGATGCCTTGGACGGAGGATCGGTAGAGTTCGAAGGAGCTGAGCTTTTCTGGGTTGACCTCGCCCTTGTGTTTGAATTCGGCCAGGCTGCCGATCACGAGGACCTGGCGGGGTTTGGTGGTCGAGAGTTCGGTACCGGTCGGGGTGCCGTCAGCCTGGTAGAGCCGGGTCAGTTCCTTGGAGATCAGCCGTTGGGCTTTGTGGACGGTCTTCTGCACTTGCGCGACTCCGCCTCCGAGTTCCGTCGAGACCTGGTAGACGTCCGGGGTGCGGTAGAGGGTCTTGGCGAGCAGCGGCGTCTCATGGGTCTTGATCTCGCAGAACAGCATGCTGCTGATGAAGCCTTTGGAGCGCATGATCGCGTCGATCCGCTTGCCGGCTCCGGTGAAGATGTTGGCCCCGGTGGTGATGCGTTCCAGCTTGCCGTCATCAAGGGCCTCGCAGGCGACGAGGTTGAGACCGTAGCCGAAGATCCAGGAATTTCCTTCGAAGTAGTCCTGCCAGAGCGCTTCGCTGGACTTGGCGGTTCGGTCCTTCTCCTCCTGAAAATATTCAGGGTCGTTCAGCAGTCGGTCGAAGCGCTGGAGCTGGATCTTGCGGTTGCTGATGAGGCGGATGTCTTCTTCGGTGAGCGAACCACCGATGGCGGTCTTGAGCGCTTGCAGGAGCATAGTCCGGTCCTGGCCGGTCAGAACTTCGGCGAGCTGATCGGCATCGTTGACAGTCAGACCGGCACGACTGCCCGGGGTGTAGAGCCCGCTGCACTCCTGGAGGAAGTTGATGACCTTCCAGAAGTTCTCGTGGGCGTCGCTGGTGTCGACGACCGCCTTGATGAGCTGTGTGCTCTCGGTGCCGGGAATGACCTCCATGGCCGCTGCCTTCTCGGCTTTGCTCTTGTCCTTCTTCCACAGCTTGATTCGGGGGGAGTAGATATCGCCCTTCCTGATGATGGTGACGTTGCACAGCGTCGCTACTTGGGGTCGGTCGTCGAGCACGAAGTCGGTGACCGGCCTGTTCGCCCGAGTGTCGTAGAGGTAGCGGAAGCCGCCGTCCGCAGCGGAGCGGATCTCAAGGTCGGAGAAGTCCCGGCGCACAACGTTGAAGTCGGTGGAAGCGAAGTTGATGCGGGCGCCGCGGATCACGGGGGAAGCCGGTGTGACCGCGCGGCCTCTCCAGTCGTGTGGGATGTAGGGCATCGGCCCCATATCGCCTTCGATCACGAGCGACTGCACGTCTTCGCGTCCGAGCCGTGCGAGTACTGCTCCCAATTGGTGCCAGGTCGCCTCGGCCACCGCTGGCGTGAACGCGGGGAGGAGTGGGCGGTCGACGGTGAGGACGGCTTCGTACGTGCTGGCAGTCCAGTTGTCGCCCGGCATGGGGTGGTAGAAGCTGCCGTCGCGGCGCAACGTGAGCATGGCCTTGCGCAGGAGGTCGCGGGCGGTCTCCTGCCCGTCGCAGTCGAGGAGGCTGTATACCTGGCCGAGAACGAGGTCGAGCTTGCCCGCGTCATCGTCGTTCAAGGGCAACGACACCAGCGGGCCGGCGGCCTGTACCCGGACCGGTGAGTAGATCGGCCGGCCTGACAGGAACTGGTAAGCGCGAAGTGCCCAGCCATCGGGTTCCAAGAGGCGGTTCAGTTGATCGACGTGCCGAGAGGCTTGGTCGACGTCGGAAAGCACTTCCGGGTGCAGGGTCTCCACGAGGAAGGCGAGCAGTACCTCGTCCGGCCCGGAGCGGAGCCCGAGGCGCGCATCCATGAAGATCCAGTCATCGTCCCAGTCCTCGTTGTTGAACCGGTGCTGGACGATGTCGCCGCGCGCAGTGGCGAATCGGCTGTCGGTCGACGGCAACTCGTCGAGCTTGTACAGCCGCTCCAGGAACGCTGTCTCGTCGTCGAGTCGCCCCCACCACGGGGCGCCAGTCCCGCGCAGATAGTCAAAGATGTCGCGCCGCGTCACTGTGGTGATCTTTGCCGTCGCGGGTGTAGCCGGAGAGGCAATGGGCAAGGTCATGCGCTCAGAATGGACTTACATGCGCCAACTCGTCTGCCGATTAACGACTTTTGAGGCAACAGTCGGTCGACGAAGAGGTGCAGGTGTTCAACCTGCTGGCCACCCTGACGGCGCTGGAGAACATCACGCTGCCGATGGACAGCGCCGACCGCAAGCCCGACCAGGCATGGGTGGAGAGGGTGGTTGCCACCGTCGGCCTGACCGACCGCCTCAAGCACCGACCGACCGAGCTGTCCGGCGGCCAGCAGCAACGCATCTCGGGAGCCCTCGCTCGCGGCAGGCTCGGGGACGTCTGAATGCCCTGGCGACTCCCAGCCGAACCCTCTTGGCCAGAACAGTGTTGGACCGTGATCCTCAGCTAGGACGACATCGCGCCAGTGCTTCAAGGCATCCGCGGGCCCGATCATGCGGAAGGCACACATGATCTCGTAGAGTCGCCGCATGAGCACACTTGGCGGTGACTTGGAGGAGCTGATCGATGCCTGGGTGGAGGAGCAGCTCGCTTTGTCGCCCCCATGGTCTGCGGAGCGCTTGGAGACCATCTGGGCCCTGCTGGGGATCCGGCCTCCGGACCAGAAGGGCTCGACGGGCGCAACGTCACGCCGCCGCCCGCAGCCTACCGAGAACCAAGCCGATTCGCGGCCGCGACGTTCCAGGGCTTCGCCGAGTCTGAGCGTCGGAGGCTCGTGTCACCCGGGCGGCTACGCGGCCTGTCACTGGTGCCAGTGAACTCGTCAACCGAGTAGTGGGTCCGGCGGGACGTTGCTGGCACTATCCGGCCCTGGCCAAGGACCCATGGCGAACCATCGGCCCGGCACACAGAGGGCGGCGGATCAGAGTTTTCGCACGCCGAGGTCGGCGAAGAGCTTTCTGACGCCAGGGTCGACCGAGTAGAGCACCAGGCCACGGATGGAACGGGTCATCAGCACGCCGTAGGCCCTGCACAGCGCCCGGGTGAGTTCGGTGTCGTCCTCGATGCGCGATGCCTTGCTCTTCACGTGTTCGCGGTGGGCGACCCAGGCACCGTCCTCCCACGTGAGGTCGGGGCCCATGATCACGCCGCCCCATTCGTACTCGAGCCCCTGGGCCGTGTGCACGCACCCGATCTGCCCGAAGCCTCCGGGGTCGGTTGCCCAGAACTTCCGCTTGGGTATTCCCTGGGTGCTGTGGTTGTCGCCGGCGTTCCAGGGGCGTGCCCAGTCGGGTTCGGGGCTGACGTCGGGGTAGGTGCCGGTGTCGTCGGTCCAGCCCCAGCACATTCCGGCGCTCATCCGGGCACTCACGCCCGCCGGGTCCCTGTCCTGGAGGAATGACTCCATCTCGGCGGCACTTTCGGCGTAATAGAGCTCGAAAGGTTCGGGATCGTTGGCGCCGTCCGGGCGCCACGCTATGGGGTCCCCGGCCATGAACCGGCTGACCCAGGTGTCGTAGGTCGAGCTGCCGACAGTTCGGAGTACCCGGTCCAGGTTGATCGGCACGATCTCCACACCGAGGCTCCAGAGTTCGCTCTTGAGCCTCTCCGGAGACCAGACCTCCTCCGCGAAGAGGCGTTGATCTCCGTCTATGAAGAAGACCGGCACGCGAGCACGGGTGACGACGACCTCCACCGAGCTCTGTCCCGTCGACCGCATGCTGAAGGAGCCGGTTATGGGTCGCTCGCTGAGGCGGTGAGCTTCGTCGCAGACGATGAGGTCCAGTTCGTCGGGCCCGAACTTGTCGGCGACCTGCACCAGCGGTCTGAAGACCTTCTGGTACCCCTTGGCGGCCCGCTTGAAGGTGTCGCGGGAGGCGATGCCGCCGGAAACGAAGGCGGCGGAGCGCCCGGCTTGCAGCGCCTCTCCCAGCGCGGTGAGCGCGACGAGCGACTTGCCGCTGCCCGCCCGTCCCTCGACGACGAACGCCTTCTTCACCCCCGGCGACCCGACGGCCGCGGTGGCGTCGGCGATCTCCCGGACCGCCTGCAGTTGGTGCTCGATGAGACTGAACCGGGTGTGACCGTTGATGATCGCCCCGGTCTCGTCGGTCAGGAGGTTGCTCGAGCGTCGACGTCCGAGCAACTCCTGCGCGGCCTCCGCGCCAGAGTCGGAGCTGAAGTTCGCGGTCAGGAACTTCTCCAGGTCCCCGGGCTGCCGTGCGGTGAACGTGGGGATCCCGGGGCGAGGGGATACCTGGCTGATCCACTGGTGCTCTGGATCCATCAGGTTGTGCAGGTAGGCCGCGCCCACGAGGTTGACGTAGCGGTCGTCGAACATGCTGTGGTGCCTGCGCAGGTCGTCCACGTTGTTGCCGACCTGGACCGCAGGATGCTTGAGGTGCCTCTGGTACTCAGGGAACGGAGCGTAGACCAGATCCCTGGCGCAGCGCCGGCAGAGCGTGGTGTTCCCCTCCGCCCTGCAGGAGGCGCAAAGCCCGGTCGTCTTCGACACGGTCGGACGCTCGACGCTGCCCCACTGCTTTAGCTCGATGACGGCGTAGCTTAGCCGTCCCGATGGATGCTGTCCTGCGAGGACGACGTCGATGTGGTTCATCTGGCCGTCGGCGAGGTACTCGATGAACATCCGCACCTGGCCGCGTCCGAGGTTGTCCAGCGTGGTCGCCAGCTCGTAGACGCTCTCACGCCAGGACCTGACATCCGAGGGGCTCGGCTTTTTGTCCTTCGGGTGTGCGGCGGAGTAGCACTCGCTGATTTTCCGGACCAACTGGTGGCGGTCCCGCACCAGCCGTTGCACGGGCCAGAACGCCTCTAGCGGCTTCCAGCCGCCCCCGACCGCCATCCCGTCTGCCCCCCCGGTAGCGAGTGAAAGCTCGTGCGAGCCGAGCCACCTGGAACCTAGCAGAATCGATTCTGCATGCAGCCTGTGCGCCACCTACTGGCGGCGTCACCGCCGTGGAGGATGTCGAACGGGCCCGGCGCGACCAGGCGGCTGGGTAAAGCCTCACTTCAGCGCAGTGAACACGGGGTCGGCATCCTCCTGCTCAGAGGCGTGCCGGCGCCGCCCCGGTTGGAGAAGGTGTCGCGGGTCGTGATCAACTACCGCGGTCCCTCGCCTGTGAGGGATCAGCGAGACCGGGGCGGGTGCCGCTCGCAATGGTGGCCGAGGTGTGTCGCCCGCAGGGTCAGTCCGGTGCGACTGACAGGGAAGCGAGGACTGCGACTGTGAACAGCCGGCGCCAGCCGGTCTCGTGATCGTCGGTAAGCGGCGCGGCCGCGTCGGACGGACGCAGTTCCTGACGGATGCCTCTGATCCGCGGCTCGCCATCACAAATAGCGTCCAGCAACTGGAGCATGCTCAGCTTGAGCGGCATGTCCGGATCGGGCATATGGTCTCGCCGAGCCCGGACGGCCCGAGGAGGGCGCAGGTCCCGATGGTCTGTCCGCTCGGTGCGCACTCGCGGGCGCCGCAGAGAAGAGCAAGGCGGCTGATGTCTCCCGCTGGCCTGTTCGAGTGCCTGACCGTCGTACGACACGAGCAGGTCTACATCGTCCAGGTCACGTACTTCTAGGCTCCCTGGAGAAATCACCGCTGTGGTTGCAGCCGCAATACGCTGTCGGGAGGGGCTCGACGCTCTGGACAGTGACCGCCAGGGCAGCAATGGATGCGGCGAGTATGCACGGACAGGCGCGGCTCTAGCTGACGAGTCGGCGAAACCGCTCATTGAGCAAACGAAACTCGCCGGGCTTCGGCCTGTCGCGAATCAACGCGCCGTCAGGGTCGCGTCGAGGTCCGAGAGATTTCTTAACTTCCTCGACCAGCAGGACCAAGTCGTCGTCGTCGAGGACCAGGACGAACTCACGGCGGTTCAATGCCACGTCGCGGCAGCGCAGCAAGAAGCGCTCCTTGTCTGCGAATGAGCGGCAAGCGATTATCCCGACCTTTCCTCGCAGTGGGGTGAACCGCCCGCATAGCTGGTCTAGTTCGGGATTTCCCAGATCAGATCCGTAGTTCTTGCACTCAACGAATACATATGAACACTGGTGCCCCTGTCGGGTGAGCCAGTCAAAGAATCCGTGCCGGTCTCGGTTCGTGTAAGTTATGTCAACCCGCTTCCTGCCTTCGTCGAGAGGATGCTCTATTACGGGCTGGGTCAGTGCCGGATAGAACAAGGCAGTGAAAAGCGATTCAATGGCCTTGTGGTAGCGCGAAGCATTTTGTGGCCCGGAGGGCACTTCAAGTACTGCGTCAAGCAGGGCGTCGAAATCTACGGGGCCAGTTCCAGTTGCCGTGCTCAGCTGGGCGTGGGTGAGCGGTTTGAGGGGCATGGCCTGCTTTTTGTCTTTGTATGCCCGGAAGAGCTCGACCCTGTCTTCTGAGAGCTCCACCATTCTCGCCTTGTCGCCGCCGTACTCTGCTTCCACATCCGCCTGCTCTAGGGGTCGTCTTCAAAGCTGATCAAGTGATGAGGGATCATGTCCGCCATGGTGCGTCGTCATGAGCTTTCGGATGCCGAGTGGGCTGTGCTGT